>JAHDQM010000043.1 GCA_018433835.1 Methanoculleus sp.
GCTGCTCCTCGACGAGAGCGAGGCCCGCCGCGTAGCGGGACTCTATGGCCTTCCGGTTACCGGTATTATCGGACTGCTGCTACAGGCGAAGCAGGAAGGGCTGGTCTCTTCACTTGAGGAAGAAATGGATCGGCTGCGGGAGCAGGGAAACTTCCGGATCCATGATGCCCTCTACAGGCGCGTTCTCGAGATGGAGAAGGAAGAGTAAACCGCGAGATCCGAAAGAGCGCTGCAGACGCACTGGGAAAGATCCGCGACTCATGAGCGCGGCTGACCCTCATGAAGGCGCAGAGGGATAGGAATCCCGTAGTAAAAGAGTGCTGTCAGGAGGGGTCTTGAGAAATTGCGGAAGGATCGGTGACCGGGAAGAGCGAAGCAGCTCTTCGACCGGTGTCGTCCACCGATTCTTCGATCACCCCGCCGCTCATATCGTCTTCTCCAGCACCCACCCGACCAGCCCCGCATCCACGACCATCGCGGAGAGCCGGCGGGGAGGGACCAGCACCACCCCCGAGTCCGCGGGCTCCTCGTGTGCTGCTAGGGCGTCGTCGGGGGAATGGACGACATAGAAGAGTTTCCTGAACTCGTCCCGGTTGAACCGATCTCCATACTCGCGAAACTCTGGAAGGGTCGATCGCGATTTCACCTGGACCTGGTAGGACTCCCTGTTGATCGGGTCCTCGAACTCGATGTCCGCAAACTTCATCGTCTTGCCGACGACGCTCCTCCGCCTCCAGCCTGCCCCTGTAAAGACCAGGTCGACGAGAACCTCGAAGTCCATCCAGTGCAGGTGCCTGATCAGGGCCTCGGTACGGCAAACCAGGTCTTCCCGTGCTTCGACGACCGCGGCATACTCGGGCGTATGCTCGCCGTTGATCAGGCGCCTGAGGGTATCGAGCGGCCTGACCGTGCAGGACGTGGCCCGGAAGGCCTGCAACTGGGCAACGGTGCCGGGCAGCGCGTTCGCCAGGAGCACCTTCCCCTGTATGCTCCTATCGTGCCAGCCGCCGTCGGCCAGGCGATATTTGGATATCCCGTCCTCGAGGATCGGGCCGTCCTCAAGCCAGCACCACCAGAGCTTCGAGTCGTAGAACGTGATCCAGACGTCGCCGTGGTTCGAGCCGTGGATCGTTTTCAGGGAGTTGAAGTCGTGGGTGGCAGATCCGGGATTCCTCACCTTATGTCGGATTGCCCTCTCGATGATGTCCCAGTTCCCCCGGTGGATATCCTCGAGGCTGACGTTAGTCCAGCCGATCCGCATCTTTCCCTCTTCGATGCTTGACTGCTCCCACTTCCCTTTCTCTCCCAGCTTGATGTAGTAGGCACGATCGAAGTCTATGCTCTCCATGGCCTTCCTCCCTGGAATACGAAACGCTAATGGGACCCGATGCTTAAAAACGTGATGCTGAACTCTCTCACGGGACAATTGCCATGGTAAGAAGAGCGGGAGGCCGAATTCTTTCACAGGCGATACCTATACGACACCCAAAAATCCCTTTAAATTAGATTATTCTGTTTAAGAGCAGGATAAATCCATTATTTTAAAATAGATACGTTTATCCGTTCATTCATCGTCATATCGCTTTTATGGAAGCCGATCTCGAAGAGAGGATCAATTACTCTTTCAAGCAGAAAGATCTCCTGCACCGCGCCTTACTCCATCGCTCGCGTGCAAATGAAGAGAGACAGAAGCAGAAAGTGTGCACGGATCAGGACGCCCTCCGAACGCTTGGCGATGCGGTGCTGAAAACAATTTTGTGCGACCTCCTCATGCGTTCGGGATATGAAACGAAAGGCGAGATCACAATCATGAAAAGCGCCATTGAAAACCGCCCGTTTCTTGCCGAACTGGGGAGAGGCTTTGATCTGCAGAATGAAATCCTTGTCGGAAAAGGGGCAGGAATGCAGAAGCATAACGAAGAACCGAACGTCATTGCCGAGACGCTCGAAGCGATCATCGGGGCGATGTACCTGGACGGCGGGTATGAGCCGGCAAAGATGGCTGTCTCCGGCTGGTATGAACCCTACCGGGAAGAGATGCTGAAAGGGTAGATACCAGAGGAACGGGACCGGCAGGTGGATGAGAAGGGTTCGTCCCGATCTTCTCCGACCCGCAGGTAACGGCCGTCGGTGTGACGCGGCATTACCGGTCCTTCGGCCAGAACCCAGGCACCCTATACAGATCATCCAACGATGGCCAACCGCTCTCGAACCCCGGTTGCGTATCCCCGCCCTCGCCCCGCTGAATTATCTTCTCGCCTTCGACTTCCTGCGTTCAGAGTCCGCCGCCCTATCCTTCACGGATCGGGATCTCGACCCCCTGCTCGGGAACCTTCTTCAGCCGCACCGTCAGCACGCCGTTCGTGAGGGTGGCCGTCGCACCCTCTTCCGTGACGTCGGCGGGAAGGTTCACAACCCGGGCCATCTCGCCGGACAGCCTCTCCCTGACGGCGTAGCCTTCCCTTTCTTCCTCCGGCGGCTCTTTGCGCCGGACGGTGATCCGCAGCGTCCCCGGGCCAATGAGCCGTATCGCGACATCGCCGCTCTCCACCCCCGGGAGGTCGGCGACGACCGCGACCTCATCCTCGAGATCCCGGACGTCGACCGGAATCCCTGCACCCCGGATCACGGGCATCATCCACTGCACGGGCGCCGCCACCATCTCGTGGAACCGCCGGTGCATCCCGCACATCCCCGGGCCGAATTCCCTCCCAAACGGGCACGCTGATTCTTTCTCTTCCATACCCTCAACTCCTCAAGGTTGTCATGCAGCCTACACGCTCTCGTTCATAAAAGTTGTTCCCGGGGTTCCCCTTTCGGCACGCCAAATAACCGGATCGTCCTTCACACCCCGGCCCCATACCCCTCCAATGCCGGATCGGGAGAACATTGAAATGGCTCTCAGCCGGAAAAGCGGCGAGCGGAGGGACTTCCATGGCACACCCGGACTGCGTTTCCGGCCATCACAGAAGCAGATTTATATGGACAAATTGTAAATACAATTTACAATATGTCCAACCAGGTAAGGGGAATGATCCGGCGGGAGGCGGCGGAGAAGATCCGGTCGCTCGCTCTCGGGTTTCCGGCAGTAGCCGTGATCGGCCCCCGCCAGTCGGGAAAGACGACACTCGTCCGGTCGGTATTCCCGCAGTTGCCCTATGTCTTACTGGAAGATCCCGACACCCGGGCCTTTGCGGAGGAAGACCCGCGCAGTTTTCTCGCACATTACGAAAAGACCGGAGCAATCTTCGACGAGGTGCAGAGAGTCCCCGAACTCTTCTCGTACCTGCAGGGAGTCCTCGACAGAAACCAAAAGCCGGGACAGTTCATCCTCACCGGGTCCCAGAACTTCCTGATGATGGAGCGGATATCCCAATCGCTCGCTGGCCGGGTTGGGATCGTCAAACTGCTTCCCCTCTCGATGAGGGAACTTGCCCGTGCCGGAATCGAGACCGAACGCTACGAGGACCTCCTCTACGCCGGCCTCTTCCCCCGCCCCTACAGCAGCAGCATTCCCCCGGCGGACTTCTATGCGTCGTATATCCAGACCTACCTCGAACGCGATCTCCGCCTCCTCAAACAGGTGCAGAACCTCTCGGCATTCCAGACGTTCATGAAGATGTGCGCTTACCGGTCCGGCCAGGTGGTGAACTACTCATCCCTCGGAGACGACTGCGGCATCACCCATAACACGGCGAAAGAGTGGTTGTCTCTTCTTGAAACGTCGCTGCTGGTTGCCCTGATCCGGCCTCACCACAAAAACTTCAACAAGCGGCTTGTGAAGATGCCGAAACTCTACTTCACAGACCCCGGCCTTGCCGCACACCTGGCCGGGATCCAGAGTGCCGACGACCTCGGTTACCATCCCCTGAAAGGAGGGCTCTTTGAATCGCTCATTATAACCGAGTTCCTGAAGTTCCGGCTTAACCGGGGCAAAGAGTCCAACCTCTACTTCTGGCGGGATAAACTCGGGCACGAGATCGACTGCATCATCGAGTATGCGGGATGGGATCCCATCCCGGTCGAGATCAAGTCGGGCCGAACGGTAAGTTCCGACTTCTTCAAAGAGCTCACCTACTGGAACAGCCTCTCCGGCAACACCCCGGACCGATCGTTCGTGATCTACGGGGGCGACCGGTCCCAGCGCCGGGCAGCAGGGTGGCTGGTCGGGTACCGGGACCTGGAGCCGATCGTTCCGTATCTGGAGTGATCGGCACCCTACCGGTTCATTCTTCACCCCCCGCCCCCATACCCTTCTCCAATGCCCAACGAACGGGAGATCATCAAAACCGCCCTCCGGAAAGCACGCGAACTCGGGGCGGACGTGGCGGGCGCCGTCCCTGCAGCGAGGCTGATCGACTGCCCTTCGGCGGTCGCGGAAAAGCGCCCGGGCTCGCAAGACCGGGGGACCTACATCGCCCTCGGGCTCTCCCACGATGAGGAACACCCCGAGCTCGACCTCTGGGAGCCGGGCCGAGGGACGCCCGGGGACCGCATTCTCGGGCATATCGGCAAAGAACTCGCCCGCTGGCTGCAGGAGACGTACGGGGTCCGGGCCCGGCTCGTTCCCTACCAGCCCGGTGACGGCGGGATCTACCTCAAGGATGCGGCATGCATGGCAGGCATCGGGCGGATGGGGAGAAACAACCTCGTCCTCGTCCCGGGTTACGGATCGAAAATCAGGTTCCGGGCGGTATGGGCCGACCTGGAATGCCCGGATGCGGAACCCCCGGAGGGAGAAAGCCCCTGTACCGGCTGCGAGGGATATTGCATCAATGCCTGCCCGATGGATGCCTTCTCCACCGGCAGATTCAGCCGGGAGCGGTGCCTGGCCCGGATGGACGCCGACAAAAACTCCGGCAAGGAGCGGATCGACCACTGCCGTGCCTGCGAACTTGCCTGCCCTGCCGGGGACGAAGGATAGGTTGCCCGGCGGCGGGCAATGGAAAACTCACCGGGAACGGCCCGCACCGGGCCGCACCCGCTGCTGTGAAGTCTTCGAGTATATCGGTGATACAGGAGAGATGCACCAGTCATCTCTCCGTAATTCCAATAGTTCTAAGAACGCTTTACCGGGACGAGATTCGATGGATATATTGTCCCGTCCGAGAGTGTAAGGTCTGCTGATATTAGATAGGTTTCACCGTGGCTCTGTCCTTGTTTTTGCCCGATTTGGACCGAGGGACACTCCCAGGATCCATCCTGCCGGGAGTGCACCACCCCCTGGCTCCACTTTTGTCCATACTCATCTGTCACCCAGACTTCAACACTCGCCCCCGGAATGGCACCATGTCCATAGACAGCCGTCATCTGATCGACAACAACGTTGTTTCTTGGGACGGTGATTGCAAATGGCGGGAATAACCAGGGAGCGAGAACCGTATAGGCGAGAAGGGCCGTTGCAACAAGGATGAGCACGAATATGACCTTCTTTGATACAATCTTCGCATCGATCGGGCCCGGCATCCAACCTTTAATATCAAGAGCAATCCCGAGAATTATCACTGCTAGGGCTGCTGTGAGGGCAATAGGATTGATGAAAACCGGCTTATTAAAGCAGAGATATACGAGCATTGAAGCGCCGAGATCCCCTGCAAGAGCAGTAAATACAGGGGGTCGCATCTCTTACCTCCGTTTGACAATGACCGGCTTATCGGAACAGCACACATTGTCCGGAACCGTTGCATACTCTCCTTCTTCAAGTACTTCCGATGTGGCAATTGCAATAATCCTGAACTCCTTTCCGACATCTTCCGGATATTGAGCAGGATCACGTCCAAAATACGCACTTGTCTCCCATACACCATCAGGTCCGATGGTCGCTTCGGGTTGAACCCACCAAGAGTTCCCAGCTTCCACCGGATTTACAAGAACATAGATATGTGCACCAGAACCAGCAATACCTTCGGAAGTCCCTTGCACCAAGGCACGATATGATACCTGATTTTCATCTTCAGGAGATTCAAGTGCTATCCCCATGGATTGCGGTGTCCCCGTTGATGTGGTCGTTGGTGTAAGCGTTGGAGTCGGTGTAGGCGTTGAAGCAATCGGCTCCGATCCACCGTTCCCGGACCATGGCACAGTGCAACCCGCGGAACATACGAAAATTCCGATGGACAGCAGTACTATCAACAACAGCTCTTGACTTTTCCCCATAATTCAGCCCACCTTGAATGACTTATACCGAATTGGGTTGAAGAGAATATGCCTTCCAGGATTTAACATTTTCCTAAGAGTCTACGGGGATTTTCACCAGCCCGAATATGTCCATCTTATTCTCCTCCGCTTTGAAGTCCGCGGCCGCACCTACGCCGCCTCGTGCCGCCGCAGGAACTCCCGGATCTTCCGGGACTCGATCCAGCCCCGGTCGAGCTGCTTGACGATCGCGTTGATCCGCTCGACCTGCTTTTGGATCCTCTCCGTTGCCGTCCCTTCGTCGAGCAGTGCGGCCGTGCCGAGGATCACCTGCAGCGGCTGGTGGACGTGATCGGCCAGGATCGCGAACTGTTCGATGTTCTGCTCGATCCGGTCGTATGCCTCCTGCCGGATCCTCTCAACCTGTTTGCGTTCGGTGACGTCGGAGGAGATGACCGCGAGCCGCCTGACCTGCCCGTTTGCACCCTTGATCGGGAAGAGGATATGATCAAAGATCCTCCCCTCATACTCGTCGGTCATCCTGATGGGCCTCGCCGAGGAGAAGGCCTCATCGGCCCACTTCTTCCGGGATGCGGCCAGATCGGGCGGGAAGAGGTCGTACACGCATGTTCCCCGAAGGTCTTCTATACTCCCCCCGGACCGCGCGGCCATCGTCTCGTTCAGGGCGAGGATGGTTCCTTCCCGGTCGATGAGCACCGTGGCATCGGGCGTCGCGTCCAGGAGCGCCCGGAACTGCTCTTCACTCTCCTGCAGGGCCAGCTCGGCCCGTTTGCGCTCGGTGATGTCCCGCGCCGCCGCAAAGATACCGGCCACCCGCCCCCGCCCGTCCCGGTACACGGCGGTGTTGTAGAGGACGGGTGTCATCCACCCGTCGCGGTGCCGGATCTCGAGCGGGTAGTCCCGGACTTCACCGTCCACAAAGGTCTGCCGGTATCCGGCCTGTGCCCGATCCGGATCGGTGAAATAGTCGGAGAAATCCGTGCCGATCAGTTCGTCGCGCGCATACCCGGTCGCTTTTTCGGTAGCGGCGTTCACGTCGGTGATCCGACCCTCTGCATCGATGGTGGCGAGCGGATCGATGCTCGCCTCGATGAGACCACGGTTGTAATCTTTCGCGAGGATCAGGGCCTCTTCGGCCTGCTTGCGCTCGGTGATGTTCTCGATCATGCCGATGAGGAACTGCGGACCGCCCTCCGCGTTCCGAACGAGAGATGTCGTCAGCATTCCCCAGAGGATCCTGCCGTCTTTCCTCACGTAGCGGTTCTCCAGCCGGTAACTCTCGATCTCCCCGGCGACGAGAGACGCCGCGAGCGCCATGTCCTCCGACAGGTCTTCAGGGTAGGTGATATCGGCAAAATGCATGCTCGAGAGCTCCTCCCCCCATACCCGAGCATCTCCTGGAATGCCGGGTTGCTATCGATGATGTACCCGTCCAGCCCCACGAGAGCGATACCGATCCCGGCCCTCTCGTAGATGCCGCGGAACCACTCCTCGCTCTCCCGGAGCGCCCTCTCCGCTGCCTTCCGTTCGCGGATATCGATGCCGATGCTTACCTGGGTGTCGTCGGAGAGGCGGATGTTCGCCCAGGAACTCTCGACCCGGGATCCGTCCTTTGCCTGCAGTACTAAGTCCCTCCACCCGGGCTCAAGCGACTGCATGAACCGGCCGACCATCTCCCGGCACTCAGGGTCGGGATAGCATAACGCCATGAGATCCCCGCTGCTTGCGCCTTCCTCCGTCCAGCCCAGTATCTCGCGCAACGCGTGGTTGAACCGGAACGTCTTCAGGTTCGGATCGTAGATCGTGATCATCACCGGGATCGCGTCGACGATCTTCTGCAGCAGCTCGTGCCCATGCGCCAGTTCCCGCTCTGCCCGCTTCCGGTCGGTGATGTCGCGGGAGACCGTCAGGACCCGCTCGACCCTGCCCGAGGGGCCGGGAATCGGGACCGAGATACACTCGCTGTACTCGAAATCTCGTACTACGGTATGGCGGACCTCTCCCCGCACCGGTCTTCCGGTGGCGAAGACCTCCCTGACCTTCTCGAAGTACGGGCCCGCCCCCTCCATCGAAAACCCGAGCTCCTCCCAGGTCTTCCCCACCATCTCGTGCGGTTCCCGCCCGAGTTTATGGGCGAACTCTCTGTCCACGTAAACGTAACGGAGGTCCCGGTCCAGGATATTCACCGTCTCCGGCAGATGAGAAAGGATAGTTGCCAGCATCTCCTCCTCGCCGCCCGGCCGAAGATCCCGCAGGCGGACGAGCTGCGTGCAACCATCCTCTCCGACCCTGCCGGAGTACCAGATCCGCCGCTCGTTGCCGTCTAGAGTCCGGAGGGTGCAGGCAAGGTCGGGGAGTTCGGCGCGGTCGCGGAGCGATGCCGCGATCGCCCGTCGGCACTCCTCTTCGACGATCCGGGGCAGAAGAAACCGGCTCACGAACTCCCCGGCGTCGCTGCCGGGAAAAGCGTCCCGGTCGACCTCGAGACAATGCTGCAGTGCTCTGTTGATCCAGACGATACGGTTCTCCGGACCGACCAGAAACACGCCCTCGTCAAGCAGGTCGAGCATGCGCGGTGCCGGCCCGAGTTCGGCAGAAGCGCCAGAAAACGGTGTCATCGGCAGGACACCACTTGTACGAAATTATTCCGTCTTTATTATTTATTTATAATTGTGGAAACCCCTTAACCGGCAAAGATCCGCCTCCCCTATTGCCTGGAAGGCAATGGCGATGCGCGACCCGGAGGAGCACGGCGGTTTACCCTCCGTCCGCTCATATCAATGCACATAACTGCAGAGAGGACAATTAACCTCCAGGCATGGATGGCTGCAACGGTTCCGTCATGTTCCTCGGCGATAGGGATGCCGATACCGGCAGGGCCATGGGAGGGAAGGCGGCATCGCTGCACCGGATGATCCGGGCCGGCCTCCCTGTCCCGCCGGGGTTCGTTCTCGCGGCGGACTTCTTCGCGGAGTGGACGGCGGCGCTCCAAAAGACCGGCGCCTGGCAGAACCTGCTCTCAGCCGACGAAGGAGAACGGGATACGGCAATCCGGCAGGTCGCCGCTGCGTGCGGCACGCTCGCGTTCTCGGAGCACCAGCAGGAGAGGCTGCACCGGGCGCTGGAACGGCTGCCGGGCGGACTGTACGCCGTCCGCTCGTCCGCAGCCGACGAGGACCTGGCCGGTGCCGCATCCGCGGGCATGTACCGGACACGGCTCGGGGTCGGGGAGGATACGCTGGAATCGGCCGTACGGGACGTATATGCGTCCCGGTTCGAGCCCCGGGTCTTTGCATACCGGGAAGAGTCGGGCCTCCCGGTCCGCGATGCCGAAATCGCGGTCATCGTCCAGAGCCTCGTGGAGAGCAGGGTGTCGGGGGTCGCCTTCTCGGCAAACCCGGAGACCAACTCTGTAGACGAAGTCGTCGTCAACGCGAACTGGGGCCTCGGCGAAAGCATCGTCTCGGGACGGGCCACGCCCGACCTGTTCGTCGTCGGGCACGAGGACGGGATCCTCGCGAAACGGCGGGGCGAAAAGCAGGTCTCGCTCTTCTTCTCACCCGAAGGCGGAATCGAGGAGCAGGCCGGCTACCGCACCGCCGAGTGGTCGCTCACCGACGAAGAGGTCTGCCGGGTGCGCGATATGGTGCTGGAGACCGGGTCGCTCTTCGGCCATCCGATCGATGTCGAGTGGACGTTCTCCGGGGATGCCTGCTTTCTCCTGCAGGCCCGGCCGGTGACGGCGCTTCTCCCGCTTGATAAGAGACTCATCACCCCGCCCGGAGAACCCGCCCGCCTCTACATGGACGTCACCCTGATCGAGCACGGCATGCAGGGGTCTCTCACGCCCTTCGGGTCGTCGTGGCTCGACCGGATTCTCGCGTATACGCTGGAAGAGCTCACAGGCGTTGCCGGGATCGGCAGCGACATCGAAGAAGGCCTCGGGCAGACGCTCGGCGGGAGGATCTACCTCAATATCTCGAACCTCCTCTGGCTGGAGAAGCCCTGGATGATTGCCCTGCAGTTCGAGGGGCTTGATGCATCGACGGCGGAGGTGCTGCGGAATCTCGATCCAGGGGAGTGGCAAAACCCGGAGAGACCCGGAAAGATGAAACGGATCGTCTCTTCATCGCTCTGGCGCTCAAAAGACCTGATCGGGAGAGCGGTGCTGGGTTTCCTCTTCCCCGGCCGCCTGCAGCGGCGGTATGCAGAGAGGGTTATGGCGTTTGAAGCCGCCCTTGAGGACCTCGATGCAACAACCCCGGACCTGCAGGAGTTCTGCGAGAAGTCGGGCCGGCTGGTCGTCCGGCTCGTCAAAGAGTCTACAGGAGCAACGCTCCTCTGCTCGGAGGCCACCCGCCTGCTCCTGCGGCGGATGGTTGCGGACGAGCCCCGGGAGATCCGGATGCTGGCGGAACTGCTGGACCGGGCGCACCCGGAAAACGTCACGACGGAGATGGGGCGCTCCATGCACCGCCTTGCGGAGCAGATCGACCCGGCGCTCTTCTCGGATCTGCCTGACCTCGCAGAACGCATAGAGCGCAAAGAGATGCCCGAACCGTTCATGGAAGCGTGGGAGAGGTTCATGAAGACCTACGGGTGCCGGGGCCCGCGTGAGATCGATCCTGCCGCGAAGGGGTATGCGGGCGACCGGCTGCTCCTCCTGGCCCAGATCAAAAACCTCCATCCGGCCGTCTGCGGGGCGATGAGCCCGGGCGAGCGGTTCCTCGAGATGCAGCGGGACCGGGAGCGGGCGTATGCGGAGCTCTACGGCCACTTCCGGAAGCAGGGGCGCCTGAAAGCCCGGTACTTCAGGCACCTCTCCGGGGTGCTCGATACCTTCGGGGGCTTGCGTGAAGACCACAAGCACTACCTGGTCATGGTGACGGCACGCGTCCGGAAGAGAGCGCTTGAGATCGGCCGGCGCCTGGCATCCGCAGGTCGGATCGATACCGCAGAAGACGTCTTTCTCCTCGCCGTCGAGGACGTCCGCGATGCCCTTGAGAACCCCGGTGCGGACCCGGGAGATGTGGTGGAGAGGAACCGGCCGGAATACGTGCGGGTTGAGAGATGCCGTCGTTTCCCCGCGCTCATCGATTCCCGGGGACGTATCCGGAAGCCGCCGGCAAGGGAACCGGGGCCCGGGGAACTCCCGGGCTACGGCGTCTCCGGCGGGGCGGCACGCGGCCCGGTGAAAGTGCTCCGCTACCCCGGCGAGAAGGAGATCCGTCCCGGGGAGATCCTGGTGATCGGGGCGGCAGACCCCGGGTGGACGCCGCTGTTCATCGCCGCAGGTGGCATCGTCCTCGAGGTGGGAGGGCTCCTGCAGCACGGCTCGATCATCGCCCGCGAGTACGGAAAACCCTGCGTGGTCGGCATCGAGAACGCAACCGCGATACTCTCGGACGGGCAGGTGGTGGAGGTGAACGGCAGCCTCGGGACGGTGAGGGTGGATGGGTTAAAGAAACCCTGATTTCATTTATTTTCCCGATCCGCCCCCCTCCCGAAATTCCCCAATCCATATATAGCGTAAGAATCTGAGTCATAACCAAGGGAGGGGAAAAGCGATTACAGGACTAAACAGCGACCAGATCTTCCCTCTTCACCCATCTGTATTCAACCGCCCCGGCGACGAAAGCCGGTTCGTGAAGTGGTGGTATATCCAGGGGTTCTTCGAAGGGGCGGCCTGCCGGAGGACGAACTTTGTCGTCTGCTTCTTCTCGCTGAACCTGGCGGACGACGGCACGCCGGGATCGATGTACCTCTGCTCTGTCGTCGACCCGGGAACGGGAGAACACGGCAAAGAGATTCTACTCGACGAAACGTCGCGTGCCTGGTACCTGGAGAGGCTCGGGGACGGCTCGGGGGAGTTCGGGATCAACAGGTGCATAGCCGAGACGATACAGAAAGAGATCGCCGAATACGGGCTTTACCGTCCCTTCTTCACTTCGGAGAACCCGATGCGGATCGCTCCGGACGGGGTGGCCTGGGAGACCGCGGCTCTCTCGTTTGGACCTTCCTCGATATCGGTATCGTTCACGGATCCGAAAATCGGGCAACCCGTCTCCTTCCTCCTCGAACCACGGATCCCGTTCGTCGACGTCCCAACCCTGCTTCCCGACGGGAAAGGGCTCGGCATGGAGTACGTGACCTGCCCCCGGCTCTCGCTGAAAGGCCGGTCCGGGGACGAGGAGATCGAGGGAGAGGCGTGGTTCGACTGCCAGGCAGGCGGGGATGCGTGGTTTGCGAAGAAGAACCGGGACGGGAGATCCGACCCCCTCGGCTGGGACTGGTGCGGCGTCAACCTCGACGACGGCCGGAACCTGCTCTTCATGCACCGGAAGAATATCGAGTCGGGCGAGACCGAAACGAAGTTTTGCGTCCTCTTTGAGGGAGGCGATGCGAGATACCTCCCGGATTTCGGGCTCGAACCCCTGCGGCTCTGGGAGAGTGAAAAGACCCACATCCGCTACCCGGTCGAGTGGGCGTTCACCGTTCCCGGGATCGGGTGCCGGCTGGTCTTTTCGCCCGATACCGATGCACAGGAGATCGAACTGATCGGGATATCGGGCGGCATCTGGGAAGGGTCGGGGCAGGTCTCCGGCGAGATCGGCGGTGCCGCAGTCTCGGGACGGGGGCAACTCGAGGTCTACGGGTGCGGCTACATCAAGAACCTCTCCGACTTCCTCGCCCGGTTCCACGAGAAGATCGACGCGGGACTGGCCGGAATGTTTCCGAAAGCCATCGATTGCGGATGGTGCGACGCCATATTCGGCAGGCGCCAGCCGATACTGGACTGCACGCCGATGACCGAGACGGTTGCAAAGCCGGTATGGGACCTCCTCTCGCGGAACGGAAAACACTGGAGGCCGATATTCGGGTTCCTGATCGCCGAGTCGATGGGGGTTCCGATGAACGAGGAGATCGAACGGCTCTTCATCCTCACCGAGCTCCTGCACACCTCGGCGCTCATCATCGACGACATCGAGGATCAATCGCTTCTCCGCCGGGGAGAGGAGTCCGTTCACATCCGCTACGGCACCGACGTGGCCATCAATGCGGCAAGCACCCTGTACTTCTTCCCGCAGAGCGTCGTGGCCCGGTCCGAGGGGCTGACGGCAGAGCAGCGCTACGGAATCCTGACGCTGATGACCGAGACATCTCTCAAAGCCCATCTCGGCCAGGCCCAGGACATCTACTGGTCGGGGAACATCTCGCGGGAGAACCTCGACCGGTGGCTGGAAAACAGCCTCGATGCACAGCTCCTGCAGATGTACTCCTACAAGACCGCTTCGGCCACCGAAGGGGTCGCCGCCCTCTCGGCGATATTCCTGGACCTGGCCGACGAGAAGAAGGAGGCCTGCCTCTCGTTCGGCAGGGCGATGGGCATCGTCTTTCAGATCATCGACGACGTGCTGAACTTCAGCGACTCGCCGGAGTGGCGGAAGGTGCAGGGCGAGGACCTGAAGGCGGGGAAACCGACGTACGCGGTAATCCGGGCGATCGGGATGCTCGACGGCACGGAGTCGGAGAGGCTCAAGGAGATCCTCTGCACCCCTGCGTTGCGGGAGGACGAAGCGGTCCTTGCCGAGGGGATAGCGCTGGTCAGGAAGTCCGGAGCGGTGGAGAGGTGTACGGAGGAGGCGGTGGGGATGATCGAGGAAGCCTGGAAGCAGTTCTCCGGGCACATCCCTCCCTCGCCCGCAAAACTCATGCTCCGGGTGGTCTGTGCAAACCTGATATACATGGCATACGAGGTCTGAAGGGCGGCATGGCCGGTACGCCGGCGGCGATAAGCCGGTGAGGGGGGATTGGCATCCAGCGGTGCTGCTGCCGGGCCCGATGCAGGCTCCGTCACGGAAGAACCTGCACCGCCGCGGGGCCGGCACATTCTGCAGAAACCCGGGGAGCGGATCGGGAAGGCTTTTATCCGGCCGGACGAGATCTCCGGCCGTTGCATGCGGCCTTCCGGCAGCATGCCTGTATAGAGAACGCCGACCGGACTGCCCGCAGAACGGAGACAGCATAATGAAGGTGCTCGTGAGGACCCCGGAAGGAGTTGAAGAAGTCAGGGAAGTCGATTACGACTGGGTGATCCCCGGCGACGTCCTGGACGACGGCTCGGTCGTCCTCGAATTCTGGGACGAACTCTCGGACGACGACTACCTGGCGATGGGGCTGTACGACTGAACTGTGAGGCCGTGCGCAGAAGTGCCGCCGTGCCCGTGGTGCGGCTCGTTTCCGGTAGGTGCACCAGCGCGGGTGAGGACCCATCACCCTGCCGTTACCCCTCTTCTTGGATCATCGCCTCTATCGCGTCCTCCAGGGGACCGAGTTTGGTCTGGATGATATCCCAGAGAATTGTTGGTTTCACCGCATAATAGGAGTGAACGCTGATATCACGGAGCCCGGCAATCTTTCGCCATTCGATCTCCGGGTGACGGGCGGTGGCGGTCGTGGGAATCTGTTTTGTCGCTTCCCCGATGGTAACAAACCTGAGCACAACGGCGTCGAGGCGCATGCGATCGGCCACGAGTTCCTCAAACGTTCGGTTACCTACATAAGAGCGGATTGAGGCGATGGCGTCGCGGATATCCTCAAGATACAGCAGGAGATCTCTAGGCATAAACGACCTCATCAAGGACGGCATCCCGAATCCGGGGCTTTAAGGTGTCGGCGATGACGAGATCCGTCCTTCGCCCCAGAAGGTCTTCGAGATAGAACTTGAGGTCCATAAAGTGATCGAACGTCTCCTCTCCCTCCCGGAACTCCACCAGGATGTCGATGTCGCTTGCCGGAGTGGCCTCGTTCCGCACAACCGATCCGAAGATGCCGATACGGGCCACGCCGTAGCGTTCCCGGAGGGTGCGCAGGTTCTGCCGGATCTGGGCGAGGGGATGCATAGTTACTCTTGAATAATACATCCGCCCTCTTATACCCTCCGGCACCCGTTCATGCCACAACTTCTCCGCAATATCGTAGAGGTACTTCCTGCCTTCACGCGACAGCATAGACATCCCTGCAGGTCTCTTCCACGGACTCACGGAAGATCGGGTTTCTGATCGCGGATAACTCCACGAGATCGACTGCGCGGCAAAAGAGCCCGGCCAGATCTCCGGCGAGACCGAAGTAAGCCGCCGCATGCTCCACCGGGGTCATCAGTTCGAACTCGACGACAAAATCGACGTCGCTTGCCGCGGGATCGAATCGGTCGCCCGTCGCCGAGCCGAAGACCCCGAGCCTTATTACACGGCGGCGTGCAGCGATGCGGGCGGTCTCGGGGATTTTTTCGCGGATGATAGGATGCATCGGACTCCTTTATGGGAGGCATTCTCATCCGGGAAGCATTATCTCTTTCGGATTAGCGGAGACACCGCCCCCGCCATCAAGAATCCCCCTCTTCGATCCCCCTGACTGCACGGTCTATATCGGCAAAGACCCGCCCCTCGTCCACCGGAACCTCCACCCAGCGGTCGGCGTCGACGAAGTAGAGGTAGGGAACGACAGAAGCCCCGAGGATCTGGGCGGCTGCGTGCCGGTAGACCGTCATCTGGACTGCGTAGTCCCCGGCATCCCCCGGCGTCCCGGTCTTGTAGTCGATGAGCGCCCAGGTGCCGTCCGGCCGCTGCACCAGCCGGTCGATGGCTCCCCGGAACGCGAACCCGTTCACCCGCGCCCAAAACGGCACCTCGCGGTGGTCCCGGACGATCCCCTGCATCAGGGGGGATGCGAGGAACCGCTCGTAGAGTTCCCGGTACTCACCTGCCAGGCCGGGGTCCATGCCGTAGCGCCGCAGCACCGCGGTGGGGTCCCGGCCGCGGAAGACCTCGTGGACGACGAGGCCCCGGGTCAGGGGGTTCTCCCCGGCGACGAACTCCGGGGGCCGGGACTCTGCCGGGCCGCGAAGGTACGCCTCGAGCTCGCTCGCCGAGTAGGCGCGTTCCTCCCCGGGCGGGAGGATAACCGCCGGGACAACCGCTGCGGGAACGTCGTCCGGCAACGGGAGATACACGGGGACGGCCTCCTGCACGTCGACGGGGATCGCCGCGGGGTCGAGGGTGATGGGGATACGGAGCGCCCCAAGGACGGCTTCACCGCGGGCACAGGCCTCCTCGGAGAGACCGAGGCAGTGTGCGAGCCAGGCCATCCGGGTCTTCCCCGCCGCGAGGCTCTCCGGGACTTCGGCCGGCATCTCCCCGCAGAGGACGAGGTGATCTTTTGCCCGGGTGACCGCGACGTAGAAGAGCCGTTTGCGCTCCGCCTCCTCCTTCTGCCGGTGCTCGTCCCTGAGGATCGCCAGGACCGACGTCTCCTCCCGCTCGTGGTCGTTTGCCGGGTTCGGTATCGAGACCCCGAGCATCAGCCCGTCCTCCACCATGATGGTGCCGCCGCCGGACCGCGGCGTCTCCGCAAGGTCGGGGACGACGACGATCGGGAACTCGAGCCCCTTTGCGGCGTGCACCGTCATGATCGAGACCGCATCCGTTGACGCGAGGTCGACCCGTGCATCCCCCTCCCGCTGCCCGTCGTCGATAGAGCGGCCGAGTTCCGCCACAAAATCAGCGAGCGTGGAACAGTCGGCCTCCCTCGCGATGGCGATCAGCTTCTCGACGTTCGCCGCGGCCTGTTCGCCCCCGGCCATCCCGCCGAAGACGACGAAGATACCCGATTCGTCGACGATCCGCCGGAGGAGACGGGCGGGCGGGAGCCTGCGGGAGAGCGAGAGCCAGCCCCGGAGGGTCGCCGCCGCGGGCTCCGCCGCGGCCTGCAGCCGCTCGAAGAGCGAGGCTCCCGGCCGGGCGATAATAAAGAGCCGGGCGTCGGAGAACCCGAAGTAGGGCGACCGCAGCACGCCGTAGAGCGCCGCGTCGTCCAGATGGTTCGCGAGGAACCGGAGGATGTTGTAGAGGTCGTAGACCTCCTGGCGCTCGTAGAACCCGAGGCCCGCGTGGACGTGGTAGGGAGCGCCGTAGCACCCGAGCGCCCACTCATAGTAGGCGAGGTTCGTCCGCCTCTCGAGCAGGACGGCCACGTCGCCGTAGCCCGCCGGCCGGGACTCCCCGTCGCGGTAGACCGGCTTTTCCCCCCGCTCGACGATGGCCCGGATCTTTTTTGCCGCCATCCGGGCTTCGGCCCGGCGGCCGGCCGCCCGGTCTTTGATCTTTGGGCAGAGGAGGAGTTCGACCGAGCCGGTGTCTTCTGTCCGGTTCGCACGCAGCGGTTCGTAGAGAAACTCCCAGGGCCGTCCGCACTCCGCCATCAGGGCGCCGAAGACGGCGTTCGTGAACCCGACGACCTCGGGTGTGCTCCGGAAGTTGACGTCGAGCGCGATCGTCTCGCCGCCGAGATCCCGCTCGATCAGGTCGCGGGTATGCGAGAACTGCGTCACGTCGGCCTCCCGGAAGAGGTAGATGGACTGTTTCGGGTCGCCGACGACAAAAAGGCTCGCCGGCTCCCGGGCAAGGTCGCCGAGGATGGCACGGATGATGGCGATCTGGACGGGATCGGTGTCCTGGAACTCGTCGACCAGGACGAACCGGAACCGGTCCCGGAAGTGCGTCGCGAGGATATCCTCGCGGTCGCAAAAGAGCCGGTGGGTGCGGTCGATCAGGTCGTCGAAGTCGAGGGCGTTACGCCGTCGCTTCTCCGCCTCGACCGCGCCCATAAAGGCTCCAAAGACCGTGCCGAGGTCGCGGAGGAACTCGAGCGTCGCCCGGGTGAAGGGGTCGGCCGGGTCGACGGCGAGCGAAAGGGCGCCGGCGTGATCCTTGAGGCACTGGTTGAGAACCCGGTAGGCAGCCCGGAGGCGCTCAAGGTCGTCCCCCGCCCAGTTCGCCTTCCGCCCCATGTTCGCCCGGAACCGTGGGTCTTTATGGACCTCTGCGATCGCGACGACCGCGATCCCGCCGTCAAGGCAGGGCTCGACGGCACGGAGATACGCCTCGCCCGGGTCACGTTCGCCGGGGTAGCGGGCGGCAAGGTCCCGGAGCGTCTCGATCGAGGGGGCGGCACGGGCGAGGAAGGCCGCGAGCGCCGCCTCCCGGTGCCGCTCCACGGCCGCCCCCCAGGCGTCGAGCACCTCCTCCTCGCTCTGTTCGAGTGCGGCAAAGAACGCCTCCGCAGCCCCGCGGCGGGTGTACAGCCGCTCGAGGTAGTTCTTCAGTTCATAGGCCCCGACGGCCCGGAGAGTGCCGATCACCGCGTCCCGGCACTCTCCGGGCGGATCGCCGTGGATGAGACCTTCGGCAGCCTCCTCACGGAGCCGGAACGCCTCCCGCTCGTCGAGGACGGCGAAGGCGGGTCCGACACCGGCCTCGACGGGGAACTCCCGGAGGACACCTGCGCAGAAGGAGTGGAAGGTCGATACCTTCGCCCACAAAAACTCGTCGCGGACCGCGTCCCACCGCTCGCCCTCCTTCTCCGCGAGGGCCTGGCGGACCCGGATTTTCATCTCGCCGGCCGCCTTCTCGGTGAAGGTCAGCGCGAGGATGTTCCCGACGCCGACGCCGGACTCAAGCAGGCTGAGGTACTTCCGCACCAGGACGTGCGTCTTTCCCGTCCCCGCCCCGGCGGTGACGCACTTGCTCGTCGAGTGGTCGAGCGCGGCCCGGGCCTGGCGTTCAGTCAGTCCCATCGGGCATCACCTCCGTGCTGAGCAGCCGCAGGGCGTCGAACCGGCAGACGGTCTTAAAGCCGCAGTAGCCCGGGCAGGGGCCGGCATCCGACCGGGGCGGGAAGCCCCCGCCGCGTATCCCGGCGAGGTACTGCTGCACCCACGAGAGAGTGGTCTCGATCAGTTCCCGGACGTCTCCGACGCTATTGCGCTGCGAGCCCGGGAAGCAGACGAAGCAGTCCTTTAGCCCTGCGTCCCAGAAGACCGGCCGGTTTCCAACCTGCCCGCGCCTGAGGGTGTAGTAGGTGCCGGCGACGCCTTCCATCCCGGTCAGCGTCTCGACCGCCCGGAGGTAGAGCGGCAGCTGGAGCGCTTTCCCCGCTTCGATATCCTTGAGCAGGGGGTGGGAGGTCCCCGTCTTGTAGTCGGTGATCATGAACCGTCCGTCGGGCATGACGTCGACCCGGTCGACCCTGCCCCGTATACGGACGGTCTCCCCGCCGAGCGGGACCGCGACCGCATCGGGTATCGAGGCCGCGTCGACCTCCCCCGGCACCACCGGGAGGCCGAACGAGACCTCGAAGGCGTGCGGGACGAAGCGGGAAGCCGCGACCTCCGCCTCGTGCCGGAGGAATCGCTCAAGGAGGCCCCTCCCCGCCGCGGGCGACCCGAGAAGGTGCTCCTTATCCGCGGCCCAGGCCGGGCTTTCAAACGTGAACAGGTCGGCCTCCTCCCGGCCGGCGTCGAGGATCCGCCGGAGGGCGTCCGGGTAGCACGCCTCGGTGACCGGGCCGTTGCCGTCGCCCTTCCAGCCGGAGTAGAACCGGTAGGCGATCCGGTGGACGAGGCTCCCCCGTTCCTGCGCCGTCAGGTCGGGGTCGGCTTCAGGCAGCGGCGCTAGATCGAGAACCCGCTCCAGATAGAACCGGAACGGGCAGTCCGCGTAGGTCTCGAGTGCCGTCGGGGAGAAGACGGCCCCTTCGCCGAACCGTTCGGCGAGCGCCGCGAGGATTGCCGGGTCGTCGCCGATCCGGCCGTCGTAGGGGGAGTCGTAGCCGCCTTTCCGGTGGTAGTTCTCGATGTTGAGCCGGCGGACGGCCTCGCGGGCGGAGAGCCCCGGCGGCATCCTCTCCGGCCTCTCCCCCCGGGCGAGGAGGGCGCCGGCCCGCCGGGCTGCCGCGAGCCCGGAGTCCGGGAAGTCGCCGACCCCCCAGGTTTCCGGGGAGAAGGCCTCCCGGACGGCGTCCACGAACCCGGAGCGGACCAGCGGTGTCGCGCCGTCGGCCGCGGGGTAGCTCAGGTAGACCCGGGAGCGGGCGGCGAGGAGGGCCGCGGTGAAGTGGTAGCGCTCCTCCCGGAGGATGTCTTCTTTCGACCGCGTCGCAAGGCGCCGGGTCTCGGCATCGGTGGTGAACGGGAGCCGGGTGGTGAGCCGCGGCATTGCGCCCTCGACGAGGTCGCCGATGAAGAGGTAGGGGACGACGAGGTGCGCAACCTCCCGGACGCCGACCACCCGGACTGCCCCGGGATTCCGCCGCCGGCCGGTCCGGGTCCCGGCGAGAAGAAGCCCGAGCATGGAGGAGAACTCCGCAAGCGGCACCTTCTCTTTTGGCAGCAGCCAGGCGAAGCGCTCGAGCGCCGCGAGGGTCTCCATGAAACCCCCCAGATCCCGAGCCTCGTCCTCCAGCAGGTCGGGATCGCCCTCCTCCGGCATCGCCGGAGCCTGCCACCGGTCAAGGAGCGAGCGGTAGGCGGCGAGGTGCTCACGGACCGTCTTCGTCCCCTCGAGCGCCGAAAGATCGGCAAAGAGCCCCCGGACAACCTCCCGCGCCGCCTCTACCGAGGCGATCTTTGCTTCAAGCCGGGCTCTCGGGGAATCCGGCGTATCCGGCCGTGCTCGCTCGTCCTCGAGAGCAGAAGTCAATACCGCGAACCGTTCGTCCCAGGCGGCCGCTCCGGCGGTGATCCGGGCTTCCCGGGAGAGGATGTCGAGCTCGCAGCCGCCGGCGTTCGGCAGGTAGGGGGAGGTCGTGAGGGCGACGACGTCCTCCCTCCGGTAACCGCGGGCCGGGACGGCGAGGACCAGAAGAAGCGCCTGGACGAGCGGCGATGCGGCAAGCGGGCGGCCGCCGGACGCGGAGTACGGGAGCGCGAAGTCGGGGAAGACCTCTTCCACGTGAGGAACCGCCGATGCGAGATCGGGGAACGCGACCGCTATCTCGTCCGGCCGGACCCCGGCGGCGACCAGATCCCGGATCTCCTGCGCGATCGCCCGGATCTCGTCGAGCCGGTCCCGCCTCTCGGCGATCCGGACGAACCTTCCGCAGTCCCCGGGCTCCCGCCGGTAGAAGAGCCCGGCGAGGTGCGAGAGGCGAACGTCGGGGACATCTCCGGAGACGACCGCGTCCGGGTGCAGCCACTCGCCGTCGTCCGAAAAGACCGCCGGGTTTGTGGCGTAGGGTAGCGAGTGGTGAAACTCCTCCGCGGTCTCCCGCAGGGAAAGAAGCAGGTCCCGCTCGAGCGGCATCGGATCGAAGAGCCCGTAGGCGAAGACCGTACGGAACCCGTCGCCTCCGGACTCGGTGAGCAACCGGACGGCCCGGGCAACAAGGGTGCTCTCGTCGACAAGATCGTGCTCGTCGAGAAACCGGAGGTAGGCGGCGAAGAGGGCGGCAATCTCGGCGCTCTTAGCGCTTGCAAGATCGCCGAGGGCGGCCGGGTAGTCGACCTTCCGCATGATGAGAACGGAAAAGAGGGTCGCGAGTTCGTCGACGGCCCCCGCCCCGGCGAGAAGCGGGTACCTGCCGGCGGCAAGCAGCCGGGCGAGGACGAGCCGGGACTCGGCCTCCGGGATCGGCGTCTCCGCCGTCGCGTGCTCCAGAAAGACCTTCCGGGCGAACCCGGGAAGGGTGGTGATGGCATCGGCGACGAACGGGGCACCCTGCTCCCCGAGGCGGCGGGCGACCTCCCGGGCGAGGTAGGACGTCGGGACGATGAAGACGGTGCCGAACGGGTCGCGGGCGGCGGCTTTCCGGAATTGGGTGACGAACGCGTCGAGACCCTCTCCGGGCAATTGGCGGTACAGAACGGCGGGGGACATCCGGCAATCTCTCCTGGTGAGGGGTTTAGGGGGGAGGGGGGATGAGTGTTGTTATTTGGGTCGGACGATCACGAGGCCCCCTCTCTGCCAAAACGCCATCTTCGTCTGCATACCTACTATCAGAAGAGTCCAATTGATGTCTATTGGCTACTAAATGCATCCTTATAGAAGACTCCATAGGAATTCGTCGGGGTATGGCTGCTTATAGCCAATAAAAGTATTAAATCAATCTTAGAAGAATTCACTCTACAGTCAATGTTGGTTTTACGCGGTGTAAAGAGCCGCTTCATCGAACTGAAGTGGCAAATTAATTAAAAAGAAATATCACCCTACAGTATAACAGGTCTTTGATGGAATACATTCTCAAACCCTTTGAATCCCAGAAAAGACTAGCAGTACTCATTGATGCTGATAATACGTCTCCAGCAATCATCAAGGACCTTCTAGACGAGATTGCGAAATATGGTACAGCAAGCGTCAAACGTATTTACGGTAATTGGACCTCGAACCAACTTCAGGGCTGGAAAGAGGTGTTGCTAAAGTACTCTATTCAACCGATACAGCAATTCAGTTACACAACAGGTAAAAATGCAACCGATAGTGCGATGATTATCGATGCCATGGATCTGCTGTACACCCACAAGTTCAATGGTTTCTGCTTAGTTTCGAGTGATAGCGATTTCACCCGTCTGGCCGCCCGGATCCGTGAAGCAGGTCTCACTGTCTTCGGTTTTGGAAGAGACACAACGCCAAAACCATTCGTGGATGCATGTGATAAGTTCATCTACACCGAGATTATCAGGCGTGATGAGACTGCCGGGCAAAAGGACGAGACTCGGGACAGCATCGCACTGGTTCCAAAGAATCCGAAAACCGACAAAGAATTCCTTGAATTGCTAATTTCCAGTGTTGAAGACGCATCCGATGAACAAGGGTGGGCTCATCTCAGCCTCGTAACGCAGACAATCCAGAAAAAATCGTCCGCGTTCGATCCGCGTAACTACGGTTTTAAGAAAGTGCTTGACCTCGTAGCAGCAACAGGGTTGTTTGATATCGATCCGCGTTCCTCTCCAAATTCAGATGCCAAATCCATCTACATAAAGAAAAAAGAGCAATAAGGGATTTTTTGTAACAGAGCGGATAATATGAAGATATACCCTTTTCAATTATGGTGTTCCTCTCTTCCGAGGATGAGGGACCTTCGCTCTCAGAATCCTGCCGAATCTACCCAGGACTCCAATCGTTTCTCCGAGATACGATGTGTTCAAAGTAGAGATTCCCGCCTACGACCACCCTGACCACAGCTCAGGATAGCCGCACGTTTAAATGCAGGCGTAGAGACGTATTGAACACTCATGGACACGAACTTCTGCCGCCACTACACCGGCGACGGCACGCCGCCGTCGAACCGCTACTGCCGGGTCTGCCAGCAGGCAGCCTGCGACCGGCTGTGGCGGCTGGTTCTCGATCTCTCCGAATCAAACGGCGGAGACCCGGTTCCGCTCCCGGGGACGCGGGCAGTGCTCTTCCCGAACCAGAAGAACGCCGATTTCGTCCGGCTGCAGGTCAACTGCCGGTGGGGCCTCCCGAAGGAGGACTTCCTGCACTACGTCGCCACCGGCCACGCGAAGATGGGACGGCGGGGGCAGCGGAGCGATCCCCGGGCATCGCCGAGCTGCACCAGGCAGGAGCCGTACGTGCAGGCGATAGTCGGGCTGCTCGGCGGGATGGATATAGCGGATATAAAAGCGGTGCGAGAGGCGCAGAGCGGGTGAGCCGGGGCGTAACGTATACCCTTCCGACACTCCGGAACTCCACCCGCAAAAAGAATATCAAGGGATTTCGTCACCTTCGGTAGCCGCGTTCCCGGAACCAGATTTCAAAATCACTTAATAACTTGATCTCAAGATAAACTATCGTTCTTTCTTCCAATGCAGCGAAACTGCGAGCAACGGAGTTCCTTGCAGGCCGGCGAAGAAGGATTACCACAGGAGAGACACCATGAAGAAAACAGCGGTCACAGCAGGGACTCTCGTGCTTGCACTCTGCTTCCTCTTCGCATGCGGGTGCACCGCGACGCCTGCGGCGGCGGAGACGATCAGCCGGACAGCCGATACGACGCTCCCGACGATCTCGTATAACAATACGCCCATCCGGTACGCCGGCGTGAACGGCGTCACTCTCGGATACCGTGAGTTCGGGGCGGAGAACGCCGAACCCCTCCTCATGATCACGGGCTTTGGGGGGACGATGGAGATGTGGAACGCCACGTTCATCGGCATCCTCGAGGACAACTACCACGTCTACGTCTACGACCACCGCGGCATGGGGGAGAGCACCGACGTCGATGCCCAGTTCACCGTTGCACAGCTCGCGGACGATGCGGCGGGGCTCATGACCGCGCTCGGCTACGACAGCATGAACATCTACGGCGTCTCGATGGGGTCAACCGTCTCGCAGCAGCTCCTAATCGATCACCCGGATAAGGTGAGAAAGGCCGTCCTCTCCTCCGCCACCTACAGCGCGTCGATCCCGGAGACGGAGAAACTCCACGGCATCCTTGAAGCGTGCGCCGGCAACCCGGACGAGCAGACCGCGATACGCAAAGAGGCTATGGCAAACCTCAACTGGGAAGGCAGCTACGACAGCCTTCCGGGGATCGAAAACGATGTCATGCTCATCACCGGGACCACGGACGACCTGACCCCGCAGTCGGTTGCGGTGGAGATTGCAGGCCGGATCAACGGGTCGTGGCTCGTCAGGTTCGAGGGCATCCCGCACGCGGGTTCGAACCACGCTCCCGTTGAGTACGGGACCATCGTCACGACGTTCCTGGAGATGGACGAATCTCCCGCGTAACTCTTTTTGGGCAGACCGTGGCCAGTACCTGCGCCTGGAAGGATAGGAATCATCCCGACGGTGCAAGCTGCAACGATGCAGACTTCTGTTCCCTCATCCCCACCCAAGCCCGTACGCCAGCACGGCGACCAGGAAGACCATGATGCCGTTTCGGAGCACCGTCGAAACGAGCATGATCTCCGTTCCCGTCCGCATCCCGAAGATCGCGACGTAGGACGAACCGAGCCAGCGGATGCTCCGCGTCACGCTGGTGAGGACGTTGCCGACGAGCAGGGTGAGGACGATCTGCTGCCAGGTCATATCCCCCGCGGCAAGCAGGGTGGACGCGACGCTCGCACCTGCGACGAAGCTGCCGAACTGGGCGGCGATGACGGCGAACCCCTCCGGCGGTACGGGAAAGACCGCCCCTGCGCCCTGCATCATCCCGGAAAGCCGGTCGAAGGCACCCGCGTTGATGAGGAACGCGACGATGACGATGGTGGGGACGGTGATCGAGAGCAGGCGCGTGAGCGTCTTTCTAGAGGATGTGCACGCCGTCCGTAGCGCTTCCCGGAGCGTGACAGTCGGCTCCTCCGCCGGAATAACCGGCGTGCATGGGGAGGGGGTGAGGACGGCCCGGCCGAAAAGCATGATGACCACGGTCTTTGCGAGGCCGACGAGCATCAGCAGGCCGAAGTAGATGAGACCGGGGATGCCGAGAAGCGGGATGTAGACCGGGAGGAGGTAGCGCCAGTGCATGACGACCGTCGGAAACGAGTTCATGGTGGCCGCGATGATCAGTTCCTTCCGGGTGATGAGCTTCTTTGCATGGTAATTCATCAGCATGGCATTCGCGGCAGGAGGCGAGACGAAGGCCATGAGAAAACTGGTGCCGCACTCCTCCCTCAGGCAGGCGAACGAGGTGAGCGGGCGGGAGATTGCCGCAATCCTCCCGGCGATCTTCAGGGCGACGAGCACCTCGGCGAGGAAGACGCCGACGACCATCATCGGGACCATCTCCCAAAGCAGGCCGGCTGCGAGCGCCACCGTCTGAACGATACTGTCGTACATGGCTCTCCCGGGTAACGGCTTCCCGAGACCGCCGCGCCCCCTGCGATATGAGGAACCTGTGTCTACAATCTAATAAATAATTGGATTTTGGTTTTAAAATTCCATTAAATATGATGTAGAACAATATTAGTAGCACTAAGCTGCAGGGGCACGTTCCGCGCCCGCCGGGCTCCCAGACAATAATTAAAAAATTCAAATATGAATGGAAGAAAATAATAATAAATTAAAAAATAGTAGCACTCATGCAACTACCACCGCACAACCGTGAAAACGTCCTGCCGCTTCCCGTGGTGCTCATCTCGACTGTCTCAAAGACCGGGATCCGCAATGCCGCACCGTGGGGGAATATCACGCCGATCCTCCGGCCTCTCGACGAGATCGTCCTCGCCTCCTGGCTGCGGCGCGACACCCTCGACAACATCAGGGAGACCGGCGAATTCGTCGTCAACGTGCCGCCGGCCACGATGATCGAGGAAGTGATGATCTGCGCCCGGAACTTCCCGCCCGAAATCGATGAGTTCGAGGAGGCAGGGCTCACCCCCCGGCCCTCGACCACTGTCGCACCGCCCGGCATCGAGGGGTCGGTCGCGTGGATGGAGTGCCGGCTCGTCGAGGAGATCACGAGGGAGAAGTATGCGCTCGTCATCGGCAAAGTCGTCCATCTCGAGATGAACGACCGGCATGTCACCGGCGAGGGCGATATGGACTTCGGCGCCGCCCGGCCTCTCTGCATGGTCTGCGGCAACAACGGGATCCGGTTCACCTATCCCGTCGATGCAGGACGGTTTGCGCCCTACTCCGAGATGTTCGTCAGGAGAGCCTGAAGCCCTCTATGAACGGCACAGAGAGGCGGATGGGAATTGACTATTCAGGAATATACTGCTCACAAAACGGGAAGATATGCATGGAAGTGCACTCGATTGACTGGAACGCCGTATGGAGAGAACAGAGACGGCGGCACCGCGAAGCGAACCGAAACTCAACAGATGCAAGTTTCTGGGACGCGAAAGACGCGGCACGCAGGTTTTACAGGATGGCGCAGGAGAACAGCGGGGAGCGGATCGAAAAGACACTCCGGGGCCTGCTCTTAACCCCCTCGTCGCGCGTGCTCGACGTCGGAGCGGGGCCGGGAGCCCTTGCCATTCCCATTGCCCGACGGGCCGGCCACGTTACGGCGGTCGAACCTTCGGAGGGGATGCGGTCGGTGCTCGAGGAGAACATTGACGCGGAGCAGATCGGCAACATCGACGTGGTGCCGAAACGGTGGGAGGACGTCAGCGTGGCGGACGATCTCAGCCCGCCGTACGATATCGTCTTTGCGTCGTACTCCCTCGACGTCCCCGATATCGAAGAGGCCGTCAGGAAGCTGGAGGAGGCGTCCTCCCGGTACGTATTCATCTACTGGTTTGCCGGGGAGACGTCGTGGGACGCGATGTCGCGGGAACTCTGGCCTATCCTCCACGGCTCGCCGTTCACTGCCTCCCCGAAATGCGACATTCTCTACAACGTGCTGTACTCGATGGGCATCTACCCGAATATCAGGACATTCCCCCTCCGGCACATCAACCGGTTTGCAGACCTCGAAGAGGCGGCCGATCACTTCGCGCCGAGGTGCTTCGCCGGGACGGAGGAGCAGAAAGAGGTGCTCAGGCAGTACCTGAACGGGTACGCGAGAACCGATGGGGATACCGTCATCGTGCCCGGGCATTCGACCCGGGTGAAGATCTGGTGGGAGAAGGCGGATCCGCCCTCGTAGCCCGGCCGGAAAAACCTATATCCCCGGGGCAGGAAAGAGTTTTTTATGCCGACCTGCAGCGACTGCGCCCTCTATACGAAGAAGACCGAGACCGACGGGGAATGCAGCATCAACGGCCCCGTTCCCGCCGACCGGGATGCCGGGCGGTGTCCTTCCCGGACGTTTCGGCCACGCGGATGATAATGTCGAAGTCGTCCCAAAAGTACCTCGTGGTTGAAGATCCACATAATTTAGAACGCTCTTACGTATGATCTAGGAGAATTAAGCAATATCCTGCGCCAGATTCTTGACCCGGCTTCCCACCAGGTATCGCCACGCGGGGGAGGGACCGGGGAGGTGCGACCGGAGGGAGCTTGAGAAACTCGAAGAGTTTCGAGCGGGTGTCCCCCTCCCGGCAGAGGCATTTTTGGATGACCTCGTCGTAAAGTTCGAAGGGTCTGCCCGATCGAGCGGCATGCCTGTATCCACCGGGGGCGGATGCCATTCGTTGCGGCCTGAACGCCCTGCGTCACATCTACGCTTGAGGAGCGGTTGCCGTGCAGAAGAGGGCCGGGGCTCCGGCGATGCAGTTCCAGGTAGATGGAGTGGTCCGACCCCGGCGGTGTGAAGGCCATGATAAACAAATAAGATTAAGTATGAGGTCTTTTAACAATTTTAATACTTGAAAGGAATGTCGCAGGTGGACGCTTCTGTCCATTTCGCCCGATTGACTCCCCTTTCCGGTATCTCAGATATGGTGATTCGAGAATGGATTTGACGCACGATTCTTTTCAGCCATCGATCGCCACTCCCCGATCTCTTCTCCGGGACTACAAAGAATTCCTGCTTGCTCCCGGCACGATCGTCACATTTGCCAGCGGCGTTCTCCTGGTGATTGCCGTCCTGTACCAGGTTTCCGGTCTCTTCTCCGATCCTGTTTCTGAAGTCCATGCCGATTGGATATATCTTGCAGCCGCTCTGGTGGGATCTTCGTTCATCTGGTACAGTGCCGTCCAGGGGATCCGCGAACGCGATTTCACCGCCGACATCCCGGTCTCCATTGCTACGGCCGCAGCAATCGCGATCGGGCAATACTCCGCCGCTGCCGTTGTCGCCGTGCTCCTCCTCCTTGGCGGGATGCTCGAAGAGCTCGTCGCCGCCCGCGCCGACCGGGCGCTCGACGCGCTTGCCCGGCTGCTGCCCGACCGGGTAACCGTCCGGCGCAACGGGAAAGACCTTTCCCTTCCCCCCGACGAGCTGGTTGTCGGTGATCTTCTCATCGTGCGTTCCGGGGAGCGGATCGCTGTCGACGGAGAGATCCAGTTCGGGACGGCTGCCATCAACCAGTCGGCGATAACCGGGGAGAGCGTGCCGGTGGAAAAGCAGAAAGGAGACACCGTCTTCGCCGGCACACTCAACGAGATCGGAGCGATCGAGGTCCGTGCAACCCGGGTCGGGACCGAGACCACGCTCGGCCAGATCCGCAGGCTCGTTGCGGACGCCCAGGAGGAGAAAGCGCCCGTCGAGCGGGTGCTCGACCGCTACGCAAAGTTGTATACGCCGGCCGCCATTATCCTGGGGCTGCTCCTCTGGTGGTGGAACGGAAACGTCCTGCAGGCGATCACAATGCTCATCGTCTTCTGCCCGTGCGTAATCGTCCTCGCGACACCGACGGCACTCGTCGCCTCAATAGGGAATGCCGCGCTCAGGGGCAGTCTCGTGAAGAAGGGGGCAGCCGTGGAAACGCTGGCTCATGTCGATACCGTGATCTTCGACAAGACCGGGACGCTTACGCTTGGGGAACTGCGGCTCGTCGACGCGGTTCCCTTCAATGACGTACTCGAAACCAGCCTGATAGGGTACGCCGCATCCGCCGAGATGTTCAGCGAGCATCCGATAGGCAGGGCGATCGTGCGGGCTGCCGCCGGGCAGGAGATCGCGGTCCAGGATCCCGAATCCTGCGAACTATTGACAGGCCTTGGCGTGAGGGCCAAAACCGACGGGCGCACGATCCTGCTCGGGCGCCCGAGGCTCTTCTCTGAGATGGGGATCGCCCTTCCCGAGATCGCTCTCCGGGAAGCTGATGCCAGAACCCGCGAGGGAAAGAGTGTCATCGTCGTGATGATCGACCATGCGGTAAGCGGTCTCCTGGTCTTTGAGGACACGCTTCGGGAGCATGCACGGGAGACCGTTGCCGCCCTCAACCAGGCGGGCATCAGGACGGTCATCGTAACGGGCGACAACCGGGAGACAGCCGCCAGGATAGCAGAAGTAACCGGGATATCCGAGACCCATGCCGAGATGATGCCGGAGGAGAAGGTCGGGATTGTGAAGCGGTTTCAGGACGCAGGGCACCGGGTGGCATTTGTCGGCGACGGGGTGAACGACGGCCCGGCGCTTGCGACCGCTGATGCTGGAGTGGCGATGGGCCATGCCGGCACGGACGTTGCCATCGAGACCGCGGATGTGGTGCTCTTATCCGACGAGCTCCTCAAACTCCCGTATCTCATCGGCACATCGCAAAAAACCCTCCGGACCATCCGGCAGAACCTCATCTTTGCCGTTGGAGTCCTTCTCCTTGCCGTGTGCCTTACCGTCTTCAACATCCTGACACCGGTGACCGGGGCGCTCCTGCACGAACTCTCTTCGATCCCGGTGATTGCCAACTCGGCACGGTTGATCGGGTTGAAGTGAAGGGGCGCTCATTTTTCAGGTTGCTCCCGGGTATCGGGAGAACTCGAAACACGCCGGGGAATTCCCCGGAAAAATTGCTGGAATGAAGCGGCCGGACTCCCGGCCCTATCCAATCACTTCGGGCAGTCTATCTCCTCCGAGTAGGGTTTGATATCGAGGACCGGCGTCCCGTCGAGAGCTTCCAGTCCCCTGACCCGGATTCTCCCGCCCGTGATATCGATGACATCGACGAGCGACAGGCTGATCGGGTTCGGCCGGTTGGGTGAGCGGGTTGCAAACACGCCATGCTCCACCGGGTTGTGCGGCGGCGTCGCACGGAGTGCGGTCCGGTCGGACCGGTCAAACCAGCAGAGCACGAAGAGATGCTTCTTCTCCTCGACCCTGAAAAGGCCGGGGAGGTATCGTTCGTCGATGACGATCTCCGTTTCGGTGTCGGTCAGCCTGCCCTGCCGCGGGGCATCCCTTTTTCTCTTATACGGCGAAGAGACATACCCAATGGGATTCAGGTCGACGTTCATGGTTCCCCCCTTCCGGCAGCGATGCCCGGGCGGGTGCGCCCGCGGCCCTGAAAACCCGGCAGCAGTAGATCGGTTTTCGTGATCTCATTCAGTTGTTCCATGTTTTTTCCTCCAGAATCAAAAAATGGTGAAAGCGATTCCTACCGCCTGCGGGTGAGCAGCAAGAGGGAGCCGGCTCCAAGGATTGCTGCAACGGCCAGCGCTCCGGGGAGTGGTGCGCTGGTTTGAGCCGGTGCGGTCTCCTCCGCTGCCGATGCGATCTCGACCGGGGTGACCAGGCCCTTGTTGTAGCGGATGACATCGGGGAGCGAGTCGACGCCCGGGAGCGACCTGGGGAAGTTGGTGAATATGACCCGCTCTACAGGCACCCCGTTGTCGTGAAGCGCCTCCTCAAGGCCTTTTGCCAGCTCCCCCGACTGCATGTTCTCGATGACGTACTCCACGTGCCGGTATTTTTCGGGATGGTTGCGGATATCGTCAACGACGACCCGCGGGGTGAATTTTCCACCCTGATAGAAGTCCGGTGCATAGATGGATACCAGGTCCAGCCCGAGCCAGCCGACCGCTGCGTCCTGCTGCCACACCATCACCACGGCATCCTGCCCGGGAATCACCTTTTGCTCCTCTGAGGAGAGATCTGCGGCATCGATCTCTGCAAGGTAATCGTCCAGCCGTGCTTCGTAGTACGTCCGGTTTGCCGGGTCTGCAGCGATCAGCCATCCCGCCACCTCGCCGGAGAGGTTTTTTGCCCCCGACGGCGTGTTCCAGATCATTGAAGGATTCTCCAGGGTCACCCACTCCACTGAGCCGTAGTCGTTGGCAGTCATGAAATCGGCGACATACGGCATTACGTAGGACTGATCGACCGACCCGTTGTGGGCAACAAAGAGGTCGGCATCACGGATGAAGTCCTTCTCCAGCTGGATACGGTTCGGGATGATGTCCGCCTGCATGTGGGGGCAGATGGTCGGGTCGGCGATGTAGATGGCTTCGACCTTCTCTCCGCCGATATACTGGATGGGGTCCCAGAGAACGGTGGTCGTGGAGACCACCGTAAGGGCATTCACCCCAGGTGCTACGAAAAGTAGGGCAAGTAGGAAAGAAAAGATACGAATTCGATTCATGTTGAGAATAGTTATGATTAAAGTATTAAATTTTGCGAAACGTGACGCGCCGCCGGGGTGAGAGGAGAACCGCGGCGATGAAGACGACGGAGAAGAGAACGGCAGTCAGGGGGGCAACAGGTAGGGAATATTCCAGGCCGACAAGGGCGCCGGATATGCTGATCACGGCGGCCACAGTCGGGGCGACTACGAACATCGCGGAAAGCCGGTTGCAGAACTGGAGAGCGATTGCCGCCGGGGCGACCAGCCAGACGTAGAGGAGGAGACCCCCGATGATGGGGAGGCAGAGGGCGACGGTGAGCGCAATGACAAAGAGCATCGCGTAGTAAACCGGTTTCACCCGGATCCCGACCGACTCCGCGATCCTCCGATCAAAGATGATCGCGGTGATCTCCTTGTAGAGGACGACGATGAAGGCGATCGCCACGATGCAGATGGCTGCAAGGAGGTATACTTCTTCGCGGTAGAGGGAGATGACGTCCCCGAAGAGGAGGCCCATGGCGGAGAAACCCTGCCCGAGTGTCTGCATGTAGGCGATGAAGAAGATGGCCACGGCCATGCAGATTCCAAACAGCAGCCCGAGCGACGTATCGGGAGAGAGCCGGGCCTTATCCGAGAGAGGGCCGATGAGGAAGGCGACGCTGACGCCGGCCACGATGGAACAGACGGTTGGATTGATGGAGAGGAACATCCCCACCGCCGCACCGGCGAAGGCGGCATGGGCCATGGTAAACCCGATGGAGGAGATCTGCACCTGGGTGATGATCACGCTGAGGACGGCGCAGGCGACGGAGGCGAAGAGCATGGCCTCCACGGCATGGCAGACGATGTTGTTCTGAATGATGAACTCAAGCATGCGAAGCCACCTTTCCGGCACTCCGGACGACCTGCTCCACCTCTTTTGGGGAGCACTCCCGGCTGACCACGATCGTCCCCTCCTGCATCACCACAACCCGCACCGGCCCATCGGGCAGGTCGTCGAAGGCATGCGATACGATCAGCACAGTTATCCCGCTCCTGACCAGACGAGCAAGGAGGCGGTTGATCTCCTCGCGGGCAAACATGTCCAGATTGGAGAAGGGCTCGTCCAGGAGGAGAACTTCAGGATTGCGGGCCAGGTTCTGGGCCATGAGCACCTTCTGCTGCTGCCCGCCGGAGAGCTGCCCGATGGGGCGGATGGCGAGATCCTCGATGCCAAGCCTTTGCAGGGCTATTCGCACCGCGTCGTAGTCCTGCTTGCCCGGCTTCCTGAAGAGCCCGATCGTGCCGTAGCGTCCCATCAGGACGACCTCCTCGACCGTGAACGGCGTGAGTGGGTCGAAGGCAAAGTTCTGGAGGAGGTAGCCGACCCGGCACCGCACCTGCACCCCGTCCCCCCGCACGTCCTGCCCACATACGGTAGCCTTTCCGTGGGTGATGGGGAGCATCCCGTTGATGGTCTCGAGCAGCGTGGTCTTCCCGGCCCCGTTCGGGCCGCCTATCACCACGAACTCGCCTTTCCCTATTGAGAGGGAAATATCCGTCAGGGTGGGGCGGTCCGCCCCTTCGTAAGCGGTATACACGTTTTCAAGCCTGATGATTGGGTCCGATGGAGTCATGGCCCTTCAGGAGGAGGCGAGGTCGAAGAGTTCATCGTCACGCCTGGAGTACATCTCCTCGGCCACGGCCTCGATTGCGGCCTCGTAATCCATATCCCTCTTCGGGAGGGGGAACGGGCGCGGAGTGACGGTGATACGTCTTCCATCCGCCTCAAAAACGCAACTGAGGGTCTCCGAGGGGATGATCTCGATGTTCCGCTTCCCCAGCGTACACCCGCTCCCGAGCTGGACTCCGTCTGCCAGGCAGGACTGGGGAGGCACCCCGGCGCAGCGAATTTCGGCCTTCATCCGGAACGGATCGTCGCAGAAACTACTCCGCACATACTTCCCGATCCGATACCCAAGGACGATATACGGGCCCAGGTGGCCGTGAAAGGCAGCAAGGTCGGCTATGGAGAAATCATTTTTGATATTATAGTATTTGCAGTGGGGATGGGTCTTTGCAGCCATGGATTATCGTCTGTAGAGATAATATTTAATAATTGTTCATTCAGACTACGTATGAAATAAGCGTAATTATTTCCCACCACATTCAGGAGTTTTACCTATGGACAACCCGGAACGAACATACAGGAAGGCTGGTGAAGCACACCAGATCCACGGAGTCATGGAGGCAGAAGAGTACGACCGTCTCATCAGGGCCATCGTCCCCAGCCAGCCTCTCCTTCTTGCCACCATCATCGACTACCTGCCCCCTCATCCACGGCGGGTTCTTGAACTGGGCTGTGGGACCGGGATCCTCACCGCGATGATCCAGGAGGAATACCCCGATACGGAGATAACCGGGATTGACCTTTCCCGGGAGATGCTGAAGGCGGCAGCGGCAAAACCCGATCTCGCCGGGGTCGAGTTTCTTGCACAGGATCTGCGGGATGCATGGCCGACGGATCGCTACGATGCGATCGTCACCTCCCTCTGTCTTCACCATGTCCCACGGGATGACCGGGTTATGGTCGCCCGCCGGGCTTTGCAGGTGCTTTCGCCGGGAGGTCGGTTCATCTGCGGGGACATCTTCCGGGCTGAACACGACTGGGAGGAGCAGGTACAAAGGGAGATCTGGTGCCGGGGTATGAAGCGGGGGGGAGCTTCCGACGACGTTATCCAGGGCATGATTGCACAACGGGATAAGCATAGCCCCGAGTTCACCTCGGTCTCCTGGTTCCGGGATATGCTGGTGGAGTGGGGGTTCGGCCGTGCGGTTGTGCCGTTCACCTCGGGCTTCGTGGGCCTGGTGGTGGGGTTTGCGGGAGAATTTCACAAGGACTTATAAGAGAAAATACCGGTTTTCCTGGGAGAGTCTACGATACCGACAAAAAACACGACGGATCGGGTGATTGACACGCTTATGCTGGGGTATCTGGAAATCGTCCGAACTCTGCACACCTAAACGAACTGTCATGAACACTGAAACATACAAACGAAGGAAGTGAAAAAGGAATGAAAATCGCTATTTGCGGAAAAGGGGGCAGCGGAAAGAGCACTCTCACTGCCCTGCTCGCACGTGAGTATGCACGGAGGAACCGCCCCGTGCTGGTCGTCGATACCGACGAGTCGAACCTCGGACTGCACCGCCTGCTCGGGACGGACGCACCACCCGACCTGATGAACTACTTCGGGGGCAAGAAGGCCATGGGGGCGAAGATCATGGCAGCGATGCCCGATTTTGCATCCATCCATCTGATAGAGGAGGTATGGACGCTCGACGGCCTTCCGAAGGACTATGTCGCCGAAGACCATGGCGTTCGGCTCGTCGCCATCGGCAAGATCCACGACGCGGGAGAGGGGTGTGCATGCCCGATGGGAATGCTCGCCACGCAGTTTCTTAAATACCTTCACCTCGGTGACAACGATGTTGTTATCGCAGACACCGAGGCGGGGATCGAGCACTTCGGCCGCGGAATCGATCAGGAAGCCGACGTGATTCTCATGGTGCTCGACCCCTCATTCGAGTCGTTGCGACTCGCAGAGAAGATTACGGGAATGGCAGGGAATATCGGCGTCCCGCTCTATTATGTGCTGAACAAGGCAGATCCAGCCATGACCGCCCGGATGCGAGAGGGAATTGCGGATCCTTCCCGGATCATCTGTGAAATTCCGCTGGATCACGGCATCCTTGCAGCAGGCCTCGGGGGACAGGCTTTGACGGGCGGGCACCCGGCCATCGGCTTACTGGTCGAGGTGCTGGAAGGGCGGTAAACGCCATACAGCATAGTGCCGACATTAAATTCGAAAGGATGTAAAAATCATGCAATTACACCGGCGACTGCCGTTTCAATCGACCGTGCGGCATACAGGCATACGGCGAACGTTGCAATCGCAAACAATCAATGTTAATACTCTTTCGCACCACCGGATAATTATATGAAGGATCTCCGGCACATCGCCAGTTTTCCTACTCCCGACGGGTTCACGGCGGTCCGTGAGGAGGCAGCGACTACATGACGGCTGCGCCCTACGTGCCGGAGCCGCTGCCCCCGGAGGGTATCGACTGGGAGGCCTACATCCCGCAAATAGCGTCGGCGAACCGTGCCCTCGCCCGGTACGACGGTATTTTCCAGGCGATCCCGAACCCCGGACTCCTGCTCTCCCCGCTCCTGACGCAGGAGGCGGTGCTGTCGTCCCGAATCGAGGGGACGCAGGCGTCGCTCGAGGATGTCCTGCGGTTCGAGGCGAACCCGCGGGAGCGGATCAGCGATACCACCCTTGCCGACATCCAGGAGATCATCAACTACCGGGAGGCACTCAACGTTGCGGTGGATGCCCTCAAGACCCGGCGGCTGGATACGGCCCTGATCTGCGACCTGCACCGCATCCTCCTGACCGACAGCAGGGGCATGGACAGGGAGCCGGGGTGCATCCGGGAGATCCAGAACTTCATCGGGCGGGATGCGCAGATCGAGCACGCGATATTCGTCCCGCCGGCACCCGGGATCGTTCCCGGGGCGCTCGATGACTGGGAGGCGTACCTGCAGCGAGAGGAGAAGGACGTCCTCGTCCAGCTCTCCGTCCTGAAGGCGCAGTTCGAACTAATCCACCCGTTCTGCGACGGCAACGGGCGTATCGGGAGGATGCTCGTCCCGCTGATCATGTACGAGAAGGGGCTGATTGCAAGCCCGATGTTTTATGTCAGCGCCTACCTCGAACGGCATCGGCCGGTCTACTACGAGCGGCTGCTCGCGGTCTCCCGGGACCGGGACTGGAACGGCTGGATAACGTTCTTCCTCCATGCCATCGAGGAGCAGGCGGAGGAGAACGGCAAAAAAGCAAAGGCAATCCTCGATCTCTACGACGAGATGAAACGGACGGTGCCGGAGGTGACCCGGTCGCAGTACGCCGTCGCCGCAATCGATGCGATCTTCGGGACGCCGATCTTCATTCCGCCCGAGTTTTACGAGCAGACAGGGATCCCGAAGAAGACGGCGAACAGGATCCTCCAGCAACTCCGGGAACAGGACATCATCGCCGTCCTTGCAGAGGGGGGAGGTCGGCGTGCCACGACCTATGTCTTTCCACGCCTGATTGCCATCACCGAGGGAGACAGGTTGTGAATATTCTCGTATCGGCAACCTGCTTGTGTGTATCAAAACCCCGCTCCGATATACACAACGGGCCTTGCACGTACCAGGACACCTGGAAACCTTGACCGGGGGACCGGTTGTGGGTCATCTGCGATCCGCAATGAAATTTGTGGGCCACAATATGCATTATGTGTCCCACAAAATCTGTTGCGGGACACCGGTGAGGGACAACGACCGGACCTGGGTGGCGGTGGCGGCACGAACACGGGAACAGGGCCGACTGAAAGGGAACCTTTTCGATCCCGGAAAACAGAGATCTGTCATGGACGAGAAGATGGAAAAGATACTCGATTACGTCGGAACGGCGATCCGGGGGCCGGGGGCGCACGGGTTCGACCATACCAAGAGGGTCGTGCGCCTCTGCGAGATGATCGGCGCCCGCGAGGGTGCGGATATGGCGGTCCTCATCCCGGCCGCTCTCTTCCACGACATCGCGCGACCCCTCGAGGAGGAGACGGGCGTCCCCCATGAAGAGGCAGGAGCGGCGATGGCGGAGTCCTTCCTCCGCTCCATCCACTACCCGCCGGACCGCATCGCCGGCATCGCCCACGCCATCCGTGCGCACAGGTACAGCTCCGGGATAGCCCCTGGGACGCAAGAGGCCCGGATACTCTCGGACGCGGACAACCTGGACGCGATGGGCGCAGTCGGGATCGCGAGGACGTTCATGCAATCCGGAGAACAGGGACGCGGCATCACGGATGCAACCGGCCACATCCATGAAAAACTGCTGAACCTGAGGGATCTTATGTACACCGAAAGCGCCCGGAGCATCGCCGAACGCAGGCACGCGTTCCTCGTGGCGTTTCTCGATGCCCTGGAGGACGAGATGGGTGCCCGGTTCCCGGCGCCGCCGGAAGCGGGACCTGACCATCCTCGCACCCCTGCGGAGCCGTCCCGGTGACGGAGCTCGGCTGGCCTCCTATCGGCAGCAGATCCCTGTTGCGAGAGACGGTTCGTCATGCTCAAATCCGATGCTGGGTGCTGTCCGACGGGAGAGCGTTCAGGGCACCTCAACCCGCAATCTGCCCGGGTCCTCGGAGACGTCTTCCGCAGGCCGGCGAAGCAGAAGGCGTATCTCCTGGACAACCCTCTCTCCTTCCGGGGTATCCTCGAGGACGAAGAGGATCGAACCCGTCAACAGGACACCGATACCGAGCAGGATGATCGGCGGTGCGAGGGTGAGGAGCATCGCCACGCAGGATGTGGCGCCCAGCAGCGGAAAGAGTATGCCGAACGGAACGGAAAAATAACTCCTATCCGGGGGAAGCAGAGCCCTCCGCCTCACAAGAATAATGGCGCTCAGGTTTACGAGCGTCATGGTGCTGAGGATCGTGACATTGGTGAGTTCTACAATGAAAGAGAGATTCCCGATGAGAATGAGGAGGAGCCCGAGGCCGGCCCCGAGCAGGATGGAATTGATCGGCTGGCCGTTCCAGATCCGGGCAAATCTCCCCGGGATCTGTCTTTCGCTCGCCATTTCCAGGATTATTCTCGAAGCCCCGATGATATTGGCATTCGCGGACGAGAGCGTCGAGAAAAGCGCTCCCAGTGCAACGATAATCCCGCCGGCCGATCCAAAGAGGACGACCGCTGCGTCGAAGACACTCTCGCTCCCGTACGAGGGGAGCCGTGCCGCGAGCAGCGCGATGATGACTCCCGTATATATCAGCGCCACGATGCCGATGGAGGCAAGAGTGGCAAGCGGCACATTTTTCGAGGAGCCTTTCACCTCTCCCCCCATCATGGCCACGACCTGAAACCCGATGTAGGCAAAAAAGATCATCGCCACTCCCTGCAGCATGCCGCCCACGCCCCCGGGGAGGAGCGGCGTGAAGTCGGAGGCCTGGATGTGAACGAGCCCGAACAGTATCAGGGCACCGAGGATCGCCACTTTCGAGGCGACAAGGGCGACTTCGATCTTCCCTGCTTCCGCGATCCCCCGGAGGTTGAGGGCAGTGAGCAGCACGAGGCCGACAACAGCGCCATATCGCGGATCAAGGTTCATTCCGGTCAGGAGGTTTGCGTAGATCCCGAATCCGAGGAGAACGAAGGCAGTGGCGATGGTGACGCTGATGTACATCGCCCATCCCGCGAGGAAACCCGGATAGGACCCAAGGATGCGCCGGGCGTAGAGATATCCGCCCCCGTCCTCGGGATAGATGCTGGCGAGCGCTGCGTAGGAGAGACCCGAGAAGACAACGAGGAGCCCGCAGAGGAGGTACGAGACGACCGCCGAAGGACCGGCGATATCCACGATGAGGCCGCTCAGCACGAAAACCCCGGCGCCCACCATGTTCCCTACCGCAAATGCGATGGCGGCGTATATGCTCAACCCTTTGGTTCGATGTGCTCCGTTCTGCATTGTGTTCCCCCTTTCGGCAGAGTATGCAAAAAGATTACTGACAGCAGTTCCCGCCGTGTCCGGATCTGCCCGGACAGAGATATGGACCGCCGGAGGGGAATGTCCGGTACCTGGCGGGTGCTTTCGTCGGCATCGGCGGGACGCGGAATCCCTGTCATGCCCTTCCTGAGCAACGGAGGAACTGCAGTCTCTTTCACGTCTTCTTCCGGTGCGGATCACCGGTGAATGCATGTATCCGGAATTTTCAGGAAGATGCGCAGGAGGGAGCGGCAGGGAGGGTGCCGCCCGTCCCTATTCAGCGGCTGCGCTTACCTCCGCCGCCATGTCCTGCAGCATCTGCGGCGGCAGCGTGGTGCGGACTGACCGTGCCGACGTATCCCGCGTGAGCGAGTGAAACGGCGGCGTTGATGATCCCGATGTGCGAGAACGACTGCGGGAAGTTGCCCCGGTGGATTCCGGTCAGCGGTTCGACTTCTTCAGCGTAGAGGCCGAGCGAACTGGCGCGTGCAAGAAGATTCCTGAATATCCGGTGCGCCTCTTTCTTGCGCCCGGCACGTATCAGCGCGTTGACAAGCCAGGTCGTGCAGACGACAAAAGACGCCTCCTTCCCGGTCACACCTTCCGGAGCGTCGATATAGCGATAGCAGAGGTCGTCGACAACGAGGTGCTTGAGCGTGGCACCTATCGTCGAGAGCATCCGCGGATCGTCCCCCTCGATGAAATTGATGGAAGAGAGACGCAGGTTCGCGGCATCGAGGCGTTCGTCTTCGTACGACTGTTTGAATGCGCCCAGTTCATCGCTCCACCCCTTATCTAACACTTCCTCCCGGATCAGGTCACGTTCGCGTCGCCAGTCTTCAACATTGCCCGGGAGCCGCATACCTTCCGCAATGTCGATTCCGCAGTTGAGAGCGAACCACATCATGGCTTTACTGTAAACGAAATGCCGCACGCCGCCCCGGACCTCCCAGATCCCGCTACCCCGATCATGCCAGCGATCGGTCACCCAATCGAGCATCTGCCGTACCGTCTCCCAGATCGGTGTCGGATCGTACTTCCCGATCCGCCAGGCGAACTGTATTGCACCCATAACCTCTCCGTAGACATCGAGCTGCTCCTGGACCGCTGCCCCGTTCCCGATCCTCACCGGACGGGAGTCCCGGTACCCCCGGAAACTGTCGAGTATCTCTTCGGTGGTTCCGCTCTCCGGGACAATCGGGTACAGGATCGAGATACCCGTTCCTTTCAATTCGACCGTACGCACAAGCCAGTCGAAGAACGGCCGTTCATCATCGAGGTAGCCGGCAAGGAGCAGCGCATAAAGCGTGAAAGATGCATCACGAATCCAGGTGAAGCGGTAATCCCAGTTCCGCTCGCCACCGAATGTTTCGGGGAGCGATGTCGTCGGTGCGGCAACGATAGCGCCGGACGGTTCGTAGGTCATCAGCTGAAGGGTGAGAGCGCTGCGGATCACGGCATCGCGGTACGGTCCACGGTATGTGCATTTCCCGCTCCATTTCCGCCAGTAATCGGTCGTCACATTCAGGGCATCTGCCGGATCAAGCTGCGGCAGGGCGGCATCGTCCTCTGTCACGAGTGTGAAAGCCGCCGTTTCACCGGCGTGAAGCACGATCCGGCAGGTCAATGCTTCGTTCGCATCGTCTACCTGCCATGCCGCCGGTCCGGTGAGCGTATACGTCCCGAACGTTGCCTGGTTCCCGTAAAGTGCAAAATCCGGCTGCGTGCGGGCGTAATTCGGACGGGGCAGACAATCGCAGACAATCGCTATCTTCCCGTCGGTGCATTCCGCGATGCGTACAATCCAGCCGGGAGCCGGAAGCCGGCGGAAGCGGGCAACGCTTGCAATATCCATGAAATCCTGCAGGACCAGGGTCCCACTGGTACACTGAAATGTCGTTTCAAGGATGTTTGTCGCCTCCCGATACCGGTGCGAACTATCGAACGGTTCTTCCGGCTGTATACTCCAGTAGCCGCCGCGATCCGGATCGAGAATACGGGCAAACAGCGACGGCGAATCGAACCGATGGAAGCAGAGCCAGTCGATTGAACCGCTGCTGCTGACGAGCGCCGCGGTGTGACCGTTCCCGATCACCCCGTAGTCTTCGATTGGCCGGTACTCATCACTGGATGCGCCTTCACGGCGACGGGACTGCATGGGAATTTGTGACCGGTTTCCCTGGACAGTATCCGGCATAGCAATCCTATTGTTGTTTTGGTGCACTCCTCAGTTCACGAGGATGGCGACCGGCTCTGAAATGTTCTTCGATCTCTTCAAGTGTGAGTCCTTTTGTCTCCGGCACCAGCCTGAGGACGAAGAACCATGCAAAAATGCCCACGAGTGCGTAGAGCCAGAAGACGCCTGCCCGCCCTAATGCCCCGGCCAGTGTCAGGAATGTCAGGGTGATGAGAAAGTTCGCAGCCCAGTTGGCGATGGTTGCGACGCTCATGGCACGCCCTCGTACATTGAGCGGATAAATCTCAGAGATCAGCAGCCAGAAGACCGGTCCAAGGCCGATGGCAAACGAGGCGACGTATGCCATCAGGCTGACCGCGGTAATCAGCCCCAGGAGATTGCCGCCCTGAACCGTCCCACCTAAAGCAAACCCCGCCCCGAGCACGGCAAGGCTCACAACCATGCCGCCGATTCCCACTAAGAGAAGGGGGCGGCGCCCTGCCCGGTCAACGAGCACGACGGCAGCGGCGGTGGAGAGGACGTTCACGACACCGACGCCCGCAGTCGCTGCGATCGAGGCCCCGGCAGAGTGCAGTCCGGCAAACTGGAAGATCGTCGGGGCGTAGTAGATGACGGTATTGATGCCGGTCAGCTGCTGCAGGATGGCCAGGCCGAGACCGACGATCAGGGGCATTCTCATCGACGATGCCAGCAGGTCGGACCAGCTGCCGGCTTTCTGCGCCTTGACCGACCGCCCGATATCGTCGAGTTCGCCCGATACGTCCCGGGTTCCACGGATCTTCTGGAGAACGCCGGCTGCCCGGTCCGGCTGCTGATGAGCCACGAGCCACCGGGGACTGCCCGGGAGCAGGAGCATCCCGATGAGGAGAATCGTGGCCGGCACTGCACCGAATGCAAACATGGCGCGCCAGTCGCCGCTTGCTGAGAAGAGGTAATCGACCCCGTAGGATACGAGAATCCCGATAGTGATGAAAAGCTGGTTGAGCGACACCATGCCGCCGCGGAGCGCTGAAGGTGCGATCTCCGATATATAGAGAGGAACGACGAACGACGCGACACCGATGGCCATGCCTATTAGCACGCGGCCGACGAGGAAGACGGGCAGATCCGCGGCAATGACGACGACACCCGTGCCCGCAAGGAAGGCGGCCGATGCAGCGACGATCGAGAGGCGCCGCCCGATCCGGTCGGCAAGGAGGCCCCCGGCTATCGCACCCAGAATCGCGCCGACGAGCACCGAACTGGTCGCCACCTCTTCCAGGGTCGGAGAGAGGCCGAAATCCCCGGTGATGAAGAGGATCGCTCCTGAAATGACCCCTGTGTCGTACCCGAAGAGGATCCCCCCGATGGCCGCTATTGCAACGGCAATATAGACGAACGGTGTGAGACCCGATCTCTTTGTTTTTCCGCCCTGTGGTTTCATGCTCCATCCCCTGTTTGATGTTCGAGCCAGTTTGTTCCGGAGCAGATAGGCCCGGAACGGATGGTCATTCCCGGACGAGGCACGAAGCACGTACGTTCCGTACCTGTCGGGACACAAATCGCGCGTTCAACAGCTTTTCGTCAGGTGATGGGATGCTTCATCCGCATCTACATAAACATAGTGATGAAATCACGACCGGCAGGTCGGCACTGTAGTGCGGAGGGGGCTCCACTCGCATCCTACCAGAACCGCTCCATCCGGCTCTGCTGGTTGTTCGATTGTCTCTCTCCTCCTTACTCTTCCTTGCCGGGCGAGTTATACCGGGACGGGAGACCCTGTGTTCCCGTGCCCGTACGATAGATATTAAAGAGCGAAGGAGGATCACGAGCCGCCGAGGCACAATGGGGATCAGAGGATCGTGATGGATGATATGGGCTTCGTGTATATCCCCGGCGGCAGAGCAGGCCGCACCGGGGACTCCCCCACGGGGATGATAAGTATGGGAGCGATCTTTCGGGCATACGATATCCGGGGCGCATACCCGGACGAGCTTGATGAGGACATGGGCCGCCGGATCGGTGCCGGTTTCGTCAGGCTCCTGCACGCAGAGGCGATCGTCGTCGGGCGGGACATGCGGCTCTCCTCGCCGTCACTGACCGAAGCCTTCATCGAGGGGGCGCTCTCTGCCGGAGCGTCGGTGACCGATATCGGGATGGTGAGCACGCCGCTCCTCTACTATGCCATCATCGACGGCAAGTTCGACGGAGGTGCCATGGTAACGGCATCGCATCTGCCCGGTCGGATGAACGGGTTCAAACTCTGCCGCGAGAACGCGATCCCGCTCGGCGGGGATCGAGACCTGCCAGCACTGGAACGTCTGGTCGGGAAATCGCCACCTGTTCCGCCACGGCCTATAACCGGCAAGTACCGCCGGCTCTCCGCAATGGAACGTTATATCGAGATGCTCCTTTCGTTCGTCCGGTCGGGCCCGCCGCTCAAGATCGTCGTCGATGCCGGCAACGGCATGGCCGGGCCGGAAGTCCCCCGCATCGCGGCGAGGGTCCCGGAATGGACGTTTACCTTCAGGGACATCGAACCCGACGGCAGGTTCCCCGACCATATCGCGAATCCCCTGATCCCCTCGACGACCCTTGAGTTGCAGGCTGCGGTACTGAACGAGCAGGCCGATATCGGCGTCGCATTCGATGGGGACGCCGACCGATGCGGGTTCATCGACGAAGAGGGGAATCGCGTCCCGGAAGATCTGGTGACGGCGCTTATCGCCGAGGCGTTTTTACAGCGCCATCCCGGGGGAACGATCCTCTACGACCTCCGATCGAGCCGCGTCGTCCCGGAGACGATCGTGAGGCTCGGAGGGAAGGCTGTGCGGTGCAGGGTAGGCCATGCGTTTATCAAGGCACAGATGCGCGAGGAAGAGGCTTTGTTCGCGGGAGAGCTCTCCGGGCACTACTATTACCGCGATACCGGCTACACCGACAACGCCGTGATGACGATGATCCGGATGCTCAACCTCCTCTCCGCAGAACAGGAACCGCTCTCCCGCCTGGTCGCACCGCTGAAGAAGTACGCGTCGACGGGCGAGATTAACATCCGGGTGACGGACAAGGACGCCGTCCTTGCCGGCCTTGAGGAACGCTACGGCGACGCGGGGATCGATCACCTCGACGGCCTGACGATCGATTACCCGTCGTGGTGGTTCAATATCCGCCCCTCTCACACCGAACCCGTCCTCCGGCTCAACCTGGAGGCGGAAGACGCCGGTGCCGTCGCAGCAAAGCGGGAAGAGGTGTTTGCACGCATAACAGCGATCGATCCCGGGATGCGGCGCGCAGCCTCCTGATCGACTTTGGGGGTGGTGAGAGCAAGATACTATATACGCCCGGGATCAGGAACCCTTTTCCGGCAAGGGGGATGCGGCATGAAAAAGGTTGCAATCAATGGATTTGGGCGTATCGGGCGGATGGCTCTCTCCAATTACCTGACCGACCCGCCGGGCAACATCGAGATCGTTGCGGTCAACGATCCGAAAACGCCTGAGGTACTCGCCTACCTGACGAAGTATGACTCGGTGCACGGAAGAGCGCCCTTCCCGGTCGAGGCGGGGCCGGATCGCCTCCTGTTCGGGCCGCGGGAGGTTGCCGTGCTCGGCGAGCGGAACCCCGCCGCCCTTCCGTGGAACGATCTCGGCGTGGACCTGGTACTCGAATGCACAGGAAGGTTCACCGACAGGAACGACGCTGCAAAGCATCTGGAGGCAGGGGCGTCCCGGGTCATTATCAGCGCACCTTCGCACAACCCCGATCTGACGGTTGTGCTGGGTGTCAACGAAGCAGCCTACGATCCGGAGAACCACACCGTCGTCTCAAACGCATCCTGCACGACTAACGCTCTGGCGCCAGCAGCAAAGGTGCTCAACGATGCCTTCGGTGTCGATCACCTGATGGCGACGGCGATTCACGCCTATACCGCCACCCAGGCACTGGTCGATAAGGCCGCAAAGAAGGTGCGCCGCGGGCGTGCCGCGGCGGTCTCCCTGATCCCGACGACGACCGGCGCCGCAATCGCCACCACGCGTGTCCTGCCGGAGCTTGCCGGGAAGATGGACGCGGTCGCGGTGCGGGCGCCCATTCCGGATGGATCGATCATCGATATCGTCGCAGAGCTGAAGCGGGAGGCGACCGCGGACGAGGTGAATGCAGCCATGAAAGCGGCTGCCGAGGGGCAGATGAAAGGCATCCTGTCGTACACGGAGGAGTACCTCGTCTCGGTGGATATCATCGGCGACCCGCATTCCGGCATCGTCGACGGACTGTCCACCGGCGTTGTCGACGGGCGGATGGCCCGGGTCATGGTCTGGTACGACAACGAGTTCGGGTATGCCCGGCGGATGGTCGACCTCGCTTCGTACATGGCATACCGGGATGAAGGATGATACGCAGGCCGCACCGGCGGCACGGTAGGGGGAGTAGAGCATGAAACAGGATGCAAAGTATATCCGCTGGTTCGAGGAGATCAGAAACGAAGATGTTCCTCTGGTCGGCGGGAAAAACGCCTCAATCGGCGAGATGTACGGTGAACTGACTGCGAAAGGCGTGAAGATCCCCGACGGATTCGCCATCACCGCCGACGGATACCGGCACGTGCTGACATCCGGAGGAATACTCGACGACATGAAGTCTGCCATGGAAGGGCTGGATCGGAACAATGTCGCCGATATTGCGAGACGGGGAAAACGTGCACGCGACCTCATCCTCGGGGCAGGCATCCCGGACGATCTCTGGGCCGAGGTGAAGACCGCGTACGATCTGCTCTGCGACGAGTACGGGCCGGATATTGATGTTGCGGTCAGGAGCTCCGCCACGGCTGAAGACCTGCCCACGGTATCGTTCGCCGGCCAGCAGGAGACCTACCTGAATATCCGCGGCTACCAGGCATTGCGGGAAGCAGTGAGCAAATGCCTTGCCTCCCTCTTCACCGACCGGGCGATTGCATACCGGGTAGACAACCATTTCGATCATTTCAAGGTCGCCCTCTCGGTCGGGGTCATGAAGATGGTGCGCTCGGACTTATCTTCGAGCGGGGTCATCTTCACGCTCGACACCGACACCGGATTCCGGGACGTGATACTCATCACCGGGTCGTACGGACTTGGTGAGAATATCGTCCAGGGCGCCGTCAACCCCGACGAGTTCTACGTCTTCAAACCGACCTTCCGGAAAGACTTTCGGGCGCTTGTCCGGAAGAATCTCGGCGATAAAAAGATGAAACTGATCTACGGCCACGGCGGGGCAAAAGAGGTGACCCGGAATGTCGAGGTGCCGGAGGCCGATCGGAAGAAGTTCTGTATCGGCGATGAGGATGTGCTGGCACTCGCCGGATACGCGCTCACCATCGAGGACCACTACTCAGAGAAATCCGGCAAACCGGTGCCGATGGATATCGAATGGGCGAAAGACGGCGAAACCGGGGAGTTGTTCATTGTACAGGCTCGTCCCGAAACGGTGCAGTCGCAGAAGACAGGGGATGTCCTGGAGACGTACCGTATGGACGAGCGAGGAACAGTCCTGGTTACGGGGAAGAGCATCGGTGATGCGATCGCCGCAGGAAAGGCTCGCGTCATCACCGATGTTTCCAAACTCTCCACCTTCAATCCGGGCGAGATCCTGATATCGGACACGACCACGCCGGACTGGGAGCCTGTGATGAAGACGGCCGCCGCCCTCGTGACCAATCGCGGAGGGAGGACCTCGCACGCCGCTATCGTCAGCCGCGAGCTCGGCATTCCTGCCGTCGTCGGCACGGGTGACGCAACCGAGAAGATCCCGACCGGTACCGACGTGACGGTCAGCTGCGCCGAGGGCGAGGAAGGTTTTGTCTACGGCGGGACCCTGCGGTTCCACGTGGAAAAGACCAGCCTGAAGGACCTCTGGCGGCCGAGGACCGAGATGATGATGAACCTCGGGAACCCGGATGAGGCGTTCGGGCTTGCGATGATCCCGAACGACGGCATCGGGCTTGCCAGGATGGAATTCATCATCGCAAGTTACATCAAAGTCCATCCGATGGCGCTTATTCATCCGGAGAAGATCCAGGATGACGATGTCCGGCAGGCGATCGACGATCTCACCTTCGGGTATGAGGATAAAAGCGAATATTTTGTCGAAAAACTCGCACAAGGCGTCGGTACTATCGCAGCGGCGTTCTACCCGAACCCCGTCGTCGTCCGCACGAGCGATTTCAAGACCAACGAATACGCGAACCTGCTCGGCGGAAAGTACTTCGAGCCGGAAGAAGCCAACCCGATGCTCGGTTTCCGCGGCGCGGTCCGGTATTACGACGAGCGCTACCGGGAGGGCTTTGCGCTCGAGTGCCGGGCGATGAAACGTGTCCGGGATGAGATGGGCCTTACGAACCTGATCATCATGATCCCCTTCTGCCGCCGGGTCGAGGAGGCGAAGAGGGTCATCGGGGAACTGGAGAAGAACGGTCTTCGGCGCGGTGAGAACGGACTCCAGGTCTATCAGATGTGCGAGATACCGAATAATGTCGTATCGATCGACGAATTTAGTGAATTCTTCGACGGGTTTTCGATCGGGTCCAACGACCTGACCCAGCTGACGCTCGGCGTCGACCGTGATTCCGCGATCATCACGCAGGTGTTCGACGAGCGCGACCCGGGCGTCGAGAAGATGGTCGCCATGGCCGTTGACGGGTGCCGGCGGAACCATCGGCACAGCGGGCTGTGCGGCCAGGCGCCGAGCGACTTCCCTGAGTTCGCCGATTTCCTGGTAGAGCAGCGCATCAACTCCATATCGGTCAACCCGGACACCCTGCTGAAGATCACGCTCCGGGTGGTGGAGATGGAGGAGCGGATGAAAGCAGAAAAAGAGGAGAGGAAGGTCGCAGCGGCACCCCGGTAGAGATGCACGCCTATCGGGAGAACCGTATCCCGCTATGGTCGATGACGTTGTACGTCCTGACCTTGATGAAATCCATGACCAGGAATCCGATGAGCGCATAGAGCCAGACGAACCCTGCCAGATACCAGCCGATCGGCGTGACGAAGATGCCGTATACCACGATAAGGGTTGCAATGATCTTGGTGACGATGGCCGACCAGAGCAGGGCCGATCCCGGCCTGATAGACCAGAAGGGTCCTCTCGTGCGGGTGACGAAGATGGTGAGGTGCCCGGCGACCGCGAGTTTCAGGAAGACGAGCGACTGAATGACCGGGAGGCTTAGAGCAAGCGGTCCCACTGCGAGATAGAGAAGGGCGAATGAAAAGACGAGCCCCACAAAGCCGAAGATCGTGGAGAGGGTGAGGATCTCCCGCATCTTCCACTTTTCAGGGGATTTTGAGTAGACGACGTTGTCGTAGGCGATGGTCATGATCGGAATATCATTCAGGAGCGCCAGCAGCACGATCATGAGAGCGGTGATCGGGAAGAAGTTGAAGAGCAGAATGGAGAGGGTGACGAAGAAGAGCACTCGAATGGTCTCGGTAATACGGTAGATCACGTAGTGATTCATCCGCTGAAAGATCTTCCGGCTCTCTTTTATCGCATCGATGATAACCGAGAGCCCCGGCTTTGTGATCACGATTGATGCTGCAGATTTTGCCGCATCCGTGGCGCCGGCAACTGCGATACCGACATCCGCCTTCTTAAGGGCGGGCGCATCGTTCACGCCGTCGCCGGTCATGCCGACGATGTGTCCCCTGGACTGGAGGAGCGAGACAATCCGGTACTTATGTTCGGGGAAGACTTCAGCAAAACCGTCCGCCTTTTCCACGATCTCTCCCGCCTCGGTGTCATGCTCCTTGAGGAATGCATCGGCAGTGGCGATATCGGACTTCAGTTCCACTTCCCGCGCAATCTCTTTCGCGATCGCCACATGGTCGCCGGTGACCATCTTGATATCGAGCCCCATCTCCTGCGCCGTCTTGATGGTGGCCGCCGAATCGTCACGGGGCGGATCGTACAGTCCAAGAACGCCGGCGTACGACCAGGCGTCGTCGGCGTTGCTCCTTGCCACGCCGAGCATGCGGAACCCTTTTTTCGCAAAGGTGGTCGAGAGCTCGTCGATGCGTTCTTCGAGACCTCTGCTCCCGCCCGTAAGTTTCAAGATCACCTGCGGCGCACCCTTTGCGACTTTGAAGCGGTTGCCGTCCGCATCCTCAATAGCGGCCTCCGTCCGCTTAACGACCGGATCGAAGGGTTTGAAGTTCAGAACCTTGTAGGCGGCGAGTTTCTTCTGCTGGTCCTTAGACTGCTCCGACGTGATGATCGCCATATCAATGGGGTCCTGATCCTCCTCTCTGGATGCGAGTACGGCGTCCAGCAGTACATCCTCCTTCGAGACGCCTTCGAACGGCACAATATCGGAGAGGGTGAGCCTGTTCTCCGTTATCGTACCGGTTTTATCGGAGCAGAGGATGTCGACCCCGGCCATCTCCTCAATGGCAACGAGTTTGCTGACGATGGCCTCTTTCCTGGCGAGCGCCACCGCCCCGACTGCCATGGTGATCGACAGGACGGCCGGCATCGCTGCAGGAATCGCCGCCACGATCAGGACGAGCGCGAACTGGAGCGTCTCAAGCAGGTTTTCCTGGCGGAAAATTGAGACGATGAAGGTGATGGAGACCAGGGCGATTGCAAGGACGATCAGATAATCCCCGATCTTAATAACAGCTTTCTGGAAGTGGCTGACCGTCGCCGCCTCCTGTGCGAGCCGGGCGGTTTTGCCGAAGAAGGTGTTCAAGCCTGTGGACACCACCAGTCCGGTCATTTCACCCTGCTTCACGACGGAGCCGGAATAGCCGACGTCTGAGAGATGTTTATCGACCGGCAGCGACTCCCCGGTCAGTGCGGATTCGTCCGCCGAGAGGTAATCCCCCTCGATGAACTTGAGGTCCGCGGGGACGACATCCCCTAACCGTACGCGGACGATGTCGCCGGGCACGAGTTCGCGTGCAGGCAGTTTCTGCCATGTGCCGTCGCGTAACACACGTGCCTCGAGCGCAAGCCGCTCCCTGAGCATCTCGATGGCGTTGCCCGCCTGGCGTTCCTGCCAGAAACCGACGATCGCGTTGATGAGGAGCAGTGAGGAGATGATCGCGAAGTCCTCCCAACGCTGAATGACGGCCGAGATGATCAGTGCGGCTTCGATCATCCACGGGATAGGGCCCCAGAAGTATCTCAGGAACTTGATGATCGGGTTCTCCTTCCTCTCGGGAATCTCGTTGTGACCGTACCTCTGAACGCGGTTTTGAGCCTCGGATTGGGTCAGCCCCTCCCGCCGGGATGAGAGAGTCTCAAATAAATCATCAATGGATCTGTCCCTGGCTTCTTCCGTCGTAATCTCCTGCCCGGCCATGACGTCCCGGACACTCTCTTCGAACTCCCATATATAACTATAGTGGTCAGCCAGGGGAATGCAGTTACAGGTCTATCACCTCCATTTCCAGGTAAACAGTCGGATGAACCGCATGGCTGTCAGTACCAGCCTCACCGGGTCTGGATAGTATGTGGGTGAATGGCCTGCGATCAGGTTACCGTACCATACAGTCAGGCACTTCTGCACAAATCCTGCCTTCTCACCCCGGAATGCAGGTGTGAGGACAACCGTTAAGTATGCCCCCCGGGAATCCGGGACCATGGTTATCAGGGACCCTGTCTGCGGGATGCCGCTGGAGCCGGAGAGCGCACCGTATACAGCTGAAATTCGGGGAGGGATCTACTATTTTTCAAGTAAGCTGTGTAGGGATACGTTCCTTGAAGGGGCCAGGATCGCCTACTTTTCAATGGAGATTGGAATCGAAAGCGGCATCCCGACATACAGCGGCGGTCTCGGTGTCCTTGCGGGGGATGTCATCAAATCGAGTGCCGACCTGCTGCTCCCGATGGTCGCGGTAACCCTTGTCAACCGCAGAGGATACGTGCGGCAGCAGTTAACCCCCGCAGGCGAGCAGATCGATCTCCCTGACGAATGGGACCCGGCGGAGCACCTGCGGGAACTGCCCGAACGGGTGACGGTGCGCATCGGAGAACGGGACGTTGCTGTCCGGGCGTGGCTGCATGACTACTGGAGTCCGGTGGGCGGGCTGGTACCGGTGCTTTTTCTCGATACGGATCTCGAAGAGAACGCTCCCGAAGATAGGAGTATCACCGACTACCTTTACGGCGGGGATCAGGAATACAAGCTGAAGCAGTCGATCGTCCTCGGGATCGGCGGGGTACGGATGCTCGAAGCGGTGGGATTCCGGATCAGCAAGTACCACATCAATGAAAGCCACTCCAGCCTCCTTACCCTTGAACTCCTGAAGCACCGTGACATGGATGAGGAAAAGGTGAGGACACGGTGCATTTTCACCACCCACACCCCGGTTCAGGTCGCGTTCGAGACGTTCCCCCGCGAGATGTCGGTCCCCCTGCTCAGAAGCGAGATTCCACCGGTCTTGATGGACCGCTACGTCGAGACGGACGGACTCTCTCTGACAACCCTTGCGTTCGACCTGAGCAAATTTGTGAATGGTGTGAGCCCGGCGCACAAGAATTACTCACAGCAGCTCTTCCCCGGCTTCCATATCCGGGCAGTCACAAACGGTGTGCATCCGCATACGTGGACTTCCAGATCGTTTCGGTCCCTTTTTGACCGATACATCCCCGGCTGGGCGCACGAGCCCGAGCTGCTCGTCAGGGTGGACGAGATCCCGTATGAAGATATCAGGCATGCTCACCAGCAGGCAAAGCAGATCCTTATCGAGTATATCAGCCGGGTGACGAATGTTGAGATGGATGATGGGGTGCTCACGATAGGGTTTGCCCGGCGAGCGGCGGCATACAAACGAGCAACTCTGATCTTTTCGGACCTGGACAAGATCCGTGAGATCAACAGGCGAGGAGCCTTCCAGCTGGTCTTCGCCGGCAAGGCCCATCCGGCGGATCAGGTCGGCAAACAGGAGATCCGCCGGATTCATGAGTACATCCGCCAGCTGGACGGTGATGTGAAGGTCGTGTACCTGGAGAACTACTCGATGGACATGGCGGCCATCATGACCGCCGGGTCCGATGTCTGGTTGAATACGCCCCTGCCGCCGTACGAAGCCTCGGGAACGAGCGGGATGAAAGCGGCTCTCAACGGGGTAATAAATTTCTCCGTGCTCGACGGTTGGTGGATTGAGGGCTGGATTGAGGGCACGACGGGGTGGGCGATCGGTCCCGGTCCTGATGAACGGATTGACGACGACGAACGCCGGAGACGCGAACTTCAAGACCTCTACAGCAAGCTGGAGTACCTGATCATCCCGACATACTATCATAAGACGGACGAGTGGGCGACGATTATGAGGAGTTCGATCGCGAAGATCGCCTACTACTTCAATACTCACCGCATGATGCGGCGGTATGCATCCGAAGCGTATCTGTAGACGGGAAAACCAAATTCCGCGCCGCCAACCCCGCATTGCCGGGAGCCCCGTCACAGTGAGCGGATCCTGGTCAGGATCCGCTGGTAGGCGATGTGCAGGAGCCTGATGAAATTTCCGAGGTAGCGATTCTGGTGCTCCACCTGGCGGAGCAGCACTGCTTCTTCGGTGAGGAAAAGACGTTTGAGATGGTGGATATCCTCCTTCGGGGAGAAGTAGATGTAAAGCGGGATCCCCGCAAGAATCACGAGCGTTCCGGCGATCTTGTCGGAAAGCGTGGTCGAATAGAGCAGAAACGTGCAGATGGCGATCCCGATCAACGGAAGGATCCGCTGCCCGACGAGGTGCTGTTGCTGGTGCCGCACCAGGACGATCAGCGCAATGCAGGTGAGCAGGTAGGCGAAAGCGATGTTAAAGACGGAGAACGAGATCAGTTCGGAGAGGCTGCCATAACCGGAGAGGAGGAAGGCGATCGCACCCTGCAGGATCAGGATGGCGTATGGTGTTCCGAACCGTGGATGAAGGCGGGCGAAGATCCTCGGGAGGAGCCCGTCGAGGGCCATTGCGTAGGCAAGACGGGAGGTGCCAAGCATGCCTGACTCGTCTGAGCCCGATACCGAGAAGAGGGCACCGACGGTCATCACGGCAGCGCCGGCGGTGCCGAAGAGGATGGTGCCTGCGAGAACGAGCGGAGTTTTGCTTTCGGTAAGAACCGTCCAGTTGATGATGCCGTAGAGAACAAAGTTTGTCAATATATAAAAGAGCCCGACGATGGCCATCCCGTTGATGATCGCTCTGGGAATTGTACTGCGGGGTTTCTCGACTTCGGATGCGGGAAACGTGCCCATCTCAAAACCGACGTATGCCCAGAAGACGAGTACGACCGCATATGCAACATTCTGGAATCCAAGAGGGAGGAGGGGGGTGTAATTTGCCGCTACTGCTTCCGGCTTTGTGACGAATGCGAGTAATCCCGCCAGAATGAGCAGAATGAGCGGAAACAGTTTGACGACGGTCAGGATATCGTTGAAGCGCCCGGCTGCCTTCACACCGATGATATTTACCAGGGTAAGGGTCCCGATGAAGAGAGCCCGAACTACTATCTGTCCTTCCAGGTTGAGTGTGACGAAGGACTGGAGGTAGAGAACAAAAGCGATGGCGAAGACAGGCAAAGCCATCAGTTCTGCTATCCAGAGGCTCCAACCGGTCAGGAAACCATAAAATTGATCCAGCGCGGCAGAGACGTAGGCAAAGGGCCTGCCGACGTGTGGGACATAGAAGCTGCAGTATGCAAAGACCATAGCGATAATTCCGGCAAACACGCCAGCGACCATCCAGACAACGATTGAAAACGGTCCGACCAGCCCCGCCGTGAGTGCGGATGCAATATAGATATCGGCCCCGACAATGGCTCCCACGATGATATTGGTCAGGTCGAACTGCGTCAGCCGGTGTTTCGGTTCCATTGATCCCGTCAGCGGATGGGCTGGGGATAGGGCATAAGCGTTTCGTCTGATATCCGGTTGTAGCGATCTGACAGGAAACTTCTCCCGGTCATCTTTGGAACCTGATCGCGATCGAATACCGGGCGGAAGCAAAGCCAGTTGGGAATTATCCAGAGATGACGAGAGGACCGGGTTGTACAGCCCCCTGACAAATCGGCGGCGTTGTGCCCGGCAACCGGCAGCCCCGCCGGGACCGCAGAGGTGCCCGCATCCGTCACATTTAACATGGAGGAGGGCCCCTCCCGAGACAAAACGGAGGTATAGAGTGTGATGAAAGTTACCATCGACAGGCCGGGATGCACCAGCTGCGAATCCTGCTGGACGCTCTGCCCGGACGTTTTCGAACAGGACCCAAAAGACGACTTAAGCTCGATCAAGGAACAGTACCGGGTCAACGGCAACCCCGCGGAGGCGGAGGTGCCCGACGATCTTGCCGACTGCGTCCTGGAGGCCGCCGATTCGTGTCCGGTAGCGGTCATCTTTGCGGAAGAATGAGAACATCTGGAGGGAGGAGAAAGCCGGCCTGGGCCATAAAACACGGGATAATTATTATTCGTGCTCTTAGATAAAATTATATACTTTCAGAGCTATGGGGGATCTTGCCTGAGAGTGGGGTCAACCAGAAGGCACATCAATCACATGATGCAGCGGGTTCACAGGCCAGGACGGTTACAGCCTGCGAACACAAAAAAACACTGCACCATGAACCGAAATGTGCCCGGGCGTAAGGCCTTATCTCTCGGGCACCCTGTTTTCACCGATCCGTCACCGTCGGACCCCTGCCACACCGACGAGCGATCCCATGCCGTCGCTCTTGCTCTTCGTAAGTACCGAGAGGTCCCCGTTCGTCTCGAGGACGATCGAGCGCACGCTCTCGAGGGAGCCGAACCCCTCCGACCGCAGCGCCTGCCGGATCTCGCTTTCGGCGATGCGTTCCCGCCGCATCGCGCCGTGCAGGAACTCTCCCGCGTGGAAGAGGAGACGGGGCTCCGACTTTACCGCCTTCTGCACCCGTTCCGACCGGACGGAGGACCGGGAGACGATGTACTGCAGGCCGACCAGGATGCCGAGGGCGAGGACACCCTCCGCAAGCGAGACGTCTCTTGAGGTGATCACCGACGCAAGGGTCGAGCCGAGAGCCACGGTCACGATGAAGGCGAAGGCGTTCATCGCCGAGAGCGTCCGCTTCCCCGAGAGGCGGAGGATGATCACGAGGGCCACGTACGCGAGGATGCCGATGATCAGGACCCGCACCAGGTAGGCAGGGGTTCCAAGAAAGATCTCCTGCAGAAATCCGGACACGCCGTCGGTCATACCGGCACCGCTCTGCACGGAGGATACTTTAATCCTTTCTGTACAGGGAAATGTCAAAAAAGGGCTCTGTTGGAACTCCACCTATTTGCTCCAGATGGTCGCAATCCAGGGGCACTCTGGGGACATGACTTTCTACCGGCTGCGCATCTGACGATGCTCGAAGGACGCTCCCTGAGGAGCATCCTACTGCGCACCTGGCGGTGCTCATGCTCCGGACGTCCCGTCCATTGCATATCGCCATGACTGCCCCCGCCCCAAGGGCGGGGGAGGAGGCCGAAGGCCGGGCGGGGTGGGGGACGAAAAGTAGGTACAAGATGGAGACAGGGGAGGGGGGCGTGCCCCCCCTCCCCGTCAGCCCCACCCCCAATGGCGATAGTCACCACGGTCCACTGCATGGGGACATGTCCGAGGAAAAAGGCCAATCCCATGGGCAAGCCGGCCCAGCACCAACGTCGTCAGGGTTGGGATGAAGATGGGAACAGATTTTCAACAAATTTCAAAAAAGAGGGATCTTTAGAGCGCCGGCCTGCCCTTCAGCGCCTCGACGAGGAGCCGGACCCCGGCCTCGACGTCACCGGTATCGACCACCTCGACCGGGGAGTGGATGTAGCGGGCGGCGATCGAGAGCGGGATGCTCGGGATACCGCCCCGCTCGAGATGGATGATCGTCGCGTCGGTGTTGCCGCCGGTCCCGACCTCGAGCTGGCAGGGGATGCCGTTCTTCTCCGCGGTCTCCCGGAGCCACGCGGTCATCCGCGGGTCCGCCATGAGCCCGCGCCCGCTCGCGCTGACGAGGACGAGGACGGGGCCCTTGCCCATCTCGACGCTCGCGTCCTTCTTCTCGATTCCCGGGTGGTCCCCGGGGATGGTGACGTCGGTCGCGATCGCGCAGTCGGGGTTCAAGGAGTAGGCGCTCACCTTCGCGCCCTTCAGCCCCAGCTCCTCCTGGACCGTGAAGACCCCATAGATGGTGTGGGGCGACTTCGCCTGCTGCAGGGCCCGGATGAGCATCGCGACGCCGACACGGTTATCGAGCGCTTTCCCGGTGACGCGGTTGCCGGCAAGCTCCGTGTACTCGCGGTCGATGGTGATCGGGGTGCCGATCTCGATCCCGAGGTCTTTCACCTCCACCTCGCTCGCCGCACCCACGTCGACGAACATGTTCTCGATCTTGATCTCTTTTTTGCGCTCGTCTTCTTTCATCACGTGGGGCGGCTTTGCGCCGAGGACTCCCGTGACCGGTCCTTTCTTCCCGTGCAGCACCACCCGCTGGCAGTAGAGCACCGGCCCGAACCACCCCCCGATGGGGACGACCCGGATGAACCCCTTCTCGTCGATGAACTGGACCATCAGGCCGATCTCGTCCATGTGGGCGGCGAGCATGATGGAGAAGTCGTCACCGCGCTTTACGGCAATCAGGTTGCCCATCGCGTCTTCGCGGAACTCGTCGACCGACCCGGCAAGTTCCGCCCTGACGATCTCCCTGATGCTTCCTTCGCTGCTGCTGACGCCGTGGGCGTCGGATAACTTCCTGAGTAACTCTTTCACCATTCTCCTCTCACCCCATCAGCGCCTTGAGTCTCCCGATCGCCCGGGAGAGGTTCTCCCGGGACGTCGCGTAACTGAAGCGTGCGTATTCGGGTGCCCGCGAGCCGAACGCTTCGCCCGGCACGATGATGATGCCGTTTTCGACGGCCTTCTCGATGAGGGGGCGCCCCATCGGGACGAAGGCGTAGAACGCACCCTCGGGCCGGGGGAAATCGAACCCGAGACCGGAGAGCCCGTCGTAGAGGAGGTCGCGCCGTGCGCGGTACTCCTCCCGCATCCGCACAACCGCGCTCTGGTCGCCGGTGTACGCGGCGAGCGCGGCATACTGCGATATCGACGTCGCGCACGCCTGGGCGTACTGGTGCACCTTGAGGAACTCCGGGATGTAGTCCTCGGGTGCCGCGAGGTAGCCGACCCGCCAGCCGGTCATGGCGTAGGTCTTGCTCGCGGCGTTGACGGTGATGACGTCCTCGCCGAACCGGGCCGCACTGACGTGCTTCTTCTCGTAGATGAAGTGCTCGTAGACCTCGTCGGTGACGACGGTGACGCCCCGGTCGCCCGCGTACTCCACGAGGGCGCGGATAGACTCCTCGCTCTCGACGGCGCCCGTCGGATTTCCCGGGGTGTTCAGGACGAAGAGCCTTGCTTCGTCCATCTGCTCCTTCGCCCGCTCGACATCGATGTGCAGGGTCGCATCAAGCGGTACGCCTTCGGGCTTTCCGCCGGCGAAGGCCGCAAGGGCGGCGTAGGAGACGAATCCCGGGTCGGTGAAGAGGACGCGGTCGCCCGGGTCGACGAGCGCCTCCATGACGAGGTGGAGCGCCTCGCTCCCCCCCGCCGTGACCAGGATCTGCTCCGGCCGGTAGGCAAGACCGTTCTCCCTCGCAAACTTCTCGCAGATCGCCTCCCGAAGTTCCATTATCCCGGCGTTCGGCGTGTAGCCGGTCCTTCCCTCCCTGATGGCGGCGATCGCGGCCATCTTGATATGGTCGGGCGTATCGAAGTCCGGCTGCCCGATACCGAGGTTGATCGCATCCGCCCCCCCCGCTTCGAAGAGTTTCCGGATGCCCGACATCTCCACCGACCGGACCCGGCCGGCATACCTGTGTTCGTTCATGACATAACCTCACTCGATGTTCGCGTGCCGGCACTGGAGGTCTTCGGGCCTGCACTGGGTGATCTCCATCAGCCGGGATATGATCGCGTCCGCAAAGACCATGGCAGTCGTCTCGAAGATGGTGCCGAGCGGTGCGAACGATTTGTGCTCGCCCATCATCTGCCGGATCTCGAACTCCGCCGACTCGTCGGCCACCCTGTCCCGCTGGCTCTCGATGATGACGATACAGTCGGCGATGCGGCCGATCCTTGAATCTCTCTTTGAGGAGATAAGGCAGACCCTTCCACCGATCTCCTTTGCGGTCTCGGAAATATCCGCGACCGTCTTCGTCGCGCCGGACCCGGAGAAGACGATAATGACGTCTCCCGGCTTCATGGCCGGAGTCACGGTCTCCCCGACGACGAATGCGGCGAGCCCGAGGTGCATCAGGCGCATGGCAAACGACTTCGCTACGAGCCCGGAACGCCCGGCGCCCATGGTGTAGATGCGATTCGCGTTCAGGATCTCGGCGAGGAGCACATCGATCTCTTCGTCGGACATCACGTCCGCGATGGTCCGGATCTTGGTCGCCATCAACCGCATCATGTTCTTAACCGGGTGATTCGTCATAGTTCCGCTGTTAGGTTTCACGAGATCATACATTAGAATATCTCAGATGCGCCGGTACGGAGAGTGATTGCTCTCGCCGCCCGGAACTGCCGGAATCCGGTACAGGAGGGAGGCGGCAATTACCAAAAAAGCCGATAGAATAAATTTTCCCGGAGGAGGGCGGCCGCGGTCGGTCTTCGCCGGGATCGGAAATCACCACAGTTATGCTCGAAATGTCAAACCCGCGACACAATTCCGGCAAATAGCATCCATACACCTCATCCGATCACGCCAGGATACGCAAAAGGCTATTTTAGATGATCGCAAAATACATACAAAATTCGGCGCGGCGTTCCGGCCGAAAAAAGGGAGCAACTGCTGATTGAACCCAATTCTACAGCATTATTTTTCCCTTTCGCCCCCTCACCGCGCCGATGTGGGTAAATTCTCCCAAACAAGGGGCAGATCAGGGATTACGCGGGCCTGCCGTTTCCCGTACCGCTATGCGGGAGGGCGCACGGCAGAACCCGGGGGACAACAGCAGGTGAAGGGATGGAGAAACGGCCGGCAGGGCAGGAAGGGCATTCGGACGGGGAGATTCTCGGTCTCCTCGACGAGAACGTACGGGAATGGTGCATGCGAAGGCTTGGAGGACGGTTCACGCCGCCGCAACGGATGGCGGTCCCGCTCATCCACGAGGGAAAGAACGTCCTCATCTGCTCGCCGACCGGGTCGGGAAAGACCCTCTCGGCGTTCCTTGCGATCATAGACGACCTTTTTATCCGGGCACGGACCGAAGGGCTCGAGGACAGTGTCTACTGCCTCTACATATCGCCGCTCAAGTCGCTCGCAAACGACATCCACAAGAACCTCGGCCAGCCCCTTGAGGGCGTCCGCGAGATCGCACGTGAGCGCGGGATCGCTCACACGCCGATCCGGCACGCCATCCGGCACGGGGACATTTCAAGGGCCGAAAAGGCGAAGATGGCCCGGAAACCCCCGCACATCCTCAACATCACCCCCGAGACCCTCGGGATCCTCTTAAACTCCCCGAAGTTCCGTGAAAGCCTCCGGACGGTCCGGTGGGTCGTCGTCGACGAGATCCATTCCCTTGCGGGCTCAAAACGCGGCGTCCACCTCTCGGTGAGCCTCGAGCGCCTGGAGGAACTGGTGAAGGACTCCGGCGGCGGATTCGTCCGGATCGGGTGTTCGGCGACGATCGAGCCCCTCGCGGAGGTCGGCCGGTTTCTGGTCGGCGCCGGGCGCGAGGTCTCGATCGTCGATACCCGGTTCGCGCGGGAGTTCGACTTAGAGCTCCTCTGCCCGGTCCCGGATCTCATCGACACCACCCCCGAAGACCTCTCGCAGCACCTCTACGCGACGATTCACCGGCTCGTAGAGGAGCACAGCAACACGCTCGTCTTCACGAACACCCGGAACGGCGCCGAGCGGATCCTCCACAACCTCCGGGTCCGCTACCCCGAGTGCTATACGGAAGAGAACACGGGATGCCACCACGGCTCGATGGGGACGGCAGGAAGGCTTGCCGTCGAGGAGAAACTCAAATCGGGGAGAGTGAAGGTGGTGACGACCTCGACGTCGCTCGAACTCGGGGTCGACATGCCCCACGTCGACCTCGTCCTCCAGGTGGGATCGCCCAAGTCCGTGGCGGCGCTCCTCCAGCGGGTCGGGCGTGCCGGGCACCGCCTCGGCGAGGTGGTCAAGGGGAGGATCGTCGTCCTCGACCGCGACGAGCTCGTGGAGTGCGCGGTGATGCTGCGGGAGGGGCAGAGCGGGTTTGTCGACCGGATCCACATACCGGAGAACTGCCTCGACGTCCTTGCCCAGCACGTCTTCGGGATGGCGCTCGAGGGGAGGACGCAGATCGATACGATGATCGAGGTCGTCCGCCGGTCCCACTGCTACCAAAACCTCGAGGAGGAAGACCTCATGAGCGTCGTCCGCTACCTCGCGGGGGAGTACGCGGGGCTCGAGGAGCGGCGGATCTACGCGAAGATCTGGCACGACCCGGAGACCGGAACGGTCGTGAAGCGGGGGAGGAACGCCCGGATGATCTACTTCTTGAACTCCGGGACCATCCCGGACGAGTTCTCCTGCGACGTCCTCACCCGGGACGGGACCTTTGCCGGCAGCCTGGACGAGAAGTACCTCGAGCGGATGAACAAGGGCGACGTCTTCGTCCTCGGCGGGCGGCGCTACAAGTTCGCCTACCGCCGGGGCGGGAAACTCTACGTCGACCCGACGACCGACCGACCGACGATACCGAGCTGGTTCTCGGAGAAGCTCCCGCTCTCGTTCGACCTCGGTCTCCACGTCCTCCGGTTCAAGGAGACGATGCTTCGTGCAATGCGGACGATGGGGACGGAAGATCTCGTCGACGCGCTCCTTGCCGGATACCCGATCGACGAGAACAGCGCCCGAAGCATCTGCGCTATCTTCGAGCAGCAGGTGCGCTACATGGGCGATCTGGCCGTCCCCACGCCGGGCCGGATCGTCGTCGAGGAGCAGGTCGACCGGGAGAACCACCGGCGGCTCTACTACTTCATGACCAACTACGGGCTGCGGTTCAACGACGGGTTCTCACGGATCGTCGCCTTCATGATTGCGCGGGACGTGACGACGAACGTTTCGGTCGGGATCAGCGATACCGGCTTTTTGGTCTCGATTCCGCTGGAGAAGCAGGCCGACCCCGTGCATATCCTCCGGGGCATCAGGGCCGACGAGTGCTGTGAAGTCCTCGAGGAGGCTGTAGGGGACACCCAGCTCTTGAAAAGAGTCTTTCGGATCAACGCGGCCCGGTCGTTCATGATCCTCCGAAACTACATGGGCCGGCGGAGGAGCGCACGGCGCCAGCAGGTGAGCGCCGACATGCTGATTGCGTTCGCCAAACAGCTTCCGGGTTTTGCCGTGATGCGGGAGACCTACCGCGAGGTGATCGAGGACCGGTTCGAGGTCGAGAACATCCGGCGGATCGTCGACGGCATCGGTGCCAACGAGATCGAGGTCGTCCTGACCCGTGCCGCGTCCCCGAGCCCGCTTGCGTTCGGGATCGCGACGCTGGGCGTCTCCGACGCGGTCTACGCACAGGACCGGCTCTCGATGCTCCGCGAGTTCCAGCGCCGGGTGATGAGCAGCATCGGAAGCGGGGCGGCGGCATGAACGCGGTTTCGGAGGCCGACCTCCTCCGCCGGTTCGGTTTTTATAAGGGAGCGCTCTACGTCAGGGAACTCTCCCTCTGCGTCGTCTCCGACGTTCATATCGGGCTTGCCGAGACGCTCTACCGGGAGGGCCTCCACTTTCCGCTCCACGAGGAGGAGACGCTGCTCGAGCGGTTCGAGGCCATCCTTGATAGGTTCGAACCGGCGGTTTTCGTCCTCGACGGGGACATCTTCCACGCCTTCGACCGGGTGAGCCGGGGGGTGAGGGAGACGTTCTCGGCGATCCTTGCGACCCTCCGGGCCGGGTGCGAGGTCGTCCTCGTCCGGGGATCGCACGACGCCATGCTTCCCTCGGTCGCAGGGGGAACGGTCGAACGCTACGACCGCGGCGGCTACACGGTGGTCCACGGCGATCAAGCGGTCGACGGTCACGGGACGCTGATCATCGGCCACGACCACCCGGCAATCGAGATCGATCTCGCCCGGTTCCCCTGCTTCCTCTACGGGGAGGGCGTGGTGCGCGGGAGAGACCTCGTCGTATTGCCGGCCGCGAACCCGCTCTCCCCCGGCGTCACGATCAACTACGCAAGGAGCCGGGACTTCCTCTCGCCCATCCTCCGCCGCGTGGACGCGAGTGCCCTGCAGCCGGTGGTGGAGGTGGACGGCGAGGCGGTGGTCCTCCCGCCGCTTGCCGGCATCCGGCGGTTCGCGTGAGTAACCCCTATATACCCTCCCGGCATCCGGAGTCCCGGAGATGACACTTCATGACACGCCGGACCGTTATTATCCTTGCCACGGTTGCGGCGCTCGCCCTCCTCGGCGTCGCCGTGGCCGTCGTGATGCCCCCGGGCGGCACCGCCGGCCCCCTGCCGCTCGATACGATCACCCTGCCGCCGGGCTTTGCCATCGATGTCTACGCCGGGAACGTCACCGGAGCACGGTCGATGACCATGTCCCCGAACGGGACGCTCTTTGTCGGGAGCCGCGGCGCCGGGAACGTCTACGCCATACCCGACCGCGACGGCGACGGGAGGGGCGATGAGGTGATCGTCGTCGCGAGCGGTCTCGACTCCCCGAACGGGGTCGCGTTCCGTAACGGCTCGCTCTACGTCGCCGAGATCGGCCGCGTCCTGCGCTACGACGATATCGAGGCGGACCTGGAGGATCCGCCGGAACCGGCGGTCGTGAGCGACGCCTTCCCCACCGAGGCGGCGCACGGGTGGAAGTTCATCGCGTTCGGACCCGACGGGAAACTCTACGTCCCCGTGGGCGTGCCCTGCAACGTCTGCAACCCCGACGACGAGCGGTTCGGCACCATCCTCCGCATGAACCCGGACGGGACCGATCTCGAGGTCTACGCCCGGGGCATCCGGAACACGGTGGGGTTCGACTGGAACCCCGAGACCGGTGCGTTGTGGTTCACCGACAACGGCCGGGACTGGCTCGGCGAGAACGTCCCGCCGGACGAGCTGAACCGGGCGCCGGAGGCCGGGATGCACTTCGGGTTCCCCTACTGCCACGGGCGGTCGATCCCCGACCCGGAGTTCGGGGCGGAGCGGTCGTGCGCCGAATTCACGCCGCCCGAGCAGGAACTCGGCCCGCACGTCGCCGCGCTCGGCATGCGGTTCTACACCGGCGAGCAGTTCCCGGAGGAGTACGAGAACAGGATCTTCATCGCCGAGCACGGCTCCTGGAACCGGATCGAACCGATCGGCTACCGGGTGACGATGGTCGAACTCGATAACGACACGCCCGTCTCCTACGAGGTCTTTGCGGAGGGCTGGCTGCAGGAGGGCGATGCGTGGGGGCGGCCCGTGGACGTCGAGGTGGCAAACGACGGCTCGCTCCTGGTCTCGGACGACCGGGCGAACGCCGTCTACCGGATAACCTACGTTGGGGTCACTTCCCCTTCCGGATGACTCTCCCCAGGTGGAACGGGGTCGGGCCCGGCGCGACGGCCGGGAACGTCCCCTCCGCCGCCCGACGGACGTCCTCGATCGAGTAGAACGCCTTCGGGTTGAACTCGTGGATGGCGTCCTCCACGTCGCGGATGTTCTTTCTCTTGACCACCGAGAAGAGTACCTTGCCGGGACCCTGTTTCCCCTGGGCGTCGAGGACCGTCACCCCGTAGCCGGCGGCGCGGAGGTAGTCGATGAGGTTGGTCGCGTCCCGCTGGGTGATGATCCGGATGAGCGCAAGCCCCATCGCCAGCCGTTCCTCGACGAGCATCCCGATGTAGTTCCCGGTGGCGAACCCGGCCGCGTAGGCGAAGTAGTTAAGCGGGTTCGTGAGGTTCTGGAAGATCTGGCCGACGGCGACGATCCAGATGAAGACCTCGGCAAAACCGAGGACCGGGGCGACCATCTTCATCCCCCGGGAGACGAAGATGATCCGCATCGTCCCGATGGTGACGTCGCAGATACGCGCGAGAAAGATGAACACCGGGATTACGACCAGCGAGAAGACCTCCGGGTCAATCTCCGGGACGATGCCGAGCATGGATCATGGTTGACGAGACGGTGATATATTTTTATCCATATTCAAATATATGTCGGGCACAAAAAATCCTTGAGAAAGAGTTTTACGGGATACTGTGAAAAATGCGCGGGAAAAAGGCTGGAAACGTGCGCAGATCGTGGGGGATGATCGCGATGTCCGGATCTCCGGTCGCTTCCCCCCCTCATGAGAACTTCATCTTCTGGAATCCGGCACGGTAAACGCCTCAAAATCGCTGCATGGCGCATGTCAGCCTGCAACAGAGGCCATGACCTGAATCTCCATAGGATAGCCTTATGATACCGGAGTAGCATCAGGCACAGTGTGGTGAGATGCCATGCCGAAATGCTATAGCTGCGGAGCAGAGATCAACCCGAAGAAGACGCGATGCCCCAAATGCGGGGCAAAGGTTGAAGCAGGGACCGGAAAACAGCCACAAGCCGGAGTTGCGAGGGGGCGGCGATAAAAAAACCGAGAACCTCTCACGTGACCTCTTCTATCCGTTCCTGCTCTTTTTCCACCCGGCAGCGCGGGGAGGTGCGCCACCAGTAGTAGACCTCGTAGACCAGCAGCGCCAGCAGCACCGCGCAGGCACCGAAGAAGAAGCCCATCACCAGGTCGTGGACCGGCGGCACCCCTGCAGCATCGAAGGTGGGGGCCTGGAGCGTCGAGACATCCTCCCCGGCACCGGAGAACTTCTCGCCGTTCTCGATCACGGCCCTTGGGGCGGGCGGCACGCCCCAGGATGGCGGCAGCACCGCCGGAAGGATTGCCCAGAGCCCGAGGCTCGCGAGGACGACGACCCCAAAAAGCGTCGCGTACTTCTGCAGCACCGACCGGAGATCGCTTGCCGGCGACGCGATGATGAGGACCTGGTTCGCAAGGCCGTAGACCTTCACCTCACGCCCTTTCTCGCTCCAGCGGGTCTGCATAACCTCAAGAAGCCCGGCGTCGAGGAGGTTCTCGATATGGTAGGAAGCGGTGGTGATGGGGATCTTCATCTGCCGGGCAACCTCCGACGACGTCAGGGGTCCGCCGCCGAAGGCCTGGATGATCGCGTTCGCCGTCTGGCTCGCCATTGCCCGGGCGATCTTCTGTGCCCGCTCATCGCCCGGCTGGATAACTACCACATCGTCAACCATGGAGCGCTTCGATAATTCGGTTGCGCCCGTGCTCGAGCGCCTCTTCGAGCCGGGAGGCGTCCGAGCCTGCGCCCTGCGCAAGGTTCGGTTTACCGCCGCCCTTCCCGCCGAGGATGCTGCAGACCTCCTGCACGACATCGACGGCGTTCACCGCCGGTGCGCCAGACGTCGCCACAACCCTCACATTTCCGTCTCCCGATGCAAAGAGCGCCACGCCGCCCTCGGCGGCGACGGTGGTGGCGAGGGCGACGAGTTCCTTGTGGGTCGCATCAAGCGTTCTGACGACGACCCTGACCCCGTCCACCATCTCGCCGTCGAGACCGCGCATCTCGAGGTCCACCACCTTCTTCTGGAGACGTTCGATCTCCTTCTTCTGCTCCTTCCATTCCGAAAAGAAGCGTGCTACCGTCGCCGGCAGGTTCTCGGACTGGACGCTCACCACATCGGCGGATGCCTGGAGGAGCTCCTCCATGCGCTGCACGGCATGCACGGCGGCGATACCGGCCGCAAAGACCAGCCGCTCGACGCCGTCCTGGATATGCTCGACGCCGAGGATTCGGATCGGCCCGATCTCGCCGGTCGTCCGGACATGCGTTCCCGCACACGCCTGCACGTCGCCGCCGACCTGCACCGTCCTGATCTCACGGCCCGGCGGGACGCCGCCCTGGTAGAGGCCGAACCCGTGCTTCTGCTCGGCCTTCGTCCGCTCCTCGACGTGGACGTAGACCGGCGTATCGGCCATGACCAGCCGGTTCGCCTCAAGCTCGATCCTCCTGAGTTCTTCGGGCGTGATATGCTTGTAATGCCGGATGTCCAGACGGGAAGCCTCGCTCCCCTTCTGGGCGCCGGCCTGGTGCACGTGGACGCCGAGCACCTTCTGAGCGGCGTGGAGGAGAACGTGGGTCGCCGTGTGGTGGCGCATCAGCGACCATCGGCGTTCCTCGTCGACCATGCCCTTTACCCGGTCGCCGCGCTTCAGGGGACCCCCCGTGACCCGGTGGAGGATAACCTCCCCGAGTTTCACGGCTTCCTCCACCCGCACCATGCTCTCGGACGTCACCAGGGTGCCGGTATCGGACGGCTGGCCGCCTCCCTCGGGGTAGAAGAGCGTCTGGTCCAGCACCGCCATCCCGTCGAAGTAGTCCAGCACCATCGCCTCGAACTCGATCTCGTTCGGGAGCTCGTAGTAGAGTTTCTTTGTCGGGGGGAGAGCTTTCGCCCGCTCGCGGTGGCGGGCAAGCGGGTCCTCGCCCTTCGCCTCCTTCTGCACCTCCGAGTGAGACTCGGCGATCAGCGAGTAGAAGTTGTCGGGGATCTCCACGACGGCGCCCTCGGCGGCAGCGACATCCTTTATCATCTCGGGCGGGATGCCGTGCGAGTCGTAGAGGGTGACGACCTCGGCGAGGGGAACCCGGGAACTCTTTGCCTTGTAGTTCCGGGCGATCTTCTGGACGATCCGGGTCCCGCGCTCGAGAGTGCTTGCGTACCTCTCTTCCTCGTTCTCCACGATCTCCCTGACAACATCCACGTCCTGCCCGAAGTTCTCGATCCCCACGATCTGCATCTGTGCCTCGATCAGGTCGGCGAGATCCTCGTCCATCGAGAGGTCGTTCATCATCCGGAGCGTCCGGCGAAGGACGAGCCGTGCGAGATACCCCTCCTGGACATTCGAGGGGACGATGCAGTCGCCGAGCATGTAGGCGAGGCAGCGGGTGTGGTCGGCGATCGAGTAGACCTTCTCGATCGGGACGACGATCCGCTCGAGCCGTTCGACAGGTACGTCGATAGCCTCGGCGACCTTCTTTCGGAGGTTGTGGAGGTTCGCCCCGGAGATATCCATGACCCCGGCGAACCGGGCGCTGAGCCCCATGATCTTCGTGAACTCGGGGTTGTCGAGGAGGTTCTCGAGGTGGGACGAACGCATCAGGCGGCTCACCATCTCCGGGAATACGGCGTCGTAGATCGTCGGCGAACCCTTCGAGGCCCAGACGAACCTCTCAAGGCCGTAGCCGGTATCCACGATCCTGAGCCGCATCGGGTAGTAGGGTACCCCGTTCACGTCGACGGGCGGCTGATCGGTCTTCTGCCGCCCGAGGTTCATGAAGACCAGCGTCGCGACCTCAAGGCCGCCGATGAGCACCTCGACGGAGGCTCCGGCGTTCCCGCCGCCGTACCAGGGATGCTCCTTATAGCTGACCCGGTTGAGATCGCCCCCGATGGACGTGATGAACTCGTCGCAGAGGGCGACCGTCTCGTCCTTCCAGTAGATCTGCTCCCCGGGGGTGTTGAAGGCGTGATGCGCCATCATCTCAAAGAGCGTCAGGTGACGCCCCGACCTGCCGACGGAGTCGAGGTCGTTTAGGCGGATGCAGGGCTGGGAGATGGTCAGCGGGTTCGCCGGCGGGGGGACGACCCCACTCGTGACGAACGGCTGGAAGTCGGCGATGGACGCGATGGTGAGGTAAATATCGTCTCTCCACCGGGCGGCAACGGGATATCGTTCGAGGCGTGTATGACCGTGCCGCTCAAAGAACGAGAGGAACGCCTCCCGCATCTCGCTGACGCTATGGGGTTTGAAGACCGGGTTGCCGATGAAGTTATACGTTACACACGGAGCGTCGCCGCAGAACTCTTGTTCGGGGTCCCGGGTCCAGAAGGCCGCCCCGCAACTCTTGCAGACCTTCCGCTCAAACCCTTCGGACCTGAAATAATCGAGCGTATATTCTTCCTCGAGCATTGAAAATCACGCAGCATAAACTGGTATGATTGTGACCGATATAGTTGTTTGTGCGGATTGTTCAAGGTTTCCAGGTGTCCTGGTACCAGAGGTCGTAGGATTCATATAATCCCGTCCGCTCGGCGATGCGTACCGCAAGGATGTGCCAGCATTCGCGTCCCCGGAAGAGAAAGTCGCTGCAGGTGCAGAAGTCGCCTTCGACGATATACTCGTTGCTGCGCCCGACCACGATGAAGAAGTCCCGGTAACGTTTTACCTGCCCTTCATCGACGGCCGCGAGCGCTTTTCTTCCCCGCTCCCCGTAGATACGCTCGATGCAGGTGCGGAACTCCGGCGTCAGCGCCCGGTCCCGCTCGATCTTCTGCCAGATGCCCCTCATGGAACTACCACTACGTGTGGCGGGTCGGGGATATAATGCCACCCCATACGGGACGCGAGAGCCTCCATGGCCGGGGCCTCGAGCGCGTAGTGGGTAGCCTCGAGGCAGGGGATGGGCGACGCACGGGCCGTGCTGTGCTTCAGTTCCGCCGAGAGGAAGGCTTCCGCCCCGAGGTCGACGGCCTCCCGGATCAGGTCGGGGTCAAACCCTGCACCGCCCACGACCGCGAGGCGCCGGATCGTCCCGGCTTCGCCGTAGACCCGGACTCCTCCGCCCGGAAGGCGGCGGGCGATCTCTTCGGCGTCGAGGGAGCAGTCGCCGACCAGGCCGGCCGCCATCCGCTCTGTCCGCAAAAGATCGAGCCTTGACGCCAGGACGTCGTTGACGCCGCCCTCGGCATGGTCAAAATTCGTGTGCATGACGTAGAGGTTCATGCCGGCGGAGAGGAGTGCCCGGAGAAGGCGCGACGTCGGGCCCCTGATCGCCGTGACCGGGCTCCAGAGGGGCGTATGGTGGACGACCAGCACATCCGCGCCGGCGAGAACTGCGGCATCCGCCACCCGCTGCGTGGCATCGAGCGCACAGCAGACGGTCCCGATCTCGTCGTTTCCCTCGACCACGAGGCCGATCCTTCCGGCATCGTATTCTTCGGCCAGTTCGGGCGGAGCGATCTGCTCCAGTGCGGCTATGAACCTCTCGATATCCATTGCAGTACCCCGTTTAGACCTCACCAGATAAAAAGGGTGAACGAGCCCGCCCCCAACTGTTCGGGCCGGACGAACGTTCGTTTAAAGGGACTTTTTGCTGTTTTTCGGGAGCAAAAGGGCCAATATCGCCGAAAGGTCGAAGAGATTCGACCGATCGAATAGAAATAGTTATCCCCGAAAAAACCGATATTCGCCTATCATCTATCGGAGATGGATCATGCTGAGAACTCTCATCATCGGAATGACGCTCCTCGTTCTCTGCGCCGGCGTTCCCGCCGTATCCGCAATTGGAGGAGATGAAGGATGGTACCGCGTCCACTGCAACGTCGACGGTGCCGACGTCTACTTTGACGGACAGTACAAGGGCACCACCTACGGGGGATCGCTCGACGTTCCGGTCTACTCCACCGGGACGCCCTACAGCACCTTCCGGGTCGAGGAGAGCGGCTACCACACGTACTCCGGCAGCCTGCCCTCGAGCCCCGCAGCGGGCCAGACCGTGAACGTCTACGCGACGCTGCAGCCGGTCGAGACCGCCGGTTCGATCTACGTCACGGCGAGCCCCTCGGGTTCGGCGATCTACCTGAACGGGAACTACCGGGGTGTTGCGCCGCTCACGATCACGGACCTCTCCCCCGGCACCTACTCCCTTGAGGCCGACCACCCGGGTTACCAGTCCGACTATGGCACCGTCACGGTCAAGGCGGGGCAGCAGTCGACTATCAAGTTCACCCTGACGCCGATCGAGCAGTACGGGTCGGTCAAGGTCACTTCCTCCCCCTCCGGTGCGTACGTCTACATGGACGGGACCTACAAAGGCCAGACCCCCCTGACGCTCACGAGCGTCTCTGCCGCGAAACACAACATCGAGCTCGATCTTAGCGACTACTACGACTGGGAGTCGAGCGTGACCGTGAGCCCCGGCGTGACCAGTTACGTCAACGCCCGGCTGACGGCCATTCCCTCCGAGACCACCGGCGCTATCGACGTAGTCTCCTACCCGGCAGGCGCGGACGTCTTCCTCGACGACAAATACCAGGGCAAGACTCCCTCGGCCGGAGTGTATGCGATCTCGAACGTCCTGGTCGGCTCCCATACCGTCAGGGTAGCTCTCTCCGGCTACCAGGACTACACGACGGGGGTCGATGTCAGCGGGGCAACCACGAGCCATGTCACCGCGACGCTCCAGCCCGGGCAGCCAACCTCGACCGGGTCCATCGCGGTCACCTCCTCTCCCTCCGGCGCCGAGGTCTACGTCGACAACGCCTATAAGGGCATCACCCCGCTGACCGTCGACGGCGTTGCCGCCGGCACCCATGCAATCAGGGTGGCGCTTGCGGGCTACAGCGACTGGTCGACCAGCGTCCAGGTCGGTGCCGGAAGCACCGCCTCGGCCTCGGCCTCGCTCTCGCCCGTGCCGACCCAGGCGCCCCACACGGGCATGGCGCCCTTTGCCGTGGTGGGGGCGCTCGGCATCCTCGGGCTCCTCGTTGCCCTGCACAGGCGGGACTGAACGCAGAAAACCCCATCCTTTTTTCGGCACAAAACGGAAGAAACGCCCGACAGGTGTCTTTTGAAAGTCACACCTGATCGGCCCTGCCCGAATGCCTGCATATCCCCGCACAATATTACCTAAAGTAATAATCAACACCTATAAATATTCCAAAATGAATATACGTTCATGGAAAAGTCCCTGGACCTCATCAATGCCCGGATACGCGACGGTACCGCACGAGTCGTTACCGCTGAAGATATGCCGGGCATCGTCGACGAGCTGGGAGAGGAAGGGGCACTGGCGGAGGTCGACGTCGTCACGACCGGGACGTTCGGGGCAATGTGCTCCTCCGGTGCCTTTTTCAACTTCGGGCACGCCGACCCCCCCATCCGGATGGAGCGCGTCTGGCTCAACGACGTGGAAGCATACGCAGGGATAGCGGCGGTCGACGCCTACCTGGGTGCAACACAGGAGGCAGAATCCAAAGACAGCCTCTACGGCGGCGCCCACGTCCTCGAAGAACTCGTCGCGGGAGGCACCGTCGAACTGCGGGCAACCTCCCGCGGGACCGACTGCTACCCGCGCCGGAGCATCACGACGGAGCTGCTGCTCGAGGACATGAACCAGGCGGTCATGGTGAACCCGAGAAACGCCTTCCAGCGCTACAACGCGGCGGCGAACACCACCGACCGGACGCTCAACACCTACATGGGCACCCTCCTGCCGCGATGCGGCAACGTCTCCTACTCCGGCGCAGGGACCCTCTCGCCGCTCGCAAACGACCCCGGCTTCCGGGTCATCGGGAGCGGCGTCCCGATCTTCCTTGCCGGTGCACAGGGCATGGTGGTCGGCGAGGGGACCCAGCACTCGGCGGGGAGCGGATTCGGGAACCTGATGGTGACCGGGGACATGAAAGCGATGCGGCAGGAGTTCCTGCGTGCGGCGGTGATGAACAGTTACGGGGTGACGCTCTATGTCGGCGTCGGCATCCCGATCCCGGTGCTCGATACGGGGATCGTCCGGAGCACCGCGGTGCGGGACGAGGATATCCTGACCGACATCATCGACTACGGCACGCCCCGGCGGGACCGGCCGTCGCTTGCAACAGTCAGTTACGCCGACCTCAGGAGCGGAATCGTCGAAATCGGTTCTGAGACGATCCGGACGTCGTCGCTCTCCAGCTACCGGCAGGCACGGGCGGTGGCACAGGAACTGAAAGATTGGATCGAGAGAGGGAAGATGGAACTTGCGCTCCCCACCCGGCGGATCGACCCGGCAAAACGCTCAAAGCCCATGCGGGAGACGGCCGTAACCCCCCGCGTCCGCGACATCATGAACCGGCAGGTGATCAGCATCACGGAGGACGAGGAGATCCGGGTGGCGGCAAAACGGCTCTTGAAGGACGAGACGAACCATCTCCCGGTCCTCGATGGGAACGGCACGCTGGTCGGGATCATCACCACCTACGACGTCTCGAAGGCGGTGGTGACGGACGGGAGGCTGCGGCAGGTGAAAGACATCATGACCCGGAAGGTGATCAAGACGACCCCCGACGAGCCGGTGGATGTTGCCGCCAGGAAACTGGAGCAGAACAACATCAGCGCTCTCCCGGTGGTGGACGCGACGAACCGGGTGGTCGGCATCCTCTCGGCGATCGATCTCGGAAAACTCTTCGGCGGGAGGCGACGGCGATGAAACTTCTGCTGGCGTTCTCCCGGAGAGGGAGAGCCGACCCCGGGAGGGAACCGGTGATCGCCCGGGTGGTGAAGGAGACCGGCGTCCTCGTCAACGTCGAGAAGGCCAACATCGACTCGATGGCCGGCGAGATGCTGATCGACGTCCCCGATGCGAACGCGGCCCTGGTCCGGCGGCGCCTCGAGGAGATGGGGGTCGCGGTTCGCGTGATGGAGAACGCCATCGCCCGCGACGAGGCGGAGTGCGTCGACTGCGGGGCCTGCATCAGCGTCTGCCCCCAGGAGGTCTTCTCCTTCGACGAAGAGTGGCGCATCCGGGTGAGATCCGAGCGGTGCGTCCTCTGCGGCAAGTGCATCCGGGCGTGCCCTCACGGGGCCCTCTCGCAACAGGGATGATCCGGGAGCATTTCGAGTTCAGGCAGACGATCGCGACGATCCTCGCCGACGAACCCCGGCACATCGAGGCGGCGAAATCCGGGATGATGGCCGCCCGGCAGGAGGTCGAGCGGCAGATCGCACGCGATCCCTATTTTGCAGCAACGCTCGAGCCGTACACCCCGGAGACTCCGGAGAGGACCCCCGATCGCATGGCCAGGGCCGCTGCAGAGGCCGGGGTAGGGCCGATGGCGGCGGTGGCGGGCGCGATAGCCCGGGCGGGGGTGGAGGCGATGGTCGAGGCCGGGGCGGCGTTCGGCCTCGTGGACAACGGAGGGGATATCGCGCTCGTGAGCGACCGCGAGGTGAGGATAGGCGTCTATGCGGGCACGTCACCTTTGAGCAGGCATATCGCGTTCCTGCTGCCGCCACAAAAAGAGATCCTCGGCATTTGCACCTCGTCGGCGACGGTGGGCCCGTCCATCAGTTTCGGCACCGCCGACGCCGTGACGGTCTTCTCCCCCGACGTCGCCGCCGCGGACGCCTGGGCGACGGCGATCTGCAACTGGATCACGGCAGACGATACCTCCGTCCTCGACGCCCTCTCCGGGACGAGCGTCCGGGGAGTGCTCGCCGTCATCGGGGACGCGGTTATCCGCTGGGGGGACCTGCCCCCGGTCGTGCGGGCGAGGGTGGACGAACGGCTGATCACTGCCGGCAGATCGCCGGTCTAGTGCTCCGAGGCACCCAATAACCCCATACGGGGGCGGTGATACTGTCTCACACGAAGACGGGAAGAATGATGGGCCGAAGGGTGCGACAGACGACGTCCGGAGCTTGAGCACCGTCAGGTATGAGAACGCGAAAGGGAGGTACCAACAACTCCCAGGACATCGCGGCTTCGCGTTCTTCGCGTGAGACTGTGTCGTTGTCCACACCCACTTACTCACGCGAAGCCGCGAAGATCGGTTGATGGGTATAGGTGACTCTCCTTCGCACCTTCGGTGCTCACGTTCGCTTTCGCTCACGCCTCGAGACTCTGCGGGATTCTCATGCTCCGTTCCGTTGGAACGTCGCACCCTCCAGGCCATCGCATCCTACGGGCAGTCGTTCTCCGGAACGTCGCTCTTCGCAGCGTTGCGTGAAACCACCTACGGCTGAGGAATTTCCCGGGCTAAATCTCGTGACAGCTGTCAAACCCCACGCTTCCGTAGCCGCTCGATCCTCTCCGCCACCCGCCGCCTCGCCTCCGCCGTCGCCGCGACGTCCCTGCGGATCGCGATCTCCAGGATATCGCCTTCCCGGGCATCCGGGGGGAGGAGGGAGCGGGGGAACGCAAAGCGGACCGATTCGTCCTCGCAGAGGAGGAGGACGGCAAGACCCTCCTCTACCCGGTCGAGGCTCGCCCGGAAGGCCGACTCATTCTGCATAATCACCGCTCCAGGGTGCCGACGACCGTGCCGTTCGCGTCGGCGAGCGTGGCGAGGTCGCCGTCGTTGTTCCAGACCGGGGCCTCCCGGCCCCAGTAGAGGTCGGTCGCGGTATCGTTGCCCACCCCGGAGTGGACGGCGACGTCTGCGCCCGGATCAAGGGTGAAGACAGGGAAGGTGTAGGTGTTGCGCGTCCCCTCGTCGGTGACCGTCCAGCCGGTGAGGTTGACCGCTGTCTCCTCCGCATTCGTGACGGTGATCTGCTCGTCCAGAAGGTCGAGGCCGGCGATGTATACGCCGGAGGGGGGGGCGGTCGTTGTCGGGGCCGTTGTCGTTGCCCCGGCGGTCACGGTGGCGGACGGTGCCCCCCCGGCCGCAACGGTAAGCGCCTGGCCGTCGGTGGCTACGATGACGGTCCCGTCGCTGTCGGTCCGGTAGATGCGCGAGCCGGTTGCCTCGAGGCGATCGAGCGCCTCCTCGTGGGGGTGGCCGTAGTCGTTCCCTTCGCCGACCGTGATGACGCTGATCGCAGGGCTGACCGCAGCCAGGAATTCGGCCGAGGATGCGTACCGGCTCGCGTGGTGGCCGACCTTCAGGAGGTCGGCGTCGAGGTCGAGCCCGGCCTCCGCCATACTCTCCTCAGCCGGGTTCCCGGCATCGCCCATAAAGAGATACGAAATGTCCCAGTACGTCATTTTCAGGACGACCGAGTCCTCGTTTACGTCACCGAGCGGCTGCGGGGCCGGGTTTAAGATCAGTATCTCGAGGTCGGGATCGAGGGCAATCGTCTGCCCGCGCTCCGCTGCCGTGTACGGTATCCCCAGTTCTTCGACCAGGGCGAGCAGGTCCTCGTAGGTCGCCGTAGGGTGCGGCTGCGCGGCGTCGACGAACCGGCCGACCGGGTAGGCGGAGACGATGTCGGCAAGACCGCCGATGTGATCGGAGTGCGCATGGGTTGCCACGACCACGTCGAGCCGCTCGACGTTCCTCTCCTCGAGGTACGCGATGACGCGCTCACCCACCCCGCGCTCGCCGGCGTCGATGAGCATGGTCTTGTCGTGGAACTCGATAAGGATTGAATCGCCCTGCCCGACGTCGATGAAGTGAACGACGAGATCACCGGATAGATCGGAGCCGATCTCCGGCTGCCCGGTGGGGACGGAACAGCCTGCGCTGATGATGCAGGCGATGGTGCATGCACAGAGTGCGATACAGATCAGGTATCGTGCAGGTATGGACAACATGCTGTCTCTACACAGTATCGGGCGCCGGCTATAAGTGCGCTGGGGTCGGACAGGAAGGGTTCGCGAGCAGCGCACCTGCCCGTCCCTGGCGAGCGACCGGTCAGTCGACAGAAGGGAGATGCCGGATGGTAGAAACGCGCAGGAATGGAAAGGGTGATATGCGTCGACCGGCACCTCTTAACTGTAAGGACGATGAAAGAAATATCCCCCCTCGAGATCTATAACGAGTTCCGCGACGACGTCCAAGCGATCTTCCGGTCGAGACTGTTGATGCAGGTACTGGTTGCCCTCGGAGACGGAAGCAAACCTCTCTCAACCCTTCGGGATATCACGGGAAGCTCGTCGCAGGCGCTCATCCCGAAGATCCGGCAGCTCGAAGCCCTGCATTACGTCGAATCGGTCCGGGGCGACTATGCGCTCACCCCGGTGGGCAGGATCGTCGAACCGCAGATAGAACGGGTGATTACGCTCATAGGAGCAGTGCAACGCCACCGGGATTTCTGGGTCGAACACGAGATCGAGGGCATACCCTCCGAATTCCTGCACGAGATAGAGCACCTGTACGGCGCTATGGTGGTAAAAAACGTCGAAGAGGATATCTTCGTCGTGTATGCAGCATTTGAGGCCATACTCAAGAAGGCATCATGGATTCACGGCGTATCGTCGATCATGAGCCCGCTCCTTGCGGATGCGGTTAAAGATACGGTTCTGGAGGGCAAGCCCGCTGAACTCGTCGTCACCGGGGAACTCGTTCGGAGGCTGGGCGATGAGCCGTACAGCGCCATGCTGGAATCCCTGAGCGGGCATGAATATTTCAAGATATACGTCTCTCCTTCGCCTATTCGTCTGGGATTGACGGTGACCGATAGATATCTGTCGTTAGGCCTGTACAGGCGCGATACGGACAGGTACGATGCCACCACGGATCTCATCGGCACCGACGCGGCAGCGGTCTCCTGGGGTGAGAGGCTCTTCCAGCACTACAAAGCGGGTTCCAGGCTACTGGATATGCTCCTGTAATCTTTTTTGTCCTGAGACACCATAACGGTCGTTTCACGACCAACCGGGGATGGACACCTTCCACAGTTCGGGCGGCTTCAGGTTCGGGCAACCGTCGATACAGAACGCAGGGGAACAGGTACACCGCTCATACCTCCTCGGTCCTGCCGGAGCGCTGCATCCGAACGTCGGGATGAATCAGATCGATGAACTTTCATCGACGCAATAAATATTCACCGGTTCTCTGAAAAATATTTCATGTTCGGATTTGAAAATCGCACCAACCCTATTCAACCAGCCTGTCAGATCGTCATCAATCTCATCGTATACAGTTCCCTGTACACCTCTGCCATGATAGCGTCGATGGTGTACATCTCGTGTTTCCTGCAGGGCCTCCCCTTCGATCCAGTTGCTGCGGCAATACTGATGCTTGCCGTGTTTGCCGTCTACAACCTCAACCGCAAGACCGACGAGGACGAGGATGCCATCAATCACACAGAACGGTATGCTTTCACGAAGAAGTACGGATCCGCCCTCTTCCGTTCCGCGATCTGCGCCTACGTCATCGCCCTCTGCCTCTCTGCTCTCCAGGGGTTCGGCAGCCTTCTGGTAACAGCCGCTCCCCTGGTCGCCGGGATCGTCTACAGCGTCCCCCTCTTTCCTGCCCGGTTCGGGTTCCGGCGATTGAAAGAGGTGCCGTTCATGAAAAGCCTCATCGTGGCGTTCTCCTGGGCCGTTCCCGCGACACTCCTGCCCATCTGCCACGCAGGTCTTCCCGCGGACGCCGCCACCGGCATCGTCGGCGTCTTCTTCTTCCTGCAGATCTTCACGAACACGGTGATCTATGATGTGCGCGACATCGAGGGGGACGCCGCATCGGGAGTCAGGACGATCCCGACGATCCTCGGCACCAAAAAGACGCTCCTTCTTCTCACGGGGATGAACATAGGTATCGGAACCGCGCTGGTGCTCGCCGCCGGAGCCCTATCGGGTTTCTGGTCGGTACCGCTGCTGGCTGCAGGCATGGTCTACGCTCAGGGATACCTCCTGTGCTTTCAGCGGTTCGGCACGGAGAAACTCTTCTTCGAACTGTTCACAGACGGAGAGTTCATAGTGCTGGCCGTAACTCTTTACCTGTTCACCCTCGCAGTGCCGTACCTTCCGATCTGACCAGGGAGAGCATCCCGGACCCGGGGTGCCGTCCGCACCCCTGTCTCGGGTTCCGGGAGGGAAAGGGCTGCAGAAGCCCTCCATACCGTACGTGCAGGACACCACTCTTCAGACCCTTGAGGTTTCATCGATCGGATGAATCTTCATCGACGTAATAAATGTCTGGCTGCCGGAGAGCATCTTAGGGTACGACATGAGATCACCCCATGACAGCGATCCGCTGAAGAGTAATACCGGCACTCAATACCTCCGAGCACGTGAACGAGGCAGGGATACCGGAAGCGATGCCGCGACGGCCGGGCTGACGCTGGAAGGAGAGAGAAGACCGCAACGATCCGAATGCGCTTCATGCATGTATTATGACCCCGAGCGCGCCTACTGCTCCTACATTCATGCCCCCGTGGATATCCTGTTCGTCTGTCCGCAGATTCTCGATAAGCGCAGATGACCTCAGGGCCTGCGCTTTAAACGTGTGTCACTTTTCAGGCGGTATTCCCGGCGGCCTCGCCTGAGGCTGCGCGACCTGCGGCGGTCGGACCCGGGGAGGGATCGGAGATCCCCAACATTTTTGTACCACTCCCGCCATGGCAGATTACCATGCCAGGTGCAGACTACATCTACCCGAACGTCACGGAAGTAGCCCGACGAGGCGGGTTTCTCGAACGCTGGCACCTCGCCGAGCCGCTCGGATGCGCGTATATCGAGATCCCCGCCGATTTCGTCAAGAACGGAACGGAAGTGGAGCGGACCGGGCAGGAGATCGGGTCCATGCTCACCCGGTCGTCCGTCGAGCACCTTTACGAACAGGATACGAACCTCCCGGGCTCCCTCAGGTACGTCCTGCACACCGAGCCGGCCATCCCCCGGAGGGACCGGCACGGCCGGCAGGTGACGGCGGATCTGCGGTGGCGCGACCCGGACTGGGTGACCGCTTTCGGGGATATGCTCCTTGAGATAGAAGACGTCCTGGGCATTCCCCCGGAGATCATCGAGATACACCCCGGCGACCGGAGGAACGCCCATGCCGATATCGTCGCGGCGATGCATTCCCTGATCGCCGCCCACTGGAACGCCTTCGGGGTGGAACCCCTGGTGCTGCTCGAACACCACAGGGGCCAGGGCGTCTCCACGGGGAGCCAGATGCGGGCGTTCTGGACGGTGCTCAAAAGGATCCATCCCGAAATAGCCGGACTTACCGGGGTAGCGCTCGATCCCTGGCATCTTCACGCCGCCACGAAAGAGGACTTCACCGGAGCGCTCGGCGAGATCCCGCCCGATGCCCTGCGGGCATTCCACATCCACAACGACCTCCGCCCGCCGTCGATGACCGACGAGGTGCCCTGGTCGCAGGTCTTTGAGGTGATCGGCAGCCGTCCGGAAAAGCCCCTCATCAAACCGGTGGTCTACCAGAAGAGCAGGGTTCCCGGGGCGATCGCCTTCTGCGAAGAGATGCTCGCCGCGCCGCGGGTGGCGTACGCAGGGCCGCCGGCGTGATGAGCCGGACCGGATCCTCGCCAACATTCATAACCCTGAAACGCCAGAGGGTGCCGCATGAAACCGATGGCCGCGCCTGATTTCCCCCCGGGTCTCGAGTGGCTCAACGTCGACCGCCCCCTCTCCGTCCGCGACCTCTCCGGCAGGATAGTGCTGCTCTCCTTTGTGACGTTCACCTGCGCGAACTGCATGCGGCTGGCGCCGGAGATACGGCAACTCAAGGAGAAGTACCCGGACCTGGTGATCGTCGAGGTCCACTCGCCCGGGTTCGAATCCGGCGCAGTCGGCGGGAACTTCCGGGAGACGGTCCGTCGTGCCGGAGCCGATCACCCCGTCGCCATCGACCGCGACCGCCTGCTCTGGCAGGCCTTCGGGGTCCGTGACTGGCCGACCTTCGTCCTGATCGACCCGGGAGGAAACGTGGTCGGGAAGACCGCCGGGGAAGGGCTCTACGGGCGGCTCAACCCGAAGATCGACCGCATGGCAAAGGAATTCGAACAGCGCGGCCTGCTGGAGAAAGGACGGCTGCAGTCCGGGACGGTTCCGGAGACGGCACGGGAAGAGAGCCTGTACCGCCCCGGCAAGGTTGCGGCGGACAACGCTCAGATGCGGCTGTTCATAAGCGATTCCGGCCACCACCGGATAATCGTCGCCGACGTGAGCGGAAAGATCGTGGAGACGATCGGCTCAGGGGCTGCCGGGAACACCGACGGGCCGTTCGATGAAGCCGCGTTCTACCTACCGGGGGGCCTCGCCTTCGACGAAGAGGCAGGCATCCTCTACATTGCGGATACCGGAAACCACACGATCCGGATGGTCTCCTGGGCTGAGCGCAGGGTTACGACAATCGCCGGAACGGGTCTTGCTGCCCCATCGCCCGGCGAAGGCGGGCCGGGCACCGAAGTCGCGCTGAACGCGCCGTGGGACCTCGAGCTGCTGGGTGGCCATCTCTACGTCGCGATGACCGGGGCGAATCAGGTCTGGCGAATGGACCTCGCCACCCACAAGATAGAACCTTACGCCGGGTCGGGCCGTGAGGCCCTGGTCGACGGTCCGCTTGAAGAGGCCGCCTTCGCCCGGCCCACAGGCATCGTCACCGACGGCGAGGTGCTCTTTGTCGCCGACAGCGGGGCTTCGGCGATCCGCCGTATAAAGCGGGGGATGGTCGAGACGCGCATCGGGCACTCCCCGGAAGACTTCGGCGACCTCGACACCATTGCCCGGATGGCCCGCATCCACCACCCGATGGGCATCGCCTACCGGGAGGGGTCGCTCTACATCGCCGACACCCATAACCATAAGATCAAGCAGTTCGACCCGGATACCGACTGGGTCCTCACCAGGGTCGGAAGCGGCGAACGCGGCGACCGGGACGGGCTGTCGGGAGACGCGAGGCTGAACGAGCCGAACGGCCTGGTCAACTTCGCGGGGCTCTGGTACATCGCCGATACCGGCAACCATGCCGTCAGAGTCTACGATCCGGTCCGCCACGTGGTCTCGACCCTGAACCTCTGGAAGTAGGAGTGCGCCAAACCCGGTCGCCGGGCGCGAGACCAATACTTTATGTAGAGGCAACGAGAGAGGAGGGGTGGAGCATACAGCCTCCAGGGGGGACCATGCGAACGAATTACGTGCTATTCATAACCGTTCTGGCTATCGGAGCGGCGGTTCTCGTCTGCGGTTGCACGGGCCCGACAGGGGGTGATGCCCCGAACCAGACGAACGGAACTCCTGCCGAAACGCCGGCCGGCGAGAACCTGACAATCGACGAGGTTGTGGTCCGGGACGGCAACTTCTCAATCCTCATCCAGGCGCTCGATGCCGCCGGGCTTGAGGGGGCACTCACCGGGCCGGGCCCCTACACGGTCTTTGCACCCACGGACGAGGCTTTCGGCCGGCTTCCGGAAACCGTAATGGAAGAGCTCTTCGACGATCCGAAGGGCAACCTCGCCGAGATCCTGCTCTACCACATGGCTCCGGACAGATACACGGCATCCGACCTCGCCGCAAACGATACCATTGCGACCATACAGGGCAACCCGGCCGCCATCGGCGCCGCCGGCGAGAGGATGACGGTGGACGGTGCAGAGGTGGTCCGGGCCGATATGTTAGCGGCGAACGGGGTCGTTCATGCCATCGATGCGGTCATGATCCCGCCGGACGTGACTCTGCAGGCAATGAACGAAACCGCCGCAGGCGTGGCGGCGAACACGACCGGCTGAGGCCCTCCCCGCCCCCTCTCCTACTGTCGGTGCGCCGCAGCGTATACATTCCATACACAATAGTGCACAATTTGTATTCGCGCTCGAGAGACCCATTCCCTCAAAGACGGGGTGACACCTCAGAAGCACCCTGAGGAACTCCGGTGCTGATAATTGAGCCATATCCATCACGGACCCGCACCAGTTGCAAATCTCAACGCAAACCCCAATAACAACTGTTTTCCCACGGCCGCACAAACAGAGAGTCACAACCGGGAGGGGTCCCGGCTCTCCCGAATCTCTGAGATCGTCCATGCCCCGCTTCAACCTCAGCCCGTCGCTCATCGGCCGGTTCTTCTACCACGACTGCGAACGCTACCTCCGCTACCATGCGACCCCGGAGCAGGAGCGCGAGAACGCCGGCATCCCGGCGGCCGCGATCGACACGAGCCCGGTGACGCGAGCCCTCCTGGATGCAGGCATCCGGTGGGAGGAGGAGGTGATCCGAACGAAACTGGCAGGAAATGTGCGGCTCCCGGACGGGACGGGGCCCCTCTCCGGGCGGTCGTTCTCCATCGAAGAGAGTTTCAACCTCCTCCCCCGGCTCTCCCCGGGCGAGGCGATCTACCAGGCGACCGTCCCCGTCTCGGTCCACTTCCTGAAGAGCTACGGTCTCGATCCCGAACTGCACCGGTTCTCCCCCTGCCGTCCCGACCTCGTCAGGCTCGGCGGCGATCGGTGTCTGCAGGTCGTCGATATCAAGGCAAGTGAGGATCTCAGTGTCAGTCACCGGATCCAGGCGACGCTGTATGCCCTTATCCTCGATCACGCCCTGGATCTGCTCGGGATGGATCTCCGGGTCGACCTCTCCCGGGCAGGGATCTGGCTCTACGGCGAGGACGAACCGGAACCCTTCGGCCTGCACCTCAACATACGGGTGATCGAGGACTTCCTCCGCCATCGCCTCCCGGGCATCCTTGCCGGCCCGCCGGAGGAGGTGCCCTGGCATCTCACCTCGCGGTGCGAGTCCTGCGAGTTCTACCCCCACTGCCGCAGGGAGGCGGAGACCTCTGCCTCGGTCTCACAGATCCCGGGCCTCTCGTCCATCGGGAGGCGCTACCTCCGGGAAGCACCATGGAACGGCGGCCTCTCCATCAACACGCTCTCCGACCTGGAGACGTTCCTTCGTGACCCGGAGAGCGACCGCTGCCTCGACAACTGCGGGTCGCTCGCCGGCCAGGGCGACCGCCTGCGGGCGACCGTCCGGGCGCTCTCCACAGGAGAGGTCGTCGCGCTCGCCGCGACCTCGCGTGCCCTCCTCGTCTACGAGGACATCGGCATCATCCTGACGCTCCAGAAGGACCCCGTCTCCGGTCGGACATACACTCTCGGGTTCAGGCGGAGCAGGGGCAGGACGGTCTACGGGACGCCCTCGCACGAAGCGATCTTCGTCGCGGAGGACCCCGCCGACTGCACCCGTGTGCGGCGCGAGTTCGTCCGGACACTCGCCGCAGAACTCGCGACCGTCGACGAGTACAACCGGGGCCGCGATTGGGCCGAGCAAAAGTCGGTGCAGACCTACGTCTACGACACCTACGAAGAGGAACTCTTCGCCCGGCTGCTCGACGAGGCAATGAAAGACCCCGAAACGGCGGAGGATGCTCTCAGGCTGCGGTTCTACTACCAGGACCCCGGCATTGCTCTCGGGACCAGCCACCCGAGCACGTCGGTCCCGTTCCCGCTCGTCGTCCTTACGCGCGAGATCCGGCGGTTGCTTGCGCTTCCCGTCCCGTTCACGCTCCGTCTGCCGGAGGTCCTCGCGGCAATCCCCTCTTCCCGGTTCGCGTACCGGCTCGACCCTGGCAGCCTCTTCTGGAACGAGCACAGCAACGCTATGAGGAGCGACGCCGTCCTCATGGCGTGGCACGGAGCACGGCCGGAGGCCGCAGACTGGGTCCGGCAGGAGGTGTCGCGCCGCCTGCTTGCGGGAGGGAGCGTCCTCGACGGGCTCCGCGAACGGGTGAAGGGCAGCCTCGTGCGGTGGCCGGAGAACTTCCGGTTCCCGCGCCCGTGGGATGCCGCGACGCCGGAGATATCGCGCCTCCTCTTCATTGCGGAGTACGAATCGGCCATGGGTGCCCGGAGGGTACAGGAACTGCGGAGCAGGCCGCGGGCTGCAAGGATCCGGGACGCCGTCAGCATCCCCGTCAAAAAGAGCGAGGGGAACTTCTGGAAGGTGCTCGCCCCCCTGGACCTCTCGCTCTTCGAACAGTCGCAGGCGTTCAGCTACCTCCTCGTGCCGGACGGCGATGCGGGTGAGGAGGCCCTCCTCGCATTCGACGACCTCCGCTACCGGAGCAGCCCGAACCCCGGGAACAGCGGAGTCTGCTTCGCGAGGGTCCGCGACAACATCGTCGACCGGAAGGCCGGGAAGGTCAGGGGGCTTGTGCTGGAGGTGACGTACGGCCGTGATCACGCACCCTTCTCCGAGGGCGACCTCGCGGTGCTGCACCCCCGGTTCACCGATTTCACCGCACCGCGCTACGTAGACCGCCTTCTCGCCCTGGACGAGCAGCCGGAGAACGCGTTCATCCGTCTCCTCCGGGACCCGCGGGGGTTCGCCGTTCCGGTCGCCGAGCCAGAGGAGGTCGTCGCCGACGCAGAGCGGCTCGCCCGCGATGCCGGGTTCACGAAAAGCCAGGCCCGGGCATTCCGACAGGTGACGGCGAACCGCCTGACGCTGGTCTGGGGACCTCCCGGGACCGGGAAGACGCATTTCCTCGCGGCGACCATCCTCTCCCTGGTCAAAGCCCGGCAGGCGCACGGGGAGCGGATCCGGGTGGGGGTGACGGCGTTCACCCACGCCGCCATCGAGAACCTGCTCGTCAAGGTGCAGGCCTCGGTCGATGAGTTCGACCTTGCCACAGGCCTCCCGATCTACAAGATAAAGGATATCCGGACTCCCGGGGGCGAGCGGAGCCTTGAGGTGCTGCCCCACGACCGGGCCGATACCGTCGTCGGCTACCCGTCCCTTCTCCTCGGCGGGACGGTGCACAGTTTCGGCAGGCTCGAGAAGGCCCTCCCGTCCCTCGACCTCCTGATCGTCGACGAAGCGTCGCAGATGAGGCCGGCGGAACTCGCGATGGTGCTCCCGATGCTCGGCGACGATGGGCGGCTCGTCCTCGCGGGGGACGACCTCCAGCTCCCCCCGGTCGTCCAGGGGGCGTATCCGGCACCGGTTGACGGGCTCCCGGGGCTCGATGATTCCGTCTTCGCCTACCTCCGGCACCGTGACGACCCCGGCAGCCCCGTCTACACCTGCCAGCTCCAGGAGAACTGGAGGATGAACCGCACCCTCTCGGGGTTCCCGGCGGAGACGCTCTACGGCACCGGGTATGCTCCCGCCACCGACGTGATCGGTCGGCAACGGATTGCCCTTGCCCCGGGTGTGCCGGGGGAGGAATGGACCGGGTGGATCCTCGATCCGGCATACCCGCTCGTGCTCTGTATCCTCGAGGGCGTCCGGACGACGGTGGAGAACCGGATCGAGGCGGCGCTGGTCGCGCGACTCGCCGGGGCGCTCCGGGAGAGGCTCGTCGACCCCCGCTCGGGGGACCCGTATCCGGCGACGGAGGACGGGGATTTCCGCTTCTGGCGGCACGGCCTCTTCGTCGTCAGCCCGCACCATGCCCAGATCGGCGCCATCCGGAACCTTCTCGCCGACGTGCGGGCCTGGGAACACCCGCCGTTCGTGGACACCGTCGATAAGATGCAGGGGCAGGAGGCGGAGGGTGCAATCGTCAGTTACGGCGTAAGCGACGTCGAGACCGCCCTCGCCGAGGCCGAGTTCATCTACAGCAGGAACCGCCTGAACGTATCGCTGACCCGGAGCCGGGCGAAGTGCGTGGTCTTCCTGCCCCGCCCGCTCCTGGAGCCGCCGCTTGAACTGGTGCAGAACGAGAAGGCGGCGGCGGGGCTCCGGCACATGCTCGACCTCCAGGAGTTCTGCCGGACCCACGGTGATGCGCGGACATTCGACCTCGACGGCGAGGCAGGGGTCCGACTCACGGTGATGCGGGCGCGGGTGGGGTGAGAGGGGCTCATCGGATCGTGCCGTGAGAACAAGGCTGCTGGAACGCCCTCCGGCCCAAAAAGGCGTCTCTTCGCATCTGTAAGGGTTTAAATCCTGAGCTTGATCAATGAAATTGGTTTTGAGTCTGTAGCAAATCCATACACGGCTTTCCACCTGATATCGCCACGCACTGCCCCCGCCCCCCCCGGGGCGGGGGAGGAGCGCGAAGCGCGGGCGGGGTGGGGGTGAGGGGAACAGTTCCTTAACCAGATCCAAAGCACCTGAGATGGGCGTTGGAGACAGGGGAGGGGGGAGCATCCCCCCTCAAAGGCTTTCGGCCTTCTCGTGCTCCGTTCCTGTCGGAACATCGCACTCCCCGTCAGCCCCTCCCCCAACGGCGATATGCGACTGGCCGAAGGGCAGGAGCACGAGCACCGAGGGTGCGCAGCCCCCACGGTCCAGCGTATCGGGATAACCGGGGAATACCGGGACAACAGGGGAAGATTGCAACTCAGGTCATCATCTTACAGGGTATAGGCCCAACCTATTTTCCTCCTGTCAGACAAATGACATACTGTGATCGGCAGCCTCGACCCCGACCAGAACGAGCGCGAACGCCGGCTCCTCGAAGAGATCCGCGAGCAGGGGGCCACCCCGGAGAACATCCGCCTCTTCCGGGACCTCATCCTCTCGTACTACCGTGCCCACGGCCGCGACCTCCCCTGGCGGCGGACCACCGATCCCTACCGGATCCTGGTCTCGGAGATCATGCTCCAGCAGACTCAGGTCGAGCGGGTCGCCGTGAAGTACCGCGAGTTTCTCGAACGATTCCCTGACTTCGAGAGCCTTGCCCGTGCGCCGAAAAGCGAAGTGCTCCTCGCCTGGCAGGGCATGGGCTACAACCGCCGGGCAATCGCGCTCCAGAAGACCGCACAGCGCGTCGTGGACGAGTACGGCGGCCGGCTCCCGGCCGACGTCGAGACGCTCGCAACCTTCCCCGGCATCGGGAAGGCGACCGCGTCGGCCATCTGCGCGTACGCGTTCAACATGCCGGTCGTCTACATCGAGACGAACATCCGGCGGATCTTCATCCACTTCTTCTTCCAGGACAGGGAGGATGTCCGGGACGACGAGATACTCCCGCTCGTCGAGCAGGCTCTCGACCGTGGAAGCCCGCGGGAGTGGTATAGCGCATTGATGGACTACGGCACTGTACTGAAGAAGCGGACGGCGAACCCGAACCGGCGGAGCGCGTCGTACTCCCGGCAGAGCCGGTTCGAGGGATCCGACCGGCAGGTCAGGGGACGGATACTCGCGCTCGTCCTCGAGGATGGGACGGTCACGGGTGAGGAGGTGGCCGCCCGGGTCGGCGAAGAGCCCGGTCGGGTGAGGAGGATCCTCATCGACCTCACGCGGGAAGGGTTCATCGCCGAGAGCGGGGGGACGTATACCTGCAGGTGAGAGCCCCTCCGGCAGGTTGATACCCGTATGGGATCATCCCGGGAGAGGCATGAAGATCGGCTACCCGTGCATCAACCGGAGCGTCGGCTGCTCCTCCGGCCGCACGTTCAGGCTCTCCTCCTACTCCGACGAACGGCTGGAGGAGACCGTCCGGGAGAACCTCCGCTGTCTTCGTGAGATCCTCCGCTTCAACCGGAGAGAGTGCATCCTCTTCTTCCGGATCGCTTCAGGCCTCGTGCCGTTCGCGTCGCACCCGGTCTGCACCGCCGCCTGGCAGGACACCTTCGCCGGGACGTTCCGGGAGGTCGGCCGGTTTGTTCGCGAGCACGGGATGCGGATATCCATGCACCCCGACCAGTTCGTCGTCATCAACGCGAAAGACCCGGGCATCGTAAACAGGAGCGTCGCGGAACTCCGCTATCATGCCGCCGTCCTCGACGCCATGCACCTTGATGGAAGCGCAAAGGTCCAGATCCACGTCGGCGGCGTATACGGGGACCGGGAGGCGAGCATGGAGCGGTTCGCGAGCGTATACTCCCTTCTTGACGAGAACATCCTCCGCCGGCTGGTCGTCGAGAACGACGACTCGCGCTACACACTGGCCGACTGTCTCCGCATCCACGAGGAGACAGGCGTCCCGGTGCTCTTCGACGTATTCCACCACCGGGTCAACCCTTCGGGCGTCGGGGTTGCCGAAGCAGTCGAACAGTCCGGCGCGACCTGGCGGCCCGAAGACGGCATCCCGATGATCGACTACAGCACCCCAATGCCCGGCGGGCGGAGGGGGCGGCACGCAGAGAGCCTTGACGGTGCCGACTTCGAGCGGTTCCTCGCCGACACCGCGCCGGCGGATATGGACATCATGCTCGAGATCAAGGATAAAGAGAAGAGCGCTCTCGTGGCCGTCGGGATCGCTCGCCGGGACGGGCGGTTCCTCCTGCCGGCAGAGCGGTAATCCGGGCGCTCCTCCTCAGGGTGTAACGACGTCTATCGTCGGCGGGACGAGCGCCGCGCTGATGGCGTGGCAGATCCCGTTGGTGCAGAACGCATCGGCCTCGACGATGGGGACGCTGTTGACGGTGATGCCTTTATCCGACGACCGTATGACAAGGTCGGTCCCGAGGCTCGACCTGACGGCGGCAATGCTCCGGAGGTCCTCCGAGGTCAACTGCCCCGGCACGACGTGATAACTCGTGATGAGAAGGAGTTTGTCCGCGTCCTGCCGGATCTCTTCCATCCGTTCCTTTGGAACCCTCGAAAACGCCTCGTCCGTCGGGACGAAGACCGTGAACGGCCCCCTCTCGCGGAGCATCGGTTCCATGCCCGCTATCCGGACGAGTTCGAGAAATACGGTGAGGCTGTTGGAGTCCTCCAGGGTTTCGATGATGTTCTTCATGCTGCTCTCTCCAATCGCATCACTACATGTGCCGAATTATTTATACGTTCTCCCGGGGCTCCGGCCGGACGGTGCCGGCCCCGGTCTCTTCTATGCAGCAGCAGCCCTCGCAACGGGAGGCAGGAGCAGCATGGAGACCGCGTGGCAGATCCCGTTGGTGCACCACGCGTCGGCCTCGACGACCAGCACGTCGTTGACCAGCACTCCCTCCGACGCAACCTCTACGGTCAGGTCTTCACCCTGGAGCGACCGCAGGGTCCGTATGCCCAGGAGGTCGATCATGGAATGCACCCCGGGGACGATATGGTAATGCAGGGTCTCGACGAGCCGGTCGGCGTTCCGGCGGATTGCGTCGAGTTCCGACATAGGTACTGCCCGGAACGCATCGTCTTCCGGGACGAAGAGCGTATAGGGCCCTTCGGTACTCAATCGCTCTTCCATGCCGGCTGCCCGTACAAGGTCGAGAAACGTGGTAAACGATCCCGATTCCTGCAGAGTCGCGAGGATACTCTTCATGCGAACCAACTCCCGGCGGGAGATGGAGAGACGGGAGTATATAAAATTACGGGTGGTTCTGCTCGGCTCACGGGGCCGGTTTCCGGCATCCCCCGACCCCCGCCGCCGGACGTACCCGGTGCACACGCACCTGTGCGGGCTTCAGACCCGCCCCCTCACCCGTGCCTCGACCGCTCGCGGCAGGAGCACCCTGTCGATGACGTGATAGATGCCGTTCGTGCACTCGACGTCGGGCTGGATGACGGCGGCGTCATTCAGCCGCATCGCCTCCGGAGGCCCCGAGATATCCAGGTGGTCGCCCTGCAGGGTCCTGATCGCCTCCATCCGTGCCAGTTCCTGCGTGGTGAGTTTGCCCTGGATCACGTGGTACAGGATCATGCCCTCGAGCCGCCCCCGGTCGTCCGTGATAGCGTCCAGCACCTCCCGGGGAAACCCGGAATATGCTTCATTCGTTGGGAAAAACGCCGTATACTCCCCCTCTCCCCGGAGGGTCTCCGCCATCCCCCCGGCCTGCAGCATCGCAACAGAGGTGCTCAATCGGCCGTCTTCCCGGGCAGTCTCAAAGATGCTCTTCATGGACACCCGAATAATTTAGCCCCATATATATAATTACGGATATAGCGGCGCGGCGGGAAAGAAAGGGATTTCTGGCCGGACCGTGAAGTCCTGCCCGCCCGGGCTTATTCGCCCGCTGCGTAGGCCTCGAAGGCCTGCGAGAGCGTCACGAAGGGAACACTGTCAAGGACATGGATAATGCCGTTGTCCGCCTCCAGGTTCCCCTCGAGCACGACGGCCTCGTCCACCTGGGTACCCTGCTCGGTCTTCCTGACCATGATGGAATTCCCTTCGACGGTCTGCACGACATTCCTCGCGAGCAGCGATTCAAGCGTGCACTTATGCCCGCCGATCGTGAAGAAGTCGATCAGGTGCGAGAGCATCTGCTTGTCGTTTAAGATCATTGCCCGGTTCGGCTCGGGGATCGCATCCCATGCCGAGTCGACCGGAGCAAAGAACGTCATCGGCCCTTCGCCCTGCAGCATCTTCTCCTCGCCGAGGGTTCGGATAATCTCGACAAGCCTTCCGAACCTTCCATCGTTCTGTAACGTATCAAAGATCTTCGCCATACCAGGTACCTCTCGATAGGGGCCCTTCGTGGTATGTTATCGTATATATGAATTATTATATTCAGATGGCCATTAAAAACAGGAGAGGTGATGCGTGCCCCCATCTTCGGGCCGGGCGGCGGGGTCTGTCCTCGCTCCCCGCGAAGGTCCAGTCTTCTCAGGGATCGGACCCGGCAACGGCAAAACCGTCATTCGCGAATCAGGTCGCCGATATACCGCTCGAGGAGCTCGAGCGCCTCCCATTCCCGGGCGCCGCCGCACTTCCGGGCGAGACCGGTGTGGTGCTCGATCAGCCGCCTGAGCCACGGGTCGCGGCTCCTGACGTAGCGGGTGGCATGGACCGTTGCGTCCACGATGCTTGAGAACCCCCGGTTCACCGGGTGCAGCCGCAGGTCGAGCACCTCTTCGTGAACGGGGACGAGCCGGACGACGAGCGCCTCGTCGCTCGACCGCTCCACGTCGGCGGCAAACGCGGCCCAGGCTTCCGCGTCGCGGAGGCGGCAGACGACCATCCCGTCGATCTCTTCGGAGACGAAGGCCTCTTCCGGAAGGTCGTCGAAAGCGGTCCGGACGTAGATCACGGGATCGAAGACGAAGTTCGCCACCACCCAGCGGTCCCGGGCGATGTTCTTCGCCGTATGGCTCCCCCGGAAGAGGACCATGTGCAGGGAGCCGCTCCGGTTGATGATCCCCATGGGGGCGGCGTTGCAGTCGGTGGTCGCGATCACCTCGTTGATCCCCTCGGTCAGCAGTCCCACTGCCATCCCTCCCCGAGCGCCACGTATATCCCGGCGATGGTTATGTCGGCGATCGAGCCCGGGTTGATGCCGGCGGTGACGCACTCGGCGTCGAAGTCGCGAAGATCGCGCCCTCCGCCGAGCACCTCGGCCGCACACCGCATCGTCCTCTCCGCCACCGCCTCCCCGTGCTTCTTCGCGATGAAGGTGTCCGGCTCCGATGCGAGGAGGTCGAGGAACGCCGCGACGATCGCTTCACGCCCACTCCCATGCGAATGCAGCAGGTCCGCGCACCGGCGGGTCAGGGCAAATCCGTTCGTCCACTCGCGGGCGACCATGTCACGGGGCGCCGAGTAGGCCATGATGTCGGCAAGGGTCATGCCCCGCTCCCGGATGGCGGCGACCGAGGCCGGGTCGTTCACGTCCAGGTCGTCGCTCTCGGCCATCCGGACCCTCGTGAGGCCGAACGCCGCGTAAAAATCGATTGCGTCCTCGACATCGGTGCCGGCGACGACCCTCCGTGCCCCGTCGATATCTCCCCCGAGGACGAGGGGGATGAGCAGGATGAACGCCCCGAAATGGGTGTTTCCCCCGGCATGGTCGTTCGTACGCATGACCGCCTCCCGGATCAGGCTTCCGACCCGGCCGCCGGCCCTCTCGGCCGTATCGAAGACGGGTCTCGCGAGGATCGTCGAGGCGAGGAAATGCTCGATACGGGTGTCCGGATAGTCGTGGCACCTGTCCACGTTCCCGGGCTTCGGGTAGGCGCAGACCTCGAACATCATCGCCATCTGCGCACGTTCAGCTCGATTCATCGGCAGATTCTTCTCCACCAAATACCCTGTGCAGGATCTTCTCCGAGAGCTGGTGCTTGCACTGCATGTACTCCCGGGCAGAGAGGCCTTTCTTCTCAAGCGTCATGTTCCGGAACATGCAGGGAGAACTCATCTTGCAGCACCAGGCGAGGCTCCCGAAACAGGTGTTCTTCCCGTCGTCGAGCGGAGTTCCCTTCACCGCCTCCTGTTTGACTCTCAGGTAGTCGTTCCGGGAGAGCCCGATCCTCTCGAGGGTCGGGATGAGCGGGCAGGCCTTCACCGGCATGCAGCAGAAGGTGAGCGCCCTGATGTCGCCGCCACGGCAGAGCTGTTTCGGGGCGTTGTACCAGCCGCCTTCATCGGCGGACCGGGTGATGGCGGCATCGAGGCCGGCGAGCGTCCAGGGATCGGACTGCCGGGCAAGCGAGACGATGTCCGCCCCGTGGGAGAAGGCGTCCATCGCCCGGTCGAACGTGTTGATGGAATTGTTCGCGATCAGCATCAGGGGAGAGGCGTTGCGGATCTGGCGGACCTTGCTGTGCCCGAAGTCCATCAGGTCCACGTGGAGGATATCCGCCCCCGCCTTCCAGACGGTGCGGGTGAGGTCGGCGTCGCTCGCCGCGACACCGGCCCGGATCTTCACCGAGACGGTCACATCCGCCGCTTTCAGGGCCCGGATGATCTCGACGAGTTTTGCCGGATGCTGCAGGAGGTACTCGCCGCACCCGGCGTCAAGCATCGGAGGCTGACGGCAGTGGGCGTCGATCTCGTAGACCACGCGATTTTCAAAAGCCTCAGCAACCTCCCCGTAGGCGGCAGGAGTACTCCCGCGGAGGTTGATGCCCGCGACAACGTCGCTCTGTTTCAGGGCATCGATCTCTTTTTCCAGCGCTTCCAGGGGATCGTCGTATAAAAACTCTTTCCGACCCGCCTCTGCCATCTGCCGGCTCGCGTCAAGGGTGGGGCCGTCGATGGAGTAGCCGCCGATGAAGGCCGCCCCGACATGAGCCGCCCGCTCGAGGACGTAGGCCGCATCCACGATCCCGGCCATGGATGCGATTGCTATCGGTGTTTTTACGATCCGATCGTTTATGAGGAGTTCAAAACGATCATATGCTTCCATCATACTTCTCCATCTTTTGGCGGTGAGAGAGGATATTGATTTGTATCCAGGCTCGGAAGGTCGTACTCCTCACCGGAGCGGATGAGCGCACAGCAGAGCCGGAAATCGCCTATCGAGATGCCGGGGACGTTCCCATAATATTGAAGCACCCTATCCCAGGGCATGAGGTATGCCTCTTTCGCTCTCCCCGCACCGAACCGGAACTCGACGGCAAGAAACCCCCGCCGTCCGGTCCTGCGGATGAAGTCGGTGATCGCGTCTATCTGGTGGACGTTGTTTTTGTCGGAGTGGAAGTGCTGGGAGAAGTAGAGTTTCTTGCCCGATATCGACTTGCACTCGATGGCCAGATAGTAGCGGGGGTCGAGGGAGTCCACGAGGACGTCGACGTACTGGGTATTGAATTTGCTCTGTTTGAGCCGGTAGGCGAACCCGTGAACCTGCCGGCGAGCGAAGAACCGGTTGATGCAGTAGGTGATCTCCCGTTCGAAGTTTGCCATCACATAAGTTTGGGAACGGGCCCATAAAAACAATCGGTAATTATTTTAATATAGCATCGTAGTACCTTGTAACATATGGCTAAAAAGGGAATGTTACTGGTCGGACATGGCAGCAAGCTCCCCTACAATAAAGAACTGATCGAGACCACCGCGGGACTCATCGCCGGGAAGACAGACGAGTACGTCGTCAAACCCGGCTTCATGAGCCTCAACACACCGACGGTGGAGGAACAACTCGAGGCGTTCCGGGGCGAAGATATCGATATGCTGGTCGTCGTCCCGCTCTTCCTCGCGAAAGGCGTTCACATCAACAAGGACATCCCCGAACTCCTCGGCCTCCCCGAGGGGGCCAGGAGCGGCACGTTCCAGCTGAACGGAAAGACGGTCCCGCTCGCCTACGCAAACCCTATCGGCAGCGACCCGCTCCTTGCCGAGCTGATGCTGAAGAACGCGTCCGACGTGATCGCCGAACTGAAACCCTGAAGGATATGCGAATCCTGGTGCTGGATACCATCCACGGCGGGGCGGAACTCGCCGGGGCACTCCGTGGTGCCGGCCACCAGGTGGACGAGGTGGACGTCTACCGCGGAAAGGCCGGCATTCCCATCGAGGAGGCACTCGTCCGCACATACGATCTCGTCACCGCACCGGTCCACCTCGACCCCGATCACCCTCTCCTCCGGCATCACGGGCCCGCGGTCCCACACCACGAGATGGTGAAGCGGGTCCTCGACGGCCGGCTCCCGCACCCTTTCATCGAGATCACCGGGGCACGGGGAAAGACCACCACCGCCCACGCCCTCGCCTCGCTACTGCCGGGCCCGGGCATCCTGCACACATCAACCGGGACCTACCGCTACCCGGAGCGGGAACTGCTCTGGAAGCGGAGCATCACGCCCGCCTCCCTGATAGTAGCAGTGCGCGAGGCAGAAAGGATCGGGGGGTGGTTGGTCGCCGAGGAGTCGCTCGGGGTCGCCGCCGCCGGGGACGTGGCGGTGCTGACCTCGCCGGAGGACTACCCGGTCGCGGCGGGAAAAAAGCACGCGATCGCGGAGAAGTGCCGGCTGCTCGCCCGGGCGCCGAAGGTCGTGTTCCCGCCCGGGATCGATATTCCAGGGGCGGTCGCCGCCGAGGGGATGGTATCCTTCGAGGGGCAGACCTGCCGGTACGCCGGGTTTGAGGTCAGCGGCACCTTTGCTAACCCGCTCTGCACCCTTGCGGGCTACCGCACCCCCCTCATGCTCGCGGCTGCGACCGCCTGCGTGCTCGGGGTCGATCCTTCGCCCCTCGGGCGGTTCGCCGCCCTGCCCGGCCGGATGGCGGCCCGGCGGGAGGGGGATCTCCTGATCGTCGACAACGCGAACAGCGGGACGAACATGGCCACCACCGTTGAAGCCGCCTGCTACGCGAGGGAACTCTCGGGCAACGCCCCCCTGACCATCGTCATCGGCGAGGAGGCTCGGGCGATCTGCGAGGGGTTCCCGGCGGAGGAGATCCGGCGGACGGTGGCGGCCGTCGCCCCGACAGGAATCGTCTACGTGGGGGAGGGGCACCCTGCGCCGACGCTCAATGCCGGGCTCGATGCCGCCCGGAAGATCACCCCGGCGGGCGCGATCGTCCTCGCGGTAAAGACGTGGAGATAAACGTATGGACTACATTCAACCAAGACCGAGTTCTATCGTCGCGGCGCTCTACACCGCCCGCGACCTGGGGGTGGACGTGGCGATCCTCCACGGCCCGTCGGGCTGTTCGTTCAAGCACGCCCGTCTCCTCGAGGAGGACGGCATGCGGGTGCTGACGACCTCGCTCGCCGACAACGAGTTCATCTTCGGGGGACACGAGCCCCTTATGCGGGTGCTCCGCTACGCGGAGGAGACGTTTGCGCCCCGCCGGATGGCGGTCGTCGGGACGTGTGTTTCGATGATCATCGGCGAAGACCTCCAGTCCGCGATCCACGACGCAGGGGTCGCGACGCCGGCGATCGCCGTGGATATCCACGCAGGGTTCCGGGAAAACATCGACGGGGTGCTTGCGACGCTCGAGCCGGCGGCCGATGCCGGCTGGATCAGCGCCGACGAACTGGAGCGCCAGCACTACCTGTTAGCAAAGGCAAACGAGGTGGAGCGGCTGCGGGGGGCGGCGTCCCGGAACTACATCGAGCCGACGCGCGGCGACCTCAAGCACGTCGCGGCACAGCGCCTCGTGGAGCTCGCCGACTCCGGTGCTACGGGTGTTGCGGTCATGAACGCGAAGAAAGAGACTGCCTATATGTTCGCCGACGAACTCCTCGCCCTCCACGACGCCTGCCCTGACGCCGCCGTCACCTACCTCGCAAACCTCGAAGACCGCGGCCTCCCGAAGGTCCGGGGGGATGCTGCCCGGATCCTCGCCGGGATGCGAGGGTGCGGAGTCGACCCCGGACTCCTCGGGGCGCTCGACGAGTACGGGGCAAACGGCCCCGCGATCGGGGAGCGGATCCGGGAGCTCGAACCGGACTTCGCCCTCCTCGTCGGTGTTCCGCACGCCGTCCCGCCGGAGTACACGGAAGGCATCGAGGTATTCTCGATCACGAACGGTCCCCGGCAGGTGGAGCCGCTCCGGGAGATGGGGCACCGGCACGTCATGGTCGAGATCGATCTGCACCCGAAAACCCTCGGCGTCCGGGATATCGTCGAGAGCGAGTTCGGGGCGGTCCTGCGGAGCATGCGATGAAGTCCTTCCTCGTCGCCGGCGACCGCTCCGGGAGCGGGAAGACGAGCATCACCCTCGCGCTCTCGGCCCTCCTCTCCACCACCCGGACCGTCCAGACCTTCAAGGTGGGGATGGACTACATCGACCCGTCCTACCTCGCGGGGGTGACAGGAAGGCCCTGCCGGAACCTGGACGGCTACGTGATGAGCCCGGGCGAGGTCCGGGCGGTCTTTGCGCACGGCTGCCGGGGAGCGGATATCGCCGTCGTCGAGGGAGTGCGGGGGCTCTTTGAGGGCGCAGAGGCGCTCACCGACCTCGGGAGCACCGCTGCTATCGCGAAGCAGCTCGACCTGCCGGTCGTTCTGGTCATCAACGCCCGGAGCATCACCCGGAGCGCTGCGGCGATCGTGAAGGGCTTTCAGGCGTTCGACCCGGACGTTGACATACGGGGTGTCATCTTAAACAACGTCACCGGGACCCGCCACCGGGAGAAGGCGGTCCGTGCGATCGAGCACTACTGCGGTATTCCCGTCGTCGGCACCATCCCCCGGACGGCGGAGATGGAGCTTGCGATGCGCCACCTCGGCCTCGTCCCCTACCGGGAAGGGCAGGAAAACGGGGGGTTCCTGGAACGGATCGACGTGATCAAGCAGAAGATCGGCGAGCACGTCGACGCGGGCGCCCTGCTCGCGCTCGCCGCGGATGTCGAGCAGCCGGCGGAGGAGAGTTCCATGTATGCGGCTGCAGGCGATCCTGACGTCCGGATCGGCGTTGCGCTCGATGAGGCATTCAACTTCTACTACGCCGATCTCTTCGACGTGCTCTCGTCGTGCGGTGCGGAGGCGGTCCCGTTCTCCCCGATCCACGATACCCTGCCGGAGGCCGACGGCTACATCCTCGGCGGCGGCTACCCGGAGCTCTTCGGCCGTGAACTCGAGGCGAACACCGCGATGCGGGAGGGGCTCCGCGAGGCCTCCCGGAACGGCACGCCGATCTATGCGGAGTGCGGGGGGCTCATCTACCTCACCGACCGGATGGTCCTCGCCCCGGGATTCATGGACGCGGATACGGAGAGGGTCTACGAACTCGCCGGGGTATTTTCGGGCGAAACCCGGATGCCGGCCCGTCGGATGCTCGGTTACGTGGTGGGGACGAGCGCGGCGGGGAGCCCCATGGGCGAGGCGGCCTTCCGCGGCCACGAGTTCCACTACAGCAGCGTCCGCCTCGCGCCGGAGACCCGCTACGCCTACCGGCTGAGCCGGGGAAGCGGGATCCGGGACGGCTTCGACGGTGCGGTCCGGGACCGGACACTCGGGAGTTATACGCACCTCCACCCGGTGGCGAGCAGAGGGATGCTCGCGCACTTCGTGGACTGCTGCCGGGATTGACGGGTCGCAGGCAATAGTTTTTCGAAACTTCGCGTTCTTCGCGGCTTCGCGTGAGTTTTTCGGTACAGAGGGGCAGTACAGCCTCACGCGAAGAGCGCGAAGATTGGTAGATAGGTAGAGCAACGCCCCTTCGCGGCCTCGTGTGAGTTAATTGGTGAGGATAACGGCACGGCCTCACGCGAAGTTACCCCGCTTGCCACCCCACTCTTTTATCCCCTCTCGCTCCTCACAGACGCACCGATGCAAAACCGATGCGACGTGGTCGTCGTCGGTGCGGGCCCCGCCGGCAGCACCGCCGCACGCTACGCGGCGGAGTCGGGACTCGACGTCCTCCTGATCGATAAGCGCAAAGTTATCGGCGTTCCCGTCTGCTGCGGGGAGTTCAACGCATCGCCGGCGGTCCTTGCGGAAGCGCTCCCGAGCGCCCCCGGGCTCGACGAACTCTTCCCCGTCGACCCCGGGCTCGTCCGGCGGAGGATCCGGTGCGCCGTCGCCGTCTCCCCCGGCGGCCGGGAGTACGAGTTCGATCTTGGTGGCTACACCGTTGACCGGGACGCGTTCGACCGGCACCTCGCGGATACGGCCGTCCGTGCGGGCGCCGTGCTCTCGCCGGATACGAAGTTCCTCAGCCGGGAAGGCCGCCGGGTCACGACCAGCAGGGGCGACGTCGAGGCCGGCGTCGTGGTCGCCGCAGACGGCCCGCTCTCCCCTGTCTGCCGCTCGGCCGGGATGGAGCGGAGCGCCGTGCTCGCCCCCGCGATCACCTGCAGGGTGGAGGGGGAGTTCGGAGACCGCCTGAAGCTCTTCTTCGGAAACCGCGTTGCCCCGGGAGGGTATGCATGGATCTTCCCCAAACAGGGATGTGCAAACGTCGGGCTCGGCGTGCAGAAGAAAAGCACCCCGGTTCCCGTTCTCCTGAGAGCGTTCCTCTCGCAAAGCGGCTTTTCCGCCCGGGACGTTCAGGCGGGGTTCGTCCCCGTCTCCGGCCCCATCGGCAAGACCGTCCGTGAGAACGTCCTCGCCGTCGGCGACGCCGCGGGCCATGTCGTCGCCTCTAACGGAGGGGGTATTGCGCCCGCAATGATCTGCGGGAGGCTCGCCGGGCTTGCTGCGGCACGCCACCTGCTGCACGGCGAGCCCCTCCGGGCCTACGAGCGGGAGTGGCGGTCGGCGATAGGCCGGGAACTTCTCGCCGCCGCAAGAACGAAGAGGATGGCCGACCGGGTTTTCGGCTCCGACTTCCTGCTCGAGAGGGCCATGAGCCTGCTCGGCGGCCACGGCATCAGAAACGCAATCGTCTTTGGCGGTCTCCGGGGACGCTGACGGGTGCCGGGCTGCGCTCGGGGGGATGAGGACCCAAATCCTTATCCCCCCGGGCGAGCCCGATGTCATACCACCGGGAGGTGATTGAATTGGTCGATGTGGTCAAACTTGACGGTAGAAGAGAGCCGTTCGTGCGGGAGAAGGTAACCGTAAGTGCGCTCAAATCAGGAGCGCCGCCGAAAGAGGCCAGGGCGATCGGGGAAGCCATCGAGCAGGTCGCCTACGACGGGATACCCTCCGGCGAGATCCGGCGGCGTGTGCTCGAGCAGCTCCGCGACCGGAACCCGGAGTGGGAGGAGAACTGGCTCATGTACGACCGTGCCGTGAAGAAACGCGGGGTGGAGGCGGTTGCAGGGGTTCCTGCCCTCTGATCTCGTCTCTTTTTTCTATCTGGATACAATGCCGCGTTTTTCATCGGTTCAGCATGAGGCGACATCCTGGCAACCTGCCGGGAGTCCGGATAACTCTCGATTGGGGTCGTAGCCGCCAGAGCAGGACGGTCGACCGCCCGTTTCCATCCGCCCGGTGCGAAACTATATCTACTGATCCGCGCCCATAATTGTCTTATATTGTCCTATGGCGCCAGGAAATCGAAGAATGAGAACGGCTATTAAATGGCCGCTTTCGGTTCCGTCACACAACCCGGGCCCATTCGGCAATCAGCATCAGCAGATTGACACGATGTCCCACCCGCCTTCCAAGCGTTCCCCGATTGCACAGGGAACCCGCGGCGTGGGCACGCCAGCAGGCGATATGTATGCCGACAAGCGACTCAGAAGACGATACACCCTCAAGTAGTAACCAGAAAGAAACAGAAGGAACAAAGATACTCCTCGCCGATCCGAAGACCGCGATCCTCCGGCTGTCCCTGCCGATGATGATCGCGATGACCCTCATGACCCTCTACAACGTCGTCGACGCGTTCTGGGTTTCGGGCCTCGGTGCAGACGCTCTTGCCGCCGTCGGGTTCTCATTCCCGCTCTTCATAATAACCATCGGGTTAGCGAGCGGGCTCGGGACCGGGGGGGAAGCGGCTCTCTCGCGGATGATCGGCGCCCGCGACAGGGACGGCGCGAGCAGCGTCGCCATGCACACCATCCTCCTGATGACCGTCCTTGCCGTCGCCGTCACCATCCCGCTCTCCCTCTTCGCCGGGGACCTCTTCATCCTCATGGGGGCGGGCAGCGCCGTCTGCCCTGCCACCGAGTATGCCAGGATACTCTTCATGGGGACGTTCGCCCTCCTCTTCGGAGAGGTCGCCTACGCGCTCATGCACGGGGAAGGAGACGCAAAGCGGACCATGTACGCCATGGGGGCAGGAGCGGCGGCAAACATCGTCCTCGACCCGGTCCTGATATACACGTTCGATATGGGGATCGCCGGCGCAGCCTGGGCGACCATCCTTGCCGAGGTCATCGCCGCCGTCCCGATGGTCTACTGGCTCTTCGTGAAACGGAACACCTACGTCTCCATCCGCCTCCGGGAATTCTCCCCCGATCCCGCAGTCGTGCGGGACGTCCTGCAGGTCGGCCTCCCCGCCGCAGCCGAGCAGCTGGCCCTCGCACTGATGGCCCTGGTATTAAACGGCGTCATCGTCCTGATATCGAGCACCGACGCCGTCGCGGTCTACTCGGTCGGGTGGCGGGTCGTGAACATCGGCTTAACACCGATCCTCGCCATATCATCGGCGGTGGTCGCGGTCACCGGCGCCACCTACGGGGCCCGGGCGTATACGAAGATGGAGTCCGCACTCCGTTTCGCCGCGAGACTCGGGCTCGGCATCGGGCTCGGCATCGCCGCAGCCACGTTTGCCTTTGCTCCCCGGATTGCCGCAATCTTCACGGCATCGGGCGACGCTGCCGGGATCGCCCCGGAGTTGACGACGTACCTCCGGGTCATGAGCCTCGTCTACCCCATGGTCGGGTTCGGGCTCTTCTCGGCGTCGTTCTTCCAGGGGACCGGGCTTGGCGCACGCTCTCTTACGATCACGGTCATGCAGAACGTGGTTCTCTCGATCTTCCTGGTCTGGGTATTTGCAATCGAACTCGGGCTCGGCCTCTCCGGCATCTGGTGGGGGGTTGCCGCAGGGAACGCGATCGGCGCGATGCTCGGGTATGTCTGGGCACGCCGGTATTCGGCAGGGCTCATCGTCAGGCAGGCTGCAGCGACGGCGGTGTGAAACTCCCGGGTATGGGGAGATCAATCCTCATATCCGTCGCCTCCGCCATGCACCACTTCGCGCAGCGTGAACCGGAAAGATGCCCCGAGGTCCGGCCTCCCCTCCACCCGGTCCTCAACCCAGATCCGGCCGCCGTAGCGCTCGATCAGCATCCCGACGATGTAGAGGCCGAGCCCTTCCCCGCACCCCCCGTTCCTGCCCTGGCTGAAGCGGTGGAAGACTGCCTCCTTCGTCTCGTCGGGGATGCCGGGGCCGGTATCCTCCACGGTCACCACCACCGTGTGGTCCTCTTCGGGATAGTCCTCCACCCGGATCGCGATCCAAGCGTCCGGGCCGCCGAACTTGACAGCGTTCCCGATGAGGTTCGTAAAGATCTCGGGAAGCAGGTCGTCGGCCCAGACCTCCGCCGACGTATCCTCGAAAGAGACGCCCGTTTCCGGGGTACGGGCGAGCGACGCCCTGACCACGTGGCTGAGGTGGACCGGTTCAAGGTCGGACGGCTCCTGGTGAATGCGGCGGATGGTCGAGACGTTCTGGAGGATGCCGGTGCTCTTGCGGACACTGTCCTTGAGTTTCCTTGCATACTGCGCGGCGTCTCCCTCCAGCACATCAAGCAGGAGGTCGCAGTAGAGGTTCGCGACGTTCTCCGCGTTCTTGATGTCGTGGGTCATGACGTCCAGGTAGAGGTTCGTCTCGCGGTGGGCTGCCTCCAGCCGCTTGTGGAGCATGCTCCGGAGGACGCCTGAGCCGATCTCCCTCCCGATCGCCTCGAGAAGACGGCGTTCCTCGTCCCGGATTCCTTCCCTCTTCCTGCTCCCGAGAAAGAGCGCACCGACCACGACCGACTCCGCGAGGATCGGGATGCAGGCGAGGGCACAGACCTCGAGTGACGAGAGGATCTCTTCTTCGATCGTACCGCCCTCGCCTTGCAGTTCGAGATAGCGCGGCTGTCCGGCAACGAAGACGAAATTCCAGGGCCAGTGATGGACTTTGATAGCCCTGTTGCGGGCGAGGTAGGTCTTCGGGACGGCGTGGTGGTAGCGCGTGAGTGCCAGTGTCCGCTCCGGGTTTAAGAGGTAGGTCAGTCCCAGGTCGAAGCCAAGCAGTTCCAGGGTCTTTGAGAGCGACGCCTCGAGCAGTTCGTCGAGCGAGAGGGACGACGCGGATACTCCCATGATCTGGTTGAGGACCAGGAGTTGCCTGTTCGAGGAGAGCAGTCCTTCGTCCGTCGGTTTCCGTTCGGTGACGTCCCGCATGCCGAGCACCCACATCCCTGCGAACGGTTCCCGCTTTATCCTCCGGCTGGAGTAGACGATCCGCCGTTCTTCTCCCCGGGAGTTCTGCACCAGGAGGTCGAGACCGGGTATCTCGCTCCCGTCACGCACCGTGGCGAGGAGTCGCCCGGCATCTTCTCTCCCCTGCAGAAGCGGCACCAGGTGCGTGTCGAGAACCTGGCAGGCGTCGCATCCCAGGATCTCCTCCTCGCGTGCCGAGAGGATATCCATGGCATAGGTGTTTGCCCAGGTCACCTGCATATCCCGGTCGAGCACGAGGGTGCCTACGCCGGGCTCGTCAAGGATCTGAAACGTCTTTCGTAATTGGGTAGATCCCGAATTCGCTCTGCTCATATGAGTATCTTGCCCCCTTGAAGTTATTATCTTGTAAAAAATATATAAACAAATCATATCCCCGGTAATAAGTGATTTGCGGTGACAGCCCGGCTTCAGCCGGATTGCCCTGCAGTTTCCCCGGCTACGCAAACGCGTCTATGGGCATGCCAAAGGCCGTTTCCGGCCATTTGCACCACGGCCTCTCGCACCTGCCGCTCCCTCCCCGCCGTGAAGGGGAGCGCACACCCTTGCGTCCCAACCGGAGTCCGGGTCTCGTGAAGGGCGCTTAAAGAAGCCCTATCCGGTTGAGTACCGGTGAGAGCGACGTCATATGGCCCTGGATGTAAACCGTCTCACGGGGGTCGGCGCCCATTGCGAGCGCCAGGAGCTCGGTGATATGGAGCACCGGCACCCCCATATGGTCGTACACCAGCTCGCACCCCGGGCAGTCGACGACCATCATGTCCAGGCGGTGCTGCATAAAATCCTGATAAACGAGCCGGTTCAGCCGTGAAAGTTCCAGAGGGCGGCCTTTCTGGTGCCGATCGAAGAGGTTCTTGACCCCGCCGCAGCAGTACTGCTCCATCACGCTTCTCGTGACCCTCGCCCCGGTAACCGCCGTGAGGTTCTGCAGCCCCGGCGGAATGGCGAGGGTGCCGTTCATCTTCCGGTAATGGCAGCTGACATGCACCCCGACGTGCAGTCCCGAGAGCCGCGTCTCGATGAGCCTTCTCAATTCGTCGAGGTAGAGGGGGTAGAGGTCGAGGACGTTCGCCACTGAAAACGTTCCCGGGTCGCTCACCCCCCGCCCGATCCGGCTCAGCGCCTCGTTCACCACTGCCCTGTTGGCGCTCCCGGAGAGCAGTTCAAGTGTGGTCGTATACGAGTCGCTGCAGGTCGGGCAGATCCCGGTGACGGGGATGTCGCCGCCCGGGTCGACCGTGTCCCGGATGACGCTGAGGTTCCGGGCGGTGAGGAGGAGCCGGTCCGCAAAGCCGGCGCCGCCCATGTAGTGCGGGGCACCCCCGCAGCAGGTTTGCGATCTCGAGGTCTTATACTGGACGCCGAGCGCGGTAAGGATCTTTTTCTGCGAGAGGTCTGCTCCGGGATAGTTGAAGGCACAGCAGGAGTTGAGGTGGAAGACCTGGTCCGGCCGGGTGAGCGAGCGTTTCGGCGCGGGATGCCCGGGCGGGGAGAAGACCGACGCCTTGAGGGGGTGGAGCAACAGCTTCCGGACCTCGTCGACCGCTCCGGCATCCACCGGATACGGGTGCAGGATGGCCTTTGCGACGAACTTCCTGAACCTGCCCCTGCTGGTGTAGACCGGGAGAAAGGCCTGGGGGGGAAGGCCCCCACGATCGAGGAGCATCTTTCGAAAGATCGGCTGTAAGTGTTCCGTTTCGTATACGGCATTGATGATCCCGCCGATGCTGACCGACCGCGGGCAGACCGTCTCGCAGGAGTAGCACTGGACGCAGTCTGAGAGGTTGAGCTCCGGGCGCCTGCCTGCCTGGAGTGCCGCGGTCACCTTCCGTGCAAGGTATCCCCGGTCCCCGTTCGCTCCTGGATCGTTGATCCGTGCCGGGCAATACGGCGTGCAGGAACCACATGCATTGCAGAGCTGGAAGTTCCGGAATCGCGGGTCCTCTTCGTGCAGCAGGCGGTGGATGACCCCCTCCGTGATCGCGTCCCGGATCGCCACCAGGTCCGGCTCCGGGAGGGCTCTATCGAGCATGTCCGATCCCTGTGCCGCCCGGATTCATGTGCAGTTTGCCTGGAGGGCGGTACGGCCGGGGACAGCCCCCTCCGTGAGGGACGCCCCCCGGGATCGCTCCTCCCTGCATCAGAGAACATGGGGCCAACTCTCCCCCGGGAGGGTAAGCACAGTTGAAACTAAGAGCATAACGCCTGTGATATCGATCCATTAACTTCCCCCTTCCTGATAACGTCGCCGACAACCCTCTTGCGGTGACTATTTAATGGTTTGGATGGGGATGCTGTGTTGCATAACTATCCTGGTGGTTGCCCTCCCGCCATTCACCTCCCGTCAGGCCCCCAGGGCAATCAACTTGTTGTAACAGTTCACTTTTATCCGTAACTCGCGAAACATCCCCTCCCGGGACGTTGCTCGTACCC
>JAHDQM010000029.1 GCA_018433835.1 Methanoculleus sp.
ACTCTGTCGAGGTGACTGTCTGCCCGGTCTGCAGCTCGGCTCTGATCAGGGGCCGGTGGCAAAAGGCCGAAGCAGACGTCCAGGAGCTCATCTCCGACGCCGTGGCCGAAAAGATCGGGGTCCACCAGGATCTGAGATCCCACTCCCCGTCAGCCCCTCCCCCGTATGGCGATAGCCACCACGGTCCACTACATCGTGACATTTCCTCGTTTTGGTTGCTCAGTTTGTCGCACAGTGAAGGCCTTCGGTTTTCTCGAACTCCTGTCTTCGCACCTGACGGTGCTCATGCTCTGGACGTCCCGTCCGCCGCGCCCGGCCGGAACCATGATCCCTGGAATCCAGCAGAGCTCCACGGCGAGAAAAACCCGAGCATTTTTCTGCAATCGAATACGACCACTGATCCGTGAGCTCCACGGATATCCAGGTAATCGGTGTTCAGGGCCTCCCCCTGATACAGCAGGGTGACGACCTGCCTGCCCTGATCTGCGACCGGGTCGCGTTCGAAGACGGGGACATCCTCGCCGTCGCATCGTCGGTCTACTCGAAGGCCAGGGGCTTCACCCGGGACCTCGCCGCCATCGTCCCCGGCGCCGACGCCGTGCGGATTGCGGCGAAGACGAAGGAAGACCCCCGCTTCGTGCAGGCGGTGCTGGACTCGTCCGCCGACGTCCTGCTCGAACACCCGTTCATCCTCTCCGAACTGCCTTCCGGCCACATCGGCGTGCGGGCAGGCGTCGACCACAGCAACGTCGAAGACGGCCGGCTGATCCTCCTCCCGCCCGACCCCATGGCCGCCGCCGCCGAGGTCCGGAGCGCGATCCACCGCATCACCGGAAAGGACGTCCGGGTGATCGTCACCGACACCTGCGGGCGGGCGTTCCGGCGCGGCCAGACCGGCATCGCCATCGGCTGGGCGGGAATGACGGCGATCGACGATTACCGGGGCGACACCGATCTCTTCGGCCACGTCCTCGAGATAACCGAGGAAGCGGTGGTCGACGAGATTGCAGCATTCGCGAACTTCGTCATGGGCGAGAGCCACCAGGGCGTGCCTGCAGTGGTCTTTCGGAACTGCAAGACCTGGAACGGGCACGATTCCGTCTACTTCACGCCCGAGGAAGACGTCATCAGGGCTGCACTGATGAAGAACAAAAAGGATTAGAAGAGAGCATTGAGGATAAAGACTGCCACTCCGGTCACGGCGGTTACGACGATAACGGTTATCGGGCTGATATGGATGGCCCGGCGATCGTCGCTGTCGTAATAGTTGACCAGGCCGGCAGAGGATACCAGTCTTCCGCCAGATTTCTTCGCCATACCGAAATATTCTCTCTTGCAATATATAAAACAGAGGTTCAGAGATGAAGGAAGCCACACAATGCGTCGTCGCCGGCCGGGCGCTCCTCGGCGAAGACCTCAGGGAAGAAGACGTCACCATCACCGTCTCGGGGGGCATCATCTCCTCGATAGAGCCTTCTCACCGGACGCCGGACCGGTGGATCGTGCCCGCCTTCTTCAACGCCCACACGCATCTCGGCGACACCGTCGCGATGGACCTCCCCGCCCGGGGCAGCCTCGCAGACCTCGTCAAACCCCCGGACGGCCTGAAACACAGGATCCTTGCGGCAACCCCGCGGGCAGAACTCGTCCTGGGGATGCGTTCGAGCATCACCGCGATGCTCGCGACCGGGACGACCGGGTTTGTCGACTTCAGGGAAGGAGGTGCCGACGGGGTCGCGGCGCTCCGCGAGGCGGCGACCGGGCTCGACTGCCGCCCGGTCATCCTCGGCCGTGAAGGCGGCGAGGGGGTGAGCGACGGGGCGGGCATCAGCAGCGTCCACGACATGGCGAACGCCGAAGAGGTCGTCAGGAATGCACGGGCCGCAGGCAAGCTCGTCGCCTTCCACGCCGGAGAGAAGAACCCGAACGATATCGACGAAGCGCTCGCGTTCGAGCCCGACCTGCTCGTCCACTGCACCCACGCGACGGACGCGCAGCTCCGGCGGATCGTCGACATGGATATCCCCGTCGCCGTCTGCCCGAGGTCGAACTGGCTGCTCGGGGTCGCGGCGTCGGCGGCCCACCCGCCGATAGCGCGCATACTCGAACTCGGCGGGAAGTTCTATTTTGGGACGGACAACGTCATGTTTGTCCAGCCCGATATACTCCGGGAGATGGCCTTTACTGCGACCGTCTACCGCGCGCCCCCCGACGAGATCCTCCGTGCCGCGATCTCCGGCGCCCGGATGGCGGGGAGGTCGGGATACCTGGAGATGGGGCAAAAAGCGCATTTCCTGGTCGTAAATCCGGCGAAAAGTAATCTCTCCTTCAGTAAAGACATCCGGTCAACAATAGTAAAACGGCTGGATTCCTCATCTATTTGCCAAACAGTTTTAACCATGCAATAGATACCAAATAAGAAGTATCTGTTCTGCGTGGTGTGTATGTTCCGTAAGATACTTGTTGCCATAGACGGCTCCGAACCGGCCAACCGGGCTTTCGAAGAGGCCCTCGGTGAAGCCGGCGCCTGGAATGCCGAAGTTCATGTCGTATATGTGGTTGAGTCCGGGCTCTTTTCATCCCTTCCCATGGACAACACACTCGAAATAATCTACAGTGTTTTGCAGAAGGAAGGCGAGGAAATTCTTGAAGCGGCTCGTAAGAAAGGAGATGCGGCGGGCATCCGTCTTACCACGCATCTCCGGCAGGGGCACGCGGGATCCCAGATCGTCTCCCTCGCCGAAGAACTGGAGGTCGACCTCATTATCCTCGGGTCCTACGGTAAGAGCGGCGTCGACCGCCTCCTGCTCGGGAGTGTGACCGACTACGTGGTGCAAAACAGTCCCGTTACGACAACGGTGGTGAGATCATAACTTCTCCCCAGCAGATGCTCGTCCGGAACTTTATGGTGACCGACGTCGTCTGTGTCGAGATCCCCGGAAATAGAGACGATGTCCTGCGTATCCTGAAACGTACGGGTATAAGCGGAGTCCCGGTCCTCAAGGACGGTGAACTCGTCGGCATCATCACCCGCAAAGACCTCCTCCGCAAAGCGGACGAGACCCAGCTCGGGCTCCTGATGACGCCCGACCCGGTCGTCATCAGGCCGGACGCCCCCCTCTCGGAGGCGGCCCAGCTGATGGTGCGCCACAACATCAGAAGGCTCCCCGTCATGGAAGGCGGGTCGATGATCGGGATCATCAGCATGGCCGATCTCATCGGCGCCATCGCCCAGATGCGTCTAACCCTCCCGATCAAGGACAACTACGTCAGCAAGACCTACGCTCTCTGGGAGGATACCCCCCTCTCGCTCGTCGGGCGTATCCTCGAGATCTCCGGCTACGACGCCATCCCCGTCCTGATGGAGGACGGCACGCTCACCGGCATCATATCGGAGCGGGATCTCATCAGGCATTCCCGCATCGAGGACGGTGTCGAAGTCAGCGACTTCTCGAACGGAACCGACGACGACGAGTGGACCTGGGAGAGCATCCGGGATATGCACACCATCAGTTACGGGATCTCCAAGATCCAGCTCCTCCCGATCCCCGTGAAGAACGCGATGGTCAAGAACGTCCTCGCGGTCCCCCTGAACGCCGAGGTCGGCGAATGCGCACTGAAGATGAGGCGGGCCCGGGTCGACCAGCTCCCGGTGGTCAACGGAAATAAGCGGCTTGTCGCCATGCTCTTCGATCGGGAGTTGATCAAAGTTCTGCTGCCGGACCAGCAGGGCCTGCGAAAGAATTAAGGGGCAACATTCATATAACATACAGGTGCCTATCACTGTCGTGCCATAAAGCCGGTACGACGATAAATTTATGTTTTATGGTATCGCTATACGCTTAACCGCTTTTGAGCGAGATAAAGCGTTTTAATGGTTTTAGGGGTGCTTCAATGCTTGATACTTCCCAAGAGATTATGAAAGGTACAACCACGGTAGGACTGATCTTTGACGGCGGCGTGGTCCTTGCAACAGAGATGCGAGCGACGATGGGGAACATGATCGCGAGCAAGCGTGCGAAGAAGATCTACCAGATCACGCCGAGAATCGGCCTGACCACCGCCGGCGGCGTCGGCGACGCACAGCAGCTGGTCCGGATCCTGCAGGTCGAGTGCAACCTCTTCGAGATGCGCCGCGGCAAGACCATGTCTGTGGGTGCTGCATCGACCCTGCTCTCGAACTACTTAAACCAGAACCGCTACTACCCCTACTACGTCCAGCTCCTGATGGGCGGGTTCGACGACGAGGGGCCGAGCGTCTACTCCGTCGACGCCATGGGTGGGGCGACCAAGGAAGAGGATATCGTCGCCACCGGCTCGGGGTCCCCCTTCGCCTACGGTGTGCTCGAAGACCAGTACCGCCCGGACATGAAGGAGGCCGAGGCAAAGGACCTCGCCGTCCGTGCCGTCAAATCGGCGATGCGCCGTGACTCCGCATCCGGCGAGGATATCATGGTGGTCGTGATCACGAAGGATAAATACGAAGAACATATAGAGAGCGGGTTGCAGAGGCCGTCAGAGGCCCGCCCGACAACCTGACATTTTTTAGGACGATTTTAATGGTTATTGAAGAGAAACTCCAGGAGCTTAAGGAGCAGATCAACAAGATTGTTCCCAGCGGGATTACGATCTCAGACGTCGAGTTCGAAGGCCCTGAGCTCGTCATCTACACCGACGATCCGAAACAATTTGCCGACCAGGCAGACCTGATAAAAATACTGGCACGCGATCTTCGGAAGCGCATTGTCGTGCGCCCGAATATCCTTGAAGACCCGGAACGGGCGGCCCGGGAGATCAGGGCCGTCGTGCCGGAGAACGCAGGCATCTCCGATCTCTTCTTCGACCCTGAGACCGGAGAGGTCCTGATTGAAGCGGAAAAGCCCGGCGTGGTCATCGGCAAGAACGGTGTGACACTCCGGGAGATCACGAAACAGATCGGCTGGACGCCCAAGGTGGTCCGGACGCCGCCCATCGAGAGCTCGACGGTGAAGCAGATCCGAACTTACCTCCGGTCGGTGAAGGACGAGCGGAAGGCATTCCTGCGTGCGATCGGCCGCCGCATCCACCGGGAGGTCACGAGCAAAGACCAGTGGCTGCGGGTCACCACGCTCGGGTGCTGCCGCGAGGTCGGCCGTGCTGCGTTCCTGATCTCGACGCCGGAGAGCAAGATCCTGGTGGACTGCGGCGAGAAGCCGGGCAGCACCACGAACGGGACGCCGTACCTCTACGTGCCCGAGATCTACCCGCTCACCACGCTTGATGCAGTGGTGCTCACCCACGCGCACCTCGACCACTGCGCTCTCGTCCCCCTCCTCTACAAATACGGCTACGAGGGGCCGGTCTACTCGACGCCGCCGACGAGGGACCTCTCGACGATGCTCCAGCTCGACTACCTGGACGTCGTCCGGAAGGAGACGGACAAGATCCCCTACACCTCGAACGAGGTGCGGACCTACATGAAGCACTCCATCACCCTCAACTACGGCAGCGTGACCGATATCGCCCCCGACGTTAAGCTCACCTTCCATAACGCAGGGCATATCCTCGGGTCGGCCATCGCGCACTTCCATATCGGGGAGGGGCTCTACAACATCGCGTTCACCGGCGACTTCAATTACCAGAAGACGAGGCTCTTCTCCCCGGCGGTATCGTCCTTCCCCCGCCTGGAAGCGCTCTTCATGGAGAGCACCTACGGCGGGGCGAACGATTTCCAGCCCCAGAGGAAGGAGGCGGAGGATAAACTCTACGAGACGGTCTCGGCGACGATCAAGCGCGGCGGCAAGGTGATCATCCCCGCGTTCGCCGTCGGGCGGTCGCAGGAGGTCATGCTCGCCCTCGAGGAGGGTATCCGGCGGCAGAAGATACCGCCGGTGAAGATCTACCTCGACGGCATGATCAAGGAAGCGACGGCGATCCACACGACCTACCCGGAGTACCTCAACAGCGATCTCAGGAACCAGATCTTCCGCGAGGGGTTGAATCCCTTCCTCTCCGAGGCCTTTGTCCAGGTGGACTCGCCGGACCTCCGCGAGAAGGTGATCTCGGGCGATCCCTGCGTCATCATCACCACGAGCGGTATGTTAAACGGCGGGCCGGTGATGGAGTACCTCAAGGCTCTCGGCCCCGACGAGCGCAACTCGCTCGTCTTCGTCGGTTACCAGGCGGAGGGGACGCTCGGGCGGCGTATCCAGAAGGGATGGCGCGAGATCCCGCTCGGTTGGCGCGAGACGATCGTGATCAACCTCGAGATCGCGACGAGCGACGGGTTCTCCGGCCACTCGGACCGCAAGCAGCTGATGAACTACGTCGCCCACCTTCAGCCGCGCCCGGAGAAGATCTTCACCATCCACGGCGACGAGAACAAGACCATCGACCTTGCGAGTTCCATCTACAAGCGGCACCGTATCGAGACGCATTCTCCCTTAAACCTTGAGACCTATCGCATGATCTAGGGATGCTGCAAAAACTCCCCATTCTCCTCGGGATATTCGTGGTGATGGCGTTATCAAACGCCGTCGTCCCGGTGCTTCCCGATTTTGCCGAGGGGGCGGCACTGCAGGGTATGGTCTATGCCGCATACTTTTTGGGGACGTTTTTTACTGTGCTGCCGGCGGGGGTGGCGAGCGACCGGATTGGCCGCGTGCCGCTCATCCGTGCCGGCCTTCTCCTGACCCTCGCAAGCGGGGTCCTCATCCTTCTCTTCCCTTCGGGCCTGCCGCTCCTCCTCTTCCGGGTGGTCGAGGGGATCGGGGCCGGGCTCTTTCTCTCGGCGGCGCTTGCGTGGGCAAATTCGCACCCGTCGGCCGGGCAGCTCAGCGGGTACGTCATGGCGGCCTTAAACCTCGGTCTGGTCGTGGGGCTCCTCGCGACAGGCTGGCTCGATGCGGCCCTCGACAGCCACCTTGCGGGGATTGCCCTCTTTACGGTGCTTGCCGTCCCTGCGGCCGCGATGGGTTTTGCGGTCCGGGAGAGCGAGCGCGGGGATTTTGCGAGAGCGGATCTTCCCCGGATCGTCCGGAACTACTTCTGGCTCTTTGTCGCGGCGGTCGTCCTGGTGGGGATGACCGGGGCGGTGGCGGCCATCTACCCCGAGTACACCGGGAACGACCCGTCGGTGCTCGCCCTGCAGCTCGCGACGATCAACGTCGCGACCATTATTGCCCTGCTCGTCACCCCCCGTCTCGCCCTCCGTCCTGCCCCGACCATCCGCGTCGTCTCGCTCCTGATGGCGGGGGCGGTCGCGGCGGGTTACGTTACGCCCTATGCCTTCCCCGTCATCGGGGCTCTTGCCGGGGTGTTCATCGTCGCGGTGCTTGCGTTCCTTGCGGAGACGCAGATCCAGCAGGGCGTGATGACCGGGCTCTTCAACACCGCAGCCTACGCCGGGTTTACGGTCCTCCCCTCCCTCACCGGGCTGGTCGCCGGGGAGTTCGGTTTTTTACCTGCGTTCCTCCTGCTGGCCGGGATGGCGGCGGTGGTGGCCATTCCTATCGGCAGGTGCCGGTGCGAGTACCGTGGGTGACCCGGAGCGCATATTACCACCCCCGGCCATAGGATCACCCATGAAGATGCTGATCAACGGCGAGTGGCGCGATTCGGTCTCCGGGAAGGTGTTTTCGGTGCACAACCCCGCGACGGGGGACGTGGTCGGGGAGGCACCGCTCGGCGGTGAGGATGATGTCTTATCCGCGATCGAGGCTGCCGGCGAGGCGTTCGCGGACTGGTCCGCAAGGAGCCCGAGGGACCGGGCGAAGGTTCTCTTCTTCGCAGCGGAGGAGGTGCGCCGCAGGAACACCGATCTTGCGGCGCTCCTGACCGCCGAGCAGGGCAAGCCCATCCGGGAGGCGATCGACGAGATCAACGGGTTTGCAAACATCCTCGAGTACTACCATGCCCTCTCAGCAGGGGAGCGGGGCGAGTTCGTGAACCTCAGGGGCTACGGTAAAACCACGGTCCGGAGACGCCCGCTCGGCATCTGCGGCGCGATCATCCCCTGGAACATGCCGGCGATCATCATGGGCTGGAAGATCGGCCCGGCGCTGACGGCGGGAAACACTATGGTCTTAAAGCCGGCCCGAACCGCCCCCCTGACCTGCATGAAACTCGCGGAGGTCCTCGGGGACGCAGGGCTTCCGCCAGGGGTCTTAAACGTCGTCACCGGACCCGGAGAGACGGTCGGCCGGGAGATCGTGAGGAACCCGGGCGTTCGGAAGGTCTCGTTCACCGGCGAGGTCGGGACCGGGAGACAGGTCGCCCTGGACGCCGCACCGGCATTAAAGCGGCTCACGCTGGAACTCGGTGGGAGCGATCCCATGATCGTCTGTGACGATGCCGACATCCCGATGGCGGTCGAGGGGGTCATCAGGGGACGGTTCTACAACTGCGGGCAGGTCTGCACGGCGGTCAAAAGGCTCTACGTCTACGAATCGATTGCAGACGCGTTCATCCGGCGTCTGACGGCGAGGGTCGAGGCGATCGTGGTCGGGAACGGCATGGACCGTGGCGTTGGGATGGGGCCGCTGAACAACCGGGCCGGGCTTGCGCGTGTCGCCGACCAGGTCGATGCCGCCCGGGAGCGGGACGAGGGGGAGATCGTCGCGGGAGGGAGGACTCCGGAAGGCGAGGCGTACAAACACGGTCTCTTCTTCCTGCCGACGCTCATTGCCGGTGTTCCGTACGACTCAGTCCTCTTCTCCGAAGAGGTCTTCGGCCCGGTGCTGCCGATCGCCACTGTTCAGGGACTCGATGAAGCGCTTGAACTGGCGAACAACTCCCGTTACGGTCTCGGAGCATCGGTATGGACCAGGAACGCGGACGTGATCGCCCGGGCGACGGAAGAACTTGAGGCGGGGATTGTCTGGGTCAACCAGCACCTGAGGATTCCCCCGGAAGTGCCGTTCGGGGGGACGAAGGCGAGCGGCATCGGCAGGGAGAACGGCAGCCGGGCGCTCGAGGAGTACACGGAGGAGAAGGCCGTGCTGATACGGCTGTAGGGGTCCGGACTCTCTGGAATCCCGGTTCTCGTCTGGTTTTCAGGGGCGTGAGGGGTTTGTGGACCGTGTGTCGCCCGGAAAGCCGGGTTCGAGGTTCCCTGTGCGCCCTGGAATCCCCTGGAGTGGCCTGTGCCGCCATCGGGATTGCCATCGCAATTATGGTAACATTTATATAATTCTATACGTATCATTCCCCCCTCCCAAGGGGGGATGGTAGTATGAGACGATGGATAACCCTATGCGCATGCATTCTCGCCCTTCTGGCGATGCCGTTTGCTGTGACTGCGGCAGTGGTGGGAGACGAGAATGCAACGATGACACCCGGGAACCAGACCGGGCAGATGGATAATCAGACGGCAAATATGACGATTGCCGCCTACATTGAGCAGGACGAGAACCTGACGAGGCTGGCTGAGGCAGTCAGCGTGGCAGGGCTCTATGACACCCTGAACACCGGCGGACCGTACACGGTCTTTGCTCCGAGCAACGATGCGTTCGACGCTCTTGGGAACGATACCGTGAACCAGCTCATGAACGAGACCGATAACCTGACCGCGGTCCTTCAGTACCACGTTGTTGAGGGTGAGTACACGTCGGAGAACCTCACCGGCATGGCCGGGAACCAGACTGGAAACCAGACTGGAAACCAGACCGGAAACCAGACCGAAGGCGGGATTCTCGAGATCTTCAGCGGGCTCCTCGGTATGGGGAATGAGACAGGGAACATGAGCACCCTGCAGACGCTCAGCGGCGAGGAACTGAATGTCACCGTCACCGACGGCGAGGTCATGGTCGAGAATGCCAGAGTCACCACGGCGGACATCAACACGACGAACGGTGTGATCCACATCATCGACCAGGTGCTGGTGCCTGCAAGCATGAACCTGACGACGGCTGAGAACCAGACCGGGATGCCGACCGAGACGATGACCACGATGGAAACCGGGATGCCGACCGAGACGATGGCTGAGAACCAGACCGCGATGTGATGGACATCGGACAACGATATGAAGCAGCAGGGTGGAAGGCGGCAGCGGTGCTTGCCAGTCCCCCGGTATCGTCCGGAAGGCTGTCGAACGCCGTTCCGGACATAACCAACTTCATTTTTAGGAAGCATCGAACATTCTGGAGGCATTAACGGGTCGTTCCGTCCGGTCGTCCGGAATTTCCTGCCGGAAAGGGTATCGGCCGGGCCGCTGGAGAGTACAGGATAAAATCTGGCACCTTTAAAGGAGTGTCCGGTTCTGCTCCCTGCGATAGGGGGGTGTATGCTTATGACGAACGAGGTGGGGTAAATGCCCGGATCCAGGCCCGGTTTTGTCCAGCCAGGCATTCGAGAATTATTATCATAATATATTTATATTACCTCGATTATTCCATTGTCCGCAAGGGGGGATATGTATGAGACTACCTGTACTGTTCGGTTTGTGCTTCGTTCTCCTCCTATCGATCTCTGCCGCAAGCACGGCAATCTCGATTGGAGAAGGGCCTGTCGAACTGAATCCTGATGAGACTGTGAACATTACACCGGTAAACAGTACCGAAATGTACGAGGTGCCGCAGACAACCGTGCTTGGAGCACTTGATGCAGCCTCGATCCTCGGTGCATTCGAGTACCAGGTTGCTGAAGACCTGCCTCCGGAGGAGGGAAACCTCAGCATTTTATCGGTTACGGGCATTGAGAACGAGATAGTGAATGAGACGCCGAACAACTGGACCTACTGGGTGAACGGCGAGCAGGGCACGACCGGGCCCGCGGTGACGAACGTGACCGACGGGGACAACCTGACCTACTCCTATGGGCCGCCGTCACACACCATAGAGAACGCCTCGTATACACTGACGGTGGACGTGAACGTGGTCGGGGCACCTGTGAACGTGACACCCACACCGACGGTGAACGTGACGCCCACACCGACGGTGAACGTGACGCCGACCGTCAACGTGACACCCACACCGCCGGGGAACGTGACCCCGATGGCTAACGTCACCATCGTTGAACCCATGGAGGGTGCCAGCGTCACTGCCGGGAACGTCACGGTGAGCGTGAACGTCACGAACTTCACGCTGGTGGAGCCGACCGGGCAGGCGAACGTAGCGGGCGAGGGGCACCTGCACTACTACCTGGACGCCCCGGTGCCGACGAACGAGAGCGAACCCGCCATCCCGGAGACCGGGGACTACGTCGTCTCCGCGAACACTTCCTACACCTGGGAGAACGTGACGGCGGGCGAGCACAACCTCTCGGTCCAGCTGGTCAACAACGACCACACCCCGGTCACCCCGCTCGCATTCGAGACGGTGAACGTAACGGTCACCGGAGAAGTGAACGTGACTCCGACTCCGGCGGTGAACGTGACTCCGACTCCGGCGGTGAACGTGACCCCGACTCCGACGGTGAACGTGACTCCGACTCCGGCGGTGAACGTGACTCCGACTCCGGCGGTGAACGTGACCCCGACTCCGACGGTGAACGTGACTCCGACTCCGGCGGTGAACGTGACTCCGACTCCGGCGGTGAACGTGACTCCGACTCCGGCGGTGAACGTGACCCCGACTCCGGCGGTGAACGTGACCCCGACGCCGACGCCCGGAGTGAACATCACTGAAGAGATCGTCGCGGGGCTCTCGGGGCAGGAGAACCTGACGACGTTCGTCGGTGCCGTCAACAACTCCACTCTCGGCGAGAGGCTCGAGGCGAACAGGAGTTACGTGATAGTTGCTCCGACAAACGATGTGTTTGCCGGGCTGGGCGACCAGACGCTCTCGACGATCATGAACAACACGACGCTCTTAAACAGCATCCTTGATTACCACGTCATCCTGGGTGACTACACGATCGAAGAACTCGTGCTGCTGTGCCAGAACTCGACCGACGGGGAGATCTCCCTGCCGACCGTTGAGGGAACGGACGTTAACGTCTCGATCACCGACGACGGTCAGCTGATCATCAACAACATGATTGTTATAACCCAGATCCGGATCACGAACAATATCGTGGTCTATGTGATCGACGGTGTCCTGATCCCACCGGACACCCCGATCCCGACCCCCACACCGACAGTGACACCAACGCCGACTCCGGCGGTGAACGTGACCCCGACTCCGGCGGTGAACGTGACCCCGACTCCGGCGGTGAACGTGACCCCGACTCCGGCGGTGAACGTGACCCCGACTCCGGCGGTGAACGTGACCCCGACTCCGG
>JAHDQM010000027.1 GCA_018433835.1 Methanoculleus sp.
ATGGTTGATGTCGTGTACCGGCTGTTGTGAGATCTTTCCAACCAGGATCACCTGTTTGCGGGTATCCACGGCAATCGAGGTCTTCAGGAAGGTCTTGCGCATCTTTCCCGTCCGCCACGAATAATACTGGCTGGCGTACGAGCTGGTGAATCCCGAGGAATCGATGGCGGTTATCGGAATAATTTCGCCCCGGGAATAAAACAGGGTCAGGGTTTGCTTCAGGATTCGCGTGAATACGAGGGAGGAGATACGTGCCATGAACTTGTGGAGCGTGGAGTAGTGCGGAACCTGATTCAGCTGGAGCAGTACTTTGATCCTGTCCATCAGATCGAGAAGGGCAACCGTATCACGGTAGTCCGTGCCAAGAGCTTCCCGGAAGAGAAGGATTGCCAGCAGTTGATGCTGGGTATACGTTCTCCGGGAGTATTTACAGGAATAGAGAGGAATTCGGGAAGAACGGACTGCTTGAAGACAGGCTTTGATTAGGTTGATATACCTGTTCGTCGACACTATCTCTGCTCCTTGTGTTTGATTTGGTCATTAACTCAAGGAGCAACGATTTTATAGATCTTTCCCCTGCAGATGGGAACAGCCTACACAAACAAGGGTTTCAACAAAGCCGAAATCTCTGGTCCGTAAAGTAGGTGCTTTCCCTGATCTCTGTGTCAGCGAGCTAAACCGTGCATTAGTAGAAATGGTAATACTTCAGCGGCTGAACACTCTGGCAATACTACTATCGTGGCATGTTTTCGATGCCCGTTATCCCGATCCTGAGCGTAATTTCAACCCGATTGATTTCTATACACCGGATCTTCCCCTCATCATTGCATTTGGAAGGGTTGCGGATCATGCTGGACAGTGTATCGAGGATATCCGCACTATCTTCGATAACCTGAACAAGCAGTCGGCGCTGGAAACTGAATTTTCCAATACTGAATAATCCCTTTAGTCTGGTATGTTGATAGGTAACGGGTAGTTACTCATCGTGCGAACATCGGTATCGCATCGATATAGATAGACAAATTCGGTCGGATCCGATTCCTCGATGCTATTATCCTCGGTTGCCTTACGTGTTTCCACCGTATTCCCGGTTCTGCAGCACTTCCCGATGTCGTTATCTCCGGTTGCCCCACGCATCTCCCCCTGGTTTCCGTATCCCTTCTCTCTGTGCCGACAGCCGGTACCGCCGCAACCCCGGCCCGCGACCCCCGGGGCGGCCGGGGCTCAAAGCACTACTCAACCACATACTCCAGATACGAGGGTATACCCGGCCACTCTGCCGCCCCGCCCACACCAACAACTTCAAATGGCCATAGTTCGTAAAAATGAACATATGTTCGATGAGGCGAACGGTCTCTCCGGGACCTCATTCGTGCTCCTCCGGTTCCTGGGGAGGCACTATCGCGACGGATACTACGTCCGCGAGATCGCCCGGCTGCTCGGGCTCGGGGTGGGTTCGGTCAGTGAGACGCTTGTCAGCCTCGCGGATGCCGGTCTGGTGCACCGCGAGGAGCGGGGGCGCCTTGCGATCTACCGGGCGGCGATGGAGAGTCCGCTCCTCCGCGAGGTGAAGATCTGTGCCACGCTCATCGAACTCAACCCGCTGGTCCTCCGCCTGCGGGGGGATGCGACGAGGGTGATCCTCTTCGGGAGTTCGGCGACCGGCGACGACACCCACGAGAGCGATATCGACCTCCTCATTGAGACGAGCGATGCCGGGACCGCGGCAGAGAGCGTCGCCGCACTTGGGGCCGGGCTCGACCGCGAGATCTCGCCGCTCATCCTCACGCCCGGCGGGTTCCGGGCCCTGAAGACCGCCGACCCGGCTCTCTACGAGCGCATTCTTGCCGGAAAAGTTCTGATCGAGGAATCGGAATGAAATACCGGTTTGAGCAGTGCCTGCAGCGGGGAAAGATTGTCCGCATCCCGATCGACCCCGAACTCGCTGCGAAAGAGCTGCGGGAGGCCAGGAAGGTCTTCCGGTACCCGGCCGGGCGAGTCCCCTTGCAGTTATGGTGAGGATCTAAGACAGAATATTACGATGCCAGGATCGTGCGCACCATAGCCGCCCGTGCGAACGGGTCGGTGCCGGCAAGCCCCCCGGCCATCGAAGGAAGAACCGATGGCGGCGATTTGAGGGCGATATCGAGTTCGACGAGCGGCGAGGAGACGAACTTCACCGGAAGGTCGTCGATGCCCATCTCCTCTCCCCGGCTTTCAAGCATCCTATAGATCTCGTCCATCGTCGCGGAGTCGGGTGTCCGGTTGTCAACGAAGGCGATATACACGTAGCCTTCGACATCATGCCCGAAGATGTGAACCGGCCCTTCCGGATGGAAGTAGGGCTTGACATCGCATCGGGCAGTGTCTATAAATTCATCGAGGCGGTCGTCCCAGGCGCGCCACTGTGTCACATCTTCGAAAGGAGGCGCTACGCCGTACCTCTGGAGGACATGATCGTGTGCGTTCATGTACGCGATACCGGCCTGAATTCCAGCCTCGGAGATCTCCTCGATAGATGTTTTCTCAATCACAGGCATGTCCGAGTCGATCGAGACTGCCCCGGTGGATCCCAGGGTGAACAGTATCAGCACGGCCAAACTCGACAGGACTCCATTTCTGTTCTTCATCTTCTGTTACCTCCGTCGCTTGCTACGAAACCGGAGGGAAAATGAGCGCACCCCTCGACAGAGGTAGTAGCAGCCTTCTTCCGGGTATGCGGGGCACGTCACCCTGTCGCCAACCAGGGATTGGGTGAGTCCACACTTTCACAGGCGTTACGTGCGACACCCAACGCGATCGCAAATCGCTGAGATGCATAATTCCCGCCGATTTCGTCCTATTTTGATCGAATATCGTATTATCGGCAATCCAGTGCCAACTGCGAACCGTTCTATGAGAGTTTCCTAAGGTACTCCCTGTCCTTGAAACTTTTGCTCCAGAGTCTAAATCCTGTGACTCGATCCATCGATATCCCTTCGATATACGCCGAGCATACCGGGAAATTATCGAGGAACCGGATCTTCATCAGTGTCTCGACGAGGACAAAGATACACTCGATTGCAGACAGCGAAGAAGGAAAAATATCCTGAAGTCTTTGGGCAAATCATCAAGTAGAGGGCACGATACCACGTTTTAACGTGAGCCCGGACGCAAAGAGTTCGCCCGCGTTGTGCCGATGAGCATCGCAACCGGGACAGGTACCTATACCGTTCGCGGCCGGCACCCACCTCACCACACCCCGGGCACCAGCCGGTAGCGCGTCTTCTGCCGGTACTCCGCATACCCCGGGAGTTCCCTCACCAGAACCTCCTCTTCGTTCCGGATCCGGAGAATGATGAGTGCAGGCAGGGGGAGAAACGCGAAGACCGCCCAGAAGGACCCGAGAGCGAGCGGTGTTGCGAGAAACATCAGGATCGTTCCCAGGTACATGGGGTGGCGGACGACGGCGTAGGGGCCGGTCTCGATCACCTTCTGCCCCGCATCGACCTCCACCACCCGGGCCGCATACCTGTTCTCCCGGATCGTCAGGGAGAATATGAGATACCGAGAAGAACCACTCCGTCAGCCGCGAGGACGACGGCGACCGGCAGGTCCGACCACCCGAACCGGTAATCGAGGCCGGGGACGACAAGGCCGACGATGATGATGAACGTAGAGAGCGCTATGATCGTCCTCTGCTCGCTCTCCTGCTCCCGCGTCTTCATGCGCCGTTCGAGGAGCTCCGGGTCGTGCTTCAGGAGATACAGGGCCACAAAGGCTATGGGTATGAAGAGAACGCCCATGTAGATCCACCCCTCCCAGTAACGGATCGAACCGGCGGGGACGAAGAGGAGCAGGGCTACGACGATTAACCCCGCGATGAACCTGGCCAGAACCGCCCCCGCCAGCCGGGCAGCGCTCCCCTCCGTCATGGGTACATTACCCTGCCCTTCTTCTGAGCGTCCTGTTTCGGATCTCTCTCATTGCTTCCCGGGGTCTGCACGCCACCGAAGCACTCCTCGATGCCGTTATCCTCGGTCGCCCTACGCGCTTCCATGGTATTCCCGGTTCTGCAACACTTCCCGATGTCGTTACCTCCGGTTGCCCCAAGCATCTCCCCCTGGTTTCCATATCCCTTCTCGTCCCTATGCCGACAGCCGATGCCGCTCCAACCTCAATACGCGACCCACGGGGCGCCCGCCCCTCGGGAATGACAACATCGTTCAGCACCCCAAACAGCCGCAACCCCAGACCCGTCGGCTCGTAAAACACCTTCCGTTTATCGGCAAAGTCCTCGAATTGGGCGATCTTTCGTGCCACAAGCCCGCCGTCGACAAGACCTTTCAGCACCGGGCCGATGGAGTTCGGGTTCGCCTTGAACTCCTCTTTTATCTCGCTGAAGTACTTCTTGCCCTCGAGCACCAGGGCAATGTATACGGCCCACCGGAGATCGCTATTCAGTTCCATCACGGCAGCCCGGACTTCGTAGGGGACTTCGTTCAGGAATTTTTCGACAACCGTCTGCTCCATACCTCACCTTAACACGGATATTAGTTACATATGGCTAACTGATATAACCGTTTCGCCAACATTGGTTAGCATTACGTAACTAATTGTTATAATATCGCAATGATAATACTTTCTTAATGGTACCACCGAGGGGACGCTCAACCGGGCAGGATGCAGCTCGCATTCGCTTCGAGAGATTGAAGCGAGAGCTTCCCATCGGCATCTACGGCTCGTTCTACCGGGAGAGAAAGAACGACCTGCTCAGACTGAGGGATGCCGTCAGGCAGCATGGTTACCTCAATGCGTGCATATCGGAAGACTTAGACGACAGACCTCGATAAGCACGAAATCCATCGGACCCCATATACGATCGTCGTTTGAGCGTACAACTGATCGATCGGAGCGTGGCTCATGTCTTCGTCCTCGCAATGCCCAGGGATGACGAACCGGCCCACCTGATACAGTCCGTCTCTATGGAACTGGAACGACTCACCGCACTCATGGACCATGGAATAAAAGACCATCAGGATGTCATGCTCCTCGTCCAGAACGGACTTATGGACTGCATCGCAGGGAGCGCCGGAAACGTATGCAAGGGACTGATTGCCGGAAAGGAGTACGAGTGGGATATCGAATACTATACGCGGATTGATACCACCTTCAAACCGACGATCAACTTCTGTTATCGGTGTATTGAAAAGCGGTGGGACCTATTATAACGAACCCATCCAGGGTGAGACCGGGGCCCACCCCCTCACCACACCCCGGGCACCAGCCGGTAGCGCCCGCCCTTCCTCTTCCCGGATCAGCGCTTCAACCCCCTCCTCCAGCGGCCCGCGTCCGGTCCGAATGACATGCTAGAAGTCCTCATCTCCTCGGAGACGAGAGTGAGACTGCTCACGCTATTCCTCATGAATCCCGGCAAGGAGTACTACATCCGCCAGATCGAGAGGCTTGTCGGGAAGAACTACGCACTTGTCCGGAAGGAACTCGCAAGACTCGAATCGTTCGGACTATTGACGTCGGAGGTGAAGGGGAACCAGACATACTATTCCGTCGACCGGGATTTCTTCCTCTACCCCGAGTTGCAGAGACTGGTACTCAAGACCGAAGGAGTCGCTCAGACCTTGAAGGAGCGGCTAGGTGAGATCGGAGATGTCGATTGCATATTCATCTACGGCTCTTTCGCGAAAGGAAGCGAAGGTGCGAAGAGCGACATCGACCTCTTCATCGTCGGGGATGTCGATGAAAACCGGCTGATCCCCCTGCTCAACGAGAGTGAAAGGACTCTTCAAAGAGAGATCAATTATACGCTGATAACAAAGGAAGAACTGCAGGGACGCGTCGTTGAGGCGGACCCGTTCATCACCAATGTCCTGAACGAGCCAAAGATTATGATCGAGGGCGAGAGATGCTATGGTAAAACGGCTGGAGATGGAAGGAAAAATTGAGAGGATACCCATCGATCGGAGAACGGTCAGGGAAGCGATCGATATCGCCGAACGAGACCTTCGTGCTGCCGGGATGAACCTTGCGATCAGCAATGAATGGGCATACAACATCGCTTACAACGCGGTTTTGTCGGCAGGCGGAGCACTGATGTTTGCCGGAGGCTACCGCCCGAAGGGCGGTGAAGGGCACGTTTCCGTGAAGGAATTCCTGGGGTATCACCTCAATCCGGATGAGGTCGCCGTCTTCGACCGGATGCGGAGAAAGCGGCATATGGCCACGTATGATGTCAGCTCTATCGTCACCCATACCGACGCAGAAAGTGCAATTACTATGGCAAGAACCCTGGTAGACACGATAAAAGGGATTCTTACAGAGGATGGATTTTTATCGTAACGCGCTGTTGTGCGGGCAGGTACGGTGCGGAGCAGCCGGCTCTACCGCCTCTCTTCTTCCCGGATCATCGTATCGGCCGCATCCTCCGGGGATCCGAGTTCGGTCCGGATGATCGTCGGTTTCACCGCACAATGAAAGTGAACGCTGATGTCCCGGAGCCCGGCAATCTTTCGCCACCCGGAGATCGGGTGGCGGGCGGTGACGCCCGGGGAAATCTGTGTCGTCGCCTCCCCGATGGGGGATGAACCTGAGAACGACAGCATCGAGGCACATGCAATCGCCCACGAATTCCCTCTTAACATCAAAAGTTGAGCCGCTGAAGAGGGGCGCCGGCCGATTCCCCGGCCGGAGGAAACACCCTCAAACAAACCCCCCCTCTTCCATCAGGCGGGCGGCATTCCTCAACCCGTACGCATCCAGAACCATAAACGCGCCTGCCATGAGCACGATCCCGGCGAGCAGGATGACGAGGAGATCGACCAGCCCCTCGGGCAGGGTAACGGCGAGAATCCCGAGAACCAGCGAACTCACGCCCAGCCCGAGCGTGTACCAGAAGCCCTGCGGCAAATTCCCTCGCTCCCGAAACACTCTCAGCAGCGTGACGGCGGCGCTGGAAAAGAACCAGATCACGAGAACCAGCAGAATGAGGACGAGGTACAGCTCCCAGAAGACGAACAAAAAAAACCCTGCGCCCGCCACGAGGCTCCCCCGGATGATATCCTCGTTCGCATGCTCTTTCCTGCCCCTCTGCCGGATGCCCCTGACAATCGTGAGGAGGCCGAAAAAGAGAACAAGGGATGGCAGGATTACGGCAAAGAAAGATATGGTTCCACGGAACGCTAAAACGGCAAGGGTAACTCCTATCGCCAGCAGAACCGCCCCAAGGCCCATCCGGAGTTTCCAGCTCATCCGTTGATCTAGAAGGCGCTGCAGAGGATCGTCCCGTGTTGCGTCTTTGGCCGTTACGAGGATGGTATCCATAGTCTCGTAAACCATGAGCACCAGGGGGGCGTCGTCGATCAGGTGCATGAGAGGGTTCTTCCCGGGATCGTACCGGTCCATGTGGACACGGTACTCTGAGCCCGTCTCGTGGGCATGGTACTGCCCTTTCCGGTAACTCGCGATGGTCTCGGGGCTCGGCACGTTGATGGCCGACCGTTTCCAGTCCGGCTCGAGCGGCTCGGTCACCAGGGCCTTCGGGACGACGACCTGAAAGACTCCCTGGCGCAGTGCATCGAGAAACGACTCAAGCGTGCTCAACCTCTGCCCTCCTCAGTCTCCCTGCAAGACCGACCTCTGCGAATAACACTGAGGTTGTCCCAAAACACTGCTACCGGGAGGGGGACACCCGCTCGAAACTCTTCGAGTGTCTCAAACTCCCTCCGGTCGCACCTCCCCGGACCCTCCTCGAAGACCTTCGGTCTTCTCGAACTCCTGCCGTACCGGCAGTCGTTCCCCGCGTGGCGATATGCGATGGACGGAACGCCCGGAGCGGAAGCACCGGAGGTGCGACTTCCAGTGGGAAGCCGTTTCACCATTTTTGCCTTGAGTATGGTTCAGATGATCGAAAATTTGGGTGTAAATGCTCCGATCCGGGAGTAACGAAGGTTCCGAGATCTTTTTAGGACGACCTCACTATCTCTGGAGATAATCGTATAAAAAACAGGGGTGGGCCTTCGAACACCTCAACGGGGGGTCGGTGCCGTCGGCGGGGCCTCCGGAGCCTTCGGGGGAGCCGCCCTCCTCCTCCTGTAACTGAGCGGCCTTGCTTTCGGTGTCAGGATTATCTCCGGCGTCATATACGCATGCCCCTGGATGAACCAGACGATGATGCCGGTCCATCCGGAACACCGATCCGGTTCCTCCCCGGATCGTTTCCCTCACCCCGGCATCCGGAGAGCAAGGATGACGGCCGCGATGCCGCCGATGACGGCGAGCCCCGCAAGGAGCAGTACCAGGCCGACAGCGGCGACGAGCGGGTTTGCGATCAGGATCAGCCCGAAGATGATGCTTAAGATGCCGAGGATCCCCGTTCCCCACCCGGCACCGGAGAATCCCTGCACCATGTAGACTGCCCCGATGATGAGCCCCTCCACGCCGATGATGAGGGCAAAGACGGTCGGGATGAGAATTGCGCTGTAGAAAGGATAGGCCAGCACGAGAATTCCTGCAACGATGCCGAGGATACTGACGAGCAGTTTCCAGCCTCGACCGGTTTTGTCCGTAAACAGGCTGATGAGCACGACGATACCGTTGAACAGCCAGTAGAAGCCGAGGAGGGTTATAAGGAGATCCAGCGTCGGGATCGGGTAGATGAAGAAGAGAACGCCAAAGATGACCGCGATAATGCCGAGCAGCAGCACGAGCCAGCGGGGCGGAGCCAGAGCAGCGCCGGTCTCGGGAGAGCCGGCATCGAACTGTACGTTAACCATAACAACACCAAGCGGAGGACTCGCTATCACCATATATAAGTATCTGCTCCCCACCCGTCCGGAACTCCTGTTCTGCCGGGGGCTGACCGTTACGATGTGCAGGTTTTGCAGGAGAAATTTGAATCGTGAACCGTGCATGCACGGTTCGCGGCACCATCACAAGGCGGGCCGCCGGGGCGGAAATCACGGCTCTTCCCGCCGAGCAGGAAGTCTCCAAGGAGGTCGAACAACTCGTCGCTGTCAAGCCGATAGACCGTGCCCTCGAACAGCCCTACAACCAGCAGCCACCCCAGCTCGATGAGCGTGAAGAATACCAGCACAACCAGGGATACAATGAGTGCGATATAGGTAAAATGCTCAAACCGCTCCACGAAACGGCACATGCATAGATTCTCCTACAGGTCTGGACAAACAGGTGCCTGAAACTTCGCAGATTTATATTTTCAGGGCCCTCCCGGTTTCAAACGGTGCAGAGGGCTCCCCATGCTCCTGGATTACTGCGGACGCATGAGGAGATGGTGCACTCCGGGGCAAGGTTCATATACCGCAGTGCGCATCCTATGGCACGCCGGAATAGTAAGAACACCGGGGCTCGTCCCTTTCCCGGCGTCAGGGTGGAACAATGGATAGATCTAAGGCAATCGACGGAATCCGGAGGGGATTTCGGGCCATCGCCATCGCTTTCGTCGTCGCCACCCTGATCCCCTTGCTCCTCGGGCTTGCTCTCTCGGTTCCGACCGGGAGAGTGCTCGGTCTGATCGTCTCCACCCTCCTTCTCCAGGCAAATGCCGCTTTCGTCGGTCTGGGGTTCGGCCTGAATCCCGTGTTCGTCCTGGTCGTCATGACGTTCGTGGAACTCGGCGTAGTCCTCGCCATCTACGAGATCCTGGACACATTTGCCGAGCAGTCGGAGAGAGTCCGGCGTTTCACGAAGAATACGGAAGAGAAGATGAAAAAATATCCTATTTTGTGGAAGTATGGAGCCGTCACGCTCATCGCCCTTCCCGCACTCCCGGTGATCGGCCTCTACTCCAGCGTCGTCATCGGGTGGCTTCTTCGCTGGCACAAACTTCAGTCGCTCTTCTTCGTCACGCTGGGATGGATTCTCGTCACCACCTTCCTCCTGCTGGTGGCTCTTGGGTTCGTCCAGCTGATCTTCTAACCCGGACGACAGGGATCTCTGATGAACTGCCCGGAAAATTATCTGTTCCGTCTCAAGAGAGGGGCAACGGCCGGACAGGCATAGGTACCGCCCGGATGCCGGGCAGCAGGTTGAGTTATATAGTCGAACCGGCATCCTGCTCCGGAGGCGTGCCATGTCTCTTGGTCCGGTAGAATATATGGTCATCGAGTTTCCGGGAAACCAGTTCAAAGGTGAGATTATCCCGGCGTTGCGCGAGGTGGTCGATGCGGGCATCGTCCGCATCATCGATCTCGTCTTTGTGCGGAAAGACGATCGGGGTAACGTCAGCGTGATGGAACTCGCTGACCTTCAACAGGATGTGGTAGATGCGTTCGCCCCGCTCGCACGGGATGCCACCACGCTCTTCGCTGAAGAGGATGTAGAGAAGGTCAGCAAGATCATGGAGAACAACAGCTCCGTGGCGTTGCTTCTCTTCGAGCACGTATGGGCAACGAGGTTCCGCGACGCCGTCCTGAACGCCAACGGGCGGGTGATCGCGGGCGAACGCATCGAAAAAGAGAGGGTGGATGCCGCGCTTGCATGGAGATCCGTGGAGCAGGAAGCAGCAGCACAGTAAGTTGAGGTGATAATCATGAGAGGCGGTCGACCCGGCCTTATCGGCACCGTGGCCCGTACCGCGGTGGTCGCGGGAACAGCCACCGTTACCACTCGCGCTGTCGATAAGAAGATGCAGGAGAGGGAGATGAAGAAGGCGGCGCAAGCGCAGCAGACGGCACCATACGAGGAGCAGGAGCAGGCGCCTGCCCGGACGGGCATGACCCAGGAGGAGAAGATGGCTCAACTCAGGGAACTCACGGAATTAAAGCAGATGGGGGCCCTGTCGGAGGAGGAGTTCCAGCAGGAGAAGGAGAAGATCCTTGCCCAGTAGGGTCGGCAATTTCACCTTTTTTTGCCGGGAAACCACGCCAGGCCTCGCCGATCGCCCCTGTAACGGCGAGGATGAGCCCATTAGCGTACCCCGGCTTTACTTCCGCGCCGCGAGCATCCCGGATACGGAACCGTTTCCAGGAGCCCTCCGCAATCCGCCTCCGCCCGGGACTCATGGCCAGGGATGTTTCGGTCCTGCTCCCCGGTGAACTTGAAGATTCTCTTTCAAGTATTCGTTAAGAACTTCCAGATTTCGAGTGTTGATCGCCGGCTGCCCGAAAATGAGGGAGGGGTATTACGGCCCCTTTCTCCTCCCCGCAAGCAGCACCATTGCAGCCAGAAGGGCTCCTATGCCGATACCTGTTCCGAACCCGGACGCAGGCACTGTTTCCGTACTGCCGGCATTCTCCTGTGCGAAGATGAGGTCTCCGTCAAACGACGGGAAGTGCGTCTCGACCCACACCATTCGATCGCCGTCCAGGGAGAGGTGGTCGGCCTGGCCATCCACCGAAATTTTTTCGACAACTCCGGTCGCCGGATCACAGAGGAGGATTGTCGAACCCGGGGTGTTCTCCGAATAAATCCAGCCGATTCGTTCTCCATCGGTAAACGGTGAAGAAACGTCCAGACTCTTCTCGTCTTCGGCCGGTGTTTTCGAAGACTCCGAAAAAGCCCCACTCACAGGGTCGAGACGTTTCGTCTCTCCCGTCGGGATGAGATAGAGATACGGTTCGTCAAACATCCCTTTTTCAGAACCCTCGTAGTTGACGGTATGCCTGAGGTAGATCAGGTAATCGCCGCCCAGCGCATAGGCTCCGACGTCGGAGCCGGACTCGTTGCCGAAGACATTCTGGAATACCGTCGTGTTCGCCCCTGTCTTAAGCGAATACAGGTGAAGGCCTGCAGAATCCAGGTATGCAATATGGTCGCCGTCAAAGAGAACGCCTGCGGGATCGATGATCGGCAGCTCGCATACCTGTTCGCTCTTTCCTGTGCCGATATCATAGAGGAAGATCCGGACGTTGAACGAATCAGAGGATTCGTTCAGCCAGAGAACCCGTCCATTGTCGACCTTCGGCCACTCCGCGGTGCCCGGAGTATCGATGATCTCCAGAGAATCGTTCGGAAGCGAGTACAGGTACACCCGGTTCGGCGCAGTGTCGGTTTCGTTCGTCCCGAAGTCCTCAACGGGGGTTTCGAACCATACCGCGTACTCCCCCGATACATCAGGCCCGGTTACCGTCATGTTTGCGGACGGGCTGCCGATGATCTTTCGTTCATCGGCCTGTATTGCATAGAGGTAGATTCTGTTCTGCGACCGGTCCATCCCTTCCGCCCCTGCGAGAAAGACGATGTATTCCCCGGAGATCGTTCCTCCCAGAGCATTGGTGGTGTTTTCGGAGACGGTCGTTGTCACCCACCCGGGGTCTGCCGAGACGGGTGTTGCACACAGGATCAGAGCAATGAATATCGCCGGGATGCAGATGGCCGTAAAGAACTTCCCACGCATGGTTTAAATTGTCTTTCTCCCGGGTGAAAACGTTATTGCTCTAAATCTCCCGGATTGAATCCGTAAAAGAGGAATCACGGTATTATCTGCACAGGTTGCGGGCCGGTCGGGCACGCTCTTTTGCTCCCGGCATTCTGTGTCGCCAACACCCCTATCCGCTCGCCGCGGGCGTTACCGTCACCCTTCGTTCGGGTCTTTCACCTCGCCGAACCGGGCCCCCGCCGCCGACCATGCCCTTTAACAGTTCTCGCGAGAACACACACCCGATGAACGAGCGATCCGGAACGGCGCCTCGCCGCATCTTCAGAACCAAATCAGTCCGGCAGCGGGTGGAGAAAACGGAAGGGGAACATGATTTAAAGCGGGTCTTAAACCCGTTCGAGCTCGTCCTGTTCGGCATCGGGGCCGTCGTCGGGATGGGCATCTTCGTTATCACGGGAGTTGCCGCCGCGAACTTCGCCGGCCCCGCCCTCTTCGTATCTTTCGTCATATCGGGTATCTTCTGCCTCTTTGCCGCCCTCTGCTACGCGGAGTTCGCCGCGATGGTGCCGGTTGCAGGGAGCGCCTACACCTACAGTTACGCGTCCCTCGGGGAGATCTGGGCCTGGATCATCGGGTGGGACCTCTTCCTGGAGTACTCGGTCGCCGTTGCCGCCGTCGCTATAGGCTGGTCCGGCTACGTTGTCAATCTCCTCCAGGAACTCGGGATAACGCTTCCCGCCGCCCTGGTGAACCCCCGGGGGTTGCGGGCGGGATCATAAATCTCCCCGCAGTCCTGATCATCGTCGCGATCACCGCCCTGCTCATCCTCGGGGTGAAGGAGAGCGCCCGGATAAACACCGTGATCGTCCTGATCAAAGTAGCGGTCGTCCTCCTGTTCCTGTACCTGGGATTTTCCCATATCGACCCGGCGAACTGGAACCCGTTCCTGCCCTTCGGGTGGGACGGGGTCGTCACCGGCGCGGCCATCGTCTTCTTCGCCTATATCGGGTTCGACGCGGTCTCCACCACGGCCGAATAGGTCAGAAACCCCCAGCGCAACCTCCCCATCGGGCTCCTGGGCTCGCTCCTCATCGCCACGGTGCTCTACGTTGCGGTCTCCCTGGTACTCACCGGCATCGTCCCCTACACCAAGTTGAACGTCCCCGCACCGGTCGCCTTCGCCCTCGACCGGATCGGCATTCCCTGGGGGGGAGCGCTCGTTTCCGTCGGGGCGCTCCTCGGGATCACCTCAGTGCTGCTCGTGCTCCTCTTCGGCCAGACCAGGATCATCTTCGCCATGTCCCGCGACGGGCTGCTCCCTGCGACATTCCGGAAGGTGCATCCGGTCTTCCGGACGCCGGTGAACGTCACCCTGCTCGTCGGCCTGATCACCGCCGTCATCAGCAGCCTCCTCCCCCTGGGATCGGTTGCGGAACTGGTGAACATCGGGACACTCGCCGCGTTCATCATCGTCTCAGCCGGGGTGATCATGCTCCGGCACACCCGGCCCCCGAGGTGCCCCGGCCCTTCCGTGTTCCGTTCGTTCCGGTGATCCCGCTCCTGACGATCTCCCCCTGCAGCCTCCTCATCCTCGCCCTGCCGACCGTCACGCATCTTCGGTTCGTGATATGGCTCCTGATCGGACTTGTCGTCTATTTCGCCTACGGAAGCCGGAGGAGCGGTGCGGCAGAGGATGCCGCGTGAGAGCGCAGGACAGAGCCGCCCGGATTGCCGGGGAAAAGGAACAGGGTGATTTTGCCCGGCACCCTCGTTCACCCTGCACCCGGATCGATCATCGCATCGATCGCCGCGCCGGGGGGAACCATGGGAAAGACGTTCTCCTCCCGCTCGATCCTGAAATCGACAAGATAGGGGCCGGCATGCTCGAGTGCGTTCGAGAGCGCACTCCTCACGTCCTCGCCGGCCTCGACCGTCTCGCCCTCGATTCCGTAGGCCCGGGAAATTCCGACAAAATCCATCGGGGGAAGGTCGGTGAAGGCATACCGCCGGTCGTAGAAGAGTTCCTGCCACTGGCGGACCATCCCGAGGTACCGGTTGTTCAGGACCAAAATCTTGACGGGGATGGAGTACTGGGCAATCGTCCCGAGCTCCTGGATGTTCATCTGGAGGCTGCCGTCTCCCGCGATGACACAGACCGGTTCGTCCGGACGGGCGAAATGCGCCCCCATCGCCGCCGGAAGGCCGTAGCCCATCGTCCCGAGCCCGCCGGACGAGAGCCACGTCCGCGGCCGCCTGAAGCAGTAGTGCTGCGCCGTCCACATCTGGTTCTGCCCGACCTCGCTTGCGATGATGCCGGTGCCCCCGAGGAGCGAACAGAGATCCCGGATGATCCGCTGCGGACGGAGGGCGCCGTCGGTCGGGCAGCAAAGGGGATGCTCCGCCTTCACTCGCGAGATCCGCGAAAGCCAGGCATCGCGCTCTCTCCTCTTCTGCATGAGCCCGAGCATCTCCGCCAGCACGGCCTTCGCATCGCCGACGATGGGGATGTCGACCGGCTTGTTCTTCCCGATTTCGGCCGGATCAATATCGATGTGCACGATGACGGCATCGGGTGCGAAGGTCTCGATCCGACCGGTGACCCGGTCGTCGAACCGCACGCCGACCGCGAAGAGGAGGTCGCACTCCGTGATCGCGGTATTCGCGTACCTGGTCCCGTGCATCCCGGGCATGCCGAGGTTGAGCGGGTGGTTCCCGGGGATTATGCCGAGCCCCATCAGGGTCGTCGTGACCGGGATGAGCGAGGCCTCCGCGAGTGCGACGACCTCCGCGGCGGCCCCCGAGGCCACGACCCCGCCGCCGGCGTAGATGACCGGCCGCTCGGCATGTTCAAGCGCGGCGACGGCCTTCTCGATCTGCACCCGGTGCCCCCGACGGATCGGGCGGTAGCCCTTTCGGACGATCGGTTCCGGGTGCTCGCCGTCGTGCTCTATCCGGGTTTCGAGAACGTCCCGCGGCAGATCGATGAGAACCGGGCCGCACCTCCCCGTCCGGCTGATGAAGAACGCCTCCCGGACGATCCCGGCGAGGTCCTCCGTTCGTTTGACGAGGTAGTTCTGCTTGGTGACGGGGGCGGTAATACCGGTGATATCAGCCTCCTGGAAGGCGTCGTTGCCGAGCGACATCGTCGGAACCTGGCCGGTCAGCGCAACCATGGGCACCGAGTCCATGTACGCGGTCGCGATGCCCGTGACGAGGTTGCAGGCTCCCGGGCCGGACGTCGCAAGGCAGACCCCGGTTTTGCCGCTCGCACGGGCGTAGCCGTCGGCCGCGTGCGCTGCCGCCTGCTCGTGACGGACCAGGACGTGCCGGATGGCCGAGTCGTAGAGTTCGTCGTAGACGGGGAGGACCGCCGCACCGGGATACCCGAAAATGGTCGTCACCCCCTGCTCGCCGAGTCCTTCGAGCAGGATGCCTGCGCCGGACCTCAGCATGCGACCACCCCGGGCGATCCGGCGAAACGATTCCAGTCCGGGAAAACTCCGTAACCGAGAGGCACGGCTATGCAGAGAGCAGCGAAATCGTCGTAAAAACGTTCACGTTTCAGTGGAGCAGAGTCCGACTGATCACAAATCCTTTCCGCTGCAATACAGCGGCTGTACAAAACGATCCGTCATGGTTGTCCACCACGCCGTAGTATATGTTCTCGGGGGATATGAATGAATCGGGAGCAGCTCCGCATGCCGGATCCCTGCGCGTTGAATGAGGTACTCTCCTCGATCCCGCGGTCCGGGTAATGTCCGCATACTTGCGTTCCCCGCTGCCGTTGCCCTGAAGCCGGGGGCTACGCCGGCTGCTATAGAAATATTTATAAGTGGTGGAAGGAAGTTTCCTTCCGAAATAAATAAATATCATAATGCAGACCTTTCAGGTGGCAACGGAAGAGGAAAACAGCATGAGACAAGTTGCAATCTATGGAAAAGGCGGTATCGGCAAGTCGACGACAACACAGAACACGGTGGCGGCGCTCGCGGAGGCCGGTAAGCATGTGATGGTGGTAGGGTGCGACCCGAAGGCCGACGCTACCCGGCTCCTGCTCCACGGATTGTGCCAGAAGACGGTTCTCGACACCCTCAGGGACGAAGGCGACGACATCGAACTCGAGGAGATCCTCAAAACCGGATTCGGGAACATCCGCTGTGTCGAATCGGGCGGTCCCGAACCCGGGGTCGGCTGCGCCGGCAGGGGGATCATCACGGCCATCAACCTCCTCGAATCTCTCGGAGCGTACACGGACGACCTCGACTACGTCTTCTACGATGTGCTCGGCGACGTCGTCTGCGGCGGTTTCGCGATGCCGATCCGGGAAGGGAAGGCACAGGAGATCTACATCGTTGCATCGGGCGAACTGATGGCGCTGTATGCCGCGAACAACATCTCCAAAGGCATTCAGAAGTACGCCCTGAACGGCAAAGTCAGGCTCGGCGGCATCATCTGCAACAGCCGGAAAGTGGACAACGAACTCGAACTCCTGCAGGCGTTCGCCACAGAACTCGGGTCCCAGTTGATCTACTTCGTCCCGCGCGACAACCTGGTGCAGCGGGCCGAGATCCACAAGAAGACGGTCGTCGACTTCGATCCCGAGGCCAACCAGGCGAACGAGTACCGGAACCTTGCGCAGGCCATCGACAACAACAGGATGTTCGTCATCCCCAGGCCCATGACGCAGGACCGGCTCGAAGAACTGATGATGGAGCACGGGTTCCTGGGCCTGTAACACCTGATGGGACGTGAAGCAGATGCAGTTTGTACGAGCGATAGTCAGGCCTGAAAAGAAGGACGAAGTCCTTGAAAACCTGTCGGCAGGGGGATTCAACGCCGCGACGGTCGTCGACGTCGTGGGTCGCGGCAAACAAAAGGGCATCAGGATGGGGGACGTCTACTACGACGAGATCCCCAAAACCCTCATCCTCGTCGCAATAGAGGACGCGGACAGAGACAGGATCGTGGACATAATCCTCAAGACCGCTAAAACCGGCCCGAGCGGCAACTTCGGCGACGGGAAGATCTTCATCAGTCCCGTGGAAGAGGCGTACACCATCTCAAAGGGTGCGAAAGGTCTCTGAACCAGCGGTGGTGAAATGAAGGAGATTATGGCCATCGTGCGAATGAAAAAGACCGGTGCGACGAAACGTGCCCTGATCGAGGCGGGCGTCGCCGGTTTTACCGCCGTCAAAGCGATGGGCAGAGGAAAACTGCTGCCGCATGACGAAATAAACGTCCCCTGCAAGGAAAAACTCATGGGGATGGCCGCGACCGACGTCATCGACGGGGAGGAATCCGAAGAGCAGGTCGTCGCGTTCCTCGACGACAAAACTATGTTTCCGCGGCGGTTGTTCACCATCCTCGCCTACGACGAGGATGTGCCGCGGATCGTGGAGGCGATCATCAAGGCCAACCGCACGGAGCGCGGTGCAGGCGACGGGAAGATCTTCGTGACGCCTGTGGCCGATGCAGTCCGTGTCCGCACGGGCGAATCCGGTGACGCTGCAATCTGGTAAGAACTACAGGAGACACGACACATGACGATGACGGATGTAAACGTCGACGAGTTGCTGGCGCCAATGCCGGACAAAGTAAAAAAGAACAGGAGAAAGCACATCGTCAAAAAGGATCTATCCGCCGGTTCCTGCCAGCAGATCGAGGCAAATACCAGGACTGTCCCCGGGATCATAACGCAGCGGGGATGCTGCTATGCCGGGTGCAAGGGCGTGGTCGTCGGGCCGATCAAAGATATGCTCACGATCACCCACGGCCCGATCGGATGCGCGTACTACAGCTGGGGAACACGGCGGAACAAGGCACGGGTCGACGACAGGACTCCCCCGGAGGAGATCTACACAACGATGTGCTTCTCGACCGACATGCAGGAGAGCGACATCGTTTTTGGGGGCGAGAAGAAACTCGCGAAGATGATCGACGAGGTCGTGGAGATCTTCCACCCGAGGGCCATCAACCTCTGTGCGACATGCCCGATCGGACTTATCGGCGACGACCTTGGCGCCGTTGCAAAAGCGGCGGAGAAGAGGCACGGGATTCCGGTGATCCATTACAACTGCGAGGGCTATAAGGGAGTCAGCCAGTCGGCCGGCCACCATATCGCCAACAACCAGATCATGGAACGCATCATCGGGACCGGTACCGAGAAGGTGGACGGGAAATACGTCCTCAACATCCTCGGCGAGTACAACATCGGCGGCGACGCCTGGGAGAACGAGAGACTCCTTGAAGAGATCGGGTACACGATAGGCTCGACGCTTACCGGCGATTCTGCCTACGTAAACATCAGAAACATGCATAAGGCTCACCTGAACCTCGTCCAGTGCCACCGTTCGATCAACTACATCGCCGAGATGATGGAGACGAAGTACGGCACCCCCTGGCTGAAGGTGAACTTCATCGGTATCGATGCGACGATCGATACGCTCCGCGAGATTGCACGGTGTTTCGGCGACGAAGAACTGATAGCAAGGACCGAACTCGTCATAGAGCGCGAACTTGCCGCGGTCACGCCGGAGATCGAGAGATACCAAAAGATCCTCAAGGGCAGGACCGCCTTTGTCTTCGTCGGCGGATCGCGCAGCCACCACTACCAGTTCCTGCTCAGGAATCTCGGCATGGAGGTCATGGTTGCGGGGTACGAGTTCGCCCACCGTGACGACTACGAGGGGCGCGAGGTCATACCGACCATCAAGAGCGATGCGGACTCAAAGAACATCCCCGAGCTCCATCTCGAACCGGAACCCGGGATATACAGGCCGCCCCACCTGCACCTGAAGATGTCGAAGGAGAAGTACGATGAACTGGTCGCATCCGGCGTCCTCAACGACTACAAGGGGATGTACCCGGACATGGTAAACGGCGGCATCATGATCGACGACGCCAACCACTTCGAGACCGAAGAACTGGTCGAGATCTTCAAGCCCGACCTGATCTTCACCGGCATAAAGGACAAGTACGTCACGCACAAGATGGGCCTCCCCTCGAAACAGATGCACTCGTACGACTACAGCGGCCCGTACACGTGCTTTAAGGGTGCGGTGACCTTTGCAAAGGATGTAGCGCATTCGCTCTCCACGCCCGCATGGAAGATGATCACGGCGCCCTGGGAGCAGAGCAAGACCGAACAGAGGTGAACCAACGATGCTCGACTGCACACCAAAAGAGCCTCTCCAGAAAGATGCACACACGATAGGAAAGATCAACCCGATAAAGACATGCCAGCCGGTCGGTGCGATGTATGCAGCCCTCGGCATTCACGGCTGCCTCCCGCACAGCCACGGGTCGCAGGGGTGCTGTTCCTACCACCGGATGGCGCTATCAAGGCACTTCCACGAGCCCGCAATGGCCTCGACGAGTTCCTTCACGGAAGGAGCATCCGTATTCGGCGGCGCTGCAAACTTAAAGACCGCGATCAAGAACGTATTCGCGATCTACAACCCGGAGATCATCGCAGTCCACACCACGTGCCTCAGCGAGACCATCGGGGACGACATCCCGACCATCATCAAGCAGTCGGAGGTCCCCGAAGGCAGGTACGTCATCCACGCCAACACACCGAGTTACCACGGCTCGCACATCACCGGGTTTTCGAACATGTGCAAGGGGATCGTATCCTACCTTGCAGAGTCGAACGGCAGCGAAAAGAAGGAGCGGGCGAACATATTCCCGGGGTTCGTAAACCCCGGGGATATGAGGGAGATCAAACGGATCGTAACCGAGATGGGCGTTCCCTCGATCATGTATCCCGACACCACGGGCGTGATGGACTCGCCGATGCGCGATACCTACGAGATGTACCCCCGGGGCGGTGCGACAATCGAGGACATAAAAGACTCGGGCAACTCGAAGATGACCCTCTCGCTCGGCGCATGGTCGTCGGATGAGGCGGCGGCGACTCTCCAGTCGAAGTGCGGAGTGCCCGGCGTCCCGCTCAGGATCCCGATCGGGGTCAAAGCGACCGACGACCTGATCATGGCGGTGAAAGAAGGGTTCGGGGTAGACGTGCCCGAATCCCTCGAAGTCGAGAGGGGGCAGGTCGTCGACACCCTGATCGACGTCCACTACCAGTACGAGGGGAAGAAGGTGGCGGTATTCGGGGATCCGGACATCATGGTCCCGCTCGCGGAGTTCCTCATCACCATGGGCATGATCCCGAAGTACGTCGTTACCGGAACGCCGGGCAACAAGTTCGAGAAGACCGTCAACGGGATGCTCGAAGAAGCAGGGATAGAAGAAAGCAGGGTCCGGGCCGAGGGAGACCTCTTCGACCTCCACCAGTGGATCAAGGAGGAGCCGGTGGATCTCCTCATCGGCAACACGCATGGCAAGTACATCGCACGGGCCGAGGACATCCCCCTGGTCAGGGTCGGGTTCCCGGTATTCGACCGGGCCGTACACCCGCTGATGCCGATCGTCGGCTACAAGGGGTGTCTCCGGCTGATCGAGATGATCAGCAACGTGCTGCTCGAGCGGCGCGACCGCGACTCTCTGGACGAAGATTACGAACTGATCCTGTAAGATTGGTGAAAGAGACATGGAAAACGAATGTTTCGTGCCCGCTGAGCCTACGGCATGCATCGATGAGAGGCAGTTCTCCATCATGACCACGGGAAAAAACAAAAGCCGCATTCACTGCGCCGACGACAGTCTGGCCGGGGCCGTGAGCCAGCGCGCCTGCGTGTATTCCGGGGCGAGGGTGGTCTTGAATCCGGTGACGGATGCGGTCCACCTCGTCCACGGCCCCATCGGGTGTGCGGCGTACACATGGGATATCCGCGGCAGCCTGTCCAGCGGCCCGGAGATGTTTCGGCAGAGTTTTTCCACCGACTTGAAAGAGCGGGACGTGGTCTTTGGTGGAGAGAAGAAATTGGTCGCCTGTATCGACGAAGTCGTCGAGAAGTACCACCCCCCGGCGATATTCGTCTACGCAACCTGCGTCGTCGGGTTGATCGGCGACGACATCGTCGCCGTCTGCAAGGAGGCGTCGGAGAGACACGGCATCGACGTGATCCCGGTGGAATCCAGCGGCTTCATATCGGGAAACAAGATCGTCGGCTACCGGGCGGCAGGAGAAGCCCTGTTGAAGTTGATCCGCCCTGAGGAAGGAGAGACCGTCGAAAAAACGCGAAAACTCAATTTCCTCGGCGAATACAACCTGGGCGGCGAGAAGTGGCTCGTCGAGCGCTATCTTGCGGAGATGGGCGTCGAGATCAACGTGGCCTTCACCGGGGACTCGACCGTCGCAGCCCTGAAGAAAGCCCCGGGAGCATGCCTGAACCTGGTGCAGTGCAGCGGCTCCATGCACTGGGTGGCGATGAGCCTGGAGAAGGAGTACGGCATCCCGTACATCGACGTGAACTTCTTCGGCGCCGAGAACACCGCGGAAAGCCTGCGCAAGATCGCCCGTTTCTACGGGGACGAGGAGATCGTGCGCCGGACGGAGGCGCTCATCGAGCGCGAGATGGAGAGAGTCCGGCCGGTCATCGCGAAGTACCGGGCAAAACTGGCAGGAAAGCGGGCGGCGATCTACGTGGGCGGCGCCTTCAAGGCGCTCGCCATCATCCGCCAGTTGCAGGAACTCGGCATGGAGGTCATGTTCACCGGCACGCAGACCGGCAAGCCCGAAGACTACGAGCAGATCGGCAACATCGTCAGCGAGGGGACGGTCGTGATCGACGACGCCAACCCCGCCGAGATCGAGAAGTTCCTGCTGGAGAAAAATGTCGATATGATGGCCGGCGGCGTGAAGGAGCGTTTCCTTGCGCACAAACTGGGCGTCGGCTTCGTCGACCACAACCACGACCGCAAAGACGGTCTTGCCGGGTTCGACGGAGCGATCAGGTTCGCCAGCGAGGTGTACGCCACCACCTGCTCCCCGGTCTGGGAACGGGTGAAGAAGAACCCCTTCGAGGAGGCGGAAGGATGACCGGATGTAAGGTCACGTCACGGGTACGGCAGGTCAACGAGAACCAGTGTCACATGTGCATGCCGCTCGGCGGCGTCATCGCTCTCCGGGGCGTCGAACATTCCGTCGCACTGGTGCACGGTTCCCAGGGTTGCAGCACCTACATGCGTCTCGCGAACGTCGAGCACTTCAACGAGCCGATAGACATCGCCTCCTCGTCCTTAAACGAGAAGCAGGCGATCTTCGGGGGGGAGGCGAACCTGAGGATCGCGCTGGACAACGTGATCCGGGTCTACCGCCCGAAGGTCATCGGCATCCTGACGAGCTGCCTCGCCGAGACCATGGGCGACGATGTCGAGCGGTTCGTCGAGACCTACAGGACAGACCGGGAGATCGGGGAGATCGAGATCATCTCCGTCTCCACGCCGAGTTACGGCGGCACTCACACCGAAGGGTTCTGGGCGACGACGCGGGCGGTCATCGCCCACTATGCCCGGCCGGCCGAGCGCCACGGGGGGATCAACGTCATCGTCCCCAACATCAGTCCGGCCGATATCAGGGAGATCAAACGCCTCCTCGACCTGATGGGGCTCGAGTACACGCTGCTGCCCGACTACTCCCTGACGCTGGACCGCCCCTTCGGGGGACGCTACCAGAAGATCGCGCCGGGCGGCACCCCGACCGCCGCGATCGCACGCATGAGCGGAGCACGGGCCACCATCCAGTTCGGCCTCACCTGCCCGGACACCCTGTCCCCCGGCCTCTTCCTGGAAGAGCGGTTCGGCGTCCCGCTGATCAATCTCCCGCTCCCCATCGGCCTCGACGGCACGGACCTGTTTGTCGGGACCTTGAAGGACCTCAGCGGGCAACCCGTGCCCGATAGCCTCATGCTGGAACGGGGATGGCTCTGCGACGCGATGGCCGACACCCACAAGATCAACGCGGCGGCGCGGCCGGTCATCTACGGCGAACCCGAACTGGTCTATGCCCTGGCAAAACTCTGCCTGGAGAACGGGTCGGTTCCTGCCGTCATCGCCGGCGGGACACGCAACAGCGGCCTTGCCGCGCTGCTGCAGCCCCTGCTGAAAGACGCGCTGGAAGAACCGATCGTCCTCGAAGAAGCGGACTTCGTGACGATCGAGGACGCGGCGGTGCGGACGTCGGCGAACCTTGCCGTCGGCCACTCGGGCGGCAAATACCTGACCGAACGGCAGGGGATCCCCGGACTCAGGGTAGGGTACCCCATCCACGACCGGGTCGGCGGACAGAGAATCCTGTCGGTCGGCTATGCGGGCACCCTCGCCCTCCTGGACCGTTTCACCAACACCCTGCTGGAAGCGAAGTACAGTTCCTACCGCAGACAACGGAAAGAAGAGTTACTCAACGAAAAAGGTGTATCCGATGCAAAAGCCTGAACGTCACATCTTCATCTGCACGAGTTCACGCGTAAACGGCCAGCAGAAAGGGTTCTGCCACTCCCGGGACGGCGTGACCGTCATGATGAAGTTCATGGAGGAGATCGAGGATCGCGAACTCGGCGGCGAGGTGTTCATCAACAACACCGGCTGTTTCGGCATCTGCGATAAGGGGCCGATCATCGTGGTCTATCCGGACAACGTCTGGTACGGGTCGGTCACGCCCGAAGACGTCGAGGAGATCCTTGATACGCACATCGAAGGCGGCAACGTCGTGGAGCGCCTGGTGATCTAGATGTGCGGACGGTGCGAAGATCACGGCGGCGCCGGGGAGATTGCAGTACTCCTCGATGCGGACGGTTTCTCCGGCAGGTTCACCGAACCCGGAAAGGTCGTCGTGTACAAACGATGCGGCCCCTCCTTTGAGGCCGAGCGCGAGATGGAGACCGCTTTCGACCGGAGCAGAGGGCTCGCGGAACTGCGCTCGAAGATGAGCGAACTCCTGCAGTTCCTCGGCCCCTGCAGGATCTTCGTCGCGAAGTCGGCGAGCGGTGCCGTCTACTTCGAGCTCGAGAAGGCAGGGTTCAGCGTGTGGGAGGTCTCCGGCAGACCCGCCGAGTTTCTCGACAGCGTGCTGAAGGGCGAGGAGGAGGCGGAGAGCGCAGCGGCACCGGCCGTGGAGATCCCCGTACCCGGCGAGGTCTCGCCCGGAAACTACTTCATCTCGATCAAGGAGGTCCAGGGAAAGGCGCCCTTCGTCAGCAGCAAGCAGGTTCTCCAGGAATTCATCTGCCGGGCCGGTTTCGATGCGCTGGAGGTGATCTGCGACCACGTGCCCCCCTGGATCGAGATGGAAGCGGAACGGAGGGGATATGCCATGGAGGCCGAACAGCTCGGGAAGAACGAAGTTCGCGTGAGGCTCGCGAGGGAGCCGGACTGCCGGTGAGGTGTCGTCTCCGAAGCTCGCAATCGATCAAGGCAATTTCAGTTACACCCACGTAATCCAGCCGTATATTCGAGGCATACAATGAGATCTCACGACAAAGTTACACTACTGGTGCCGCTTCTCCTCATCGCCGTAATGCTCGCCGTTGCGGGATGCACCGGCACCACGCAGCCGACCGGAGGGCAGACGACGCTGACGGTCTTTACCGCCGCATCCCTTACGGGAGCCTTCTCCGGGATCGGGGAAACCTACATGGCAGAGAACCCGGACGTCGTCGTCGACTGCGTCTTCGACGGCTCCCAGGCGCTCCGCACCCAGATCGAGCAGGGCGCATCGCCGGACATCTTCGTCTCGGCGAACGTGAAGCATATGGGAGCCCTGCAGGGAGGAGGGTTCATGGAGAACGATACGGTCACGGTCTTCCTCGAGAACTCACTTGCCGTGATCGTTCCCGCCGAAAACCCGGCAAACGTCACGAGCCTCGCCGATCTCGCGCGGCCAGGCGTCAGACTCGTCATCGGGACAAAGGATGTCCCGTTCGGGTCCTACACCCGGCAGGTGCTCGATACGATGGCGGCCGACCCAGCCTACGGGGCGGCATACCGGGACGCCGTGATGGAAAACGTCATCTCCGAGGAGACCGCGATTACGACGGTGATGCCCAAACTGACGCTCGGCGAAGCGGATGCGGCATTCGTCTATAAGTCGGACGTCCGGCCGGAGGATCGCTCCCTGGTCCGCCGGATCGAGGTTCCGGCGGAGTACAACGTCGTCGCGGAGTACCCGCTCGGGATACTCGCCTCGTCGGAGCAGAAGGCCGAGGCGGCCGCGTTCATCGCGTTCGTCCGCGGTCCGACAGGCAATGCCATCCTGGAATCCTATGGATTCGACCCGGTTCAGTAGGGTCGCAAGGCCGGGGGAGGCCGCCCTCTCCCTCCTCGTATTTTGCCTTATCGCGTGCTTCCTCCTCTTCGTGACGATCCCCGTAGCCTCGCTCTTCCTGCGGATCACCCCCGAGGCGTTTCTCTCGTCGCTGCAACAGCCGGCGGTCGTCGACGCCCTCCGGCTCTCCCTGGTCACCGCCTCGGTAAGCACCGCGGTCGTCGTCCTCCTGGGGACGCCGCTCTCATACGTAAACGCACGGGTACGGTACCGCGGCCGGGAGATCGTCGATACCCTCACGGACCTTCCGATCGTGCTTCCGCCGGCGGTGGCGGGGATCGCGCTGTTGATGGCCTTCGGCCGCCGGGGCGTCGTCGGGGAGTTTCTCGACGGGCTCGGCATAACCGTCGCGTTCACGACGCTTGCGGTGATCCTCGCCCAGATCTTCGTCGCCTCCCCGTTCTACATCCGGCAGGCGAGGGCGAGTTTCGAGGCGGTCGACCAGCTCTACGAGGACGCGGCCCGGACGCTCGGGGCGTCGAGGCTCGCCGTCCTCCTCCGCGTCTCGATCCCCATCGCACGGAGCGGGCTCGTCTCCGGTGCGATCCTCTCGTTCGCCCGGGCGCTCGGCGAGTTCGGCGCGACGATCATGTTCGCCGGCAACTTCCAGGGCCGGACCCAGACGATGCCGCTTGCGATCTACACGACGATGCAGGGCGACCTCAACGACGCGATCAGCATCGCGATCGTCCTCGTGGTTATATCGTTCGCCGTGATCCTGGCGGTCAAGTACACAACCCGGAGGACTGCATGATGCTCTCCATGCGTGCCGCAAAACAGTTGCGGGACTACGAACTCGACGTCTCCCTCTCGGTCGGCCCGGGGGAGACCCTCATCCTGATCGGGGAGAACGGGGCCGGCAAATCGACCGTGCTCAACCTGGCTTCAGGCCTGCTCGCCCCGGACCGCGGCGAGATCGCCCTTGCGGGCCGGGTGCTCTACTCGGACGCACAATGGATCGACGTCCCCGTCGAAGACCGGAACATCGGCCACGTCTTCCAGTCCTATGCGCTCTTCCCGCACCTCTCGGTCTTCGAGAACGTCGCCTTCGGGCTGCGGTGCCGGAAGGTCCCGGCCGGCGAGATCGCCGCTCTCGTGACCGGCGAACTCAAGCGCATGCACCTCTCCGACCTCGCGGACGTCAACGTCGGCCGGCTCTCCGGCGGGCAGCGGCAGCGGGTTGCTCTCGCCCGGGCGCTTGCGGTGAAACCCGGCCTCCTCCTCCTGGACGAGCCGCTCGCCGCGGTCGACGTCCGCGCCCAGGCCCAGATGCGCCGCGAACTCCGGGAGACGATCCGGACCACCGGGATCCCCTGTATCATCGTCACCCACGCGCTCCGCGACGCCCTCGAGCTCGGCGATAAGATCTGCGTCATGGAAGAGGGCAGGGTCGTCCAGACGGGCACGCCCGATGAAGTGCTGGCGTCGGGAGAGAGGGGGTTTATCGCGCACTTCTCGTGCGGCTGCGGGAGGAACCGGGGTTAGGGAACAGATCAGGAGGGAGCCTCCTGATCAGCCCCTGCCTCTTCCATCAACTCCCCCTCCCGGAGCTGCACCGTCAGCGCGATCATTCCGACGACGAACAGGACTCCGACCAGGAACGCGTGGTCGAACCCGGTCTCCAGCCCGGCGATCGGGTGGAGGAGATGGATTGCCCCGGTGGTCCCTGCCGGCTCGTCGCCCCGGATCCAGTGATCGAAGATCGTCTCGAAGACGACGATGCCTATCGTGGAGGCAAGGTACCGGGAGAAGTACCAGAACGACGACGCGGCTCCCTGCAGTTCCCCCGGCGCCGAGGTGAGGACGAGCCGGAGACTCGGCGGCGCAAAGAGCCCCATCGAGATGCCCCGGAAGACGAGGGCGAGGATGATGACGGACAGGGCAATCGTTTCGTCGAAGACGACGAAGACGGAGACGGAGATGAAGAGGAATACCCCCGCAAGGGTGCAGAGCCGGCGCGAGCCGATATAGTCGGAGAGCGTGCCGGAGACCGGACCGGTGATCACGATGAGAAGCGAAGGGGCGAGGAGCAGAAACCCGGTAAAGCGCGTGGAATACCCTTTGACCAGCTCGAGATACATCGAGACGAGGTAGGTCATCCCCGACAGCACGAGCCGGTTGAGCATCGCGGCGGCGATCCCGATCGAGAACGCCCGGCTCTTCAGGAGCCCCAACTGGAGCAGAGGGACCGGCGTGCGCCGTTCCCGGGCGATGAAGACCCCGGAGAACAGGAACGAGAGGGCGAGGACGGAGATAATGGGAATGGACGTCCAGCCATGCTCCTCCCCGAACGAGAGCGCGGCGGTGAAGAGCCCCGCAGCGAGGACGACCAGCAGTGCTCCCGCGAAATCGAACTCCCCCACGTCATACGCCGGCCGGCATCCCGGGGGATGACGAGATACGCGATGGCGACGGCACAGATCCCCACCGGCACGTTGAGGTAAAAGATCCACTTCCACGAGAGGAAATGGAGGATGACACCGCCGAGGCCGAACCCGGCGGCAAGGCCGAGGGCGTTTGCCGCGGAGAGGTAGCCGAGCGCCCTCCCCCTGACCTGCTCCGGGAGCGAGACCGAGAGAAGCGCAGGGCCCGTTGCCGTGATCATCGCGCCCCCGATCCCCTGCAGGGCACGGAACAGGATGAGCCAGAAAAAACCCGGCGACGCACCGCAGAAGAACGAGCTCGCGGTGAAGAGGGCAAACCCTGCAACGAAAATGTTTTTCTTCCCCATCACATCCCCAAGACGCCCGAAGGGGATCAAGAACCCGGTGACGGCAAGCAGGTAGGTTATCAGGACCCAGGAAGCCTCGCTGGTCCCCACGTCGAAATGCCGGGAGATCGAGGTGAGGGAGAGGATGACGATGCTCGAGTCCGTGGCCCCCATAAAGGAGCCGAGCACGACGGCAGCAATGATGAGGCCTCGCGCGGTCGTTTCGCGTAACCTGCTCACGATCGATCGGTACAGTTCTTCCGCGATTGCTCTTCTGGCTGCCGATTGCAATCGGTCCGGGAAGAGCGCGGGGACCGGCGACGCCGCGTAACGGCCGGAGTTATGGGATGCTGCCCACGGCCGTCACGGTAGCGAACGTCCCGGCCCCGTCACGCGTCTATCTTTTCCGCGAGTCCGACCCGTTCCCGGATCTGCGACCGATACCATTCGATGATCTTCTGGATGATATCATAACCCGTCCCCCTCAGGCGATACGATACCGCGGACTGGCTTGTGCCGACTCGATCCCCGATCTCCTTCTGCGTGAGCCCCGCGAGCGTCAGCATCACGGCTTTGGGCAGATCGTTGCCTATGGGGATCATGGTTGAGACACGGCGCAGCCCCTACACCCTCACCGATTCCGCCACCCGCACCAGTTCGTCCCGGCCGAGCATGCCGCCCGTGATCCGGTAGGAGCATTCCCCGGCACGCCAGCGGAGCTGGTCCCTACCATCAACGGAGACGTATTCGGCCTCCCGGCCATCGGCGAGGTTGACCGCCTCAGGCGTGCCGGGCAGCCCCGCTTCCTCCCGGTACGGGTCGTAGAGTCGTTCCACGATCTCCAGTTCCCCGGTGCCGTCCGTGAACCGGAGCGTAGTATAGGCGCCGGGGAGGAACGTCCCTTCTTTAAAGACATAACTCTCCGGGAGGTAGGACGGCATCTCCACACCATAGTGCCGGGCGTCCTCGACGCTCCATACGAAGAGCGGCGTGATCACAGCCGTCGGCATCGGCCGGACTTCGACGCCTGCCGGCGGATCGAAGACGAAGAGGTCGTCCGGGAGCCCGGTGTTCGCCGACGGTTCGCTGTATTCGGCAGAGAGGATCAGATTCCCCTCTTTGCCGTACATCTCCACGCCGAGGAGGAGCCAGGTCCCGGCATCGATCCGTGCCTTGAGGCGGTGCACCGCCTCCCGGTAGCGGGTGGGCGCTTCAAAGAGTTTCGAATCGCCCGTGACCTCAAGGAGATAGGCGGTGCGGCCGCCGACAATCTCGGTGCCCCGGTACGAGGCGTTCTGATCCGCAAGCGATTCGGCGACCGTTTCGGCGTACCCCGGGATTTCCTCCGCCCACCCGGGGTACGGCGGCTCGGAGAAGGCAGCCTTCACATACGGCCCCGCGACCGTCAGCGCCGTCCGGGTCGCCGGATCGTAACGCCACTTCCGGGTGCCGTTCGAGACCGCGACCATCCCTGCGAGGTCCGCGGGTTTCAGGAACTCCAGCCGGTAGTTCTCGGGGTCTTTCTGGAGCAGCCTGACGGTGACGTTCTCGGAACCGGCCGCTACCGCTACGGTGGCGGAGATGTCCTCGGCCTGCCCCTCTGCCGCGATGAACCGGGCGGCGATCTCGTCCGCCGGCGGCGGGTCAGCGCCGGTGCCGAAGCACCCGACGGTGCAGGTGAGAACGACAAGGAGCGCGAGCGCTGCAGGCTTCATCCCCTCCTCACCCCACGGCACAGGAGCCCGAGACCGCAGGCGACCATTGCCGCGAGCGCCCCGAATCCCGGGGCGCGGCCGGGCGCCGCCCGCCCGTTCTCCCCGAACGACCGGGTGGTGCCGGCAAGGATGTAGCCGCCGTCATCCGTCGCCGCAAGAGCCGAGATGTCATCGGTTGCGTCTCCGCCGAACGAATGCGCAGAAGTGACGTTTCCGGTATGATCCACGAGCACCAGCCACCCGTCGTGCGGCCCGCCGGCGTAGACCGTGCCGGTAAATGCGTACACCCCCGGCGACGATGCAACGGCCGACGTGATCAAAAGGCTGCCCTCAACCGTCTCCGGTTCCACGGTCCAGGCGACGTTCCCGGTTCCGCCAATCTTGGTGAGGCAGGGGCCGGGAAGATCGGTTTCGGGGCAGACGGCCCCGCCGGCGACGAGGTAGCCGACGGCACCTCCACCAGGCACCTCAAGAAGAACCGCGCTGGTGCCGCTGCCTGCATCATCGAGCGTCTTCGTCCAGACGGCCTCCCCCGACGAATCGGTCTTGATCAGTCGGATCGGCACGGTCCCGAAACGTTCCGCCTCCCAGGGGTTCCTCACCGCGGCGAGGTAGCCGCCGTCAATGGGGGTCCATATGACGCTGTCCACGATCCCGGAAGCGTTGCCGCCGATGAATCGGTTCCACTTTTCGAATCCGTCCCGGTCGACCCGGACCAGCCAGGCATTGTCGGTTTCGGTATGTCCTGAGGTCCTCTGCCCGCCGAGGATGAACCCGCCGTCTTCGGCCAGGTCGACCGTCGAGAAGAGCAGGTACTCTCCTTCCACCGAGAACGTCCGGCTCCAGATCTGCCGTCCGTCCGGCGCGACCTTGAATATCCAGGTGCCGCCCGTATCCTTCTCCGGCGTCCAGCCGGTGCTTCCGACGACGACGTAGTTTCCATCATCGGTCTCGATCATATCGAGCGCGCTGTCCCGGTCCGGCCCGCCGTAGGTCTTCCTCCAGACCTCGTTGCCGTCGGCGTCCGTTTTGATCAGCAGGGCGTCCCGGAACCCTGTGTTCGCGGCGATCAGGTATCCCCCGTCGTCTGTCTGGAGCACCGACGCGACGTCCGCAGTATCCCCGGCGCTGTAGGTCCGGTTCCAGACCTCGTTCCCCTGCCCGTCCGTCTTGATCAGCCAGATGGAGAGGTCGTACCAGGTGGTCATCGTGCCCGTGGGCGTGGCGGCAAACGCCTCCCCCATGGCCCGGGAGATCTCGGCGAGCAGGGCGTTCTCCTCGTCGGTCAGGACCGGGCTCGCGCCCGCCGCCGGGGCGAAAGCGATCCGGGTAACCGTTCCTTCCGCCGTGGTTTCGGTCTCGTGCTTCACCGGGTATTTCCGCCAGATCGCTTGCAGGGACTCCTTCATCGCCTCCTTCTCTTCGGAGGAGCGAGGGGAGCGGTCGATGTAGCCGAGCAGGTTCTCCTGCTCATCGTCGGTCCCGACGAGCATGACATAGTAGGGCGTCGCCTGCTTCACCGCGTCGTCGATCTCGATCCTGTCGACGGGCGCCTCCACCGGGCTCGTGGCCGGGCGGGGGGTCTCGGCACCCGCCGCGGGGAGGACAAACAGGCTGGAGAGCAGAAGGATACAGAGGATGGTTCGGACATGTTTCATGCGATCAACTTTCACCCTACCGCCTCCTCCCCGCACGGACGGCCAGCAGCCCGCCCGGGAGCGCAAGCACGCCCATCCAGGCAGAGAACCCGGGCACGGTCAGGTCCTGCGGCGGTTCCGGCTCCAGCTCCAGGTCGAGCCTGTGGGTGGTATTCTCAAAGGAGACCTCGCGGTGCAGGGGCTGGTAGCCCTCCTTCTCGACCGATATGTTCTGCCCGTAGCCGAACGCGTTCGCTATCAGGTAGCCGCCGTTGTCAGCGGTCCCGGTCGTCACGGGATGGGGACCGCTGGCGAGCGGGAGGACGGACTCGAACCTCACCGTTGCGCCGGGGACCGGACGGCCTTCGACGTCTCTCACCGTCCCGATCACATGGATCCACGGCGGCGGCGGGATGTCGACGTTGACGTAGACGTTCAGCACCGCATCCGTTGTCTTTCCCAGGTTATCGATCAGGGTCACGGTGATCGTCTCGTTTCCCTCCGCGACCGGGACGGAGCAGGCAAACTCGGTCGCGTTCCCACACGAGACCACGCCTGCGCTGCTTTTGACCACCACGTCCCGTATCCCGCGCGAAGCCTCGGCCCTGCCGACAACCGTAGCCTCGGGCGGGACGAGATCGCTCCAGATCGTCTCATACTGCTTGGGGGAGGTGACGGAGAGCATCGTCGACGTCTCGACTGTTGCATCTCCGGCCGTCGCCGGGATTGCCACCGCAAAGAGCAGCACGAGAACGCAAAGGGTCGCCCGGAGATTTCGTGTCATTGCTCGACTCATTAAAAGAGCGATTGGGAGGAATCCTTTATACCCTTTCTGTGCCGTCCGTCTCCGTATACCCACCGGTCACGCGTACACGACCCTCTCCGCCAGCCCGATCTCCCGGGGGGCAAAGACGACCAGCGCCCGCCGATCCTCGTCGATGCGGGTTGCCGTCCGGTTTTCGTCCTGCGGCTCGCCGCTCAGGTCGATGACCACCGGCTCCTGCAGCGGGTAGATCTCGATGGTGTGCCAGACCTCCGTGGTGGCAAATGAGATCTCCTTTAAAGGGCGGAGCGTGCCGTCGAGGGCGGCGTAGATGTTCCCGTAGGTGTCGTCGTAGGTCCGGTTCTCCTCGTGGTAAAAGACCTTCAGGTCCATCCCCCTCTCGCCGTAGGAGATCTCACTAAACGGGATGCTGTCGACGGCGGCGAGAATCCCCAGCGGGTGGGGGTGGGGAGGCCGGTAGTCGAGCCGCTGGGAAGAGAGGTAGGTGCTCCCGTTCCGGAGGACGAAGGCCGAGTGGACCCATGGCTCTCCTTCCATATCGGCGAAGAAGTAGAACCGGATCACGGTGAACGAGCCGTTTGCATCGAAACTCATGTCGAGCATCGCCCCCCTCGCCGTCCGGTTATCGAAGGGGATCTGCTCTTCCATCGCCTCCCAGATCTCGATAATCGGGGGGTTGTACTGCTCCGGCGGGAGGACCGGCACGGTCTCGTAGTCTATCGTCTCGTAGCCGGGCGGGACGTAGAGGGCACGCCCGAACGCAAGCGCCACGACGACGACGATGCCGACCGCAAGCCACCGGTCCTTCATGCGACCGTGCTCCCGGCGATGATGTAGCCGCCGTCCGCCGTGCCGATGCCACGGACCGAGTACCGGTCGAACCCGATCGTACGCTCCTGCCGCCAGACCTCGTTGCCCGCGGTGTCCCTGCCGACGAGCGTGATGCCCGCATCGGTGGCGTCGATCGAGAGGTAACCGCCCGGCGACGGCACCACTGCACCGCCGTCGTCCTCGACGGCCTGGTAGTCCTTCATATTGCCGTTTTCGTCGAGCGTAAAGAGGTAGCCCTGGTTTGCCCGTTCGACATCGCCCCAGAAGTTTTCGGGGAAGGTCGTCGACCGGTAGAGAACGGTGAACCGTCCCGGCGCCGTCTCCCGGGCACCCAGGAGTTCGTCGAGTCCGTCGCTTCCGAAATCCCGCTTCCAGAGGACGGTGCCGTTTCCGTCCAGGCGGATCGCCTGCAGGTATACCTCGAAGTGGTCGCCGACGAAGACGTTTCGCCCCTCTACAAAGACGAGCACGCCGCCCTCAGGGGCGGGATAGATCTGGTGGTAGTCTATACCGCCCGCATCGTCGAGCGGGACCTGCCGGAGCCGGGTGCCGTCGTCGCCGAAACAGGCGACCCGATCCTCCCACGCCGCGACGTACCGACCGTCTGCAAGAGCAAGCAGGGAGACGGATGCCATCCCCGCGCTCTCGTCGACGAACGACCGCTCCCAGACCGGCGCTCCCCCGGCATCGACGCGGACGATCCCGGGCGTCTCCGTGGCCGCCAGGAACCCGCCGTCGGGCGCCGGGACGAGCGCGGTCACGCGCCCGAATCCGGTCTCGAAGGCCAGCCGGCCGAGGGCGTCCCCGTGCTCGCCGTAGGTGAGGATATGCACCGTGTTCCCCTCCCGGCCGTACTCCGTGACCCCGAGAGCGTAGCCTGTCGGGCACTCGACCAGGACGTCGGGTCGGTCGTAGGCGCCGATATCGGCCCGCGCCTCCCACTCGGTATCGCCTGCGGCGGAGACCTTGAGGATCAGGATGTCGGTCTCCGGTGCGGGCGCGCCGCCGGAATAGGGTGCCGGAGGGACGACGCCCACGGCGATGCCGGTCGTGGCGAAGAACGGCGGGGCGGCGATGCACGCGACCGCGACCGCTGCAAGCGGGAGGAGGTCCCGGTACCCCTCCGGCCGCCCTCTCTCGAGGAACGACGCGGCCAGCCCCCCGAGCCCGGCGACCAGCATCGCGCCGCCCACGAGCAGGAGAACCTGCCCGCGGGTCGCGACGAGCGACTGGACGAGGTAGGCGGGGTTGCCCGCGAACAGCAGCGTCCGGGCAGCGATTCCGGCGACCGCACCGGCGAGAAGGGCGGAGAGGATCCGGGTACCTCGAGTGGCAGTGCCGTTGATGTGGGCTGCGAGGAACCCCGCGAAGAAGAGGACCAGCAGGATCGAGACGAACGTCTGCGTGATCCCTACCCCCAGGAAACCCTGGTTGTAGACGGACGGGTCGCTCCAGCAGCGCGAGAGCGCCTCCACCATCCCGAGGAAAGCCGCCCCGGCAAGGAGCCCGATACCGACCGAAACAGCGACGATGCGTTGCCGCCCGGGACGGTACACCGCCACAGGCGGTTGTTTCCCCGGATCTATCATAGCGGGAGCTGGGACGCGAGATTATATACGGTTTCTGTGCCGGCCGCCTATCTGAGCTCAATATCCCTGCAGCCGGATGGGTACAGCCGCAGAAAAAACGCAAAGGTCAAGGTCCCGTGCTCCAATCCCTGTAGCATGCGACGCTGGCCGGCTGCCGTACTCCTGATTATCCTTCTCTTCGCTCTTCCCGCCTGTGCGGCCGCCGCCGGCGGCTACACGGTCACGTCGGCCTCCGGCTACATACCCGACCGGCCGCCCGAAGACCCGATACCCGTCGAATGGTGGCAGGTCCCGCCCCAGGTCCTGATCTGCAGTCTTCTCATGGACACATCCCCCGAACTCCTGGTCGTCGTCAATGTCCTGTTCCTCCTGAACGTCTGGCTCTTCTTCGGCTACCGGCACATCGCAAAACGCGCCGCACTCGAACACGAGACCCGGACGGCGATCTACGACCACGTCCGCACCCACCCGGGCATCCGCCTCGGCACCCTCGCTCAAGATCTCGGGATTAACCGGGGGACCCTGAGGTACCACCTCGGGAAGCTGCAGGAGTTCGGGATGATCGCCACCGCCACCGTCGAAGGACGGACGGGGTACTTCGAGAACAGGCAGAAGTACTCGGTTCTCGAAGAGAAGGTGCTCATCCACTTCCGGAACCCCAACACGCGGGAGCTCCTCGCCATCCTGCTGGAGAGCCCGGGGGCGTCGCGGCGGGAGCTTGCGGAACGGCTCGGGATCACCGCTTCGTCGGTCTCGTGGCATTTACGAAGGCTGAAGGCCGACGGGATCGTGCTCCAGGAGAAGACAGGGGGAGACGTCCGGTATTCCCTATCGGGAGAGTCGGCGGGGTTTGTCGGGGAGTGTGCGGGTTGCAGGCTCCATGGATCGTCGCGAACGGGGTTTTGACATCGGGAAGGTAGGCCCCGGGCCTGCTGATCGCGACTATACAAACATATGAGTGTATCCGCAGCCCTCCACGAACCGATTCGATCCACAAACTGATAAGAACATCCCCATAAATAATCATACTCTGGCTGTGAACGCAATGAAACCACTCCATATCCGCACCGAACGCCTCGACCTGATCCCGGCAACGCTCGAGATCCTTGAGGCCGACCGTGATGACCGTCAAAATCTCGCTCGCCTTCTCTCCGCCACGGTCCCGGGCTCGTGGCCGCCGCCGCTGCTCGACGACGAAACGCTCGGGGCGTTCATCCAGATGGTCTCCGAGAAAGGCGATCCGCTCTTCGCCGCCTGGTACTGGGTGCTGGACGACCCCGCAGTTGGCGGGCGGGTCCTCATCGGCACCGGGGGGACCGCCTCGTCGCCCACGGCGGGGGACACGGTGCTCGTCGGCTACTCGGTGCTCGATGAGTTCCAGGGCAGGGGCTACGCAACCGAGGCGATCCGCCACCTCATCCCCGCGATCTTCTCCCTCCCGAACATCCGGCAGATCGAGGCGGCGACCTACCCGGATCTCAGCGCACCCATCCGGGTGCTGGAGAAGAACGGATTCGTCCGGGCCGGCGAGGGATTCGAGGAAGGAACGGTCAGGTACGTGCTGAAGAAGCCCGATGGTTCGGCCTGATCCAGGATGCCAGGGCCGTCCGCACCGCCCGGACGGCGGCAGGGATCAGGAGGGGGGTGGCCACCCCTTCGAACGGCACCGGTGATGCGCACCGGACCGGGTGCAGGGGCACCCTGAGAACCGCTTCTCAGCCTCCGGCCCCGTAGAGGTATCTCCCGCTGATATCGAGGATGTACTCGCCCCGGTAGAACGGGTACTTCCCGACCAGGTGCCGCTTTAAGGTCTCCACGTCGTTGCTCGCCGCGAGCGCCGACTTTGCGTCCCCAAGATACCCCGCCATATCCGCGAGCACCTGCATGTTCGCCGGCAGCCCGTGGCCCGAAAGGACGACATCGTACTCCTTCTCCTGGAACCGGCGGAGGTGGGCGAGCCAGGGGTCCATCTCCCTCTGCTGCAGGAAGACGTGGACCCGGTTGTAGACAAGGTCCTGGGCGATGAGAACACGGCTCTCCGGGAGTTCGATGACGAGGTTGATGCCGGCCTCGGCCCCTTCGGCCTTCTCGTAGGCAAGCGTCACGCCGTCGACGGTCTCGGTCCCGGGCCGGATGATGTGCTCCGGCACCACCACCGTCTCCGTGATCGCGTCGCCGAAGGTCGGCGCGTATGCCTGGATCATGGCCCCGCCGCCGCCTCTGATCTGGTCTGCAACCTCGCGTAATGCGTAGATCGCGGCATCCCTGAAGTACTCGCACCCGAACCAGTGGTCCGGATGGCTGTGCGTGACGATGACGCGGTCGATCGGTTTATTCAGGCTGTCGGCATACCTGCGGAACTCTTCTGCGTGGGGACGGAGAAACTGCGTGTCGACGACGATCAGCCCGTTCTCCGTCTCGAGTATATGCGAGTTGACGAAGACCGCCGCCTCCGGCGCTTCGTAGGTGTGTATCCTCAGGTTCTCCAGGGGAATAACGGTCATAGCCCCGATCTCGGGCAGGGATCCCGGGCGTCTTCGGGGCACCACTTCTACGGTCTGGGGATTCATAGCACCGCCCACTGGAAGCTCTCTCTATATGTACCTGGAGGGTGGCTCGGGTGGGGAAGGGGCCGGCAGCCCGCCGCCCTGTACGGGGCCGGGACGATTCCGCGCCACTCCGTGGGGCCCCGAAACGAGGAGGAAACCCCGGTACTCCGGCAGGGCGGAGCCCGCACAGGAACATATATGAAGTGTTCGCACCCTGTGAGCCTGCCGATACTGCAGAACAGTGAGGCAGGAAGTGGTAACCATGGCATGGAGAAGACCGGCACGTGAATTCTGGAGCGAATTCGACACGATGCTCGGAGATATGCAGAAACAGTTTGGCGAGATGATGGAGCGTCTCTCGGAAGCCGCACAGCAGGTAACCCTGCCCGGCGGAGCCGGGGCGATGGTCGACGTCCTGGAACACGATACGGACGTCGTGGTCGTTGCCGACCTCCCGGGGGTGGAGAGGCAGGGCATATCGGTCCGGCTTCTCGACCCGAGGACGTTGCGGATCACCGCCCGGCGGGAGGAGGCGAAAGAGGAGAGAGAGGCGGGGTACCACATGCGGGAACGGAGGATCGGCGCGATCTCCCGGACGGTCTCCCTCCCCACCGACGTCCGGGACGAGGGGGCAACCGCCACCTTCAAAAACGGTGTCCTCGAGGTGCGGCTGAAGAAGGTCGTCGAGACCCGCGGCAAGGAGATATCGGTGAGCGAAGAGGCCGGGCAGGTCGCGGAGCAGCACAGAGAGCAGGTGGAAAAAGAGGACCGGGAGGACAGGGAGAAGGTGAAGCCGTCCGGGTACTTAAGCCCCCGCGACATACAGGAAGCGGCGCAGAAGATCGAGATCGAGGATAAGGGGAGCCCCGAAGAGCAGAAGACGGCCGAGGAGCTCCGCCGGCAGAAGGAGAGGATGTACGAGGAAGGGAAGAGGAAGTTCGCAGAGTAGGCGGCGGGGTCGGACCCGTCATCCTACGAGATCCCTGACGACCTCGAACCCCGACTCGATCGTATCCAGGTAACGCCGGTTGCGACCGCCCGGATACGGCAGACAGAGGAGACGACTCTCCCAAAAGAGGCTCTCCCTGAGGTCACGTGAGATCCCGGTGATCGTCCCGACGTTCGCGAGGGCGCTCGCGTAGGGCTCGATCTCGGCCAGGCCGGTGAGCGCCGTGTTCCCGAGGGCGACGACGTATTCGGGTGCAAGGCCGGCGATCTCCGGGCCGAGGACCCCCCGGGCGCTCGTCTTGACGAGGTCGTTCGGGATGGCCGGCTTCCTGTTCTTCCGGAAGACGCACTTGATAGTGTCGACGAGGAAGAGGTTCTTCTCGGCGAAGAGTTCGAGGTTCTCCCGGCGCGACCCTCCGTCGAGCCCGAGCAGCGAAAAGAGGTTCTCAGCGAGCCCGCGGGAGAGCGGCGAGCCGCCGGGGCGGCGCACCGCGTCGTAGCGGCCGTTCCAGAAGTAGGGGTAGTCGGGACTCTGGCAGTCGCGGGGTCCGGCAACTTCGCGCCGGCCGGCGGCCCAGGGCGGGGACTCGGCGACGAAAAGGACCGTTACGCGGCCGGATCTCCGGGCTGCGGCCCCGCAGGCATCGTGGGGCAGGAGGCCGGGCAGGAGAACGCCGCACAGATCCGGGTGCTCGCGTGCGTAGCGGAGGTAGACCTCACGCATCGCCGCGGCGCTCACCGGCAGGGAATGCCGAAGCTCCATCGCTGTACGTTCGCCTGCAACATGGATATCGTTACCGGGCTCCGGACCGGTCCCGGCGGAGGATGCGCGAAACCATGTAGATGCGACATATAAAGAGGTAGCAACGCCAAGAAGTGGTGAATGGAGAACAATATCACCTTCCAGGAATTCAATATCTCGCAAAAGACGCTCCGTGCAATAGAAGATATGGGCTTTGAGGAGCCCACGCCCATCCAGGTAAGCACGATACCGGCGATACTCGAAGGACGCGACGTGACCGGCCAGGCCCAGACAGGGACCGGAAAGACAGCAGCGTTCGGCGTTCCGGCGATCGAGCGTGTCGACCCCGACAGCCGTGAGACACAGATCCTCGTCCTCTCTCCCACCCGGGAGCTTGCCATCCAGACCGCCGAGGAGTTCGCCCGCCTGGCGAAACACCACCGGGGCATCAACATCCTCCCGATCTACGGCGGCCAGCCGATCGACCGGCAGTTCCGGGCGCTGCAGCGCGGCGTCCAGATCGTTGTCGGGACCCCGGGGAGGGTGCTCGACCACCTCGACCGCGGGACCCTCTCGTTTGGCGGGGTGAAACTGGTCGTTCTCGACGAGGCCGACCAGATGCTGGATATGGGCTTCCGCGAAGATATCGAGAAGATCCTCGACGAGACCCCGCGGGACCGCCAGACAGCCCTCTTCTCGGCAACCCTCCCAAAACCCATCTTAGAGATCTCGAAAAAGTTCCAGAAGAACCCCGAGTTCATCTCGGTCGCACGCCGGGAAGTGACCGTCCCGCAGATCGAGCAGCTCTACCTCGAGGTGCGGAGCAGGGACAGGCTTGAGATCCTCACCCGGCTGCTCGATATGTATGATCCGGAACTGACCCTGATCTTCTCGAACACCAAAAGGGGTGTCGACGACCTGACCACCCACCTCCAGGCCCGCGGCTACTTTGCCGAAGGCCTCCACGGGGACATGAAGCAGACCCTGCGGGACCGGGTGATGGCGAAGTTCCGTGCAGGGAGCATCGACATCCTGGTCGCGACAGACGTCGCCGCACGGGGTATTGACGTCGAGGACGTCGACCTGGTCATCAACTACGACGTCCCGCAAGATATTGATTATTACATCCACCGCATCGGCCGCACGGCACGGGCCGGACGCACCGGGCGGGCCGTCACGTTCGTGGGCCCGAAGGAGTACTTCAAGCTCCGGACGATCCAGAACTACACCAAGATCAAGATCGCCCGCATCCCGCTTCCGACGCAGGGAGACGTCGAGGAGAGCCGGACGCGCAAACTCATCGACCGGGTGCAGCAGGTCATAGACGAGGGCAGCCTCGAGCGTTACGTGAATCTCATCGAGCGGATCATCTCCGAAGACTACACCTCGCTTGAGGTCGCCGCGGCCCTCCTGAAACTGGAACTCGGCGGGCCCGGGCCGGCAGACAGGGGCCAGGGCCTGCCGCAGGATATCAGGCCGGCCCAGGGGCTGGCTCTCCTCAGGATCCCGGTCGGGAGAGAGCACCAGATCCGGCCGAAGGATATTGTCGGGGCGCTCGCGGGCGAGACCGGGATTCCCGGCAGTGCCATCGGTGCAATCAACATCTACGATACCTACTCCACCGTCGACGTGCCCCTCGATACAGCGGACCGGGTCATCGAGGGGATGAAAGGAAAGACCATCGCAAGGGTCAGGCTGACCCGGCCGATCGAGATCGTCGGAGCGCCGGGGAACAACACGTCTCCGGGCGGGGGGTAACGGCATACGGGCCGGCGCAACGCGCCGGAGGGGCTGCGGAACAGAACCGCCACGCATCCGGACCACTTTCCCGGAAGCGGGGACCGTTTCGGACGCGAACCGGGGGGAGTGCCTCACGGCAACCCGGGGGTGCGGCGGGATTCTCCGGAGTAGCGGCACCGGCCTTTGCCGGGAGAAACGACTATATACTCTGGTGCGTATTCTTCACCGTCGGGGGGTGGTGGCGTCAACTGGTGTAATGTAATCTTTGAATCTTCCGGAGTCTCATCGCCATCGAAAAGAGTGAGAATTATCTGCCCTGTAACCCGCATATTGACGATAATATATCCATGAGAAGGTGTGCTGCAAAACTCCTGCCTGGATTTGACCAGCCATCTGTGCCACCTGCCCTGCATCAGGGGACGCGACGGGGCAACCCGACCCGGAGCGCCCTCCTCCGGAATCCCGCACGAATCTGCCGGGAGGGGGCGGCCGTGAGCTCGCGGCCGCCTGTTGACGCTATTGAGGCTATATTCTTTTTTTGGTGCGTTTCCTGCCCATCAGGTATTCTGCTGAACCACGAGCTCCGCATTCAGCATGTCCAGGTAGTCAGAGAGGAGACGGGTGATCAGGAAGTGCTGCCGGACGTGCTCTTTGCCGGCCCGCCCGAGACGCTCCCCGAGCTCCGGGTTCTCGAGGACCTGCCGGATCCTCCAGGCAAACCCATCCGTATCGGTCGGCTCGAGGAGGAAGCCGGTCTCGCCGTCCTCGATCTGGAGCGGTATGCCCCCGACGCGGGATGCAATGACCGGCCGCCCCTTCCAGAGCCCTTCGGTGACGGTCAGGCCGAACCCCTCGCGGAGCGACTTCTGGAGGATGACGCACGAGACCCGCTGCAGGGCGTTGACCAGCAGGTGGTCCTCGGCGGTGATCAGGATGACGTCGCCAGCGTCGATGAACTCCCGGGCCTTCTCCTCGACCCGCCGGTAGATGGCCCAGCCTTCGGGGTCGTCGGGGGCCATGCTCCCGCAGAGCACCAGCCTGCAGTCGACATGCTCGCGCACCCGGGCGAAGACGTCGACGACGCCTTCGGGGTCCTTCCACTTGTCGAACCGCGAGATCTGGGTGATCAGCGGCTTGTCGATCGGCACGCCGTACTTTGTGAGGAGGGCCGCGATCTCCGCGTCAGAGAGGTCGCGGTTCTTCTCCGAGAGCGGGTCGATCGCCGGCCGGCAGATCCACTGCTCCATCGCCATTCCCTTGCGCCGGTACTCCTCGTGCGAGATGACCATCCGGTCGTAGTCCAGGACGAAGTCCTTGAGGAACTCCCAGAGGTCCGTGTTCGGGTTCGAGAGGTCGACGTGACACCGCCAGACCCAGGGCTGGGTCTTCCGGTAGAACCGGATCAGGGGCAGGGGCTGCGGGTCGTGGATGACCACCAGATCGTGGTCGATCGTCATCTGCCCGGAGAAGAACTCGTTCGTCCGGAGGTAAAGGCCCTTCTCCTCGTCCGAGAACGCGACCGCCTGTCCCTGGAGCGCGTTGTGGAAGTTCTTGGTGATGGTGAAGAAGTCGCCCTCGCCGTTCAAGATATTCCACTGCGTCCTGATTCCGACGTCGTTCATAAGCGGAACCAGCGAGAGGATCATCTCCGCTACGCCGCCGCTCTGGTACGTCGAGTTCACGTGAAGGACCCGCTTCCCCTGAAGCCCCGCCGCCTTGCGGTAGATCCCGGAGATGACATCGTCGCCGACGATAGGCCGGTGGTCCTCGAGCGTCCGGCCGTTGTCGCAGATGCAGGTTATTCCATCCATGTAGGCCATCGTAAATCTCCCCCTCAGAGACAAGTCTACTGACTTACTACACAGAGCATCTGTACCCACGGATTAATAAATATATGCATGAAAAAATAATATATTTAACCACAGTTTTACCTCATACAGACATTTATAGGTGCCAAATATGGATTCGAACAGTGCATTGTCATAACAGGCAAGACGAAAAAGGTTAATAAGGTGACAGAATTCCGGGCCTCCTTGATGGCGTTTCCCCGGGGAGCGCGGGGGCTCCGTTCGCGCGACGCGCCACCAAAAGTACGGGGAGAAACGCCCATATAACCTGGAATTCTACCATTATACGGTGCGATGTATCGAAAGCACGCCGGGAAACCCGGCACCGAACCCGGGTACACGCCCCTGCTTACCACCTTCGACGGCGTAACATTCAGGAGGATGCCGCCGGGAGCCGACGCCGTCTACGTCGTCGGCGAGTACCGCATCGACGACATCCGACCGGACGATATCGTCCTTGACCTCGGGGCCAACGTGGGTGCTTTCTGCATCCGTGCTGCCCGGCACTCAAAGCACGTGCTGGCAGTCGAACCCGTCCTCACCGAAGCCCTGCGGGAGAACATCGGGAGAAACGGCGCCGGTGTCACGGTGGTCGACGGTGCGCTCGGCACGGGAGGGAGAGTTGGGATCACCTGGGGAGAAAGGACACTCACCGTGGCGACCCGGACCCTCGGGGAGTTTGCCGCCATGGCCGGAGGGTGCGACTTCCTGAAGTGCGACTGCGAGGGGGCGGAGTGGTCGATCCGGCCCGAAGATCTCGACGGAGTGCGCCGCATCGAGATGGAACTCCATATGCCGCCGATCGGGGGGCCGATGAACAGGGCGCTCCTCGATTACATCGGGGAGCATTACGATTTTGAGATCGAACGGAAGCCCGGCTACGACGTGAGAGGCGTGATGGGAGTCCTGCACGCCGTCCGGAAGAGCGGCAGGTGACAGACCGGGATCGCATCCTCCACCTCACAAAATTTCCCGGAATTCCAGGAGATTGCGCAAAACGCCGGCAACCCGGGCCGGGCCGGCAAGCATAAATAGGAACCCGCAACAACGCTCCTGCCGGTGAAGTAGTATGGCACAGGCAAAAGAAGGCGACACCGTCAAGGTACACTACACAGGAAAACTGGAAGACGGGACGGTCTTTGACACATCAGAAGAACGAGCGCCACTGGAGTTCACCATCGGCAGCGGGCAGATCATCCAGGGGTTCGAAAAGGCCGTGGTCGGCATGGAACCGGGAGAGGCCAAAACAGCCACAATCCAACCCGAAGAGGCATACGGTCCGCACCGTGAGGACATGACGCTCACGGTTGACCGGGAACAGTTCCCCGAAGAGATCGACCCCGAACCGGGCCAGCAACTCCAGGTCCAGCAGCCCGACGGCAGGGCGGCCGTCGTCGTCGTCAGCGACGTCTCGGAATCGACCGTGACGCTGGACGCAAACCATCCCCTGGCCGGGCAACCCCTGACGTTCGAGATCCGGCTCGTGGATATCGTCGGCGCTGCACAGGAGCAGGCAACCGGGTAATCTCTAAGACCTCAGTACCTTTTTTAACTCCGGAAGCGGGCGGGCATTGACGATATCCCCGGCCGTTAGCCATCCCCGCCGGGCGGTCGCGACGCCGAACTCCATGTACCGGAGGTTCTCCCGATTGTGCGCGTCTGAGGCGAGCGAGAACCGGACGCCCGCCTCGCGTGCTGCGCGGGCGTTGACATCGGAGAGGTCCAGCCTGCCTGGAAACGCGTTGATCTCCATAAGGACGCCGAGCGCTGCCGCGGCATCGAAGACCGCGGCGAGATCGATCCGGTAGGGCTCCCGCGAGAGAAGTATCCTTCCTGTCGGGTGGCCGATGATGTCGACGTGATCGTTGTGCATCGCCGTGAGGACCCGTTCGGTCATCTCCCGCTCGGACTGCTTGAACCCCGAGTGGACGCTCGCCACCACAACGTCGAGGTCCGCAAGAGTGCTGTCCGGGAGGTCGATCCTGCCGTCCATGCCGATGTTGCACTCGGTGCCGGCAAGAAGGGTGAAGCCGCCGTCGCTCTCACGGTTGATCCGCTCGATCTCGCGCACCTGCTCGGCAAGGCGCCCGGGGGAGAGGCCGCGGGCGATATGGAGAGTCTCTGCATGGTCGCAGATGGCGATGTACTCGTAGCCGAGCGCCCGCGCCCCTTCCGCCATCTCCTCGATGGAATGGGCGCCCTCGCTCCAGCGGGTATGGACGTGGAGGTCGCCCCTGATCGACCCGTAGCCGACGAGGTCGGGAAGATTCCCGGTCCAGGCGGCCTCGATCTCGCCCCGGTCCTCCCGGAGCTCCGGCTCGATCCAGGCGAGACCGAGGGCCCGGTAGACTCCGGCCTCGTCCTTTCCCGCGACCGTCCGGCCGCTTGCAAGGTCCACGAGCCCGTACTCGTTCAGCCGCCAGTTCCTTGCGATGGCAAGCTTCCTGAGAGCAATGTTATGCTCCTTCGAACCCGTGAAGTACTGGAGCGCAGCCCCGAAATGCTCGTCCTCCACCACCCGGAGATCGACCTGGATGCCGGTCGCGAGCACCACCGAGGTCTTCGTCGTCCCCCGGACGAGGACTCGCTCGACCCCGGGGAGGGTGGCAAAGACCTCCATCACCGCCTCGGGACGCGTTGAGGTCACGAGGACGTCCACGTCCCCGATCGTCTCCTTCCTGCGGCGTATCGAACCGGCGAGGCTCACCTGCCCGACCGAGGCGAGCGATAAGAGGCGGCGCTCGATATCCCGGGCGATAGGCAGGATGTACCCGAGGAGGCGGCGCTCCTTTGCCGTCCTGCTCACCCGGATGCTCGCGAGGATGTTCTGCTCCGTCTTCTCCGCAAAGCCGGGGAGGTCGCGGATCCGGCCGGCCAACGCCTTCGCCTCCAGGTCGTCGACGGTCCGGATACCGAGTTCCCGGGAGAGGGCGATCGCCTTCTTCGGCCCGATCCCCTCGAGCCGGGTCAGATGCTGCACGCCCTCCGGGAGTTCCTCGCGGAGAGACGTCAGGTACGCGAGGCTGCCGGTCTCGACGAACTCACGGATCTTTTCGGCGATACCTTTGCCGACCCCGGGGATCTCGTCGAGGTCTCCTTCCCGTGCGACGTCGGCGATATCCCCCGGCAGGGTCTCGATCGCCTGCGCCGCCCGCCGGTATGCCTCCGGCTTGAACCGGACACCCTTGATCTCAAGCAGATCGGCGACCTCGTAGAGGATTGCCGCGACCTCCATATTGGTCACCCGTGAAAGACTCTCCATACCGTCACACCTCCCTTTGCCGGCGGAACATGGCCGCGACCTCGGCGGCCGTCGTCGCCTGTTCCGGGCTCTTCTCGTCCCGCCACCGCACGAACCTCGGGAACCGCAGGGCGAGCCCCCGCCGCCGCTCCGGGTCCCAGTTGCAGGTATGGACGGGGCTCTCGGTGATCTCGAGCCCGAGCACCTCGACGACCAGGACCGGCGCGAACCAGAAGTCGGGCGCCGCCTGCGGGTTCACCACCACCCGCGCCGGCTGCCGGTCCACCTTTGCCGCGGCAAGCCGGCGGGGAAGGTCCGAGAGGTCAACGTCTGAGAATCCCGTTCCCATGCCGCAGACCGTCTGGAAGAGATCCTCCTCGTGGTTATAGGCGGCACAGAGGACCGAACCGTAGGTCCCGGCCCGCTTCCCCCGACCTGCGTTGGCACCGACGATGACGAGGTCGAGCGTATCGGATAGATCGGGGCCATAATCGCTCTTCCACTTGATCCACTGCCACTCCCGGGCCCCCGCCCGGTAGAACGAGTCCTCTGCGCACGACTTGCAGACGACCCCCTCGAGCCCCCGTTCGATGCAGGCGAGGTAGAACTCCGTGATACCGTCGGTATCTCCCGTTACGATGCGGTCTGCAGGAGAGATGTGTTTATCCCGGCCGAGGATCTCCTCGAGTCTCGCCCGTCGGTCGGGGTAACTCCGGTAGAGGAAGGACTCGCCGTTTACGTAGAGGAGGTCGAAGGCCCGGTAGGTTGCGGGGATCTCGCCGGCGACCTCCCGGACACGGTACTTCCGGCGCCGCCGCATCAGCGTCTGGAAGGGCCGGTAGGTGCCGGTCTCGTGGTCGAACGCGACGGCCTCGCCGTCGAGGATCGCCGCATCGGCCGTAACGTATTGCCGGACGTGGCGGACGATATCGGGATACTGGCCGGTGACGTCGGTCAGCCGCCGCGAGAACAGGGTGACGTCGTCGCCGTCCTTGTGCGCCTGGATCCGCTCGCCGTCGTACTTCTCCTCGACGGCGATGACGGGGGAGCCGATCCGGTCGAGGATCTCCGATATCCGGGCGACCCGCTGGGTGAGCATCGGCCGGATGGGCCGGTGCAGGGTGACCGAGATCGCCCGCACCCCGGCAAGCCCCTCCTCCCGGAGCGTCCGGGCCACGTGGCCGATATCGGAGGATATGTTGTAGGCATGCTCGAGGGGCGGGCGCTCCGCCTTCGACCCCAGGAACGCCTCCGCCAGTGCATCGAGTATGGTCATGTCCCCGACGCCGAGCCGCATCTCCCCGGCCGCGAGGCGCGAGAGGTAACGCCGTTCCCGGGGCGTGGCGGCGGCGAGCAGCCCCGCGAGGAGGTCCACCTTCCGGTCGGCCGAACCCGGGCCGGATGCACGGGCGATCTCCGAAAGACTGCGGTGGACGTCGGCGACCGAGAGCGGCTCTCCGCCCGGGGCCGCGATCAGCCGGGCGGCGACGTCGCCGTAATCGCCGAGTTCCCGCGCCGCCGCCTCGACCGACGCGGGGTCGGTGCCGGCCGCAAGGGCGATCGCTGCCGCCGCGGTCCGGTCTCCGATGCCCAGGTTCACCTCGCTGTACCCGGGCCCGATCTCCCCGAGCACAAAGTAGCAGACGATCCCGATCTCGTCCGGCGGCGCCACGGCAAGCAGCCGGGCAAGGAGCGCGATCATCTCGTTTCGGGACGATGTCGCCTCGAGCCTCTCAAAACAGGAGGCGAGGGTTGCAAATTTCACGATTACCTGACTTGTTCACTGCCGGGGGCTACTTGAACGTTGCGGTATGCGGCCCCGGGGGTCGGCTTTATCACCGGCGGGGATATGGTAGGTGCATGGAACCCCTGATGCGGATCGAGCCCCCGGGCGAGAAAGCGCTCGGGATACTCCGCCGGGACGCGAAGGTCATCTCCCCGTCGGTCATGCGGGAGTACCCCTTCGTGCTGCAGAAGGCGAGCGGCGTGAACCTCTGGGACGTCGACGCCAACCGTTACCTCGACTTCACGGCCGGGATCGCCGTGATGAACGTTGGCTGGAACCACCCGCAGGTCGTCTCCGCCGTCCAGGAGCAGGCGAAGTACCTCTCGCACGGGGCGTTCCTGGACTTCTGCTCCGAACGCCCTGTACAGTGCGCCGAAGAACTGGTCGACTTCCTTCCGGAAGGGCTCGACCGGGTCTACTACTCCAACTCAGGAGCGGAGAGCATCGAAGCGGCGATGAAACTCGCCCGGCACCACACCGGCCGGAACTACTTCATAGCGTTCCACCGCGGGTTCCACGGACGGACCTACGGCGCTCTCAGCCTCACGGCCGGAAAGACGATCCAGCGCCGTTCCTTCGGGCCGTTCCTGCCGGTGGTCCACGCGCCCTACCCGGACCCCTACCACCCGCCCGGCGGCGATCCCGGCACCTGCGACGCCGACGTCGTGGCTTACCTCGAGGAGACGATCTTTCGCACCGAGGTCGCGCCTGAGGAGGTCGCCGCGATCTTCGTCGAGCCCGTGCTGGGGGAAGGAGGATACGTCGTCCCGCCGCCGGGCTTCCTCCCCCGGCTGCGGCGGCTCTGCGACGAGCACGGGATCCTCCTTGTAGCGGACGAAGTACAGTCGGGGTGTTTCCGGACCGGGCGGTTCCTCGCCTCCACCCACGCCGGCGTCACCCCCGACATCGTCTGCCTCGGGAAGGCTATCGGCGGGGGGCTGCCGTTCGGCGTCACCGTCGCCTCCGATGAGGTCATGGACTGGCCGCCCGGGTCGCACGCGAGCACCTTCGGCGGCAACAACCTTGCCTGTGCCGCATCGCTCGCCGTGATGGACCTTCTCCGTGACGAGGGGTTCGGGGACCGGGTGACGGCCAGGGGCGGGTACCTGCTGCAGCGCCTGCGCGAGCTCGCGGAACGGCACCCGATCATCGGCGACGTCCGCGGCCTCGGGCTCATGGTCGGGATGGAACTGGTCCGGGACCGGTCAACGAAGGAGCCGGCACGAGAAGAGCGGGAGACGATCCTCCGGCACGCGTTCGAGCGCGGCCTCGTCCTCCTCCCTGCAGGAGAGTCGGTGATCCGGTTCAGCCCTCCCCTGATCGTGGATGAGGAGGATATCGATACGGGCGTCGATATCCTGGACAGGGTCATGGAGGGGTTCTAAAAGGAGGTTGATGGTATGCGGGAGTCAGGAAAAGTCACCTATGTTTCGCTTGAAACCGACGAGAGTTTTCACGGCGAGTACGAAGTCGCCCTGCTCGCAATCGAGCAGGAGTTCGGGGAGCGCCATCCGATGTACATCGACGGACAGGAGGTCACCGCCCCCCGGGAGTTCGAGGCGAGATCCCCCATCGATCCGGGCATCCTGCTCGGGATCTTTCCCGCGGGGCGAGAGGAGCACGCCCGGAAGGGTATCGCCGCGGCGAACGAGGCTTTTGGGGATTGGAGCCGGCGGGACTGGCAGGAACGGGTTGCGATCGTCAGGAAGACGGCCGACGCAATGGAAGACCGGCTTTTTGCACTCGCGGCCTTGCTGACCTATGAGGCGGGGAAGACCCGCTACGAGGCGCTGGCGGAAGTCGGCGAGGCGGTCGATATGCTCCGGTACTACTGCAGGGTCTACGAGCAGAACAACGGTTACGTCTTTCCCATGCACTCCCCTGCACCCGGCGAGGAGTCCCGGAGCGTCATGCGCCCGTATGGCGCCTGGGCGGTCATCTCCCCGTTCAACTTCCCCATCGCGCTTGCCGCGGGCATGATCACCGGTGCGCTCCTCACCGGGAACACGGTCGTCTTCAAACCGACGAGCAAGACACCGCTCGCCGGGGTGAACCTCTACCGGCTCTTCGTGGAAGGCGGGGTCCCTCCCGGTGCGATCAACCTGGTGACCGGGCCCGGGGGTCCCTTCGGCAAGATCGCGGTAGCCCACCCGGACGTTGCCGGGATCGCGTTCACCGGCTCAAAGGCCGTGGGGACGTGGCTGCAACGGCAGCTCGCCACGGCGCAGCCCTACCACAAGCCGCTTGTCGCGGAACTGGGTAGCAAGAACCCGACGATCGTCACCGCGAGCGCCGATATCGAGAAAGCCGTCGAGGGCGTGGTCCGGGCAGCCTTCGGCTTTGCGGGACAGAAGTGCAGCGCCACCTCCCGGGTCTACGTCCATTCATCGGTTGCAGAAAGGTTCTTGCAGACGCTCCGGGACCGGGTGGACCGGATGGAGGTCGGCGACCCCCGGCGGCGGGAAGTCGCGTACGGGCCCCTGATCGACGACGATGCACGGCTGACATTCCAGAAGGCGGTCGAGGAGGCGCTCCGGGACGGCGGCAGGCTTGTCGCCGGCGGGGAGGTGCTCGAGGAAGGGATCTACGGCCGGGGCGTTTGCGTCAGGCCCACGGTCATCGCCGGCCTCGCGCACGGCCACCGCCTCTTTTCGGAAGAACTCTTCGTCCCGATCCTCACCGTCGGCACCTTCGAGACTCTGGACGAGGCCCTCACTCTCGCGAATGCGACGGATTACGGCCTGACGGCCGGGATATTTACAGGGGATCCGGCGGAGATCCGGGACTTCTTCGACCGGATCCGGTTCGGGGTCGTGTACGCCAACCGGCGCGGGGGGGCGACGACCGGAGCCTGGCCCGGCGCCCAGCCCTTCGGCGGCTGGAAGGCAAGCGGGTCGACGGGCAGGGGTGCCGGGGGGCCGTACTACCTCCTCTCGTTCGTCCGCGAGCAGGCGCAGACGCGGGTGACGGAGCCGGCGGGCGGGAGATAAGGACCCTCCTGCTCGCCGCGTCGCCGATAACTCAATAAGGGTAGAGTAACCTTCCTTTATCAGAGGGATCGCATGGGTGAGCGCAGTCAGGAATCGGTCGCCGAAGTCCTCATTTCAAGGATCATCGGCCTCGTCGTCTTCCTGATCGTGCTGGGCATCTTAAATGTCCTGGCCGGCGCCTACGTCCAGACCCCCATCTTCCTCCAGATCGTCGCTTTCCTCAACGTCAACCTCGGGCTGCTCATCCTGATCACGGCCATCTTCCTCATCGGCGACCTCTTCGGGGCCCTTGCATTTCCCCTGAACCTGCCGGGCCCGATCTTCGGCGCCGTCGGTGCCGTACTCCTGGTCATGTTTCTCTTCCGGCTCTTCTCGCTCGTCGGCGAGGTTACCGGCATCGAAGTCTTTTCCCTGTTCGAGAGGGCGCTTGCGCTTCCGGTCTACGCACTCGTCTTCATCGTGGTGCTCATCGGGGGATACGTCGCGCTCTTTGCGGATCCGCCGCCGGGCCGGGCGTGAGCCCGGGCTACTCGAACCCCTCCGTCTCCTCGAACGTCTTTACCTCGCAGTCCTGCAAACTGCCGGTCTCCGGGTCCATGTGAACCACAACAAAGAGTTCGTGCTCGCGGCTCTCCCAGAGGGCAAGGGCGGGTTTGTCCTCCTTCGCCCGGAATCCGAGACCTTCGAGGCCCTTCCGGATTCCGTCGTAGGTGGCGTTTGCGACGATCATCTCCCGGACCCGGCCCTTCATGGCCTCCTGCTCCTCCCGGTCAATCTGTACTCGTTTGGGCATGCGAGAACCATACCCCACACGCCCAGATAAACCTGACCCGGCAGGGATGGTTGAGAAGAGGGGGGCGCCGCGGGCTACGAGAAAAAGCCGTTACCGGGCGTTGTATACGGCAGACCCCCCCTCGCGGCGTTCCAGGTCCTCGTAGGTAGCCACCCTGTACCCCGCATACCCGCCCCCGAGGTTCATCTGCAGGAGGACGAATATCCTGAGCCCGGGATGCACCCAGATCGCGACATCGGCATTATCCTGCTCCGGTATGAAATTTAACGACCGGAGCGTTTCCCTGATGTCGGCGTAGTCGGGCGTCGACTGGATCAGCTCCTCGATCTCCACCATCACAGCCCGCTGCTGCAGTGTCTCGATCTCTCCAAGCATGCCACCCCCGATCGGCCCTCTCGTATAAAACATGATCCGGGGCCGGATCCGGATAACAACCGCGTATTCTACAGTGCCGCCCCGGGGTAGCGGTCCGGGCATTGCGGCCGTAGGACCGTGCCGGCGAGGCGGACCGGCCGGATGGGGTGCACAACCTTCATCAGAGACCTCGTGAAAACATACTGCAACGGAGTCCCGCACGAAAGCCTATGACCGACGACGATGACTCAAGGACGCTGGTCCTCGATATAGACACCGACGATCTGCAGGAACTCTCCGAATACCTGGACGTGCTGAGCAGCAGCACACGCTTGAAGATCCTGAAGGTCATCGAACGAAGGCCAAAAGACGTCCGGCAGATCTCATACGAGATCGAGACGAGTTACGAGAACACAAAAAAGCATCTCGACAAGCTGCTGAGCATCGGGGTCGTCCGCAAAGAGGCCGGCCTCTCGCGCCCGACCGCAAAAGGGATTCACCCGGTCTGGAAATACTCCCTCGTGCCAGGGGGGCTTGAGGCGATCACGAGGAGCCTCGGGCTCTTCTCGAACCTGAAACTGACGCTCACGGATGCCGTGCTCGCGAAGAAACTCGCCGGTGTTCGGGAGACGTTTTCGGGGGAGTTCGCCGGGCAACCCCCGGTCGTCATCCTCCTCGGCGGGGCGGAGGACGGCAGGGTCTTTGCGCTCGCGCACGACAGCATCGACATAGGGAGGGCGGACCCGGGAGCTCCCGGCCGTTCCGGGCAGGAGATCGTCCTCGGCGAGGAGTACGCGGCGGTCACCCGCGTTTCGAGACCGCACGCCCGGCTCACCCGCCGCCGGGACGGCGCCTGGCTTATCGAAGACTGCGGCAGCACCGGCGGCACATTCGTGAACGGCACGCCGCTTGACCGGGGCACGCGGCGGGAGCTCCACGACGGGGACCTCGTCGAACTCGCGAAGGGCGCGCGGGGAGCAACCCTCGTCTTCGTTGTTCCCGGGGGGGTGCCGGTGCCGGATGCTGCCTGAACGGGCCGGACGGGCGGCCGTCATGCTCCTGATTTCTGCCCTGCTCCTCGCCGTCGTCTGTCCCGCCGTCTCGGGCGCGGGGGGACCGCCGGAGCACTCGAGCGCCGCCCCCCAGGGTATCGAATCTGCAGGCAAGACACCGAGCGACGATGAAAGCGCCGCCCCCGGCCAGAACAAGGCCAGGGATACGCCGGAAGAGACACCCACCCCCCTGCCCTCGCCCGAAGAGACCGTCACGCCTGCCGATACCCCGGGAGAGGAGCAGACGGAGGCGACGGAAACCGTGACGGCCGGCGATACACCCGAAGAGAACGGCCGGACGCCCACGGACCCGTTCCCCTGGAGCGGGGTTGCCCTGGCCCTCATCCTGCTCGCCGGCGCCCTCGTTCTTGGCATCAGGTACCTGGGGATACCGGATACCGGCGGCGAAGCACCGACGGGCGCGACCGTCCTCCCCGATGCAGACCGGACCGTGCTCTCCCGCCCGGCCGGGTTCCCGCCGGAACTTGCAGAACGGTACGACCGGGTTGCCTTCGTCGGGAGAGGCGGGCTCGGACAGGTCTTCTCGGCGGTCAGGCGTGACGACGGCCGGACGGTGGCGGTAAAGATCCCGGTCACCTACGACGAGGCGACGGGAAAGACCTTCATGAAGGAGATGCGGTTCTGGGAAGACCTCGTTCACGAAAATATCGTAGCGGTTTACTCGGTCAACATCCTCCCGGTACCGTTCGTCGAGATGGAGTTTCTGCCCCGGACCCTGGAGCAACTCGAAAAACCCGTCCCTGTAGAGACCGCCGTCCGCATCGTTGCAGGCATCGCCGCCGGGCTTGCCTACGCCCACGAGAGAGGCGTGATTCACCGGGATATCAAGCCGAGAAACATTCTTCTCGCCGACGACCTGACGACGCCGAAGATCACCGACTGGGGCATGAGCACGACGCTGGCGGCGAGCCGGGATACCACCGTCGCCGGGTTCACCCTCGCGTATGCGGCCCCGGAGCAGATCGCCCCGGAGCAGTTCGGCAGGACCGATGCACGGACCGACATCTACCAGCTCGGCGCCGTCTTCTACGAACTGGCGACGGGGAAACCTCCTAATGCCGGCGAGAGCCTCGCCGGATGTGCCGGGGCAACTCTCCACGAGCAGCCGGTCCCCCCCGGAGAGATCAATCCGGACTTCGCAGGATTCAACCGGGTCATCCTCCGGTGTCTCGCAAAAGACCCCGGTCACCGCTACCAATCCGCCGGGGAAGTGCTCGATGCAATCAAAACCGTGATGGGGGATGATAGCGATACGCCTCCGGCCGGACCCGCAGGGGATGAGAGAGCGTGAAGGGCCTTCTCGCCCGGTACCTCGCCCGCGCCAGGGCCATGCGGTTCCACTACCTGCTCGCATCTCTCGTCCTCCTGCTCGCCGTCTACCCCTACGTGAGTGCAGGGCCGACCGGCCCGGCCGCCCTGAAAGTGCTCTCGTCCTTCGTCCTGATCACCGGGGTCTACGCTGTGAGCAACCAGCGGCGGCAGGTCGCGATCGCCGTCCTCCTCGCGATCCCCGCCTTCGGCTTCGGCTGGCTCTACGTCATCAGCGGGACTCCCGTCTTCGGCAGCGCCGAGAGCATATTCACGCTCCTCTTTTACGCCTTCACCGCGCTCGTCGGCCTCCTGCGGGTGCTCGGAGAACGCCAGATCACCACCGATACCATCTACGGGGCGGTATCCGTCTACCTCCTCATGGGCCTGACATGGGCGACCGCCTACAGCCTCGTCGAGAGCGTCAGTCCCGGGTCGTTCTCAAGCAGCCACCCGGGCACCGCTTTCACCTTCCCCACGTTCATCTACTACAGTTTCGTCACCCTTGCGACGCTCGGCTACGGCGACATCACGCCGGTAACCGACCAGGCCCGGTCGCTCGCCGTTCTCGAGACCGTGAGCGGGACCATCTACATCGCCGTCCTGATCGCCCGCCTGGTGGCGGCGGCCGGGTGGATGCCGAAAACCGGCCGGGAGTGAGGGGTTCCGGAAAACGAGATTAAAACACTCATTTTCATGATTCCTCCGATTAAAACTACGAAAATTCTCGTTGTTAAAGCAAGATATTTATTTTCGCCATATAAAGTGATGATTGATACCTATGCGAGGAAAAGCAGCACTTCTGGGGATCGCCCTGATGGTCCTCTGCGCCGCGGTGATCGGCAACGTCACCGCACAGTTGCCGGAGGAATCCACGGATAACCTGATCCACGTATCCGGCACGGGCAAAGTGACGACAACGCCCGACCAGGCCGTCATCGTGTTCGCGGTCGAGACCGAGAACACCGATGTTGCGACAGCACAGCAGCAGAACGCCCAGAGAATGGATGCCGTGGTCAACGCCCTGAAGAACGCCGGCATCCCGGAGAAGGACATCAGGACCGCCGCCTACAACATCATCCCGGTGACCGAGAGCGACAGCAAGGGCCTGACAAACGCCAGAGTCAAATACTACCGGGTGATCAACACCCTCGAGGTCACGCTGAACGACGTGGACCGCGCCGGGGAGATCGTCGATCTCGCGGTCGAAAACGGTGCAAACAGGGTTAACCGGTTCTCGTTCACCTTAAGCGACGCAAAGCAGCAGGAGTTCCGGTCGGAGGCCCTGACCGCCGCGGTAGCGCAGGCACGGGGCGACGCAGATGTGGTTGCCGCAGCCATCGGCAAGACCATCGTTGACGTCAAAGAAGTCAATGTCGGGAGCAACTACGTGCCCCTGGCCTATGACAGCCGCTACTCGGGCATGGAGATGGTGGCGGGCAGCGCCGTCCCGACCCCGCTCGAGGTAGGTGAGATCGACGTGACCGCCACCGTCTCGATCACCTACGTCATCTCGTAACTCCCTCTACCGCCCTTCTTTTTCGTCTGCAGATCCGGGGCGCTCCGAACCCCGGACCATCACCTCACCCCCCGCCTGCCTCATCGAGAAGCATAATCGTTGGGGAGGAGAGACCGGAATATCGGAGTCTGCGTTTCATGCTCACGATAACCGAAGTCTACAACAACATCCCCTGCCGGGAGGGGCTCATGGCGGACTGGGGATTCTCCTGCCTGCTTCATGAGGCGGGCCTGCTCTTTGACACCGGAGAACGCGGCGACGTCCTTCTTGCAAACATGCGGGCGCTCGGCATCGATCCCGCCTCCGTCAGGTGCCTCGTCCTCTCCCACGACCACCACGACCACATCGGCGGCCTCGCGGCGGTCCTTGCCCGAAATCCGTCGATGGAAGTCTTCGTCCACGACGCCTTCTCCGCGCATACGCTCGGGCTGATCCGGGAGTACACCGAACCCCGGATCACAGACGAGTGGACGGAGATCGCGGACGGCATCGCCGTGACCGGCCCCCTCGGGACCGGTATCCGGGAGCAGTCGCTCGCGGTCACCGTGCCGGGCGGCTACCTGGTCGTAACCGGGTGCGCGCATCCTCACATCGGCCGGATCATCGACCATGTCTCACGGGAAGGGCCTGTGTGGGGAGTGCTCGGCGGGCTGCACACCGTTACCGGCGAGGATATCGATGCGCTCGCCGGGGTGACGTACCTCTCGGCATCGCACTGTACCGATAAAATCGAGGAACTCGCAGAGCGGTATCCGGAATCTTTCCGCCCGGGAGGCGTCGGGCAGGTGCACCGGGTCTGAAAACGAGGGTCTGCTGGAACCATGTTCTGGTCCTGAAGAGGGTACTTGAGGGGCCTGTGACGGTCCGGAGTTTGAGAAACCAAAAGGTTTCGGACAGGAGTTTAAGAAGGCCAAAGGCCTTTGCTGTGTGGCAAGCAGAGTGATCAAAGCGAGGAAATATCACGGTGCAGTGGACCGTGGGGACTGCGCACCTGCCCGGTGCTCGAATTCCGCCTGCCCTCCCGGGGCACGCGTCGTTTATCGCCATTGGGGAACGACGCCCCGCAGGAGCGGAGTTCGAGCACCGAAGGTGCGAGGAGGGGCTGACGGGGAGTGCGAGCAAAGCGAGCTTGAGCACCGGTAGGTGCGAGGGGGCACGCCCCCTCCCCTGTCTCCCTCTTGTATGACTGCATCCGTTGTAAACCCCCACCCCGCCCGCGCTTCGCGCTCCTCCTCCCCACCTTCGGTGCTCAAACTCCTGCCGTTCGCTACGCTCTTGGCAGTCGTTCCCCGCCCCTCGGGGCGGGGGCAGTGCGTGGCGATTGCGATGGTTCGGTAGAACCGGAGCAGGAGAAGACCGAAGGTCTTGGACCGGCGACTGGCCAAAGGTGCGACATTCCGGAGAACGACTGTCCGTAGGACAGGAGTTCGAGAAGACCAGAGGTCTTCGAGGAACGGAGCTTGAGCACCATTGGGTGAGGGAGCAGGAGCACAAGCACCACAGAACGACGTTCCGGTAGGAACGACTGTCCGAAGGACGGGAGTTCGAGAAACCCGAAGGGTTTCGAGGAGCGGAGTTTGAGCACCGTCAGGTGCGAAGGTGCGAGAACCGGAGCGTGGCCGGGAGAGGGCTCCAACAAGGCCAAAAAAGGGTTATTCTTTCTTCCCGGCGGACCGCCCCTTCACCTCGAGTCCGTCCGCAAACCAGACGGTGCGCTGCGGGAAGGGTATCTCGATGCCGTTTTCCTCAAGCGCCTGCTTGATCTTCCAGAGGAGGTCCGTCCTGACATCCCACCAGTTCCGGGCCGGCGCCCAGATGTAGGCGGTCAGGTTGACGCTGTTGTCACCGAGGTTGTCGACGAAGACCGACGGTGCCGGGCTCTTCAGCGCGAAGGGATGCGTCGCGATGACCTCCTTCGCGATCCGGATCGCCGCGTCGGCATCGTCCTCATACCGGATGCCGATCTGGTACTCGAACCTCCGGGCTGCGTTGTGGACGTAGTTGGTGATGTTCGAGGTGAATACCGTCTCGTTCGGGATCCTGACATAGACCCCGTCGTACGTCTTGACGACGGTCGAGAGGACGTGGATGTCCTCGACACTGCCGCTGATGTCCGCGACGTTGATGTTGTCGCCGATCTTGATCGGGTGCTCGAACATGAGGAAGAGGCCGGAGACCAGGTTGGAGACAACGCTCTGGCTCGCAAAACCGATGACGAGGCCGGCGACACCCCCGGCCACCAGGAGGCCGGAGAGGTCGAATTTGAGCTGCGGAAGAGCGATGACGAACGCCCAGAGTATGATACCGTAATAGACCAGTTTCGCAAGCAGTTCGCGCTCGTTCTTGGGCAGCCGCTCCGTGAGGGCCCGTCGGACGTTTGTCGAGACGATCCGCGCGACTACAACGCCGACCACGAGGATGACGACGAAATACAGGAGGTTCTCGACGGTGATATCACCGACGCCTATGGGGGTCTCCAGCACCTGGGTCACGTCGAACGTCACGAGAATCCCCACTCCATCAGGTATCCCCGGTCGATCACCGGGATTTTGCGTGCCACACACAACTCGACGGACTTCACCATGCCGGGCCGGAGCGGGGCGTCGATGAAATCCGTCTCCGCGAGAGTTGGGCTGATGATCTTCATCGTGGCAGCGGCCGCCACGAAATCACCGTAATAGATCTTCATATCGGTGCTGTCAAAGACAACGCACGAAACTTCCACCCACTCGCGGGATGCGTTATGGATGGAAAGTTCCATCACTCCCTCACGGAGAGACCCGGCCGCGGGAACCTCCGTGTATATTTCACTCCGGTACCAGCGGGCGATGACCCCATTGGTCGGCGTTCCGTAGAGCGTATACTTCTGGGAGCCGAGACCAAAGATATCGAGCACCTCGATGTCCCTTGCCGCCTCCAGGAAGACGCCGATCTCGACCGGAAACTTCAGGTAGATCGTCTGGGTGACGCCGGGCTCAATGACCATAGGAGAGAATTCTATCTGGAGGAAGTCCGTGACATCTTTGGGGAGATTGACCGGTTCTACCGGGTTTATGATAATCTCACCCGTCTTTGAGACCAGGATCCGCTCGAACGTCTGCCCTTCGCATCTCCGCCGGTAGGTCAGAAGACTGCCGTTTTGTTCGGCTTCGACCAGGGTGTCGCCGTCTTCATGGTGGAAAGTGCCCCTATAACGCCCGAACATCATCTATGATCTGCAAATACTCAAATATTAACTTACGGGAATAGCATGAACTCCCGGCCCTCGCGTTCCCGCATCCAATCCGGGAAGACCGTTTAAATCGATTCTTTATCCGGATACTCGCTTAAAACATACTTGTTGAGACAAACCCCGCTGCTCTGGCGTGGAGCAATCTGGGAAGGTATAAATAATAAATCCATTGGACAGTATATTTTGCAGAAAATACATAGACACTCTTTTAAGCGACGATTTCAGACACTTCTCCAGCGCGTTTGTCCCGGGCGGTAATAAGCGAGGGGCACCGTACATGCCGGCGCAGAGGATTTAACCGGGATATCCGGAAGAAGGGCTTTCTCGCGGCTTTGTGGGGACGGGCGCTGTTCACGGGTGATGTATGTGAAGATGAATCAGGAAAGAGTCAGGGAGTCCATGAGTCGCAGCCAGATACCCGTGAGTATCTTCGATCACATCCAGCAGCCGGCACTCGTTCTCGACTGCGAGGGGCGGGTGGTCATCTGGAACGACAGCATGGAACAGTATACCGGCGTTCCGGCAGAGGATATCGTAGGGAAAGGGGATTACATCCATGGGAAAGCATTGTTCGGCGAGATGTGCCCCACACTGGCGAACTCCATCCTGACTCACAACGATGCCGGGAACGACCGTTATCGCCTGCTGTCCCGTCAGGGCGAAGAGCTGCTCGCCAGGTCGTGCATCCCCCCGGCATCCGGCAGAGAGGTTGTCTGTATGGCCGCCCCTCTCTACGACACCACCGGCAGGCAGATCGGTGCGGTCGAGACCATCCGGGACGCTCCGGAAGATTCTCGCGGGGCGCCGGACGAGCAGGTGCAGATCCTGGCGAAAACTCTCCCCGACATGATATTCACGCTCAACCGGGACGGCATCTTCACCCAGTTCTACTGGACCTGTGCCCGGAACCTGGGTATAGACCCGGCCGAGATCGCAGGCAAGACTCCCCACGCCCTGTTTCCGGCGGAGGAGGCGGACTTTCTGGTCGGGGCTGCGCACCAGGCCATCGAGACGGGAGAGGCGGTATCAGAAACCCGGTCGTTTTCGTGGCGCGGTGAGGAGGCGCGGTCGTTCCAGATCACCATTCATCCCCTGCACAACACCGCCGGGAAGATCGTGGCCGCCACCGGGGTCGGCCGCGATATCACCAGTGACCTCGTCTGCGAACGGGCGAGCCAACTCTCCAGCCTCTACCTCGACCTGCTCGGCACCGACATCTACAACACCAGCATGGTTGCGGCAACGATCATCGAGATGCTCCGGGAACGGCTCTCCGGTGAGGAGGCGGAACTCGCTCAACGGGTCAAGAACACGGTCGAACAGGGGATCAACGTCATCAAGAACGTCGAACTCTTAACCACGCTCAACAAACACCGTATTCGCCTGGGGCCGACCGACCTCGACAGCATCATCCGCGGCCAGATTCAACGGTACTCGGGCATCGATATCAGGTACGAGCCGGAGAGCCGCATGGTCTGGGCAAACCCCCTTCTCGAACACATCGTATCCAACCTGATCAGCAACAGCATCAAGTTCGGCGGCATGAAGGTCAGGATCGAGATCTCCGTCATGGAGACCGCAGAGATCGTGACGCTTACCGTAGCCGATACCGGCATCGGCATCCCGGATCATTTAAAGCCCAACATCTTCGATCGCTTCAGCCGTGAGGGAAGCAAAACCGCATCAGGTAGCAGGGGCCTTGGGCTTCACATCGTCAAGACCCTCGTAAACCAGTATGGCGGGCGGGTATGGGCGGCGGACCGGGTGCCCGGGAAACCGGAGGAAGGAGCTGCAATAAAGGTGATCCTGCAGAAGTGCTAGGCCGGCGCCCCCCGAATGCCCGGATTACTCAGATATATAACCTCCCAGCGACTATATCATACCGCATCATTCCCATTGGGGACTGCTTCAATGATACGAACCATATGCTTTAAAGAGCGAAGATATATCGAAGAATTGAGAATTCTTACCCGGGCGACCGCACTGGACTGCATCATCGACGAGCGCTTCGACCGCATAGTATACCTCATAAAAGAAGGAGATATGGGCCTCGCTATCGGTCGGAAGGGAAACAATATCCGGAAGATGCAGCGGGTCCTCGGGAAACGTATCGAGATGGTCGAATATTCTCCCGAGATCGAGACATTTACGAGGAACGTGTTTAAACCGGCAAACGTCCTCGGTGTCGGGAAAGGAGACGATGGGAGGCTCACGGTGTACATCGATAAGAACGATCTCGGCATCGCCATAGGGAAAGGCGGATGCACCATCGAGAAGGCACGGCTCCTCCTCTCCCGGTACTTCGATACGGAACTCGGCGAGGTGCTCGCGGGAGAAGACGTCCATGCGTGACTGGAAGATCCTCGAAGAAGTCTGGCAGATCATCCAGGACCGGGCGGAGCACCCATCGGCCGAAAGCTACGTCAGCTCCGTCCTGACGCACCGGAAGGGAGTCGACAAATCCCTCGAAAAGGTCGGTGAAGAGGCGGTCGAGTTCATCCTGGCCGCCAAGAATCAGGTCCCGGAGAGGACGGTCTCCGAAGCGGCCGATCTCCTCTTCCACCTCCTGGTGGCGCTCCAGGCATCAGGCACCGACGTAGCGGACGTGCTCGACGAGCTCGCTGCACGCCGGAAGTAACATTATTTTGTATCGGATCTTCTCGAGGACCGCTCAAAGATACTCTTTCAGGTCCACCATCCTCGGGAGGTCGTCCTTCTTTACGGCTGCGGTCTCGACGACCGTATCCTCGATCATAATGGGAGCCAGGTAGCGCAGAGCGATGGCTATGCCGTCGCTCGGGCGGCAGTCCATGATCTCGGTGCGCGACCCCTGCCGCAGAAGGAGTTTGGCGTAGAAGACTCCCTCCTCCAGGGAATCGATGTGCAGGGCATCGAGAACTATCTCAAAATTCCGAAAGAGCTCGACGATGAGGTCGTGGGTGATGGGGCGGGGAAGCATCTCGCTGTTGAGCGCGTTGCTGATCGAGATCGCCTCCCAGAGCCCGACATATATCGGTATCGTGCTGTCACCCCCGGCATCGAGGACGACGGTCGGCGCCGCTCCCATCTCGCTCACCGACATGAACACGCCCTGCACCCTGCAATTTTGAGCCGTCATGTGATCACCTGACATGAGCCTTCTGGCGTTTAAACCTTGGGGTCAATCATCGCCGTTTTTTGGCGCGGGCAAGATACTCACGCCGGACTATGACGAGACTCGAGAGCAGGCCGAGGAGGATGTTGAGATAGTAGAGGATCAGCCGCCAGAGGAGGACGAAGACGCCTACGATCGACGACGGGATGAAGAGGCTGTAGAGCGACGTGGCGCTGAGTTCCGCAACGCCCGAGCTTCCCGGCGTAAGCGGGATCATCATGATGATGGCGATGACGAGCTGGACGACGAACGACTCGATGAGGAACGGTGGCTGCCCGAGACCCACGAGAAGCAGCGATGCGATGGCGAACTCCGAGAACCAGAAGAGTCCCGTGAAGAGAAGGCCCCATACGAGGCCGCTCTTGCCGTGGTTCACGAACTTGACAAGACCCTCGTTGAAGTTGTCCACCTCACAGTCGATCGTCTCCAGCAGGTGTTCGAGCCGCTTCAAACGCCAGTGACGGTCGATCCACCGCGACAGCCCTTTGAGCGCCCGTTTAAGGTGGTCAGGGTTCTTCACCGAGTAGACGAAGACCAGCACGAAGAGAGTGACGGAGATCCAGGCGGCGTACATCATGAGGCTCACCCCACTGAACCCGGAGGTGAGACTGCTCCAGTAACTGCCGAGGAAGAGCATGGCAAAGGCCCCGAGAGCCCCGAGTGCGATCCCGTCGAGAATCCGCTCCATAATGACGACGGCGGTGGCGTCCCCGACCGGGACGCCCGCCCGGTAGAGTTCGTGGACCCGGACCGGCTCGCCGCCCGCCTGCGACGGGGTGACCGCCGCAACGAGCATGTTCGCCAGCACCAGGTTCAGGCAGTGCCTGAAACGAACCCGGTACCCGAGCGACCCCGACATTTTCTGGATACGTAGCGCCCAGAACCCGAGCGAGACTATGTGGAGGAGGACGGCGAGAACCAGGTAGAGCGGGTTTACGCGGCTGAGGTACTCAATCGTCATCTCATCGACGGTGAAGTACAGGACACCGGCCATAACGAGAGCGCTAAAACTGATCGAGACGAGCAGCCACTTCCACTGAGACCTCTTCATGCTCTACGCTCCCGGGCCAAGGGGCCGGACTTCGCAGACCCGGCCCTTCCGCTCCAGATCGGTATCCGCAGATCTTTTGCGGATTTTCGGGCAATCTCACGAGAAAAATACCCGAAATTGGTCTAATAAGGTATCGTGCAGATACTATTTAACGATAATTTTTCTATAGCCAACAGAGGAATTTAAGGATTGTAATTCGGAGAACGGCGCCAGGTCCGAACCCGTTTTTCTGTCACACTACAGGTTGAATCCTGAGGGGTGATAAATGTGATTCATCGGGGCCGCGCACCGGCAGCCCGGGATCCCTCACCCGTGGCGCCGTGCAACCTCCCGGCAAATTTGCCGGAATGTTCGGATCGAAAAGAGGGTAGGGTTAGGCCTTCGCCGGCACGGTGAGTTTCTGCACCAGGGCGGTCCACTCCTCCGGCATCTCCTTGCGGATCCGGGCGAGCGCTTCCCGGAAGCGGGGGTCGTACGGGGTCGTCCGGGGAGTAGTAGAGCCCGGTCTGCTCGTCATACCCACTGGTCGCGTGGATAGTGCCGTCGATGTGGAAGATCGGCGTCCGTGTAACCCCGGCGAGCGGCGGCACGCCCCACTCTACCGCCGGCAGCGCCAGGATGTCCTTGACGACTTCCCGGGGCGGCCGGCTCTGCCGCATCTGCCCCTTCGGAGATACCCGAGTCCATGTGATCAGGCGGTCGAGAATCCCGGACAGCTCCGCCTCCCCGATCACCTAGATGTACAGGTCTTTCTTCTCATCCAGGGCGGCCCGCACCAGTTGGGCTCCCCGGGCGAAGACCTCGGGCGGCTCGTTGTGCACCTGCAGCACGGCGAGGGCCTCTTCGGCCATCTCGTGCGTTGGTGCGTCGGTCGTGCAGATCTCCGGCTGCCGGCATCGTTCCCGCTCCGCCTGCTGCCGGTCATGCACCGCCAGGACCTGGGTGGAGCAGACGGCCTCCCGGAGCCAGGCCCGGAGGTCCTCGACCGGCATGAACTCGCTGTTCTCAGGCGGAGGGAGGTTGTAGTCCCGCTCCAGAGTCTGAATCCAGCCGTAGACCTGATCGTCGGCCATGCCGTCGATGGTGCTCAAGGGGACGAGAGACCGTGCCCTTACCTCGTCCGGGACCGCCGGCTCGATCGTGCCGGCGTCGGCGCTCATGCACCCCTCCTCCGGGCGAACCGATCGCAGAAATGTGATACTTTTAAGTCACCAGGAGTGTACTGGAGTAGTAACACGCTGATACCTCGTTGTCGTCGCTGTGTTCACTGAGGCGTGCGCTTTCGTCCGGCTCGCGCCTCGGTTCTCTGATTCGCTGTTTTCGTCTACAACCCACAGCCCCATGTCTTGCATGATCGCACCGATCCCCGCGAGTGCGGGATTTGCGCGTTCGAAGGCCTCGATCACCTCGCGGGTGACGAGGCGGGGGTTTTCCCGGGTGGCGGGAGTGACACTTAAGTTTCCGAAGGGGAGACTAGTGATCACTCCGGTTCACCTCTAGCATTGGGGGTTGTGCTGGAGCCGGCGGGAGGGGGGGTAGGTGTTGGCGCATCGTGGCCTCTCCCGTGCTCCTTTTGTTTCGATTTGAGCGCTGCCCTCAACGTTCCGCTGAGCGAGACCCCGGATTCGCGAGCCCAAGCATGGAGATCGCGCGGGATGGTTACGGTGGTGGTTACGTTTTCCACCCCGTCTGCGTTGATATAAAGTGCAGGCATACTCTCACACTCGATCGGGAGTTTCTGATTATATTATATACTATAAACGACAAATATACCTCCAATGATTCAGCAGCCGCAACAGAAAGCGGTGACAATACGCAAGCGACGCGGGATCGTCGTAGCACGAGCATCAGATCAAGACTCCGCTTCTGACAAGCGAAACCCCTGGCGTCTTTCCGGATCGCTCGTCTCTGTGGTTAATACCGTCGAGCCCAAAAAGTGCATTTTCGGCAGTGTTTTCATCTCGAAAAACCGGCTGGTTGTGTACGAAGGCGGGAATGAAGAAGATGAGACAGGATATTCCCATTTTCAACGTGGCCGCAAAATTTACGATATAAAAGGGAAGGGCAAAACCCGAAAGATATATGCTGAATTAGTAAAATCCGCAGATCAATTCCGTTTTTTGTGGGTCCCTGTGGAAGGAGTTAGCAGAGATCTTATCAACCTCCTATGGGACGAGACGTTCACAGAAGCGTCCGCCCTCGAGTTCCGGCCTTGTTCTCTTATCGGGCCGATCTCACACTTACACGAGTGGGACGTTTGGGTGCGGGGTTATATTTGGTTCTACTATGACATGTTCGGACGACGGATCCCCGCGCTTCCGGAAGAGTGGATTTTTGATAATAATCCCCCCTACGTCAAGAAATGCAAGCAGTGTGGGGAATATCTCGTCAACTTTAAACAGGGTAGGGAATACTGTGATAAAAGATGCAAGGACAAGGCGTTTATCGAAACTCGGCGCATAAATGAAGCAAACCGACGAGAAACAGAGATTCCAAAGCGGTCCTGTAAAATCTGCGGCCGAGAAATCCCCGCGAAGAAGCGAAAGGATGCAACCATATGCGATAAGCACACTCCTGCAGAGCGCCGGGCATACTTTCGGGAACAGAAGAAAAGGGGTTAAATCTCCCCGCTCTTCTTCGCTTCTCTTATCCTCGTGTCGATGAGCACCTGCAGCGCCCCTGGGTGAGCTGCCGTGTCGGTCTGCTCGCGTTCATCACCGCGTTCTCTCATCGAAAACGGATAGGGGCGGACTCATATCTTTCTCGGCTTCCTGATAGGACCGATAGAAGTCACGATAGAGAGGAATCGTATCCGCCTTCTTTTTTATTAGAACCTTTTGAAAGCCGTATTTCTGATAAAACCCCTCAGAATCCGGTTTAGAATCAACCGTGATCATGCGGCACCCCACGTACTGCGAGAGCCGCATGGCGATGGCCACTGTCTTCAACAACATTGCTCGTCCGATACCCCGGCCCTCAAACTCCTGGTGCGTTGCCAGTCGCGCGATCTTCAGCGCCGGATAGTGTGGATATGGATACCATTCTTCGCCGTCGTCGTCACTAACGCCCTTCCTGATGATGCAATCATTGGTGAGCGTGAAAAACCCGACGACTTGCCCTTCATATGATACGATTCGCGTGACCGACAGCCGGGCGGCCTGGTTTTCGAGTGCGTCTTCGATCAGGAACTCGGTCAGATCCAGTTCTCTGCACTGGAACGATGAAATATCAACGTCCTCGTTGAGAAGAGAAAAAGATAGATTACTGAGGGGTATTTTCATATTCAAAGTCGCATCTCGCGGGCAAGGATGGCGGCTTCGCGGATCAACTCGCGGCCGTCATCGGTGTCTGTGGGGTGGTCCAGATAGCGCTGGAACCGCCGGGCGTCTTCCCCCTCCAGGACAAGCCCAAGTTCGATCGGTTTTGCCATCTTCTTTCCCTCCTGATACGGTATAATATCCCGGCGTACATAAAATAAGTTTCTCTTGCTCCCAGGGTTAAATCTCCCCGCTGTTCTTCATCGCCCGGATCCGTGCATCCACAAGCCGCCGCAGCGCCTCCGGAGTGGCCCCCACATCGGCCTGCATCGCGTTCATCATCGCGATCTGCCGTTGCACCTGGTTGAGCTCCGCCCGTAAGGCGGCGTTCTCCTCTTTGAGCGCGTCGAGGTGGCCACCCACGACGGCCGCCGCCACGTCGTCCGCGACCCCGACACAGACGGCCCCCTCCGCCTGCCGGTAATACTGCCGGAGCTCCTCCTCCGTATACCGCACATAGGCGTCCGTCAGGTAACCGTCGTGCCCCATCATCAACTCCACCGCGTCCACGGGGATCCGCTGCGCCATGACTGTCCGGAAGAACTTCCGGCACTGGTGCAGCCGGAGGCTTCGGCGCTGTGTCTGGGGGTCGATATCGTCCACCCCCGCCTTCTCCAGGGCGGTTACAAAACTCTTGTGAACGGTCGTGACGTGGACCGGGAAGAGCCGGTCGTCGTCCTCGACGGCCTTCGCCAGGTGTTCCTTCCCGAGGTGCCGGAGCAGCCCGGCGTTGCGGTTCGTCGAGGACCGCAGCCACTCGCCCCGCACCTCGAGCCAGGCACGGATCGCGGCAGAGGCCTCCCGGGAGATGAAGGTCGTGCGGGGGTCGCCGTTCTTGGTGACGTCGCCCGGGATCGTGATCCGGACCGGCTCCTCGTCGAGGTGCACGTCCCCGATCCGCAGCTTCAGGGTCTCCCCGATCCGCATCCCCGAGCTGATCATCGTCAGGAAGATCACCTTCAGCAGCAGGGGCATGTACGGCAGGATCCTCTGAATCAGATCCTTGTTGAACGCGGCCTCCCGGGTCCTTGCCCGGCGTCCCTTCGGTCCGCGCCGCTTCGCCATCCTCCAGGCATCTTCCCCGATATCGACGCCGTTGGACTTGAAGAACTCCCGCACGACCGACAGCCAGAACTGAGCCGAATTCGGCGGGGCCTTCGCGGCGTTCAGGGACGCCGCGAACCGCTGAACATCGACTGCCAGGTTATGGGGTTCGGTAAAATAGTCCTCTGCCAGTTCTTCATACTGCCCGGCCTCCTCCCGGGTGGCCACCCGGCCTTTCCGCACCGGTCCGTAGATGAAATCGAGGTATCGACGTACGGCGCTCTGGTAGCTGCTCCTCGAGCGGGGGTTCCCCTGGAGGCTGACGAACTCCTCAATCCGGCCACTCCTGCGCATGGAAGGGTATCTGTCGCCTGCTTATAATAACCTTTTGTAGCAGTTGACTCTATCATAACGATGATTTTTTATCGCAGGTCGATAGGACCCGGGATCCGCGGGATAAACGGCCAACGGGGCCGCGACGTGCTTCCGCGCAGACCCCTACACGGTGAAGAGACCCCGTTCGCCGGTGATCCTGAACAGGCCCGCCCGGATACCGGCATCGAGCCAGGCATGCCCATAGCTGAACCGGGCGAGGGCGCCGGCACGGTCGCCGGCATCCAGATGTTCTACTCCATCCGCGTACCAGGAATGCGCCGCCGAACGGAGCGCCTCCGCCGCCGCATAGAGCGGGCTCGCCTCGTCCGGCCCCGTCTCGACCATGAGAAGAGCGGAATGGAGCATCCGCCGGTAGCGGCGGGTCTTCTCGTCGAGGTGGGCGCTCTGCGAGTCCGGTATGCACGCGTCCACCAGGCTAGGGGGGTGGGCGGCGAGCGGCTCGAGCAGCCCGAGCCGCGAGCCTGCGTCGAGCCAGCCGAGCCCGTAGGCAAAGGCGGCAAGCGCGTTCACCGGGTCGCCCGTCCGGTGAAACACAATCCCGTCGCTGTGGTACGCCGCAGCCATCTCGACCACCTCGCCGGCCACCCGGTAGAGAAGGGTCCCCTCCGGGACGGCGATCCGGGTCCGGGAAAGAGCCTCCAGAAAGAGGGCACCATACTCTTCGAAGGTCATAAGCCGGCAAACATCTCCAGGTACTCGCGCTCCATGGGGTGAAGCTCTGCCGGCACGACGAGGATATGGAGCGGGAGCCCGAACTCCGTCTCTTTGAGCTTCGCGCCGTCCCCCGCCGCGACCACCGGGTGCTCCGACCCCGCCCGGGCGATGCCGACGTAGAGGGCGGGCGGCTCGATGCCGCGCTTCTCCGCCATCTCCTCGAGGATGGCGATCGCCTCCGGGACGCGCATGTAGCGGTCTTTCTGGATATCGAGGTAGACGAGCGTATGCAGGTTGAGCGCGAGGTTTGCCGCAACTGTCTCGACGGGGGCCGTCGGGAACCATCCCTTCGCGGGGAACGGCACCGAACAGGACTTCCCGAACCGGTAGTTCTGCAGTCCGGAGAGGCCCGAGACCGCGCTCGAAATAGATGAGGCGTGGATGATGGACGTCTCGATCCCGGCGGCGGCGGCCCGCATCCGGAGATCGGCGTGCGTCGTCGAGACCATGGGGTCTCCCCCGGTCAGGAACGCCACCCGGCTCCTCGCGGCACAATCGAGGATCTCGCGGGGGTCCCCTTCGACATCCTCCCGCGCGAGCACCCGGACCTCCTTCTCAAAGAACGCCTCCATGTCGGGAACGTCCGTCCCCATCAGCCGCGACGTATACGCCTCGAGAAAGACGGTATCGGCGCATTTGACGCTTTCAAGGCCTTTCACCGATATATCCCCGAGGTCGTAGAGCCCCAGGCCCACGAACGTCAGCATGGCCGGCTCACTCCCCGGGCAGACTCGAGGGTGGAGAGGCACGGCACCGGGGGCGCGGCACACCCGGGATACAATCGCAGAAGTTTCATCACCATCTCTCAACTGTCGGTGCTCCATCGTCGTAGAGGTAACGGATCGGGGGAGTCGCCTCTCCCTCCCCGGGCGGGGCCCTATCCCAGAAGATGGAACAGCAGGGTTCCGATAAGGAGTCCGAGGGCGACCGTGTAGACCGTGATCGCGAGCGTGATCCTGGAGCCGACCTCACGCAGGAGAACCGTGATCGTCGCAAGGCAGGGGACGAAGAGGACGGTCACGACCGCAAAGATGTAGAGCTGGAGGGACGAGAGCACCGCCCCGAGATCGGCGGTGCCCGCGAGAATGGCGAGGGTCTCAAACGCCATCTCCTTCCTCAAGATCCCGAAGGTGAGCGCCGTCGCCGAGTAGCCGGGAAGGCCGAGGAGGGCCATGGTGTACGGCTCCACTATTGCCTCAAAGAGCGCCATGATGCCGAAGAACTCCAGGAGGCCGAGGACAACGCTCCCTGCAAGGAGGAGCGGCATCGCGATGAAGAGGAATTCGGAGAGGCGCGACCAGGCCTTTTTCATCACCAGTTTCGGGTCCGGCCAGCGGAGCGGCACCATCTCCATGATCATGCCGAACCGCTCGCCGGGCGCCACGCGGGAGAGGGCGAGCCCTGTTGCGAGGATCAGGACAAAGACTATGGCGTATACGCTGAATGCCGCCCCGATACCGACGAAACTGGCCACAATCCCGGCGATGATGACGGTCCGGGCCGAGCAGGGGACCATCGTGACCAGGAACGAGGCGATGATCCGCTCCCGCCGGGAGTGCAGGAGCCGTATGCTCATGATGGCCGGCACGTTGCACCCGAACGCCAGGGTGAAGGGGATGACCGCCCCGCCGTGCATGCCGACCCGGTGCATCGCGTTGTCGGCGAGGAAGGCCGCCCGGGTCATGTATCCTGAGTCTTCGAGGACGGAGATGATGATGTAGAAGAGGAAGACGTACGGGAACGCTATCCCGAGGCCCGCCTGAAGCGCAAGCAGAACGGATCTCCCCAGTTCTTCGACAAGCGGGGGCAGTCCGAGCGCGAGGAACGGCTGCATTGCGAATACTTCGAAGAACTCCACGATCATCTCCTCGAGGAACGATCCCGCGATGAAGACGAAGAGGAGCATCCCGACGAGGATACCGAGGAGGATCGGCATCCCGGGAATAAGCCGCGTCAGGATGCTGTCCGGATCGGTCTGCTGGAGGAGCGCCTCTTCCTTTACGGTGAGATCGGCGATCCGGTGAGCGAAGTTGTGCCGGTTGGCCGCGATGATCTGGGCGACCGTCATCCGGTGCCGGGACTCGATCTCGTCGGCGATCGTCCGTGCCGCCTCGAGCAACTCCGGGTTGTCGCCGAACCCAAGGAGTGCCCGGATACTCTCCTTCCGGTCGGCGCCAAACATCTTCCCGAGGCTCCGGACGGCTGCCTCTACGTGGTGGTCGTACGGGATCTCGACCGTCGACGGGCTGGAGGCGGCAAGAGCCGCCGGGATGATCCGGTCGATGTTCTTTCCCTGCGACGCAGCCGTCTGGATTACCTCGACGCCGAGGAGATCGCGGATCGGGCCGGGATCGATCTCAATCCCCCGTTTTGCGGCTTCGTCGGCCATGTTCAGGACGACGACCATCGGGAGGCCGTACTCCGCCACCTGGAGGAGAAGGTAGAGGTTACGCTCCAGGCGTGTGACGTTCACCACCACGACGATCGCATCGGTGTCCTGCCGCTCCAGGAACCGGCGGACCAGGTCTTCCTCGTCCGAACCCCCTTCCAGCGAGTAGACGCCGGGCAGGTCCACGAGTTCGACCATCTCGCGCTGGAAACAGGTGTTGCCCCGCTGCAGCTCGACGGTGGTCCCGGGATAGTTGCTCACCTCCACCCCGAGGCCGGTGAGCTGGTTGAAGATCAGGGATTTGCCTACGCTTGGATTGCCGATCAGCGCAAACCTCATGGTGGACACGACTCCACGATGATCGATGCCGCGATCTCCGGGCTGATGGCGATATCGCACCCTTTCACCCTGACGACGACCGATTTGTTCGGGAGTTTTCGCCGGATCTGCACGGTCTCACCGGGGAAGATGCCGAGGTCGAGCAGCCTCCGGTGCCGCCGGGGGCCCCGCATCATCGCCACCCGGACGGTATCCCCTTCCTTGCAGTCGAGCAGCAACGTGGAGGCGTCCCGCCCCCGGCCGCGTCCCATACGCCCCGGCGGGGACTGGGCGCCGTCCATGTAGGAGGAGAGCCGCTCGATGGTCTCGTCGGATATCCCGTGCTCGAGCGTGCAGGCCTCCTTGCTCGCCGCGTCCGCATCGACGCCGAGCATCTCCGTCAAAAAGCACTGGAGGACGCGGTGTTTCCGCGCCACCCTTGATGCCACCGACGACCCCTTCTCGGTCAGCCTGACGGCGTCGCCGGTTGCCCGCTCCAGGTAGCCTTCCTCGACCAGAGCGGCGATTGTTGTCTCGGCGGTCTCCCTCCCGGTTCCGAGGGCTGCCGCTATCTCCTGCGACATCGCCGACTGTCCGCCGTTTTCCGTGATCGTGAGGATTGCTTCGAGATAATCCTCAAACGTGGAAGGAAGCATGCTACAATTTCTTTCACCTCTACAAGTTTATGGATTTGGGTAGTACCATCGGGATCGGGGCGTAATGGGAAGCGGGTCTGTGCCACTCCATGACAGGGGTTGAGAACCCGGCCGGGCGTAAGAACGGCGGGTTGGAAGCCTTCCTATTTGAGGTCCTGAGCGAATCGATCGGAATGCTTTTTTGAAAACAAATGCTCATGCGACGAGAACAATCGTTAAGTATCAAGGATGGATGCAAGGGATAGTGATGTTCCATGTCGGTGGAAGAGAATAAGGCGATTGTTCGCAGGTTTATCGAAGCCTACAACAGCCAAAACCTGGATCTGTTCGACGATTTGGTAGCACCGGATTACGTTGACCACACCCATCAGCAACAGGGCCGAGAAAGCTTCAAACGGCTCTTTAACCTGGCTTTCACCGCCTTCCCCGATTGGCATGAGAATGTTGAAGATATCATTGCCGAAGGGGATAGGGTGTGGGTTTGTGTTACCGCGACAGGGACCCATACCGGCGAATGGAATCTTTCTGGAGGTCCGTTACCCCCTACCGGCAAGAAGGTAGCAATGACGATGGTTTTCATCTGGCGCATAGATAACGGCAAACTTGCAGAGGGGTGGGAAGTCGATGAGGACCGGGATTTCCTCAAACAACTAGGCATCATCGAATACACGGAAAAAGGAAAGAAACTCTTTCCAGAAGATGCCGGGTAGGGAATGTACCTTCCATGCATGTTCCCTGCCGGCGATGCCTCCCGCATGCCTGCACCCGGCGAGCATCAACGTCTATATGGTTTCGCAGACGATCGGTGATCATGGGGACCCCGGGCAGGCAGGTCACGAACAGGGATGTTGCCGAACGGCTCGCGTTCATGGGCCGTCTGCTCGAGATCGCAGGGGAGGACCGGTACCGGACCGGAGCCTACGAACGGGCGGCACTGCAGGTCGAGCGCCTCTCCTTCCCGGTTGCCGAACTCGACGAGGAGGAACTTACCCGCATCCCGGGCATCGGAGTCCGGATAGCCGGGCAGATCCGGGAGATCGCCGCCACCGGGACGTTTCGGGAACTAAAAGACCTGCAGGCAACCATCCCCGGGTCGATCGTCGAGCTGCTCGGCGTTGCCGGGGTGGGCCCCCGGACCCTGCACACCCTCTACAAGAGGCTCGGCATCCAGTCCCTTGACGACCTGGAGCAGGCAGTGAAGGGCCACCGGCTCAGGGCGCTCCCGGGATTCGGCGCAAAGAAGGAGGAGGCGATCAGGAGAGGCATCGGGCAGTTCCGCGAGAGATCGGACCGGATGACACGCCCACAGGCCGACGCCGTGCTCGAAAGCGTGGCGGCGCTCTTGGTGGACGGGGATTACACGGTTGCGGGGAGTTACCGGCGGGGGTCGAGCACCGTGGAGGGGATCGAGATCGTCGCCACCAGGGACCACAAAACTCTCGTAAACCACGTACCCACCGGTGCAATCACCCGCGAGAGCCCCGAAGAGATCTCGGTCTCGCTTGCCGGTGCCGGAGTGAACGTCCGGTTCACCGAACCCGGCCGGTGCGGCACCGCGCTCCTCTGCGCCACCGGCTCTCGCGGGTTTCTGGCCCGGCTGGGGGAGGTGGCGCTCGCAAGGGGCTACCGGCTCGGCCGGGACGGCCTCCTGGACTCTTCGGACGGCCGGCTGCATACATTCGGGAGCGAGGAGGAGGTCTTTTCGTTCCTTGGGATGGCGGCCGTCCCGCCGGAGTTGCGCGAGGACCGGGGCGAGATCGAACTCGCCCTCCGGAACGCCCTCCCCGACCTCGTCGACCTCCACGGGGTACGGGGAGACCTTCACGCTCACACCACCTGGAGCGACGGGCACCAGTCGCTCGAGGACATGGCGGACGCGGGAGATGCCCGGGGCTACGAGTACATCGTGGTCACCGACCACTCATCGCGAGTGAGCCCGGAGGCCCTTGCAAAGCAGCAGGCCGAGATCGAGCGGACCAACCGGCGGCACGCCTGCCAGCTCCTCTCCGGGACCGAGGTGGACATCAAAAGCGACGGTACGCTCGGGTACGAAAACCGGATCCTTGCCGACCTCGACCTCGTGATCGCCTCGGTCCACTCGGGGTTTGCCCAGGACCAGGACGTCCTGACCCGGCGCGTCCTCACCGCTATGGAGAACGAGCACGTCGATATCATCGGCCATCCCACCGGACGCCTGCTCGGCCGCAGACCGCCGTATGCGATCGACCTTTTCCGCGTTGTGAAGTATGCGGCGGAGACGGGGACCGCCCTCGAGATCAACGCGTCGCCCCACCGCCTCGACCTTGAGGATATTTATATCAGGCACGCGAAGAAGGAAGGAGTGAAACTGGCTGCAGGAACCGATGCCCATAGAACCGGCGAATTTTCAAATATGCGCTACGGTATTCTACTGGCACGCCGGGGCTGGTGCACCCCGGACGACATCTTGAACACCCTCTCGCTATCCGGGTTGCTGGAGTGGACGTCGTGATCTACCGGTTCTACGAAAAAATCCTCCTCCGGGACCTTCACACGCTCCCGGAACAGATCTGCTTCATGATCACCGAGCAGGACATGCTCGACGCTCCGGGCAACCTCTACCTTGCCACCCAGTGGTGCCGCGACCTCGGGATCGCCAGCGCCATGTTCCACATCAGCACCGCCGATCCGGCCCGGCTGGAACAGTGCCTCCCGATGATCCGCACAGTCTCCTCGATAGCACGCCTGACCCTGCACTACCGGGACGAAAAAGAGGTCCGCGGGGAAGGCATGGACGTGACGGTGGCTATCGGGAAGAGCGGCCGGGAGGAGATCGCCGGCTGCGTGAGAAGGATGGCCGAGGACGGTGTGGACCCGGCCCTGGTCGACGAAGACCTGCTGGAGTCGTACCTCACCTTCAACTACGAGCCGGACCTCGTCATCAAGACGGGCGGGGATCACCTGACCGACTTCCTCATCTGGCAATCGGTCTACTCCGAACTCTTTTTCCTCGACGTCAACTGGGCGCTGCTCAGGAAAGTGGATTTTCTCCGGGCACTCCGGGACTTCCAGTCCAGGGCGCGCCGGTTCGGGCGGTAAACGACTTTCCCGCAGGGAAAGGAGTTCGAGAAAACGCGAAGCGTTTTCGAGCAACGACGGGCCGCAGGGCCGGAGTTGGAGCACCGGAGGTGCGAGTAGCGACGCGTGCCCCTTTGGGGCAGGCGGAGCTTGAGAAGACCGAAGGTCTTTGAGCAGCGACGTTCCGTAAGGAACGGAGTTTAAACACCGTAGATGGGTGTGCAACCGGCGAAAGGGCAGGGGTTCAAACTCTGCCTCAAATCTGCCAGAATAGCCCGATTACACCGCCGCCGATCAGCCCTGCCGGTCCGTACGCTCTTTGAGGAGCATGCGCTGGTCGTAGACCCGCATCGCCCGCAAGAGATCGATCTTCCGAAACGCCGGCCAGAACGGAGCGCAGAAGTAGACGGCCGACTCGTGGCCGTTCGCGAGCCAGGGGAGGAAGTTGGACGTCCGGTAGTCGTTGCCGGTGCGGATGATCAGGTCGACGGGGGGTATGGGCGCTCCCCGGTTGAGATGGCTCTCGACGGTCGCGGGGCTGATGGCCGCAGGATCGACGGCACCCCGCTTGACTCCGTCGAGGATCGACCGGGCGGCGTGCACGATCTCGTTCCGGCCGCCGTAGGCAAGCGCGATGTTGACGGAGTAGTCGGTGTAGTGCAACGTCGCCTTCTCCGCCGCTTCGATGGTTGCGAGGAGGTCTTCGGGGAGGAGAGACCGGTCCCCGATCATCCGCACCCGGATATGGTTTTTGTGCACCCGCTTATCCTTCAGGATCGCGGCGAACTTCTCCTGAAAGAGGAGAAAGAGCGACGCGAGCTCGGCGCTATCCCTCCGGAAGTTCTCAGTCGAGAAAGTGTAGAGCGTGATGTGCCGCACGCCGAGTTCGCATGCCCAGTCGAGGACCTGCTCTGTCGCATCCGCCCCGAGCCGGTGGCCGACCGCCGTATCGAGCCCCTGCTCCCGGGCAAACCGGCGGTTCCCGTCCTGGATCACCGCCACGTGCCGGGGGATGTGTTTCACCTGCCACTGCAGGTAACGCTCATAAAGAGGCTCAATCCTCGATCGCAGCGTCAGAGCGGCGTCACCTCGACAACCATGCCGCCGTTCGGGTAGCGTTCGACGACATACTTCCTGCCCGGCAGCCCGGCACCGTGATCGGCAAGCACCCACCACGCCATCTCGATCCTTCCTTCGCAGACCACATAGTCATCCCCGTCAAGTCCCTCCAGGAACTCGGCGACGGGGCCCGCCACCTCAAGCACCCCGTACACGACCGTCCCGTCATCCGTCACTTCCTCGAACGGACGCGCAGTATTGGCAGCGATCCGTTTTAACCGTTCCCGTAACTGGACCGAGTCCTTGAAGGCCGACGAGCAGAAGTGCACCCTGGGGTGGAGAGAGAGTTTCTCCGCCCACTGGCGGGCGCCCAACACGGCGTTATGCAGCCCGTCCTCGGGTTCGAGCCCGCGTTCGCGCATGGCGGCAGCACAGGTCTCCCCCCACTCCAGCTCGTTGATGTTGAGGAAATCCAGAAGCGGGAGGGCAGCGGCAAGGTCCTCGATGCCCGGGAGCGCCGGCACCTCGATGCCGACCAAAAACCCCATCCGGCGGGCGAGGACGGCTGATTTGGCGAAGTCGGTATCGAGGATGCATGGCCAGACTTCGTGGGGCGGGTGCAGCCGGATCTCGTCGACCAGCCCCTGCAGGCGCCGGAGCACGGGCTCGTCCGGGGCAAGGCCGGTGTAGAGGTGGATCTGGTGGTCCGGGCCGAAATGCTCCTTGAGAAGCCTCGCGTACTCCACCACCCGGTCGAGTTCGAGCAGCGGTTCGCCGCCGGTGATACCGGTCCCCAGAGCGCTCATGCTCTCCGCCGTTTCGAGGACCTCGGACGGCGACGAGACTCTCCGCTCGTTCGCAAACACCACGTCCCGGCCTTTGCGCTCACGCGAGAGCGGACAGTACCAGCAGGTGCGACGACACCGGCCGGTCACGAAGAGGACCATCTTTGCTCCCTGGTGGCAGAGGACGCATCCCGGAGAGAGGAACCGCCCGCCGGGGGGTACTCCCGACTCCTGTGGCATATTGTAGTATATATGGGAGGGCGAAGAAGAAAAGGTTTGACGGTCGTGGAGAAGGGTTCCGGGAGAACCGTTTTTTGGATTTCCGAAGTCACCGATTCATCCCGGGGAGCATCACACCAGACTGTCCGGTCCCCTCACTCTCCCTTCGTCCACCAGCTCCGTGTAGTCGTCGAACCAGTAAGCCTCCGGGTTGCTCTTATAGACCATGAACCGCCCACGGTCCTCCGGGTCTGCCGCCTGGTTGTACTTGAAGTACGTGTATCTGTCAGTCCTCCCCAGAACCTCAATCTTGCCGGTGGCGTGCGAGATCACGAACCTGGCCCGTTTCGCAAGCCCTGAGCAGATCGACCGGGCCTGCTCGAAGATCCGGTAGGACTCCTCCACCGGCACCGCAAACGTCCGGTTGCCGATCGTGGGACGGCACTGGAACACGTAGTAGGGATTGACACCGATGAACGAGAGTTTATCGAAGAGCGCCGCAAGCACCTCCGGGTCGTCGTTGATGCCGCGGATCAGGGGCGTCTGGTTCATGACGATTGCTCCGGCTTCCTGCAGGAGAGCGACCGCCCGACATGCGGCGTCTGTCAGTTCCCTCGGGTGGCTGAACTGCGCCATGATGTAAATCCGCTTCTCATCCAGGCTGTAGTCGCGGATCATATCCAGCAGCGCAGGGTCGCTCGTGATCCGGAACGGATTGTATGCAGGCATCTTCGTGCCGATCCGGATGATCTCGACGTGATCGATCTCCCGGAGCTGCCGGACGATATCAAGCAGCCGGTCGGTATCGAGGACCAGGGGATCGCCCCCGGTGAGCAGGACGTTGCTGATCTCCGGATGATCCCGGATGTAGGCAAGCCCCCCGGAGATATCCTTATTCACTTCGCGCGCATCCTCGATGAAGAGACGCTTGCGGAAACAGTAGCGGCAGAGGCCGCCGCAGAGGTCGCTGACCAGCAGGAGGGCGGTCTCCCGGTACTTGTGCTGCAACCCCGGCGCCCGGGTATACCGGTGTTCCGATGACGGGTCAAGGTACCCCCAGGGCTCAAGTTCTTCAAGGGTCGGTACGATCAGCCGCCGGATAGGATCGGCCGGATCATCCCAGTCAATCAGCGAGAGGTAGTAGTCGTTTGATCGGAACGCAAAGAGTTCCGTCACCTGCGCAAGGGCGGCACACTCCTCTGCATTGATACCGGGGACCATATCGAGCGATGAGATATAAATCGGGTTTGCAGCATCATTTAACGGGCTCACGGTATCGTCGACCGGGTTTCGGATATACGTCGTGTTCATGGGATTGCCTCCGGATCGACACTCTCCAGTGCAGGATACAATCCGCAACAGTCGGGGACAGCTGCATGAGAGCGGAGATCGGGAACGAGACGATCTGCGCAAAGGGTTCATGAGAGTTTCACGCTCTCATGCAGGAAACCGTCGCTCCGACATGCGTCATTGAGTGTCGGATTACGTGTCGTATCCAAAAGGATCCTCAGGATATTTATATCTTCGGTTGGGGGTGCAATGCTACAGGAGAATAGCCCGCCGCCCCCATCAAATGCAGTAGACGCCGTATTTTACTTCTTCTTCTTGGCCATAGAGAGAATGTCCACCACGTATTTTCCTTCTTTTTCCAGTCCGACGACAACCTCGTCCGATCGGGCCAGTTTCTCGATATTCAGTTCGTACGAACCGGGACTGAGAATACGGATGCTCTCGATCCGCTCGAAGACCTCGATCTCCTCTTTTCGTCGATCCTGCTTGACCTCAAGCACGTCTTCGCCCGTATCCCGGGCAATCTCGTCGATGGTCTTCTCCTTCAGCACGTCGTCGTGCCGTTCGGCCTCACGGATGTAGAGAAACTTCTTCCCGCCGCAGCTCGGGCATCCTTTCAGTATCCTCGTCGAACCGTCCTCGAACTCCCTGCCACATTGCGTACACTTGTGAGGCATATATCCACCCGTAATACCCGTTCATCTTGACGAGGAGACCCATGCGCTGATGAGATCCTTCTCCTTCTTAAGCGTCCTGAGCTGGTTTGCAGGCCCGATCACGGTCAGGCGGGTTTCGGAGCGCTTCCCCCCGAGGAGTCTCCCCAGGAACCCACCCTGGGCATCTCTGACGGGATAGGTCTCCATCTCGATCCCGGAAAAGCCGTCCGGTGCGATCTCACGCATCGTGATCTCGATGAGCTTGCTCTGCTCGTCCGGCGCGAGACCCTTCTCCAGGATCACGATGTTTCCTTCCATGACGTCATCGAGAATCAGGCGGATCTTCTCCATTGCGGTGAGCCGATCCAGGCGTTCCGCCGAGATCAGGTCTATCTGCACACCCTGTATCATCTCCATCACCCGAAATATGACGTCATATTCTCGTACAGCTCTTCCACGTTGGTCCCTTCAAGGCCGGATATGGCGATCACAGGGTGTTGGGGAAACGCACTCTTGATCCGCGCAGGGGAAGCGTCGGGGAGATCGTTCTTGTTCGCGACGATCAGGACGGGAAGTTTCCGGCTCTCGATGATCCCGACAAGCATGATGTTCACCTGCTGGAACGGGTCCTGCGTGGCATCGAGCATGTAGATGACGCCGTCGATATCCTCACGGAGCCAGTGCATCGCCTCGGCCACGCCCTCGGTCGCCTCCCGTGCCCGCTTGACGGCTTCCTCCTTCTCGATGCCGTACTCGACGAACTCATTATAGTCGATCTTGGTCGTCACGCCCGGCGTATCGACGATATCAATGGTTATCGAGCTGCCGTTCTGGCCTGTGATGGTGATATCCTCCTTGCGCCGCACGCGGCGGGTTTCGTGAGGCACCTCGCTGACCGGCCCGACCGCATCACCGACCCAATCCCGTACAATCCTGTTCGCGAGCGTCGTCTTGCCGGCATTGGGAGGGCCATAGATCCCGATGCGGCAGGTCCGCTTCTTAAAGAGTGCCTTCAAGAACCCCGAGATCTTTTTTTTCGTACGAACTAAGAACGTCATTAAGTTCCCTCAGGTAGGCCAATTTTGCCTATACTTAAGTGAGTTGTGGCACTCACAAATAAATATAATTATATGTTCCGTCAGGCGCATTCTCCCTATTTTGGAGACAAACAGCAATCCCGGGGTGAGAGAATTCTTTTATACTGTTGAAACCTAGATAGACTTGCACCTGGAGAATTGACTCAAATAGCGGCCAGATTAGGAGAATCCCATGATGAATAATAGCGATGCCATCCGTTTTGAGACACGCATACCAGTCAGGGAAGTCATGCAGAGCCATCCAACGACCATCGATGTGGGGGAGACAGTCGCCCGGGCGGCGCAGATTATGTGCCGCGACGGGGTCGGCAGTTGTATCGTGCTGCAGAATAACCTGCCCACCGGGATCGTCACGGAAGAGGACATCAACTGCAAGGTTGTGGCAAAAGACTCAAAACCAAGCAGCATCTCCGTCAACGAGATAATGAGCACCCCGCTGATTACGATCGGTGCCGACAAACTGGTAGGGGATGCCGCAGCGATGATGGTAAAGCACCGTGTCCGCAGGCTTCCCGTCGTCGGGGACCAGCGGGTTATCGGGATCGTGACGGTCAGGGATATCCTCACCGTCGCGGCCGAAGTAAACGAACTGCTGGCGGACCTCATCGAGATCAACCGCGAGGAAGAGTATGCCCTGGGAGTCTGCGACCGGTGTGGGAATATGTCCGACGATCTCTCGCGGGTCGACAACCTTATGCTCTGCCCCGTATGTCGGGAGGAGGAGCAGTTGCTATGAAGGTGGCCTCAAACCTGATGGTGGAGATTCCCACCCTGCGCTACGACGAATACGTCACGAAAGCGCGGAGCGTCCTGCGGGACGACGTCTTTCGTGAACTCTACATCGTGGACGAAAAAAATCGTCTGATGGGCTACCTCGACATCTCCGACGTTCTGCGGGTTATGGACACCAAATCGAACGTCACCGTCAAAGGTTTCATCAGGGAGGCCGCCCAGGTCACCCCGAATACACCTCTTACAGAGGTAGGCCTCGCTATAATGAAGGCCCGTACAAACAGCGCTGCGGTTGTCAATGAAGACGGTGCCTACCAGGGAGGGGTGCTCTTCTCCGAACTCTTCCCCGTCCTGATCTCCCGTCGTGACATCCCCGGCAGGGTCGAGGACGTCATGTCGCGCCAACCCGTCACCTGCGCGCCGGACGACCCCATACACCGCATCTACAGCCTGATCGTTGCGAGCGGCTTTATCGCGTTCCCGGTGGTACAGAAGAAGGAGGCCATCGGCATCATCTCCCGCCGGGACCTCCTGCGCGCCGGAAATGTCCGCATATCGGTGAAGAATCAGGCCGACACCACCGTGGAGCGGGCGATGACAACGCCCGTCATCTCGGCGACGCCGGACGATTCGCTGGCAACGGCAAGCCGGCTGATGGTCGACCACGACATCAGCATCCTCCCGGTCGTCGACGAGAGAAAGAGGCTCGTCGGCGTTATCGACCGCCACGACGTCCTTTCCGGCCGCATCCCATGAGGACGTCTCCGGATACTATTTCAGAGGAGTGTGATACCATGCAACCGAACCCCAATAATTCAGATAAGAAACCGGCTGACAGGCTCCTGAAGATGCCGGGCAAACGCGACCGCGGACCGGTCGACTTCAAGACGAGAATCGCCGGGTATGAAGGCGAGATTATGGCGATCGCCACGAGAGACGTTGTTACGGCACAGCGGACCACGACGATTATCCAGGCGGTCGAGATTATGACCCACGAAGGGTTCCGCAGGCTGCCGGTCGTCGATGCCGGAACGCATCGCCTCCGGGGGATCGTGACCGTCAGCGACATCATCGACTTCATGGGTGGCGGCGACAAGTTCAACCTCGTGCAGGTGAAGCATAGAGGGAACTTCCTCGCGGCGATCAACGAGGGACTCCGCGAGATCATGACCCCGCACCTGGTTACCATGCCCGTTACCGGGAGCATCTCCGACGCGGTCGAGATCATCGTCAACAAAAACGTCGGCGGGATCCCCATCACCGACGCCGAAGGCGAACTGAAGGGTATCGTGACCGAGCGCGACGTGATGAAGGTGCTCACCACCGAGCACTCGGGCCGCAGGGCGGAAGATATCATGAGGTCGCCGGTACGCGTCACCAGTCCCGACACACCGATCGGCAAAGTCTGCGAGGAGATGGTGAAATGCAGGTTCAGGCGGCTTCCGGTCGTTGTCGACGACGTTCTCTGCGGCATCGTTACCGCAACCGACATCATGAGTTACCTCGGGAAAGGCAAAGCCTTCGAGCAGCTGACGACCGGGAACTCCATCGAGGTTATGGGGGCGCCGGTGCGGTCGCTCCTCTCCGGGGAACTGCACACAACCACGCCGGACCGGAATATCCACGACATCGCTCTCGAGATGATCCGGCGGCGCGTCGGGGCGTTCCCCGTCATAGAGGATTCGCGCCTTGTCGGATTGGTAACGGAATACGACCTTGTGAAGGCATTTGCAGAAGGGTAAAGGGAGCATGCGTGCCATTGATGTGATGTCCGCTCCGGTGTACGTCGTTGCACCGACCGACAACGTCGCCTATGCGCGAAACCTTATGCTGAAGCACCGCGTGTCGAGACTGCCCGTCATGGAAGGGGATGATCTTCGGGGCATCCTTACCAAGAAGGATATCGCCTACCGGCTCAGGCAGACGGAACCGATGTGGCGACGGCGCCCGATCGACCGGATCCCGGTCGGTATCCTGATGGCGCCGGATCCGGTCACCGTAAAACCTGAGACCAGCATCCGCGATATTGCAGCCGTAATGCTTGATCGGGATATATCCGGGCTGCCCGTGGTCGACGAAGGCAGGATGACCGGCATCGTCACCAAACTGGACGTTATGCGCTCGGCCCGTGTACGCGGCCTCTCTGCCCGGGTCGGCGATATTATGGAAGATGCGGCCACGGTCAACAGGTACCACTCGCTGGACCACGTTATCGACACGATAAAGGGAAAAAACGATAAACTTATTGTCGTTAACGACAATGGAAGCCTTGCCGGCATCATTACGGAGAGTAACCTCGCATTTTATGAGTATCAGGACGAGCGGATGAACCTGCCGAGGCGTGACGTTACACATCTTCGGAAAGAGGAGCCGGCAGGGCAGAAACGCTTCAGATACGTCGTCGAGGTATCGGCAGTTGCAGAGGACATCATGAGCCGCCCGGTCATCACCGTCACCCCCGATGCATCCCTCCAGGATGCCGTCGGGTTGATGCTGGAGCACCAGATCAACAGCCTCGTGGTCGTGGAGGACGGTGATGTCCGGGGTATGCTCAAGAGAGATGATATCATCAAGGAAGTGGCAAAATGAGCGACAGATTTCAGGTACTCGTCAAAGATGTGATGGCAAAACCGATCACTATCGCGAAGTCCGCCTTTGTCAGCGAAGCGCTCGAAAAGATGCTCGGTGAAGGCGTCGACCCGCTCATCGTGACCAACAACGGCACGGTCATCGGCACGACATCCCGGGCGGCGATCGCCGAGACGCTCGGGAGCAGGAAGACCCAGGCGCTGAAGGCCACATCCATCCATGTTGCGAACACGGTCGAGGAGAACTTCACCTCCGCGTACCCGGACCAGAGCATCGATGTTCTGGTGCCGCTGCTCCAGCACTACAAGCTGGTTGTGGTCTTCGATGCCGAGCACCGCCTCATCGGGCAGGTGACGGCAGGGGACCTCCTGAAAGTGCTCCGGCCGGCGGGCGGCCTCCGGGACGTCATGGAACCGGTGCACACCATCCAGGGCGAGGAGCGGGCCGTCCACCTCCGCCGGAGGATGCTGGATGGCAAGATCGACCGCTTCATCGTCGAGGACGGCGATAGAGTCCTCGGTATCGTCACGGAGACCGACGTCGCAAAGGCGCTCCATGCGTTCAAGGATCTCGTGGAGGGGATCCACCAGGACTACCGGATCAGGAACCTCCTCGTGCGGGACATCATGAGCGCGCCCCTGATCTCGATGGACGCGGATACGGACGTCTCCGACGTCATCGACCTGATGCTCAAAAAGAACATCAGCTCCGTCCCGGTCAAGCGGAACGGCAGGATCGAGGGCGTCGTGACCCGGTCCTCACTCGTCCAGGCGTTGTGAGACAGGGCCAGATAATACTACCTCTTTTTTGCGGGCGAGCGGTTTGCTCCGGGTTTTAATCCAAGCGTGTAGGCTTGCGGGAACTCGTTGAGAGGCGACTCATTGGATGTCCTTCAGACCATTACTCGTCGTATGCATGTAGTCACGCACATGGATCCCCATTGGGCTGCGCACTCCGCACCTTCGGCCAGTCACATCATGCATGGCGTTCTTTGGGACATTGCTTGCCCTGTGCACGGATTTCAAGGGGGTATCGCCATGACTGCCCCCGCCCCGAGGTGTGGGGTGCGACGGGCCATAGGGCCGGAGCATGAGCACCGAAGGGGCGTTTGAGGAGCGCGAAGCGCGGGTGGGGTGGGGGTCCAACAAGAAAGTGAGTACAGTTAGCCGGAGCGGCAAAGATACCCTTTGGAGACAGGGGAGGGGGGCAAAGCCCCCCCTCCCCGTCAGCCCCTCCCCTAATGGCGATATCCCCACGGTCCAGCGCACGGGGCTTTGTCCTTGCACCTTGAGCATCCCTGAGCCCGAGCACCGAAGAACAACGTTCCGGTAGGAACGACTGTTTGAAGGACAGGAGTTCGAGAGACCTTCGAGTTTCGAGGAACGGAGTTTGAGCACCATCAGGTGCGAAGTGCGCAATCCCCTTGAAATCCGTGCACAGGGTATCTCCAACCCGAACTTTCGGTTCTCAGGCTCGCTACGGCACACTCTGCATCCCCACCGCGACCCGCCCCCTCCGAACCCTCACATAATGCTGGTGCCGAAACCTCCATCCGCCCCGCTCGCTCGCACCTGACGGTGCTCGAACTCCTGTTGCGCAAGAGGTTCGCACCAATCGCAACTCGAAAATGCTTCGCGTTTTCTTATGCTCCGGCCACTCGTAATCGCACCTAGCGGTGCTCAAGCTCCTGCCTTTCGGCCAGTCGCACTCCGCTCGCGCCCATCGTACCAATCATTAATACTCCACAACCAGAAACGGTATCAGGATATTTCCATGAAACCAACGCAGCCAGTCAAACCAAACAGGGATGTAACGGCCCTCCTTCTATCCATGAGCAAGACCGGCTTCCAGGGAAGAAAACTCGGGGAGTCGCTCGGCGTCTGGACCAGGATGGTCAGGGATCCGGACTGCACGATATTCATGGGACTCTCGGGCGCGATGATCCCGGCGGGTATGCAGAACGTGCTCATCGAACTCGTCAGGCACCGCTACGTCGATGTCATCGTCTCCACGGGTGCGAACATCTTCCACGACACCTGCGAGCACCTCGGCGTGCGGCACTACCTCGGCCACCACCACGCAGACGACACGGCGCTCTTTGCGGAGGGGATCGACCGCATCTACGATGTTTTCGCGTACGAAGAGGAGTTCCGGGGCATCGACGCGGAGATCTCCCGGTTTGCCGACACTATAGCGCCGTTCCGGGGTTCGTCGCGGGAGTTCATCCGGCTCCTCGGAGAGTGGCTCCACGAACACAGGCCGGAGGGACGGTCACTCATCGCCACCTGTGCCGAGCACGGCGTCCCGATCTTCATCCCCGCCCTCGGCGACTCGTCCATCGGCATCGGCCTCGTCATGGCACGCCGGCGCGGGGTCGAGATCGATATCGACCAGCTCGCCGACACCGACGAGATCACGCGTATGGTCGAGGAGTCGCAGAAGACCGGCGTCATCTACGTCGGCGGCGGCGTGCCGAAGAACTTCATCCAGCAGACCCAGGTCATCGCCTCGATCCACGAACAGCACCTCGGCGGACATGCCTACGCCGTCCAGTACACCACCGACGCCCCCCACTGGGGCGGCCTTTCCGGGTGCACGTTTGAGGAGGCGATCAGCTGGGGCAAGGAAGCACCGGAGTCACCGCGTGTCCAGTGCTTCTGCGACGCCACGATTGCGCTCCCAATCGTCGCGTCGGGGCTGATCGGAAGCGGGGTCGAGCGGGCTCGCCGCTCGCCCTGAGACACCACAATTATTATTAGGCCATCATACCAAAATTAGTAGGCACAAGTCATAGAATGCTGTGTCTGGAGCAGCACCCCCGCGTGTTGCGAGTATCGAAAGATGCGAAGTTCTATGTTGAGGTAGCCAAGCCTGGTATGGCGCAGGTTTGCTAAACCTGTGTCCCCCTGGGACTCGAGGGTTCAAATCCCTCCCTCAGCGCTTTCACCGACAACGTCGATGATGAGGCGATCACATGGATGAAGAAGAGATAAAGTACTTTGTTCGAGTCAGGAACACTGATCTCGACGGCACCAAGGCAGTGCACATCGCACTGACCGGGATCAAGGGCATCGGTCCGCACACGTCGCGCACCATCACCGCCCTTGCCGGCGTGGATCCTCATGCCGTGCTCGGCAAGCTCGACGACGGATCGGTCGAACGGATTGCAAACGCCGTCGACACGTACACCGAACAGGTGCCCGACTGGATGGTAAACCGCCAAAAAGACGTCTACACCGGAGAGGTCCGCCACCTCCTCGGGACCGATCTCACCATGATGAATGACGACGACGTCAACCGCATGCGCAAGATGCGCAGCTACCGCGGCATCAGGCACGAGACCGGGCAGAAGGTCCGCGGCCAGCGCACCAAGTCTACCGGAAGAACGGGCACGACCGTCGGCGTCAGGAGAAAGAAAGACTGAGCGGTGATTGAATGGGATATCCAGGAAAAAACCACAAGCAATACGCGACGCCCAAGCGGCGGTTCGAAAAGACCAGACTTGAGGACGAAAAGCGGCTTATCATCGACTACGGGCTCCGGAACAAGCGCGAACTCTGGAAGGCCCAGAGTGTGCTGCGGAAATACCGCGCCGGCGCCCGCGAGCTGGTGGCACTGCGCTCGGGCGGCCTCAGCACGGAGGACTACCAGAAGAAGAGAGACCAGCTCGTCAACCACCTTTACCGCTACGGTCTCGTCGGCGAGAATGCCGACGTCGGTGACGTTCTCGCGCTGAAAGTCGAGCAGCAACTCGACCGCCGCCTCCAGACGCTGGTCCTCAGGAAGGGGTTCGCACGATCCCCCAAGCAGGCCCGCCAGTTCATCACCCACGGCCACATCGCGATCGGAGGTCGCCGCGTGACCGTGCCGAGCTACCGGGTCGCGAGAGCCGAAGAGCCTGAGATCAGTTACTACGGCCCCTCCCCGTTCATGAACGAGGTTCATCCCGAGAGAAGCCGCATCGCCCGCACAGGAATGAGGTAACATCATGGCAGAAGAGAAATGGGGCATTGCACATATCTTTGCCTCCTTTAACAACACCATCATTACCGTCACCGACCTCTCCGGAGCGGAGACGGTCACCAAGAGCAGCGGCGGCATGGTCGTGAAGCAGGACAGGAACGAGAGCTCCCCATATGCCGCCATGCAGATGGCAATCCAGGTCGCACAGAACGCACGCGACAAGGGGATCACCGGCGTCCACGTGAAGGTTCGTGCACCGGGACGCGGCAAACAGCGGAGCCCGGGGCCAGGCGCCCAGGCAGCGATCCGCGCCCTTGCCCGTGCAGGGATGAGGATCGGCCGCATCGAAGATGTCACTCCCGTGCCCCATGACAGCATCCGCGGTAAAGGCGGCCGGAGAGGAAGGAGAGTGTAATGGAGATAGCGTTTTCTCGACTGGACGAGAGAGTCGCCAAATTTACCCTCAGCGGCGTTTCCACATCGTTCGCCAATATGTTCAGGCGAGCGATGGTTAGCGAAGTGCCGACGCTCGCCATCGAAGATGTTCGTATCTACGACAACACAAGCGTCCTCTTCGATGAGATGCTGACGCACCGGCTGGGGCTCATCCCCCTGCGGTCCGACCTGAAACGCTACAAACCGCGTAGCGAATGCACCTGTGAAGGCATCGGGTGCCCGGTCTGCACCGCCACCTATACGCTCTCCGTCGAGGGGCCCGGGACCGTCTACTCAAACGACCTGATACCCCAGGACCCCGACGCCGCACCGGCAGAGGAGAAGATCCCCATCATCGACCTCGGGCGGGACCAGAAGGTCGTGCTCGAAGCATACGCCATCGTCGGCACCGGAAGCGAGCATGCCAAGTGGCAGGCGACGACCGCCTGCGGCTACAAGAGCTACCCGGAGATTACCATCGATGAGCGGTGCGACGGGTGCGGCATGTGCGTCGACGAATGTCCGAGGAGCGTGCTCGAAGCAGTTCAGGGGAAGGTCCGGGTCGTCGAAGGGCGGGAGGAATTCTGTTCCCTTTGCAGGCTCTGCGAGCGGGCATGCCTTGCCGGCGGCATCGGCACCGAGGCGGCCATCCATATCGGTGCCGACGCGAATCGGTTCATCTTCGTGGTGGAAGGCGACGGCTCAATGCCCGTCCGGGAGATCATCGAGAGAGCGCTACAGTATATCCAGAAATCATCAGACGACCTGGTAGACGTGATGAACGAGATAACGGGAGAGGGGACTGAATGAAGAAGACAACCGAGAATAAATCGAACCCCCGGCTGACCGCCCTCATCGTGACGCTCAAAGATGCGTCGCGCGTACATGAGGCGAACATCTGGCGCGAGATTGCAAAGAGGCTGGATGCACCCCGGAAGAACTACGCAGAGGTGAACCTCAGCAAGATCGACCGGTACGCGAATGAAGGCGAGACTATCCTGGTGCCGGGCAAGGTGCTCGGCAGCGGCGTGCTCAGCCTGCCGGTGACGATCGCCGCCCTGGATTTCTCCGAGGCTGCGATGAGCAAGATCACCGGTGCCAACGGAACGTGCATGACTATCGAGGACCTCGTTCGGGATAACCCAAAAGGGAGCAGGGTCCGGATCCTCAGGTGAGACGAATGGTTACAGTTATCGACGCAGACGGATTACTGCTCGGAAGGATGGCCAGCATCGTCGCGCAGCGTGCGCTCGCCGGCGAGGAGATTGCCATCGTGAACGTGGAAAAAGCGATCGTCTCCGGAAACCGGGCGCATGTGCTCGCGAACTACACCACAAAGCGCGAGCGCGGATCCCGTGAGGGCGGCCCGTTCTTCCCGCGCAGGCCCGACCATATCGTCAAGCGCACCATACGGGGCATGCTTCCGTACAAGCGCGAGCGCGGTATCGCCGCGTTCAAGCGGATCAAGACCTATGTCGGGGTTCCGGCGGAGTTCTCCGGGATGGAGACGGAGTCGCTCGAGACGGCCCACATCGACCGGCTGAGCAGCCCAAGGTATATAACAATCGGGGCGATAAGCACCAACCTCGGAGCAAAATATTAAGTGAGGTGATTGAATGGCAAAGATCATCAATACAAGCGGTAAGAGAAAGACTGCAATCGCCCGGGCGACCCTGAAAACCGGCAACGGCCGGGTCCGCATCAACTCCGTACCTCTGGAGATCTACGGGACCGAGCTGATTCGCATGAAGATCGCCGAGCCGCTGCTGCTGGCTCCGAACGCACTCGACGGTGTCGATGCGGCGATCGATGTTTCCGGCGGCGGTACGATGGGGCAGGCCGAGGCGGTCCGGACGGCGCTTGCGCGCGGCATCGTGGAGTGGCACAACGACCCGCAGATTAAGGACGCTTTCCTCGCGTACGACCGGACTCTGCTCGTAAATGACTCGCGGCAGAAGGAAACCAAGAAACCGCACGGCTCCGGCGCACGGGCAAAGTTCCAGAAGTCTTACAGGTGAGGAAAAGAGATATAAGGGATACAGGACCATTATTATGATACCCGTACGATGTTTTACATGCGGTAAAGTCATCTCTACAGCCTGGAAGGAGTTCGAGGAGCGGCGAGATGCGGGCGAGGATCCAAAACGGATCCTCGACGATCTCGGCCTGGAGCGTTACTGCTGCAGGCGGATGCTGCTGACGCACAAGGTAGTAGTGGAGGACCTGAATCCGTACCAATGAGGGGTCGTGGGGTAGCCTGGCCATCCTATGGCGTTCGGGATGCTGTGACCTGAGTTCAAATCTCAGCGACCCCATTTTATTATTAATGATTTTGAGGCTACACGATGGAATCGTATACCCGGTATGAACGAGCGCGAATTATAGGGGCTCGTGCTCTTCAGATATCGATGGGTGCACCGGTTTTGGTCAAAACGCCAAAAACAGAGCCGCTCGAGATCGCACTTGAAGAGTTCGAGCGAGACGTGATCCCTATAACTGTGAAGAGAAAGTAGTGATCTGATGACGACCATCGAACAGATTATCTTAAGAACGATCCTTGATAGCCGTGGAAACGAGACCGTCGAGGCTGAAATCCACACGGGTTGCGGCTTTGGGCGGGCTGCGGCACCCAGCGGTGCCAGCACCGGAACCTATGAAGCGAAGGTGCGGCCGCCGCGCGAAGCTGTCGAGGACGCACGGAAAAACCTGATTCCATCGCTCATCGGTGAAGACACCCGCGATCAGATCACATTCGACGCATTACTCAGAGAGAACGACGGAACACCCGACTTCAGTTCAATCGGCGCAAACGTCGCCGTAGCACTCTCGCTTGCGTGTGCAAAGGCGGCTGCATCGTCTCTCGACCTCGAACTCTTCCGCTACCTTGGCGGTGCATTCGCCGGCGAGACGCCCCTGCCGCTCGGCAACGTCATCGGCGGAGGCGCGCACGCCCCGAATGCCACATCCATCCAGGAATTCCTGGTGGTTCCCACCGGGGCTTGTGGCGCAACGGAGGGAGTCTTCGTAAACGCTGCCGTCCACGGTGCGGTGAAGAAGATCCTGCAGAAACAGGGTAGACTCTCCGGTAAAGGGGATGAAGGCGCCTGGGCTCCTGCCATAACTGATGCCGAGGCATTCGAGATCATCGGCGAAGCAATCGGCACCGTCTCCGACGAGATGAACGTCGAGGTCCGGATGGGCATCGACGTGGCGGCAAGCGAACTCTGGGACGGCGAACGCTATCGCTACAAGGATGCCGCACGGACCCGGGAAGAGCAGGTCGCCTACATGGCGGATCTGGTCGACCGCTACAACCTCATCTACATCGAGGACCCTCTCTTCGAGGAAGACTTCGACGCGTTCGCCGACCTCACCGGACAGGTCGGGGATCGCTGCCTCGTCTGCGGCGACGACCTCTTCGTGACCAACGTCGAACGGATCACGAAGGGCACCGAGACGAACGCGGCAAACTGCGTCCTGATCAAACCGAACCAGATCGGAACGCTCACCGACACCTTCGAGGCGATACACCTCGCCCAGGAGAACGGAATGGAGACCGTCATGAGCCACCGGTCCGGAGAGACCACCGACGCGACGATCGCGCACCTTGCGACCGCGTTTGAGTGCATCTTCCTCAAGACCGGCGTGGTCGGCGGAGAACGAATAGCAAAACTGAATGAACTGATTCGCATAGAGGAGCTGATCTAACTTGACAGGAAACGAACTTGGAATCGAACTGAAAGAACCCCTGATACCCGTTGAGGAGTACCTCGCGGCAGGCGTGCATATCGGCACCCAGCAGAAGAGCAAGGACATGATGAAGTTCATCTACCGCGTCCGCGGAGATGGGCTGTACATTCTGGATATCCAGGCAACCGACGAGCGGGTCAAGGTCGCTGCGGAGTTCCTCGCACGCTACGAGCCTGCGAAGATCCTGGTAGTCACCTCCCGGCAGTACGGCCAGTACCCGGCGAAGAAGTTCGCCGACGCCATCGGCGGCATGGCCGTCATCGGCCGTTTCATCCCCGGGATGCTCACCAACCAGCGCCTGAATAAGTACATCGAGCCCGACGTGGTCGTGGTGACCGACCCCATCGGGGACTCCCAGGCGATCACCGAGGCGGTCCAGGCGGGCATCCCGATCGTCGCTCTCTGCGATACCAACAACATGACGAAGTACGTCGATGTGGTCATCCCCACCAACAACAAGGGCAGAAAGGCACTCTCGGTGATCTACTACCTCCTGACAAAGGAACTGCTCCGCCTGCGCGGTGTGACCACATCGCTCACTCCCGAAGACTTTGAGACAGAGTTATAAGATCCGAAGCACAAGAGCTCAACCTTGATGGATATGCGCCCATGCAGTGTAGCGGGAATGTTCTATCCTGCCGAGCCCAGGCATCTGGAGCAACTGCTGGAAACATTCTTCCGGAAGAGAGCCCCGGACTGTGACGCCCGGGGCATCGTTTCTCCCCACGCAGGTTACGTCTACTCGGGGGAGACTGGAGCCTGTGCTTTCTCTACCATACCGCCTGATTTTGACGGCACATTCGTTGTCATAGGTCCGAGCCACCGGGGCTACATGACCAGTGTCTCGGCCGTACCGTGGGAGACGCCTCTCGGGATCGTCGACGTCGATAAGGAGTTTGTCGACGCGCTGGATATCGAGACAGACGAGGTATCGCACCGGAGCGAGCACTCCATCGAGGTGCAGATGCCGTTCATCAAATACCGGTTCCCGAGAGCAAGGGTTGCGCCCGTCCTCATGGGAGAACAGAGTTATGAGGCGGCAATAAACCTCGCGGAGCATCTGCTCCGGGCGATCGAGCACACGGAACGAAACGTGCGGATCGTCGCCTCAAGCGACTTCTCTCATTACGTCCCGGACGAGGTGGCCCGCCGACATGACCTGTACGTGATCGATGCGCTCAAAACCCTGGACATACCGGAGTTTTATCGCCGGCTCCGGGAGACCGGCGCTACGGTCTGCGGTTACGGCCCGATCGCAACGATGTGCATCGCATGCCGGTCGCTCGGTGCAGAGAGAGGGGAACTCTTGCGGTATACGACCAGCGGCGACGTGACGGAGGACTTCAATCAGGTTGTGGGGTATGCGGCGATAGCGGTGGTGTAATTGGCAACGTGGAGCGCGCCGGGCAAAATATTCCTGTTCGGCGAGCATGCAGTGGTCTATGGAAAGCCGGGAGTCGCGATGGCGATCAAGCCCCGTGTATTCGTCACGGTGAGGAAATCCCGGAACCCGACACGCGCGAAGTCACCCTACATCGAAGAGTGTTTCAAGTTGATGGGGGTCCGGGGGAGTGTCTACGTCCACTCGCAACTCCAGAGTTCATCCGGGCTCGGATCATCGGCCGCGGTGACGGTGGCGACGCTCTCTGCGATCAACGACGAGTTCGGTCTCGGGCGCACCCGCGAGTATATCGCCGATGCCGCGTTCGCCATAGAAAAGAAGGTCCAGAAAGGGAGGGCAAGCCCCACCGACACCTACGTCTCCGCAAACGGGGGAATGGTGCTCATCACCGGGATCTCCAAGCGGAGACTTCCCCCCGAGAGCCTGCAGGTCGTCGTGGGGAATACCCTGGTGCCGCACAGCACCGCGAGAATGGTGGAACAGGTCGGGAACCTGCAGCGCAAGCATCCCGAAATTGCAAACCCGATACTGGACGCCATCGGGGCCGTGACGCTTGCCGCCCTCCATAACATCGGCAATCCAAAGGAACTCGGGCAATACATGGACATGAACAACGCCCTCCTGGAGGCGCTCGGCGTGGGACACCCGGTAAGCAGCAGACTTGTGCTTGCGGCAAGGGCAAGCGGCGCATACGGCGCGAAGATCACCGGTGCAGGCGGCGGCGGGTGCATCGTCGCCCTCTGCCCCCGGCGGGCAAAGAGCCGGGTTGCCGGGGCCATCGAGGCCTGCGAGGGAAAAGCAATCATCACCACCATAGACACAGACGGCGCGAGAAAAGAGAAGCATGACTGAGACCGTGGTACTGAAACTGGGAGGGAGCGTGATCACCGACAAGTCGGGAGAATGCGCTATCGATCACGCTCGCCTGCACGAGGTTGCGGAAGAGCTCGCCGTACGGAGAGATTCCGCACTCGTGCTCGTTCACGGTGCAGGGTCATGCGGGCACCCGGAGGCCCGGCGCTACCGTGTCAACGACGGCCTCACAGGAGAGAACGTCCCCGGCGTTTATGAGACGCACGCGGCCGTTTCAAGCCTGAACGCCGCGGTCGTAGATGCCCTGCGGGATGCGGGCGTCGAAGCGATCGGCATCCACCCCCTCGATCTGGCGCTCGCACAAGACGGGCGCCTGGTCTCGTTCGAGACCCGCCATATCGCCGAGATGACGGAACACGGCATTGTGCCCGTGCTGCACGGCGACGTGGTGATGGACCGTCTGCGGGGGTCCTGCATCGTATCGGGCGACCAGCTGGTGACCCACCTTGCCGCCGCTCTCGCGAGCCGGCGCGTGGGACTTGCAACGGACGTAGCCGGCGTGCTGCGGAACGGCTCTGTCGTCCCGCGCATCGACCGGAGTATCGTGAAGACACTCGATGTCGGCGGATCGGGAAACACCGACGTGACCGGGGGCATGCAGGGCAAGATTGCAGAGCTCCTGGCGCTGGCCGATGCCGGCATCGATTCGCATATCTTCCATGTCTCGAAGATCGGCCGGTTCCTGGACGGCACCGGGCATGGCGGAACGATAATCGGAAGGGGTATGCCATGACGAAAGAGACCGCCACATCCTCGCGAAAGCGGGATCACCTGGTCATCTGTTGTGAACAACCCGTCGAGGCCGGCGACGCCGGATTCGGGGACGTGCGGCTGGTCCATAACGCTCTTCCCGAGTGCAACATGGACGCGATCGAGACCAGAACCCGGTTCCTCGGTAGAGCACTCGGCTCCCCTCTCTTCATTGCAGCGATGACCGGAGGACACCCGGACACCCTCGAGGTAAACCGGCGGCTTGCACGTGCCGCCGATCGGTATAACCTCGGTATGGGTGTCGGTTCTCAGCGAGCGGCACTGGAAAAGCCCGAACTGGAGGAGAGTTTCACCGTCGTGCGCGAGGAGGCACCGCGTGCCTTCCTCTGTGCGAACCTCGGAATCATCCAGCTCCGCGACCATGGCATCGAGTGGGCGGAACGGGCTGTCGAGATGATCGATGCACAGGCGATCGCCATCCACGTCAATTCGCTCCAGGAAGCGATTCAGCCGGAGGGCGATCATAACGCAGAGGGGAGCCTTGAAGCGCTCCGGCACCTCTGCGAAGAATTCTCCTACCCGGTCATCGTGAAGGAGACGGGTTCCGGCATATCCGCCGGGACCGCAAGGGTTATCCGGGGGGCAGGAGCGAGCGCCATCGATATCGGCGGCTACGGAGGCACGTCGTGGGCGAAGATTGAACGCCTGCGGGCGAACGACTCCAGGCTCGCCGATCTCGGGGAAGCGTTCCTCTCCTGGGGCATACCGACGGTGGTAAGCCTCTGTGAGGTCCGGACGGCAGGAGGCCCGATCATCGCGACGGGCGGACTGCGAACAGGTGTCGATATCGCGAAATCCGTTGCACTCGGGGCGGATCTCGGGGGCATGGCGCTCCCTCTCTTAAAACAGGCCATGGAGAGCGAGGATGCCCTCTTTGCAGCCGTCGAGGCGATGCACCGCGAACTTCGCGTGGCGATGTTCCTGACGGGGTCCCGGTCGATACGGGACCTATCGCACGCCCGGACGTATATAACCGGCCTGACCCGGCAAATGATTGGAAACAGCGACTAACCACGAAACAAACATCCCTACAAGGAGTCAACATGGATATTGAGATTATAGCAGTGGGCGGGTATAACGAAGTCGGCAGAAATATGACCGCCGTCCGCTGCGGAAAAGAGATTGTCATCTTTGATATGGGGCTGCGTCTCGACCAGGTGATGATCCACGAGGATGCTGATATCGAGAATATGCATTCCCTGGACCTGATCGAGATGAAGGCCATTCCTGATGACACCATCATGAATGCGGTAGAAGGGAGTGTCAAGGCGATCGTCTGTTCGCACGGGCACCTGGACCATATCGGTGCGATACCGAAACTGGCACACCGGTACAACGCCCCCATCATCAGCACGCCCTATACCTCGGAACTGATCAGGCAGCAGATTGCAGGCGAACAGAAGTTCGGGGTGAACAATAAGCTCTTCGCCCTGAAAGCCGGGCAGCGCTACACCATCTCCCCGCACCTCACGCTCGAGTTCGTGCGTGCCCAGCATTCGATCATCGACACGGTCTTCCCGGTCCTGCATACGCCGCGGGGCGCGGTCGTCTACGCAAACGACTTCAAACTGGACAGGACGCCGGTGCTCGGCGAGCCGCCGGACTTCGCCCGGCTGCGGCAGATCGGGAAGGAGGGTGTTATCGCTCTCATCACGGAGAGCGTCAACATCGCCGACAAGGGGCGCTGCCCGAGCGAGAAGATCGCGCGGGACCTGGTCCGGGACACCATCACCAGCTACGAGGACGACAAAAGCGCCATCTTCGTCTCGACGTTCTCGTCGCATATATCCCGTGTCAAGACCATCGCCGAATGCGCCCACGAGATCGGCAGGAAACCGGTCCTGCTCGGACGCTCGATGGAGCGCTACAGCTCGGCGGCCGAACAGTTGAAGCTGGTCGGGTTCCCCGAGTCCCTCTCCATGTTCGGCAACCGCCGGACCGTTGATAGGACGCTGCGGCGGATCATGAAGACGGGGAAGGACAAGTTCCTCCCGATCGTCACCGGCCACCAGGGAGAGACAGGCGCCATCCTGACGAGGATCGTGATGGGCGATACCCCCTACAAACTGGAGAAGGGCGACAAGATCCTCTTTTCGGCAAAGGTGATCCCGAACCCGATGAACTACGGGCAGCGCTACCTGGTCGAGGCCCGGGCGAAGATGGCGGGCGTGCGGATCTTCGACGAGCTGCACGTATCGGGCCACGCTTACAAGGAGGACCATTACGAGTTCCTGCACCTCTTGAACCCACAGCATGTCATCCCGTCGCACGGCGACATCGGGATGACCGGCGAGTACGCGAAGTTCGCGGAGGAGATCGGGTATACGCTCGGAAACGACCTCCACATCCTGAGGAACGGGAAGAACGTCCTGATAAAGTAAGGAGACTGTGCATGACGACGCTGGAAGACTACCTGGAGAAGAATACCGACCGGATCGACAGGGTGATCCACCGCTACTTCGGAGACGTCCACGGCGACCTCTTCCGGGCGAGCGCCCACCTGCTGCTTGCGGGGGGCAAACGGCTCCGCCCGGCGGTCGTCATACTCGCTGCCGATGCGGTGAGGAAAGGGAACTCGGACGACCTGATCCCGGCGGCGCTCGCGCTTGAACTGACCCACAACTTCACCCTCATCCACGACGACATCATGGACGGCGACGCCGCCCGGCGCGGCGTCCCGACGGTGCACACGGTCTGGGACGAGCCGACGGCCATTCTTGCGGGGGACGTGCTCTACGCGAAGGCGTTCGAGTTCATCTGCCTCTCGGATGCCGGGGAAGCCGCCAAGATCCGTGCGGTGAAGATGCTCGCCCGGACATGCGCCGAGATCTGCGAGGGGCAGAGCATGGACATGGCGTTCGAGAGGAGGGACGACGTCTCGGAAGCGGAGTACCTCGAGATGGTCAGCAAGAAGACCGGCGTGCTCTACGGCGCGTCTGCCGCCATCGGCGGAATCCTTGCGGGCGCGACCCCGGTCCAGGCCGACGCCCTCTACCTGTTCGGGGTGAACAGCGGCGTTGCCTTCCAGATACAGGACGACCTCATCGACCTTCTTGCAAGCACCGAGAAGAGCGGCAAGGACCGCGCCTCGGACATCCGGGAAGGGAAGCAGACCCTGATAGCGATCAAGGCGCGCGAGAAGGGGATCGACCTCGCCCCGTACCGGAGGGCACTTACGGGTGCCGAGATCGACGATCTCATCGCCCGGCTGCAGGATGCAGGCATCGCCGAAGAAGTGCGTGCCGTCGCCGTCGAGCGGGCAGGCGTCGCAAAACAGGCGCTTTCGGTCCTCCAGGACTCAGAGGAGAAGCGGCTTCTTGCGGAAATTGCCGATTACTTCATCGCCCGGGGCAACTGATACCATGGACGCCGATATTGAGCACCTGCTCTTTATCTACGCCCTGCAGAACGCCGTGAAGCACGACGCGCCCCCGAAGAGCGGAACGGTTATCGGCACGGTGCTCGGCAAGCACCCCGAGTTCCGGAGCCGGGCCCGGGAACTCGGCCCTCTCGCGGGGAAGGTGATCGCGGAGGTGGCGGCGATGAGCCAGTCCGACCGCAAAAGCCGCCTTCTCGCGATCGCTCCCGAACTCCTCGCCGAACTCACCGAGACCCGGGAGCACTCAAGGGGACTTCCCGCCCTCGAGGGTGCGGAGAACGGCGTGGTGATGCGGTTCGCACCGAACCCGAGCGGGCCGCTGCATCTCGGGCATGCCCGGGCCTCCATCTTAAACGACTACTATGTCCGACGCTACGGCGGTCGGTACGTCCTCCGTATCGAGGACACCGATCCGAGGAGAGTCGATCCCGAGGCATACGACATGGTTCGGGAGGATATCACGTGGCTGGGGCTCGGCATCACCGATATCGTCTACCAGAGCGACAGGCTCGACGTCTACTACGACTGGTGCAGGAAACTCATCGAGCTCGGCGGCGCCTACGTCTGCGTCTGCGACGCAGAACGCTTCCGGGAACTCAAACTCAAGGGAAAGGCGTGCCCCTGCCGGGACCAGACCGTGGAGGAGAACCTGGAACTCTGGCGACAGATGCTTGACGGGGAATTCTACGAGGGTGACGCGACCGTCCGGGTGAAGACGGAACTCGCCCACCCCGACCCGGCGATGCGCGACTACTCCGCGATGCGGATCGTGAACGCGCCCCTCCACCCGAGGGTGGACGCCACGGTCTTCCCGCTGATGAACTTCTCGGTCGCGGTGGACGACCACCTGCTCGGGATCACCCACGTGATCCGCGGGAAGGATCACATCGCAAACACACGGAGACAGCGCTACATCTTCGATTACTTCGGCTGGAAGCCGCCGGTCTACCGCCATTACGGCCGGATGGGGATATCGGGGGTCGTCCTCTCGACGTCGGGGATGCGCGAAGGTATCAACAGCGGCATCTACACGGGCTGGGACGACATCCATCTCGGGACGCTGCGGGCGATCGCACGCCGGGGTATCGAGCCCGAGGCGGTCCGGAACGCCATGGTCGATATCGGTATCGGGGAGACCGATATATCGTTCTCGTGGGAGAACCTGTACTCCCGGAACAAGGAGCTCGTCGACCCGAAGGCGAACCGCTACTTCTTCGTGCCCGACCCGGTCGAGGCCGTCGTCGCCGGGGCTCCCCTTCATGAGGCCCACGCGGCCCTCCATCCGAACGATCCCTCCCGGGGGGTCCGCACCCTCGTCACCGCCGGAAGGGTGCTCCTCCCGCGGGCGGATCTCGAGGGCCGGAGCATGGTCCGCCTGAAAGACCTCTACAACGTCAGGATCGAGTGGGACGGGGATGAGCCGCATCTCTCCTACGCTGGCGACTCGCTCGAGGATGCCCGGCGCGAGAAGGCGCCGATCATCCAGTGGCTCCCGGCGGACGCGAAACTTCCCTGCACCCTTCTGCGGCAGGACGGGAGCCTCGAGGGGTTCTGCGAACCGCTGGTCGCCGGAGAGGCTGACCGCGTCGTCCAGTTCGAACGGATCGGGTTTGCCCGGATCGACTCGGTGGAAAGCGGCCGGGTGAGCGCCTACTTCGCGCACCGGTGAAGCGGATTCGCCGGAGGCGGAAGGGGGGGCGGGCAGGCCTCCTCTTCATGTGACCTTTTTTGGGACGGCCGATGAAGGCCGACTTCGCAGTCCTTCGGCCTTATTGAAACCCTTCTCTGGAGATTCATTCCTGATGCAGGCCCGCACTTCAGATCGACCCCTGTCACGATTACAATGAATCTATAGGGTGCGAGTGCTGACTGGCCGGAGCGCGAGAAACCCGATGGGTTTCGAGCAGGAGCGTGAGCACCGTTAGGTGCGAAGAACCGGATCTCAAGCACCCGAAGTGTGCGGAGTGCGCCAGTTCGTAGAATCGGAGCTCAAGCACCCGAAGTGTGCGGAGTGCGCCAGTTCGTAGAATCGGAGCTCAAGCACTCGAAGGCTGATCTCCACAGGGTTTGCGCGATCGTATCTGATGGTGCTCACGCTCCCGAACCTTTGCATTCGACAATTACCTCCGGTCACACCTGACTCGGATTTCGTGGGGACTGCGCACCTTCGGTGCTCGTCCTCCCGCCCTTCGGCCGGTCGCATATTGCCACGAGGGGGTGTGCGACTGTCGGAACGACAGGAGCACGAGAAACTCGAAGAGTTTCGAGGGGACAGGGGGGGGGGTCTCCCCCTCCCCGTCAGCCCCTCCCCCAGACGCGATATCCCCACGGTCCACTGTACCGGGATTTTTCCTCGTCCATGCCGAGCGCTTCCCCCGGCCAGTCAGCACTCGCACCTAGCGGTGCTCAAGCTCGCTAGCGCTCGCACTCCCCATTATCCTCACGGTCCAGTGCACCGGGACAGGCCGGGGACAAAACCGATTTCAAACACCTGCATCCCGCACGAAGATGAGGTCGGGCGATGAGAGCCCCATACGCCGTTTGCCGGGGTTACACATTAATAACAAAATGTTCAAGATCGTATACAACGGCTGCAATATGAAGCGAAATACATTCTATCTTCTGGCCGGCATCGTCGCGCTCGCCGAGGTCGGCATCTTCTGGCTCTCGGTGGAGCTTGAAAGGCCGATCCTGATCCAGGTCGCGTTCGTCCTCGGCGTCCTCCTGCTTTATGTAGCGCGGCGGAGGGTCGAAGAGCGGTTAGAGGATGAACGGACGGCGATGATCACAGAGAAGGCGGCGCTCCGGACGCTGGAGGTCTCCTGGGTGGTCTTCTTCGCGATCAGCCTTGGGAGTGCGGTCGTTGCGTTTTCGAGGCCGCTCGGGCTGCGCCCGCCCCATCCACCGGACCCTAACGTTACCCATGCACTGATCATACGAATAACGGAGCCCGACGTCCTGCCTTTCGATCTCTTCGGCAGGTTTGCCATCGGCCAGCTGGTGCTCCTCTGCCTGATGATCTTCCTGTACGTGGGGTTCAGGATGTACTACGCCCGCAAGTACGGAGAATGGGATAGAGATGAAGAACAGGATTAAGGTTTACCGGGCGATGCACGACCTGACCCAGGAGGGGCTCGCAAACGAGCTCGGGGTCACCCGGCAGACCATCCTCGCCATCGAGAAGGGGAAGTACGACCCGTCGCTCGACCTCGCCTTCAGGATCGCCAGGTTCTTCGGCGTCACCATCGAGGACATCTTCCTTTACGGCGATACGGCAGAACGGAAATAATCCCGGGGAATCCCTCCCGGCGAACGGGGACCGCTGCCGCAGACGTTTTTTAGCGCGCCCCTGACGACGGAGCGGGGCAGCAGATCTGCATTGTCTCCTCATGCTTTGCACGGTAAGATTACCCTGAAACCTGTTTTCGTTTTTTGGAGCCGGTCGTCGGAAGGCCTCCCGGAGGGCATGCCGTCCTTCTACAGGGCATGCAGAAACAGCGGCAATAGGTAACCTTTTAATAACAAAATGTATAACATACTTGACGTGGCGTGTCGGTCCTGCCATCCCCCGTGGCGGGGCCACCGCCCGGAGCAGAATGGAGGTACACACGTGAAAAGAAGCCCTGCCGCATCAGGAGCCGCACCGTGCTCTGCACCCGCGCCCTCCTGCTCGAGGGACGGGGCTCCGAGAAGACCGAGATGCAAACTTTATGGAAGACGGCGAAACAGAAGCCGCCCGCACCTTATCCGTGGGCGATTCGACGAGGAGCGTCAGGACACGCTCACGTATAACGGCGCTGAAATGCTGAGTAAGGAAAACCGTCACGTCAGAATACCGGCAGAGGAGAGGGGGAGAGTCCCGTCACCGCTTCTCCGACGGCGACGAACGAGGAGGATTATCGGGCAGCAGTATGGCTAATATCACCCACTCAGTGCCCGGGAGTCGACCGTGCGATACACACCGCCTGAACGATCAGACTCACCATGACTCATAAAACGTCCTGCTGCCCGACCATCACCTCCCCTCTTCTATCCTTTATCTCGCGCACCGTTTGATCGCATAACCCTGCACCCCCCCGACCGGCGCACGATCCGGGGACGCTGACGGTTCAGCAGGGTGAACCGGAACGTACCCGTAAGCCGGAACTCTCTTGCACGAGATGTCCGATCCACTCCCCATTATGTTCAAATTTTCCGGCAATTGGTAACATATAAATAACAATATGTAAAATATAGTTTACATTGTCGGGCAGCCCTTTCCGCAGATTCCGGGGAGGACGCGACATCAGAGCAGCAGATTCACAGCGAGTGAACAGACCATGAAAACTGCCAGAACGATACCAGAACAGCACCGGTGCCGTGCAGGAACCGCCATGCGCCGGAGGCAGAGCCGATGAAACGTAACCTCTGCATTCTGCTCCTCCTCCTGTCGGCAATCGTGGGTGTTGCGGCGGCGGCCGAAACGTCATCGGCGGAGGAACAGATCACGGTCACCGGGGTCACCGTCAATCCCGACGCGCTCATGCGCGGGGATACGGGTACGGTGACGGTCGAGATCAAGAACACCGGGGAGACGGGCGTTGCCATCAGCAGGGCCGAACTGTATCCCAACGGGATTGCCGTCGTCAACGACAAGACCTACGATTCGGTGGGCACCATCGGCCCCGGGAACACCATGTCGTTCACGTTCACCGTGAGGGCCGATACCGCGGACGGCATATACTATCCGGTCTTCTACATGGACCTCCGGAACAGCGGGAGCGTCCGCTACTCCGTTCCGGTGACGGTCGAGAGTACCGAGATCCGGGTCAACGTCGTCGACGCCCCGGAGACCTACCCGGCAAACAGCGAAGACACCATCGTTCTCTCTCTCGGGAACCCCCGTGAGAACAGCGTGAACGGCGTAACCGTCACCCCGACCGGCGAAGGCATCAGGTCCACCCAGACGGCCGTCTTCCTCGGAGCCCTCTCGCCGGACGAGGAGAAGAACGCCTCGTTTAGGATCCTGGCGTCGCAGTCGACCGAACTCACCTTCGACGTCTCCTACCGGAACGGGATCAACGAGCACCACGCTACTCTGACCGTCCCCGTCGAGATCGGCGAGCGGGTGGTCGAACCCGATATGGTGGTCAACAACATCGAGGTCGCCCGGAGCGGCAGCACGGTCACGCTGACCGGCGACGTGACCAACGCCGGCCTGAAAGACGCCTACTCAGTCAAGGTCACCGTCGATGACCCGGCGACCGCAACCGATCCCTACCCGGTCTACGTCGTCGGCGGACTGGAGTCAGACGACTTCTCGAGCTTCGAGGTCACGTGCAGCGCGCAGGGCGCATCTTCCATCCCGCTCGTCGTCCAGTATCGGGACGAGGACGGCAAAACCTTCACGGAGACCGTGACCGTCTCCCTCTCCACCGCAGGGCAGGCACCGCAGACAGGTACTGACGGCGAGACCCAGACCCGCATCAACGGCGGCCCCGGTGGAAGAGGGGGTATGGGCCTGTTCGGATCGTTCGGCAGCGGGTTTTCACAGATCCCGGTCCTCGAGATCCTCCTCGTGATCGTGGGGGGCGCGGCTATCATCGTCGCGTGGCGGAAGGGATACCTGGGTAAGATCCGTGACCGGTTTCGCAGGTAATCCAGGGGAAGAAGACAGATGAGCAGTCCGGTTATCGAACTCGACAACGTCACGAAGGTCTATCCCCTCCCCTCAGGCGACGTCACGGCACTGAGGGAAATATCGCTCACCATCGACGAGGGGGAGTTCGTCGCCATCATGGGGCCGTCGGGATCGGGGAAATCGACCCTCCTCAACCAGATCGGGTGCCTTGACCGCCCCACGTCCGGCAACCTCTTCCTCGCCGGGAAGAACATCAGGGAGATGGACGACCGGGAGCTGACCAGCCTGCGGCTTTCTTCCCTCGGCTACATCTTCCAGAAGTTCAACCTCATTCCCCTCCTGACCGCGTACGAGAACGTCGAGTACCCCTACATCATGAAGCACCGCAAAAACGACGATACCGGCCGGGTGAGAGACCTCCTTGCCCTGGTCGGGATCGACGAGAGCCTCTCGGCTCATAAGCCGAACGAACTCTCGGGCGGCCAGCAGCAGCGGATCGCGATCGCGCGGGCGCTCGTCAACGACCCGGCGATCCTCCTCTGCGACGAGCCGACCGGCAACCTGGACTCGCAGACCGGCGCCCAGATCATGGAGGTGCTCTCAGATCTCCATCGAAAAGGCCGTACGATCATCATGGTAACCCATGAATCCGAGATCGCGGCATACGCGGAACGGACGATTGTCATCCGGGACGGGAGAGTGGCATGATCGGGAAAGATATCATCCTTGCGCTCTCGATGAGGAGTGTCCGGCTTCACTTCCTGCGATCGGTTCTTGCCGCCCTCGGTATCGTCATCGGCGTCGTCGCCATCGCCTCGATCGGGATGATGGGGGCGAACATGACGCTCTCCGTCACGGAAGAGCTCTCCGATATGGCAAATAAGCTCACCGTCACCCCGTACACCGGGGGCGGGGGCGGCATGATGATGGGCGGAGGAGGAGGCAGGGTTGTCGTCGGCAGCGGTTCCTCCTCCGATGACGACGACGATGTGATCGATGACGACCAGTTCCGGGATATCGAGCGCATCGTCGCGAAGTACGGCACCGCCTACACCGTCAGGTCCGAATCCGACCGGATCGAGGTCGGGTCGGAGACCGGGAGAGCGACCATCTACGGCCTTGATGCGGATATCATGCGCGAGATTCTCACCGTCGAGGAGGGGGAGTACCCGAAGAGCACGACCTCGGTGGTCGTCGGGCCGACGCTTGCCGAACGGCTCGGCCTCAAGATCGGGAGCAAGATCGAGATCGGCGATCCCGATGAGGGGTCCACCACGACAGTCCGGGTCGTCGGCATCCTCGAAGAACGGGGGATGTCGATGGACCTCTCCACGGATATGGCGATCATCGGAAGCGATAAGCTCTTCACCGGCATCTACGGCGGCGAGGGGGAGTACGACCAGGTCAACGTCGTTGTGAACGATCTAAACGAGATCGACACGGTCAAGACGGCGATCGAAGACGGGCTCAACAGGAAAGAGGATGAGGTCACCGTCCAGGACAGCAGCCGCATGATGGAGAGCATCACCTCGACACTCTCCACGATGACGACGTTCGTGATGGCGATCGCAGGGATCTCGCTCCTCGTTGCCGCTGTCTCGATCTTCAACGTGATGATGATGTCGGTGAACGAACGGGTGCGGGAGATAGGGATCCTGCGAAGCATCGGGACGCAACGGACCGAGATCCTGCGGATGTTCATCTACGAGGCAACGATCCTCGGGCTCGTCGGGGCGGTCATCGGTGCCGTCGCGAGCCTCATCATCGGCTACGTCGTCGTGCTCGGCATGGTCGGCACCGCCGAGTACTTCTTCGCGCCGGGGAGCATCGTCTACGTCCCGATGGCCATGGCCGTCGGCGCCGCGATCTGCATCGTCACCGGGGTCTACCCGGCGTGGCGGGCGTCGAATCTCGACCCGATCGAGGCGTTGCGCGCGGAGTAAGGGTGTGAAGGAGGATGAGTCCCATCCTCCCTCCATCGGGAAGCGCTCACGGCTGCTGAACCGCCGGCCTCTCCGCCTGTCCGACCAGTTCCCGGAGCACTGCCCGCGCGAGATCGACGTTGCCGTAGTCCCGCTCGCGGGCGACGTCCCGGATGCAGGCCGGCACCTCGACGAACCGCTCCGCCTCCCGGATCTCGGATGCAAGCGCCTCAAGGTTCCTCCGCTCCCGCATCCGGTCCCGGTGCCAGGCCGCGGACCCCCGTTCCGGGTCGATTGCGAGGACCCCCTCGTAACATGCCGCCGCCTCGTCGTAGCGGCACATGGCCCCGAGCACCCAGCCCCTGCTCTGCCGGGCGAGGACATGCTCCGGGTCCAGCGTGAGCGCCCGATCACAGCAGGCGATGGCGTCGTTGTGCTCCCCGAGGTGCGCGAGAGCGTATCCCTTTCTCTGCCAGGCCGTCGCATCCTCCGGATCGAGAGCGAGTGCCCGGTCAAAGCAGGCAAGCGCCTCATCGCAGCGGCCGGCTTTGATGAGAGCAAACCCCTTTCGTCTCCAGCGTACCGGGTCGCCGGGGGAGAGTTCAAGGGCCTTATCGTAACAGACGACCGCTTTGTCGTAGTCCCTGGTGCTGCAGAGAGCCTGGCCTCTGTGGTACCATACTTCGGCACTCTCTTCTCTTGTCGCCATCGGACTTCCTGGGGAGACCAACCCATAAGAACCTAACCGATATCTCCCGCAATGAATAAGACCGGTCGAACGAGAGGTACCTGTATCATGGCGGACAGGATTCTTGTTGCCTATGCCACCCGCTACGGCTCGACCGCAGAAGTGGCGGAGGCGATCGGCGATGTATTCCGGAAGGCAGGCGTTGAGGTCGATGTGCGGCCGGTGAACGAAGTCCGGGATCTCTCCCCGTACCGGGCGGCCGTCATCGGGAGCCCGATCTACGTAGGAAAATGGCTCCCGGAATCGCAGGTCTTCATCGAACGGCACCAGCAGCACCTGCGCACCATCCCGGTCGCCTACTTTGCCGTGGGGCTTACGGTCGCGGACGGAGGGGCCGAGATCCTCAGGAAAGCGGAAGCGTCGATGGACCAGGTCAGGATGCTCGTAAACCCGGTGGACATCGGCATCTTTCCGGGAAGGCTGGAGAGCGGCCGCCTGTCCCTCACCGACCGCACCATCACCAAGCTTATCCGGGCAAAAACCGGAGACTTCCGCGACTGGGAAGCCGTCCGCTCCTGGGCGGAGGCTGTGCGCTCGAAGATTGCCCCCGCGTGACCGGCCACGGCAAAACGGCATGCAGGCACCGGAACCCTCCCTTTTCTCGTTCACGCCCACCGCAACGCACAAAAAGTGCTTATAGGACGACCGCTCACCTATAAAAATCACAAGGTGAACCGGGTGAATAAATATTCTTTTGTCGCCAGAATGCCCGACAAACCAGGCGCGCTGCATCGCGCGGCCGAGATCGTCAAGTCATATTCGGGCAACATCAACCGCATTCAGTACGACCGCAGGATCGATCCCGCCACGGTCTTCTTCGAAGTGACCGCGACGCCCGCGACCTACTCGCGGATGAAGGAAGACCTCCACGCGATCGGCTACCTGCAGGAAACGCTCCCCACGCCTGGGTTTCTCAAGTTCGCCGTACACGTTCCTCACCAGCCCGGATCCCTCTTCGAGCTCCTCACCTATATCACCGGGGCAGGGGCAAACATCGCCTACATCGACTTCGACGACCGGCGGTGCGACCTGCGAGGGTGCGAAGCGCGACTGGCCGAAGGGCAGGAGCGTGAGCACCGAAGGTGCGAGAAACCGGAGCAGGAGCACCGAAGAACGATGTTCCATCAGGAAGCGACGGACAACGTCTGGAGCTCGAGAAGCCGCCAGGCTTCGAGCAGGAGTTCGAGCACCGGAGGTGCGAGGTGCGACCCCGACAGGCTCACCATCAGCTTAAACATCGAGGATACCACGATCATCGAGAGCCTGCTCGACCGGCTGAAGTCACGCTACCGCCTCGAGATCCTCGAGTACGACACGACCGGCGAGAAGCTCGACGATACCGTCTTTTATGTCAGGTTCGCCCAGGCGGTGCGGGGGCTGATCGGGACGGCCGAGGACGAGTTCCTGCTCTCCCTCCTGCAGGACGTCAACCACATCGTCCAGGAACTCAACAATCTCGGCCAGGACCCGAAGGAAGTCTTCGAGTGTATCCTGCTCACAGGCCGGACGCTCCAGAACACCACCGACGACCGGTTTTACGCGGACGTCCAGCGTATCCCCCTCAACGACGACGTCGAGGTCTTCTGCTTCCAGATGCCGGGCGGCGGGAACATCTTCCTGCTCCGCGCCCCGGACGAGACCGTCATGATCGACACCGGATACGGGATCTACCACCAGGACGCCATGCGGATGTTCCACCACTATGGCCTCGGGGATCCCGGGAGGATTCAGAGGATCTACATCACCCACGCCGACGCGGACCACTGCGGGGCAGGCGGTCTCTTCGAGGCAAAAGCGTATACGCACACCGGGTCGCTCGAGATCATCCGCCGGGCGAACCGTGCCTACGGCTCGCGCAGCGAGTCCTCGATCCTCGAGGAGGTCTACACGACCGTCATCAACCTCTTCTCGCATTTCACTCCGCCGGAGAACCCCAAGACTTTCCCGGCGGAGAAGATCGGCACCCGGTCGATTTTCCCCGTCCTTGCACGCTTTGCGGTCCACGACCTTGAGTTCGAGGTCCTCGAGTCCCTGGGCGGGCACATGCACGGCCAGGTCTACTTCTTCTGTCCGGGGCACGGGATCATCTTCACCGCCGATACCCTGATCAACTTCGGGAGCCTCGATGAGGACCGGAAACGCTACAACTCGTTGGCCGACTTCCTGGTGACGTCGGTCAACGTCGACAGCGACTGCGCCCGCAGGGAGAGGAAGGCGCTGCTTGAGCTGGTCCGGAACCTGGACGAGGAACTCGCCCCGACCGGCCGCCGGTGCCTGGTTGCATGCGGCCACGGCGCCGTCTCGGTGCTGAACAACGGGAAGCTGGAAGCGACCGGCACGATAGAACATTACACGGCCGGAGAGAAAAGAACACAGTAACCCGGCCCGCAGAAAAAAGAGAAAAGGATTACATCGCCATCCCGGCAGGTTCGGTCATCTGCTGACCGCCTGCATCCGTTCCGGTCTGGTTCAGGGGCACGAACCCCTCGTCCAGGACGACCTGCTGCCCGGTGTCACTGAGGATGAAGTTGATGTACTCTGCTGCCAGCCCTGAAGGCTCTCCCCTGGTGAACATGTAGAGGTCACGAGCGAGCGGATACTCACCCGAGGTCACCGTTTCCTGATTCGGTGCCAAACTGGTGCCGTTCACGGTGAGATTGAGCGCTTTGACCGTTTCGTCGACGTAGCCGAGTCCGACGTAGCCGATCGCACCGGGCGTCTGGGCGACCGTCTGCTGCATCGCACCGTTCGAGTTCACTTCGAGCTGGGTGTTGACGAAGTCCTCGCCTTCCATTACGGCTTCGGAGAAGAACTCCCGGGTTCCCGAAGCGCTGTCACGGCCGACGACGACGATCTGCTCGTCCGACCCGCCGACCTCGTTCCAGTTGGTGTAGGTGCCGTTGTAGATGCCCCGCGCCTCGCTTAAGGTGAGGTTCTCGACCGTGTTCGCCGGGTTTACGATGACCGCAATACCGTCGCTCGCTATGGTGGTTTCGACGAGATCGGGATACTGCTGCTCCTCTTCAGGCTTGAGCTCGCGGGAGACCATGCCGATATCGGCAGTACCTTCACCGACGGCCTGGACACCGACGCTGGAACCACCGCCGCTGACGAGAACCTCAACGTCGGGGTTCATGTTCTGAAACTCTTCGGCAGCACGCTGTGCAATGGGAAGCACCGTCGTCGAGCCGGAAACGCTGATGCTGTTCTGATCCTGCTCTCCCGTCACGGGCTGTGCCCAGGCGGTGCCGCAACAGAGTGCGGCAAGGACGACAAGTCCGGTGAGGACGGCGAGGCCGCCCCGTACAGTAGTCTTTCCACGGTTCATGGGCGGTTCCTAACGGATCATCCACCATAGTCTTTCCCGAAGTACACTATATGCACGAGGGATTGTATAGCGATTTATATAGTTACTAGCATAAAAATCTTCCACGCTCTAAAGAGAGTTTCAGCCTCAACAAAGACGCATAGAGAAAAAGATCCACCACATCTCCACTCAGCAGGACGGATACATCTTATAATACCAGAAGCAGGGAAACGTTTGCAGGGACACGCACAGGCTGCCGGGCGGCAGAAAGCGGCATTGCTGTTGCCGGATCTCCCGCTGCTGAAACTCCGGGCTTTGCCGAAGTGTAGATCGCGCACTGCCCGGCGACGTCCATGGCCTTCTGCTCGATCATCCTGACGCCCAGTTCTTCGAGCGCCTCCGTATGGTCCTCAAGAGTATGTTCCCCATTCACTTTGCATCGTCGGCAGCCGAGAGCCCGAGTGCTCCGGCATCGCTGCTCGCACAGTAGCCGAGGGTTATCAGCGGCACAACAGAGATGACAAGCATTATAACAAGCCTGTATTCTCGAAGAGATGGAAACCGGGATATTTGGCGCCCATCCGGAGGAGAAGACGGCCATAAAAGAAGAATGGGAACCCGGTTCAAGACGGGTGCGGGAAGACAGAGCGGATCCTCTCAGAAGATCGCACTGCAATGAGAAAAGGGAATGAGAGAGGCACTATTGCCTTTCAGTCAACCCGGACGAATCCCTCTTCCTCGACGATCGCCTGGCCGTCGGGGCTGAGGATGAAGTCGATGTAGGCCTTCGCGAGACCGGTTGCTTCGCCCTTCGTGAACATGAACACTTCGCGCGAGATCGGATAGGTTCCGGCTTTCACGGTCTCGATCGTGGGCGCGACGGCATTCCCGTTCACATCCACGGAGAGGCCTTTCACGGTGTCGTCGAGGTAACCGAGCCCGACGTACCCGACGGCACCCGGAGTCTGGGCGATGGTCTGTGCCACGGCACCGTTCGAGTTCTTCTCAAGCTGGGTACCGACGAAGTCCTCTCCCTGCATCACGGATTCCTGGAAGTACTCCCGGGTTCCCGAAGCGCTGTCACGGCCGACGACGACGATCTGCTGGTCCGACCCGCCGACCTGGTTCCAGTTGGTGTAGGTGCCGTTGTAGATGCCCCGGATCTGCTCCACCGTCAACCGCTCAACGGTGTTTTGCGGGTTGACGATAACCGCGATGCCGTCGATGGCAACGGTGTGCTTGACAAGGTCGGGATACTTCTCCTTCTCAGCATCCTTCAAGTCGCGGGAAGCCATACCGATACCTGCGGTGCCCTCGCCGACGGCCTGGACGCCGACGCTGGACCCGCCCCCGCTGACCTGAATATCGGCGCCGGAGTTTTCGGCCATGAACGCCTCAGCGGCCAGCTGGGCAATCGGGAGGACGGTCGTCGAGCCGGTGACCGAGAGGGTCCCGGAGACCCCGTCCCCCTGAGTGGGTGTTCCGTTCTCCGTACCTGCCGTGCATCCGGCAACGAGCGTGACGGCGACGGCAAGGAGCGCAAGAACCACGAGAAACGCTCCGCCACGCCTGACAGAAGATTGACCTGTCATGTTACTGGTGAGGGTGCGGAGGAGTATAGGGTTTATCGATATTAATCCCGGTTGAATATAGTAAATCCATAAACTATTGGGTTTATGACAATCTTCCACCGTCACGCGGTCCCCCGACCAGTGCAATCCCCGCACCGAGAACGACCAGGAGCCCGCCGACCAGCAGTACCAGGGGGTCCAGCTGGACGAGGAGGAAGAGACTTGAGATGATGCCGACGACCGGGATGACCGGCAGGGACCCGATACTCCCCGGTATCCGGAAGGGCCGGGCCACATCCGGCGCACGGTACCGGAGCAGGACCACGGACGCGTTGATGACGACGAATGTTACAAAGAGCGTGAAGTTCGTGACGTTGGCAACGAAATCGATCTCGCCGGCAAAGAGGAAGACCACGGAGGCGAGTGCAACGGCGACGATGGCCGTCCAGGGCGTCCGTGTCCGGGGGTGCACCCGGGAAAAGACCGTCGGGAGCGAGAAGGAGGAAGCCATGCCGTAGATGATCCGGGACGACGCCATCATCATCAGGAGCGCAGTGTTTGCTGTAGCAAAGAGGGCGATGACGGAGATGAGGGTGAACGCCACGGGGCCGAGAGCGATGGACGCGACGTCGGCGAAGGGTGCCCGCGAGGCGGCGAGCTGCTCGGAGCCGACGACCGAGACGGCGGCGAGGGATACCAGGATGTAGAGGAAGACGGAGATGGCAAGCGCGATGATCAGGGCGATGGGGATGGTCCGCTCCGGGTTTTTGGTCTCTTCGGAGAGTTTCACCATCTCCTCAAACCCCATGTAGGCAAAGAAGACGAGTGCGGACGCCTGCAGGAGGCCCGGGACTCCGAGGGGCATATCGAGGTAGTCCACCTGCCCGAGGTGCGGGAGGCCGATCAGGATGACCATGACGATGCCCCCTACCTCGATGAGGGTCAGGGCGATAGCGACCCGGGCGGTCTCCTTGATGCCGGAGAACAGGATTCCAGCGAGGAAGAGGAGGATCAGGATCGCGGAGGGGATGACCGGAAATCCGACGAGGTCCGAGAAGTAGCCGGCAAACCCGAGCGAGACGGTTGCGGCGCCGAGGATGCCGGAGAAGATGATCAACCACCCGACGACGAATGCAAGCTTCCTACCGAAGGCGTTTCTGACGTACTCGAACTCGGCGCTCGCACGGGGATACATCGACGATAGCTCGGCATAGCTCAGGGCGCTGAACGCAGCGATGGCGGCGGCGATGGCGAACGTCAACCAGACGGCGTTGCCGGCCATACCGGCCGCTTCCCCGAGCAAGGCGTAGATACCGGCCCCGAGGATGATCCCCACACCCGAGAGGGTGACTGCCGGCAGCCCGAGTTCGCGCCGGAGCTTCGTGCCGGGATTCGGGGCGTCCGATACCTCTTCCCACATGCGTACAGTCCTATGTTTCTGCACCATTTATGGGTATCCGGCGATTTACCGTACTCCGGCGACTGTCGCCGCGACACCGACGGTGATCCAGGAGAACGTGAAGCACCACATCGGCGAGGAGGAAGAGAAGATCTTTGCGCAGATGCAACAGATGATGAGCAGCGGCGATCTCTCGAACCTCGGCAGCCGATACGAGGAGGTAAAGAGAAGCGCGCTGCCGGTTGCGGCACGCTGAACGATCCGGCGTTATCGGTGCAGGCAGGTGCGCAAGCGCCGATGCCTCTATTTTTTTTTCCCGGCCTGTTAGAATCCGGCGAAATCGTTAAGTACCGCATCCGCTATTCTTCATTCGGATGGAGGACAAATATGCCGCAGATTCTTGAATTGATCAGGGACGACCACGACCTTATCAGGGATCTCTTCGACGAGCTCGAGAGCAATCCCGAGACCCGGGATGTCCGGTGCATCACGCTCCGCCGCGAGCTGCCGGGGCACGTATACGCGGAAGAGGCCACACTCTATGCGAGACTCGGGGACATGGTGCCGGAGGAGATCCAGCGGTCGCTTGACGAGCATACCGAGATTCGTGAAACACTTGCCCGGTTCGAGATGATCCCTCTCAGGGACGACGCCTGGATGCCGGCGCTCGTCGACCTGAGGGAACGGGTCGAGGCGCACTTCGCCTCGGAAGAGAGGGAAGTCTTCACCCGGGCGGAGCATCATCTCAGCCCGGCTGAATTATTCAGGTTGGGAGAGATGTTCGAAGAGGAAAAACAGAAAGCGGCACAATTCGCTGCAGGTTAACTGCCGGGATGGGCGAGCGCCGGGTAAAGGCAGGGTTTCCCTTCCCGAACTCCGGTGAAGGACCGAACCGGCAAAGCCCCTCTCATTCCCGTAACAGACCGCTCCGGAGGCAGCCACCCCGGGTAAACAAAAATTGTTGTATATTCCATAATTGTAAAACACTTTTTCGTAAAAGATATTAACACTGGAGGCAGATTGCCCCTCAATGAGAGTTCTCATCACGAGCGGGAGGACGATTGCACAGGGCAGAAAACTCTACTATAAAGACACGCCCGGATATTCCCATGAAACAGGGCGCTGTTTCGTCAACCCGTTCGATCTCCTGGAACTCGGTGCCGCGGCAGAAGATCCACTCCTCCTCTCGACCGAGACAGGAGAAGAGGTATTCATCGCCACACCTTCCGAAGATCTCGTCTCAGGAACCGTATTCATCCCCTGCGGGCCGCATGCAAATGCAATCCTGCACGCAAATACGCGGGGAACCGGTGCCCCGGACTACAAATGGCTGGAGGGGACGTTGGCACGGAGCGAGACGCCTCCAAGGTCAGGCTGGGAGATCCTCGTCGAGGAGGGCGGCACCGTATGCCCCTCGGTGCCGGGGCCCCGCGGGGGAAACGGCGGCAGTTCCGCAACCATCCGCGATGTTGTCTGCCCTCTCTGCGGGTGCCTCTGCGACGACCTCGTCGTGAGGGTCGAGAACGGGACCGTCACGTCCGTCGACAACGCGTGCTCGCTGGGCTCGGAAAAATTCCTGTCCGGCAGCCGCCTTACATCCCCAATCGCAAGGAAAGGAGGATCGTGGACACCGATCGGAATTGAAGAGGCGGTCCGGTATACCGCAGAAGTGCTCGGCAACGCCGAAAGGCCGCTTCTCTTTGGGTGGAGCGGCACGTCCGCAGAAGCACAGTGTATCGGCATCCATATCGCCGAAGAGATCGGGGGCGTAATCGATAACTGTTCGTCGATCTGTCACGGTCCATCGATCATGGGCATCCAGGAGGCCGGGAACCCGGGATGCACGCTCGGTGCGGTGAAGAACCGGGCCGATGTCGTGATCTACTGGGGCTCTAACCCGATAGAGTCGCACCCCCGCCATCTCTCCCGGTATACGACGTTCGTCAACGGGAAGTACCGGGATAACGGATACCGGGACCGGACTCTCGTCGTCGTAGATATCAGGGAGACCGATACCGCAAAGCTCGCCGACGAATTCATCAGGATCAAGCCTGGTGGAGATTATGCCGTGTTTTCAGCCCTGCGGGCAATTCTCAGGGGCCATGCTGATACCCTTCCTCCCAGCGTTGGAGGCGTCACACGGGAGAGGTTGATCGGTCTGGCCGAACTCTGCAGAAACGCCCGGTTCGGGGCGCTGTTCACGGGGATAGGTCTGACGCAGTCTCCCGGCAGGTACAAAAATGTCAGGAACGCCATCCAGCTCGTCGACGAGCTCAACCGGCATACGAAGTTCACCCTGACGCCCATGCGAGGTCACTGGAACGTCAACGGCACCAACCAGACGTTCTCCTTCCTCACCGGTTACCCGTACGGCGTCGATTTCTCACGCGGCATACCGTACTACAACCCCGGTGAGACCACGGCGGTCGACCTGCTCGGCCACCGAGAGGTCGATGCATGCCTCATCATCGGCGCCGATCCCGGGGCACACCTGCCGAGGAAGTGCAACGAGCATCTCGCGACGATCCCTACCGTCGTCATCGATCCGTTCGTCTCGTTCAGCACTGCCTTTGCAGATCTCCATATCCCGGTTGCATGTGTGGGGATCGACTGCGAGGGAACGGGCTACCGGATGGACTCCGTCCCGATCCGGATGCGGAAGGTTCTCGACACCGATCTGCCGACCGACGAGGAGGTGCTGTCGCGGATACTGCACCTCATACAGGAAGAACGACAGTCCCACAGTGCAAACGTCCTGGAGACACAATCTCCGGAGGCACCGCCGGTATCATAGTGCGCCAGGTCTCCCGGGGCAGGTAAAGGCAATTAATTCGACAAAGGCCAAAAGTTAAATAAACAATAACATCCACAGATAGGATAGTGCCACCGCAACGGCGGCACATCTTGAGATCAATCATGGTTTGAAACCCTCTCTTCCATAGATCTAAAACCCCGGAACACCGCGGCTCCGAGGACGGGGAGGAGTCGTACCGGGCATCGTGCCGGATGTCCCGGAAGGTGCCGTAAGAGAGTTTCAGCGGGGACGGGGAGGCCGCTCCCCCTCATCCCCGACCCGGTTTCGTTGTTTTGAGAAGCTCCGACTCGAAGCCTGGCAGCTTCTCCTGCTCCGTTCCTGCGGGAACATCGCAACCCGCACCTTAGGGGCTCAAGCTCCTGCCTTCGAAGACCTTCGGTCTTCTCAAACTCCGTTCCTCCAGAACGTCGTTCTGACGAACCGTCGCATCCTCCAGGAACGTCGTTCCTCCGGTGCTCATGCTCGCTACCGCTCACGTCGAGAAACACCCGTGCGCGAAGTGAGAGGCAATTTCAACGAAGCGGAACGACGACAGAATCCGACGACGGGATGCTATTGTTGTAGAAACGTACGTCATGCAAAAGAGACAATCGAGAACGAATTACTGACGTTCGCATAAGTGATACACTAGAAGAGCAGTTTTCAGAGTAAAGGGAGGTAATAGCAGCGAGCCGTGCTTCCCGAGGGCTCGCGCACCTCAGTACCACACAGCACGTGAGAGGGCTTAACTTCTGGGTTCGGAATGGGTCCAGGTGTTTCCCCTCTGCTATGGCCGCTATTACCAATGTCGACCGGGTGCTGATGCGCTCGATCGGAGTCGAAAATCCTTACGGATTTTCTCCCCGCCCGGCTGCTTCGCATCCGGTCGGAAGCCAAGGCCCGGACTTGAACCGGGGTGTAGTTGATCTGCAGTCAACCGCGTGGCCGCTCCGCCACCTTGGCAAGCTGTGTTGCCTTACTATATTGTCGCCCAATCTATTTAAGGGTTACACCCTTATCAGATTCGGCCATAAGGCGTTTTTCAGTGCGTACTCCGGATTTCGTCTGAGTTCAGCGGAAGGCATCGGACGTTAGTACCTGCGGACTGAACATGTCGTTGCCTTCATGCTTACATCCCAGGCCTATCAAGCGGGTCTTTTACCCGTGTCCTCAACGGAGTCTCTTTTCGGGTCAGGTTTCAAGCTTAGATGCTTTCAGCTTTTATCCCTTATCGCGTAGCTGCTCGGCATTGCCCTGTCGGACAACCGATCCACCAGAGGCGACGACGGAAAGTTCCTCTCGTACTATTTCCATCTTACCTTCAGACTCCAAACACTCCAGATAGATAGTAACCGACCTGTCTCACGACGGTCTAAACCCAGCTCACGATCCCCTTTAATAGGCGAACAACCTCACCCTTGGCCGCTGCTGCACGGCCAGGATGGAAAGAACCGACATCGAGGTAGCAAGCCGCCGGGTCGATATGTGCTCTTGCCGGCGACGACTCTGTTATCCCCGGGGTAGCTTTTCTGTCGTCAATGGCCCTCATCAATAAGGCTCATTGGTTCGTTAGACCCGAGTTTCCTCTCGCGATTTCTTGCTATGCGAAATCGCGTCAGGCCAACTTATGCTCTTGACACTCTCCTGTGAGTTTCTGACTCACATGAGTTGACCATAGGGCACCCTTGATATTTTTTCGAGGGTGTGGCGCCCCACCCAAACTGCCTACCTACCGTTGTCCTCTCCGAAGAGAGTTAGTGTTACAGTAAACCTAGGATGGTGTCTCATTGTTGACTCCCCACCCCCCGGAAGGGATGGATCGACGTCTCCCATCTACACTGCGCAAGGAATACCGTAACACAGCGACAGGCTGCAGTAAAGCTCCACGGGGTCTTCACTTCCCATCTGGAGTCCCTAGTCTCTGCACTAGGATAAAATGTTCAACGGCTTCGTGTTAGGGACAGTAGGGCTCTCGTTAATCCATTCATGCAAGTCGCCAATTAAGCGACAAGGTACTACGCTACCTTAAGAGGGTCATAGTTACCCCCGCCGTTTACGAGTCCTTCGTCCGGTTGAACCCGGTGTTCAGATACTCGCACTGGGCAGGAATCAGTGACTATACTAGTCGTTTCCGAGTTGCAGTCACCTATGTTGTTATTAGACAGTCAGAGCCCCCTGGTCACTGCGACCTGCCTGATCGCCAGGCAGGCACCCCTTATCCCAAAGTTACGGGGCCAATTTGCCGAGTTCCCTTAACACGATTAAACCGACACGCCTTAGCCTTTTCAGCTAGGGGCACCTGTGTCAGATCTCGGTACGGACATACGTCTCCCTTTTCACGGGCTCCAGGAATTTGCCGAGTTACCCCATCACGCCTTCACTCGCTTCTCACCATGGCGGTACTCCACGAGCTTGAACGCTTGGACAGGGCGACGACCCTGCCCGGCATATCCCGAAGCGTCAGGGCAGTAAACTGCTACAGACGCATGGTACAGGAATATTAACCTGTTTCCCTTTCGTCGTGCTCGAATTACGACACGACTTAGGACCGACTAACCCTCGGCTGACGAACATTGCCGAGGAAACCTAGCCCCTCCGGCGGTTGGGATTCTCACCCAACTTTGCTTCTACTAATGCCAGAATTCTCATTGCTACCCGGTCCACAGGAGCTCACGCCCCTGCTTCTGCCCAGGCAGCACGCCTCTCTACGCCATCACACAAACGTGTGGTCCGTGGTATCTGTAGTAGGCTTTAGCCCCGTCCATTTTCAGTGCCCCAAACCTCGACTGGTAAGCTGTTACGCACTTTTTAAAGGATAGCTGCTTCTGAGCTCACCTTCCAGTTGTCTTTGGCCTGGGACGCCTTTCAGTGTTGACACTTAGCCTACATTGAGGGACATTAACCACGGTCTGGGTTGTCTCCCTTACGGACTACAAGCTTACCCCGTAGTCCGGACTGCCAGCCTTCTTCGACGACGGGGAATTTGGAGTTTGACAGGGGGGTGAGGGATTTCTCCCCCAGCTCCCCCAATCAGTGCTCTACCTCACCGTCTATCTCCAGCCAGGTCATGCTACGGCATGTTTCGAGAGGAACCAGCGGATGCCCAGCTCGATTAATCTTTCACTCCTATACGCAGGTCACGCGAATGATTTGCATATCAAAACCGCCTGCGGTCCTCCACGCGCCTTTCGGCACGCTTCAACCTGCCCACGCATAGATCGCTAGGCTTCGGGTCTTATCCTGCAGACTCCACGCACTTTTAATACGCCGTCCCATGCCCGAAGGCTACGGACCTGTTGGTTTCCCTTCGGCTCCCCTTTGGGGTTAACCTTCGCCTGCAGAATAAACTCTCTGGCCCGTTCTTCAAAACGTACGTTACGACACCGGCAACCACGCCCGTACTACCGCCTCGCGACGGGTTCCTTCACGTGGAAGATCCTTTCGCGCCGTAACTCACCATCACCTATCAGTTTCAGGCACTTTTAACCACCTTTCTAGGGTTACTTTTCAGCCTTCGCTCACGCTACTAATACGCTATCGGTTTCGAGTAGTATTTAGTTTTGGAGGTTGATGACCCCCAGATTCCCGCGAGAATTCCGACCCGCGGTACTCAAGACACTACCAGGATACCTTGGCTTACACGTACGGGACTATCACCCTCTTTGGTGCCACATTCCAGAGGACTTCCGTTTAACCTTGGTACCCAGACGGTAGGCTTACTACACCACATCTCCCTTGCGGGATTCAGTTTGAACTCTGTCGTGTTCGATCGCCTCTACTAACGACATCTCGGTTGATTTCTTTTCCTCCCCCTACTAAGATGTTTCAATTCGGGGGGTTCCCGATCCTTACGGATCAACACCGAAGTGTTGGGATGTCCCATTAGGGGATCTCCGGATCGTAGACTCCATGCGTCTTCCCGGAGCTTATCGCAGCTTGGCACGCCCTTCTTCGGCACTCGAACCGAGCCATCCACTGATAGGCTTATCGCCGTTCCGCTGAACTCATTTAACGTCCAGAGTACGCACCTATACACAGCTTCCTCAGGTCAATGACCTTCAGCCCTTCCCCGGTGACTCTCATCTCCGGGTGCATTGCAGGCAGGACGGGCTTCGTCTGTCCTGCCGAGTGGACTCAGGGGGATTTGAACCCCCGGCCTCCGCCTCGCAAAGGCGGCGCTCTTCCAACTGAGCTATGAGCCCGAATCAACCCGCTGACATCGGCAATTTTACGTTTTGTTCAGCAACCGCTGACCCCAAGCAATTTCATTAGGAGGTGATCCAGCCGCAGATTCCCCTACGGCTACCTTGTTACGACTTAACCCCCCTTGCGGAACCTAGATTCGACTGCGGCAACGACCGCAGCCTCATCCAAACCCCACTCGGGTGGTTTGACGGGCGGTGTGTGCAAGGAGCAGGGACACATTCACCGCGTTATGTTGAAACGCGATTACTACAGATTCCAGCTTCATGTGGGCGAGTTACAGCCCACAATCCGAACTACGGACAGGTTTAAGAGATTGCCTTCACCTTTCGGTGTCGATACCCATTGTCCTGCCCATTGTAGCCCGCGTGTAGCCCGGATAATTCGGGGCATGCTGACCTACCGTTGCCCATTCCTTCCTCCTCTTTAGCAGAGGCGGTCCCAACAGTGTCCCCATCAGTCCGGAGACCATGCTGGCAACTGTTGGCGTGGGTCTCGCTCGTTGCCTGACTTAACAGGATGCTTCACAGTACGAACTGACGACGGCCATGCACCTCCTCTCAGCTAGTCATGCAGAGTCTTCAGCCCGGCAATCATTCCGCTGTCTTATCCGGTGAGATTTCCGGCGTTGAGTCCAATTAAACCGCAGGCTCCACCTGTTGTGGTGCTCCCCCGCCAATTCCTTTAAGTTTCAGCCTTGCGACCGTACTTCCCAGGCGGCACGTTTCACGGTTTCCCTTCGGCACCTCGGTGACTCGTGGTCACCGATACACCTAACGCGCATCGTTTACGGCTGGGACTACCCGGGTATCTAATCCGGTTTGCTCCCCCAGCTTTCGTCCCTCACTGTCGAAGCCGTTCTGGTGAGGCGCCTTCGCCACAGGTGGTCCCTCGAGGATTACAGGATTTCACTCCTACCCCCGAAGTACCCCTCACCTCTCCCGGTTCCAAGATTGCCAGTATCTCTTAGACGCCTGACGGTTAAGCCGTCAGATTTCCCAAGAGACTTAACAACCCAGCTACGAACGCTTTAAGCCCAATAAAAGTGGCCACCACTCGAGCCGCCGGTATTACCGCGGCGGCTGGCACCGGTCTTGCCCGGCCCTTTCTTCAGGTGTTTTTTAGACACCTGGACAGCCTGCATATACAGGCACTCGAGGTTCCCTTATCACGGTTGCCCGCATTGTAAAGTTTTCGCGCCTGCTGCGCCCCGTAGGGCCTGGATTCGTGTCTCAGAATCCAACTCCGGGCTCTTGCTCCCACAACCCGTACCGATTACTGGCTTGTTGGGCCGTTACCCCAACAACAACCTAATCGGCCGCAGATCCATCCTAAGGCGCCGGAACTTTCGGTTACAAAGCATTCCAGCATCTGTAACCTATAGGGTATTATCCCCAGTTTCCCGGGGTTATCCCCTTCCTTAGGGCAGGTTATCCACGTGTTACTGAGCAGTACGCCGAGGGCCGAACCCTCTCGACTCGCATGGCTTAATCGAACCCCGATAGCAGTGACCTCTGGCAGGATCAACCAGAATTTGAAGTATGCACACTACTGTAAACTTGGGAGGAATTAGCGGTTACTGAACAAATTTCCGCATTGCCAATGCCAACGTCAGAATCAACCCGCTCAATGGCGGTCGCGTCGATTCTCCATCATCAGGAGAACAATGTTTATTTTGTGAGTATTTAAACATGTGTTTCCTGCATCGGATCCGAGTCAAACTTGGATCTTCATATCCTTTGAATACAGGGAAACTCGGCCCGAATCAGACCGAGCCGCTTCACCTGCGCAGGAATTAACGTTTGTTTTTCATTGCATATAAACGTTTTCATCCTGCTTCAGGCCCGTTCCGGAAATTCAGAGCGAATCTCCGGCCCAATCGCGGAACCCGGCCAGAGGGTTGAACCCTGGCCACCCCGTTTCACCCGTGCGGGAATTAATGTTTGCGAGTTATCGCATATAAACATTATGTCCCCACTTCAGGGCTCGGGCCGAGAATTCATCACATATTCCCGGTCCGATCGTATCGGGGCGCCCGCATTGCGCGGGCACTGATACATCTTGCGAGAACATGTGTTGAATCTCCGGACATATAAACATTGTCAACCCGCATCAGACCCAAGCCGATGCTTGGGCCCTCACAACGGTTGAAGGGGCACGGACCAGACCACCCGTTCCGGGCTGCACGATCCGATGCCCTGACAACACAGCCTTACTATGTTATCATCAATGTTATATAAACATTCCCCTGCTTCGTCGGGTCCAAGCCATACGCTTGGACCCCCATATTCATTAGAAGTATCGGCCATTCTGCACAAAAATGCAGAATCAAGCACGAAATTCGCTTCCAACTTGACTATTACATGTTGATGCCGGAGGTATTTATACATTTACCCCATTCCCACGTAAAAAAACAGCATTCCGTCACAGAACAACCCGGAGTTGCCGCACAGAGGGCTACAATGGACACCTGGAGCGCAGGGAGCATTGCCACGCGCGCAATGTCCCGGATCCCGGGTACTACAGGACATTTAACAAAACAGCAGGATTAACAATATTGTATCAGCCCGCGCTCATCAGGCCGGGGACGACTCGTCGCTGGGGCCCTCTTCGACGCCACTCTCGGGGATCCGGTCGCCGACATAGATCTCGCCGAAGAACTCGTCCTGCCAGAGCGCGAGTTTGCCCTCAAGCATCAGGAACAGGAGCGGGATGTAGACTTCGCGGCGGGTCCGCCCCATCGTTCCGGATAAGTCACCGAGGGTCAGGACATCCCCGTTCCGGGCGGCCCGCCGGAATTCCTCCATCACCACCGAGATTGCATTCTGGTATCCCTCGTCGTGCGCTACCGCCACCACGTCTCCGGCATTGAGGTCGAGATCCGGTTCGCGAGGCACAGATACCCTTCTGCGCTGCTTGCGGCGCTGCTCCTTCTCCGCCGTCTTCAGCTGTTTGATGAGTTCGTAGAGCGTGACCGGCGGGCGCTTCCGAAGGCTCTTTCGTCCCAGGCGACGCTGGATCTCCCGCTCCAGGCGGCCAATCGGCTCGGTCTCGCCGGCCGACTCGAAGTCGAACCCGAGATCCGCGAACGGCTCGTCTTCGTCATCCGCAAACGGCTCCTCGTCCTCATCGCCGTCCCACCCGTCGAGATAATCCGACTTCAGGCGCAACAGGCACGCAGCATAGAAGAGCGTCCTCCCCGAGACCCGCAGGTCCAGTTCCTTGCGCCGGTCGAGTTCGGCGAGGAAGCGATCCGTCACATCCACGATATCGATGTTCCAGGGATCGACCTCTCCGCGCTCGGCCATGCCCGCCAGGATCTCGACAGGTTCTTCATCCATTGTTCTGCACACCGGTCACGTACGTGCTCTTGTCAGGGCGGATCGTCACGCCCACGATACGGTCGGCGCGCTCGATCATGGGCTTCCTGAGCGAGACGATGATCGACTGCGCGCTCCCCGAGAGTTCGTTCATCATGGAAGCAATCCGACCGACGTTGCTCCCGTCAAGGAACATATCCACCTCATCGAGCGCGTAGAACGGCGCGGGCATATACTGCTGAATGGAGAAGATGAACGCGAGCGTGGTAAGCGACTTCTCGCCCCCGGAGAGCGAGGAGAGGAGGTGGACCTTCTTGTCGCGCGGCTGCACCGCAAACGTCATGCCGCCGGAGAACGGGTCCTCCTCGTTGTCGAGGATCAGCCGCCCGCTTCCATCGGTCAATCGCGCGAAGATATCCCGGAAATTCGTATCGATCGCGGAAAAAGCGGTCATGAAGGCGTCGTACTTCATCTTCTCGTACTTCTCGATCCGCTCAAGGAGCATCATTCGCTCCCGCGAGAGCACCTCCTTCTTTTCGGTCCTCTCCTCGACGCGCAGAGCGACCCGGTCGCACTCCTCGATCGCGAGCATGTTCACCGCGCCGATCTTTTTCAACGCGCGCTCGGCCTCTGCAATCCCGGCATCGATGGCGGCGAGGTCAAGATCGGTCTCCACGTCACCGGCCTGCTCCCGGAGCGCCGAAAGTTCCGCTAAGAGCGAGCGTTCCCGCTCCTCGAGGGCATCGATCTGCATCCGGATACGTTCCGCCGCACCCGAGAGCTCGAAAGAGCGTTGATCCAGCACCCGGATCTCCTCGAGGATCCGGTCCCGCTCTTCGTGCAGGCCGGCGAGCTCGTCGGAGAACTCCTTCTGGCGAGCCTCGAGCTGCACGATCAGGCGGCGCTGGTTCTCGATCTGCTCCTCTGTGGCCGTGATCTCGCCGTCGATCTCCAGGTTCTTTGCCTCCAGGCGGCTCCGCTCCGCGGCAAGCTCCTCGATGCGGTTTGCGAAGTGCTGCCGCTCGCGTTTGGCGTCGGTGATGTCGGCGTCCTTATTCCGGAGCCGGCGCTCGATATCCTCGACGGATTTACGGAAACTCTCGTACTGCTCGGTGAGAGCGGGAACCTCGGTATCGTCGAGTTTCTTCTTGAGGTCGTCGACCTCCGCCGAGAGCCGCGCGATCTCGCCGGCAGTCCGCTCGAGATCGGCCTCAAGCCGCGCAAGCTCCTCGCCGCCCGTCTTCGCGCTCTCGAGCATCTCCTGCAGAGTCTGCTCAAGGGTCTGCTTCTCTCCGGCGAGCACTTCGGTGCGCTTCTGGAACTCATCGACAAGCATGCGGTAGCGGGCAAGCTGTTCATCGACCGCACTCCGCTCCGCCCGTTTTGCCTCCGCAGCCACGGCAAGGCGGCCGATGGACGCTTCTATCTCACCCGCCTCCGCTTCGAGGCCGGCAAGCGTCGCACGGACCCGCGCGATCTCGTCGTCGACCGCCACCCCGAACCCGCGGACCTTCTTTGCCTGGGAACCGCCGGTCATGGCACCGCTCTTCTCGACGAAGTCCCCCTCCAGGGTGACCATCTTGTACCGGCCCATCAGCCGCCGCGCACGTTCGAGGGTATCCACCACCACCGTCGCGCCGAAGACGACCCGAAACGCACGGTCGAACGCCGGGTCGAACTCCAGGAGGTCGACCGCGTAACCGACGATGCCCGGGTCCGCCTCGAGCGGCGAGAGGATCGGGGGCCGGAGTTTGTTGAGCGGCAGGAAGGTGACCCGCCCGAGACGGTTCTCCTTTAAGTAGCGGATCGCATCGGCCGCTACCGCATCGGTATCGACGATCGCCCAGCGGAGCCGGCCCATTGCCGCCACGTCGAGCGCGGTCGCGTACTCGGGCGGCGCCCGCCCGAGTTGCGCAACGGTGCCGTGGACGCCCTCCATGCCGAGGACGACGTCCATCGCCTTCCCGCCGGCGTCGCCGTGCGCCTGCTGCTGCGCCTCAAAGCGCATCAGGCTCTGCTCGTTCTCCCGGATCTCTTTCTTCAATCGGTCGAGTGCCGAACGCCGCGCAAAGAGCGTACTCTCGGCCTCGGAGAGGTCGCGCTCGATCTGCCGCTTCTCTCCCTCGCAGTCGGCCATGCAGGAAGAATAATCCGCGACCTGCGCCTGCTTGTTCGCGAGTTCCTCCTCGATCTGCTTGATGCGCCCATCCAGGCGCTCCCGCTCCGACGTCCGCATCCGGCTCTTTTCGATGAAGATATCCTGTTCGCGGAGGATCTTCGCCCGGAGTTCCTTCTGGCTCTCGAGATCCTGCATCCGGGCGAAGAGCTGGTCCTTTATCCCCTCGACCTCTTTGCTCTCGCTTTCAATACGGGCCTCGACCGCCGCGAGTTGCTCGCGCTGCGTCGAGAGTTCCATAGCAAGGTTCGCCCGGTCGATCGAGAGGTTGCGGATCTGCCCGGCGCATTCCTCGACTTTCGCCTCGGCGCGCCTGCTGTCCATGTAGACCCGCTGGACCGCCTCGAGGTTCTCGTCCCGGCTGACCTTCAGCCGCTCGATGGTCTTCTCACCGAGCTTGATCCCGCCCCGCGCCTCTTCGAGCCGCCCGACGAGTTCGAGGTACTCGGGGCCGCTCTTGCGGTTTATCTCCTCATCGACGGCTTGCCGGCGCCCGCGCGCCTCCTCGATGCTTGCCGCAAGAGCTTCAACCTCGCCGGCGTTGCGCCCGAGCGCCGCCTGCTGGTCGTGCGCGAGATCGTGGAGAGTGCCGATCTCCTGCTCCTTCTGCCGGACGAGCGCCGCCCCCCGGCACTGCTCGAGGTGTTCCAGTTCTTCCTGCCACCGCCGGTACTCCACAGCCTGCTCGCGCTCGTGCTGGAGCGCATCCAGCCTCGCCACGAGCTCGTTTAAGAGGATCTCCTCGCGCTCGAGCCGTTCCCGCACGACTTCAAGCTCCGAGAATGCCTGTCCGCGCTTGTGATCGAACTCGGCAACACCCGCTATCTCGTCGACGATCTTCCGCCGCTCGGTATCGCTCATCTCCATGATGCGAGTGATATCGCCCTGCATCACGACGTTGTAGCCTTCCGGTTTGATCCCGAGCTTCGCAAGGAACTCAATGACGTCGCCCTGTTTGCAGAGGCGGTTGTTGAGATAGTTGTAACTGTAGTATCCCGTCGGCGTCCGCTTGATCCTGCGGCGGATCGTCGTGCCGTCCGAGAACGTGACAGTCACCTCGGCGGTGTTCTTCCCGGAGTTGACGTTGATCAGGTCGGTCAACTTCTCGGCCCGCAGCCCTCGCGCACCCGAGAGGGCCAGGACGAAGAGGATACTGTCGATGATGTTGCTCTTTCCGGATCCGTTCGGGCCTGAAACGACAGTGAATCCTTCAAAAAAAGGAATTTTCGTCTTTCTGGCGAAAGACTTGAAGTTGTCTATCTCAAGCTGCGTGATGTACAAGGACGAGACTCCCTTTACCTACCGATCAAAGGTCGACCGTGTCGTCCTCTTCAGCATGGATGACGTCGTTCACCGGTCGTTTCTTCTGCTCGACGAAGAGCTTCAGTTCGGACGGCTTCCCGCCTTTCACCCGGCCCTTCGCCTGAGCGATCCCGGATCCGGTGCTGGCGACGATGTAATCCGAGGATCTCCTCGCCTCCGGTTTCAGCGTCCCGTCGTTCTGCATGATGAGTTCGAGGTCCCTGTCTTCCGGGGCGGGCGTGGCCGGCCGCTTCTCTGCCGGACGCGCGGGGCTCCGGGGTTCGGCGGCGGCGCGGGGCTCTGCCTGGAGCGTGGCCCCGGCCTTCCTCTCCGCGGCCACCACCGGCTTCTTCCGGCGCTCTTCGACGTCCCGGGAGAGTTTCATTGCCACGGACTTGACATCCAGAATCTCTTCCGTCAGGCCTTTCACCAGGGCCTCGAGCTCACGCACCTTCCGCTCAAGGCCGCGCAGGCGCTCGTCTCCCGCCTCCGGTACCGGCGGCTGCTCACGTTCTTTCATAGTCTCCATCTCCTTCTCGCGCTCCGCAAGTTCTCGCTCAAGAAACCGTATCCTCGCATCTTTCTGCGCCATTATCTCCCTCAAGCTAATCCTTGATAATAATTACGTAATAATATTACTATAGATTGCCCAAAAGAAGAATTATTACATTTTATCCGGGATGCAGTCGAGAGGAAAAGACGGCAGGTGCCGTATAAGCAGCTCCCATACACAAACACGTATAAAAGAAAGAATATTACCTCACCGGGGCAACCCTTTTCTGCATGTCTAGTCTGGCAAACTTCGATCCAGAAGTCGCGGGCCTCATTGAGAAAGAGCGCCTGCGTCAGATCAATGGGTTGGAATTGATTGCCTCCGAGAACGTCGTGAGCACCGCGGTCCTCGAGGCGATGGGTTCTATCATGACCAATAAATATGCCGAAGGGTACCCCGGCAAACGCTACTACGGAGGTTGCGAGTTCCATGACGTCGTGGAGAACCTGGCACGCGACCGGATGTGCGAGCTCTTCGGGGCGGAGCACGCGAACGTCCAGCCGCACTCGGGGAGCCAGGCAAACCAGGCGGTCTACTTTGCCTACCTCGCCTACAAAGACAGGATCATGAGCCAGAGCCTTACCCAGGGCGGCCACCTCTCCCACGGCTCGCCGGTCAACATCACCGGACGCTGGTACTCCATCTTCCACTACGGCGTCGATCACGAGTCCGAGACGCTCGATTACGCGGCAATCGAGGAGATGGCGCGGACGGTGAAGCCGCAGATGATCGTCTGCGGTGCGAGCGCCTACCCGCGCGAGATCGATTTTGCGGCCTTCCAGGAGGTCGCCGATACCGTCGGCGCGCGGTGCATGGCGGACATCGCCCATATCGCCGGACTCTGCGCGACCGGATACCACAACTCCCCGGTCGGGGTCGTCGACATCGTGACGACGACGACGCACAAGACCCTGCGCGGTCCCCGCGGCGGCGCCATCATGTGCAGCATGGAGGATGCTGCCGCCATCGACAAGTCCATCTTCCCGGGCATGCAGGGTGGTCCGCTGATGCACACCATCGCCGCAAAGGCGGTCTGCTTCAAGGAAGCGCTGACCCCTGCGTACAGGGACTACTGTGGGCAGGTCGTCAAGAACGCACGCACGCTCGCCGACGTCCTCAGCCAGGAAGGGCTCGACCTCGTCTCCGGCGGCACCGATAACCACCTCATCCTGCTCGACCTGACCGGGGTCTCCACAAACCACGAGCACCTCACGGGCCTTGCGGCCGAGACGGCTCTGGGCGAAGCCGGCATCACCGTGAACAAGAACACCATCCCCCGCGAACAGCTCAGCCCCTTCGTGACGAGCGGTCTCAGGATCGGCACGCCGGCGGTCACCTCCCGCGGCATGAAAGAGGAGGAGATGAAACAGATCGCCTACTGGATCGCCCGTGTCGTCAAGGACATCGCGAGGGACAGGACATCGAAGAAGGCAATCGATGAAGTGAGAGAAGAGGTTATTGCTCTCGCGAGCAAGTATCCTCTCTACCCTGAAGTAGCATGATACTCGACGGCAAAGCGGTTTCGGAGAAGAGGCTTGAGCTCCTCAAGGAGAGAATAGAAGAGTCCGGGCTCTACCCGCGCCTCGCAACCGTCATCGTGGGCGAGGACCCTGCATCGCAGATGTACGTCCGTATGAAGCACCGGGCGTGCGAACGCGTCGGGATCGGGTCGATCGGGATAGAGCTCCCGGAGGACGCCTCCACCGAACGGGTGCTCGAAGCGGTCGCGCGCCTCAACAACGACCCGGACATCAACGGCATCCTGGTCCAGCTGCCGCTCCCTGCCGGGGCGGACACCACCCGCGTGATCGATGCGGTCGCACCCGGAAAGGACGTGGACGGGTTCCACCCCTACAACCTCGGCAGGCTGCTTGCCGGAACGCCGGTCTTTGCTCCCTGCACTCCGCAGGGGATCATGACTATCCTCGATGAGTATAAAATCCCGATCGAAGGACAGCGGGCGGTCGTCGTCGGCCGGAGCATCGACGTGGGCAGGCCCATGACCGCCCTGCTCCTGAACGCCGACGCCACCGTCACCATATGCCACTCGAAGACGAGGAACCTCGAGGCCGAGATGAAAGGAGCCGATATCCTGGTCAGCGCGGTCGGAAAAGCGAGGTTTGTCGGACCTGACATGGTGAAGGAAGGCGCGACGGTCATCGACGTCGGAATAAATTACGACGAGCAGGGCAAACTCTGCGGCGACGTCGACTTCGAGGCGGTGCGCGAACGGGCGGGAGCGATAACCCCGGTCCCCGGCGGCGTCGGCCCCATGACGATCGCGACGCTGATGGAGAACACCTTCAGGGCGGCCAAGTTGAGGACATGCTAAAACAACACTGTACGGTAAATAACATCCGGATAGGCGGCGGCGCTCCGGTTCGCCTGATGGGCGTCATCAACTGCAGCCCCGAGTCGTTCTACCGGGGCTCCTACACCCCGGTCGGGCGGATCTACGACCGGGCCCTTGCGATGCTTGATTCGGGCGGCGCCGATATGATCGACCTCGGGGCGCGGAGCACGGCCCCGGGCTCTCCTCCCATCACCGTCGCCGAAGAAGCGGCACGGGTGGATGCAGCGCTCTCGGAACTCGACGGGACCGGAATCACCGTCTCGGTGGATACCCGCTATGCGGAGGTGCTCGAGGTCTGCCTCCGCCACGACATTCATGCGGTGAACGATATCTCCGGGCTTGCCGACGAGTGCTACGCGCGGGCGGTCGCCGACTCCGGGCTGCCGGTATTCGCGATGGCGAGTTTCCGGGAGCCCGGCGACGCCGTCGGCCTCGCCGCAACGCGGGAAGCGCTCGGGATGGTCGTGACCCGGTGCGCGCTGCTCGGAATCGACGAATACGTCCTCGACCCCGCGGTCGGGCGATGGGTCCCGGCGAGGGCGAACGAGGACGACTGGGAGCTCTGCAGGAACTTTCAGTCGTTTTCGGCCTTCAGCCGCCCGCTGCTCGCCGCGGTCTCCCGGAAGACGTTCATCGGGGACCTGCTCGGAAGAGTCCCCGAAGACCGGCTCGCGGGCACCCTCGCGCTCACGACGATGCTTGTTGCGGCGGGAGCGGCCGTGGTGCGGAGCCACGATGTTGCCGAGACCGCCGACCTCCTGCGGGTTTACGCAAAGATGAGGCAGAGATGACACCACCATCGTTCTCGGTTTACGGGCTTGCAACCCCCCTGGTCCGGCCCGGCGACGATATGGCGGCGCACCTTCTTTCGGCTGCAGAGCGCTCGGAGTGCCGGGGTTTTGAAGGCGGGGACGTCGTGGTCGTTGCGGAGTCCGCGGTGGCCACCGCTGAGGGCCGGGTCGTGAGGGTGGCCGATGTCGAACCATCGGCAAAAGCCCTCCGGCTCGCCGAAGAATACCATATGGACCCCCGCCATGTCGAGGTGGTGCTCCGGGAGAGCGACCGGGTCGTCGGAGGCATCCCGGGGTTCCTGCTCTGCATGAAGAACGGGACGCTCCTCCCGAACGCGGGGATCGACGCCTCCAACGCTCCTACCGGCTCCGTCGTCCTCCTGCCTCTCGACCCGGAAGCGTCCGCGCAGCAGATACGCACCGCAATAAGAGAGCGGTCTGGGGCCGACGTCGGCGTCATCGTCGCCGATTCACGGACGCACGCAATGCGCCTCGGGTGCTGCGGGGTCGCCATCGGGTGTTCGGGCATCCCCTCGGTGATCGACGAGCGCGGGAAAAAAGATCTCTTCGGCCGCGAACTCGAGGTCACGAAGCGGGCGGTTGCGGACTGCATCGCATCAGCCGCCGAACTCGTGATGGGGGAGGCAGACGAGTGCGTCCCCGCGGCGGTGGTGCGGGGGATCGGGCTTCCCGTCGGCGACTACGCCGGGGTCGCCGCCATCGACGCTTCAGAGTGCCTCTTCATGGGGGTCGCGCTGCACGCCGACCCGTCCCTTCTCGTCGATGACGAGAGAAAAACCTGAACCTTCCAGGAACTCCCTGCTCTTTCTCCCTTTTCCGTGGATGAGGATCTCGACCAGGTCTTCCTTCTCGTCGACGTCGGTCGACATCCTGAACGAATCGATCAACTCGACGGAGAAGCCGCACTCCCCTGCGATCCGCAGGTGGTCGAGGAAACTTGCGCCGTAGAAGTCGGCACGGAAGCACTGCGGCTTCTTCAAGAATATAACGTTCGTCCCGCCGCCCCGGCCCGGCACGATGGCCATATCCTTCTCGGTGCGGATCAGCCGCTGGATATCCCCGGCCGTCACCAGAGGGAGGTCGGCCATGATGATGAGCGCCGGGCAGTGGAACTGCCCGAGCGCCCAGTTGATCGCTTCGTTCAACGACTCCTTCCTGACGGCGACGAGCGCGTTCTCGTGTTTGAAGGGGTGGGTGCAGAGCAGGGTGGCGCTGCACCCGGACTTCTGCACGGAAGCGATCACGTCCTCAAGCATCGCCCGGGCGAACGCCTCCCGCTCTTCCTGGTTAAGGACGCAGGAGAGGCGCGTCTTGGGGTTCGTAGGCTTAAAGGGAATGAGCGCGTGAAAGTACATCGAGAAACGGTTGTCGGGGCAGCATCAAAAAGGCATCGTTTCCAGTGCGATGAGAATAGGTCGGTCCGGGTTAAATCGAAAGACAATCATCCGGCCGTATCGCATCTCCCCAGCGACAACCGGACATTTACGGAGGTATCGTAGAGAAGCCACCTATAGAACCTTCCTTCGCGTTCTTCGCACCTCCGGTGCTCAAGCTTCCTCCCCTTCGGAGAGGTGGCACTTCTGAGAAGTCGTTCTTCACGGCTTCGCGCGAGTCAACGATGTATCCGTGCGGCGGCACCTCATGCGAAGGCGCGAAGGGTTGGTCCGGGAGAGGCGGGGAAGTCGTTACTCGCACCAGGCGGTGCTCGAACTCCGTTCCCTACGAGAAGTCGTTACTCGCACCAGGCGGTGCTCGAACTCCGTTCCCTACGAGAAGTCGTTACTCGCACCAGGCGGTGCTCGAACTCCGTTCCCTACGA
>JAHDQM010000026.1 GCA_018433835.1 Methanoculleus sp.
GACACAATTTCATAATTTAGTGATTTCTCATTTTTTCCTTTCTTAAATCTTCATTTTTCTCTGCTAACCGTCCAAATAAACTGTAATAATCCTTGAGAAACAATTTCTTTGGCATGAATTCCAAAGAATTCTTTTATTCTTTTAATTTTTCACTTATTTTTTGCCTAAAATCGATACGCTCCGCTACATAATCCTTAATTCCTCTCTCAAAATAGATTACTAAAGCTTAAATGGATTAAATAATCTGAACAATTCCAGAAATGACTTTTGTGGTTTCTTGAGCAAATTTAACCTTCTCATTTGAGTAAGTTTAATCTGGTTCTCAATTCCTTTGTCAGTCCTGAACTGCTTCTTGTTGTCGGTTTTTAGACTTTTTGAATAATAGCTTTCAATAGGGTTATTTGTCGCTGGCGCTCCTGGAAGATAATGGAACAAAGTAAGATTTAACCAGTGTTTATTGATCATCCACAATCTTTTTTGAATCGTTTCATCATATGTCCTTATATTTTGCATTAATTTATCAAAGTTATCTTTTGCTTTTTCAAGGCTATTAAGTGGGAGATTTTCCTTTTTTCGTCTTCTTTTAAGCTTTAATTTATGTCTAAACTGGTTAAATTCCTTTTTTTTTTTTTTATTCCATTCTTGATGTTTTTCTTCATTAGTAATTACGTTGAGTTCTTCAGATAGAAGTTTTTCCAGAAATTTAATCTCATTTTCTCGATTGTAGAATATATTCAATAACCTGTACTTCAATAGTTCCTGTTCAATCGTTGTATTCTTTGGGAAATCACTAACTATAAGCTTGTTTAAGTGCATCAAACAATATTGATGGACTAACTTATCCCCAAAAATTTCCTTTAATATATCAGGGTATCTCTTATCAAAATCCGTAACGATAAACACAGGCTCTGATGGATCAAGATTTTTCTGCAGAAACTCCTTAATAGTTTCTGGATTCTTATCTTCAAAAAGTTCATCTGCTATCGTTGTTTGAGTTTTTGCATCCAGTAAGGTTAAACGGTATTTCTGACACCTTCCTTCTTTTGGATGTTGTTCGTCATAGTGTACCATATGTATATTTTCTGAAAATGGAACAGTTTCCTGTTCCATTTCTTTGTAGAATGCTCTTAAAATAGTGCTTCTTGATCTTGGATAGATGAAGTCCATTATATCAGA
>JAHDQM010000016.1 GCA_018433835.1 Methanoculleus sp.
AACTCGCGGGGACGGTCCTGGAACGATCTGGGACCCCTGCGGGGATATCTCTCTTCCATTTACTTCAACCATGCAGATAGTCTGCACATACACAACTACCTGCCTGCATATATAAGTGCGTCTCACGATCCCGGGAAAGCAGAACCTGCCCGGACTGCCCGCTCCCCACCACGCACCGGACGGTGCAGGCCCCTGCCCCCCCGGTGCGTGCCCGGGCTCCCGGAGGAGAGAAATTCCCCTGCAATGCGGCCGTTTACCGCCGCAGGGAGAGATGTGACACAACGCTTTTATCGATACTATCCTACCGAATGATCATCCAACTATGGCACACGACAACCAATCTCTTTTGCAGCCCGACATAGCGCCGGTTCTATTCCGGGAACGGGACCGGGGAGAGTGACCCGGCATGCCCGACGATATCCACACAGACGATCCCCCCGATAGCAGACGCAGGGGAAAGCACCGGGACAGGAGGTCAATCGGGCCGGTCCCGAACCTTGAAGAGCACGTGAAATCCGACTGGTGGAGAGGCATCTTCAACCGCCTCTACCTAAAGACCGACGGCGACGTCGTCGACGACCCGCGGATCACCGAAAGAGAGATCGACCGGATCGCTCGGGTCCTGCACCTCCAGCCCGATGAAAAGATCCTCGACCTCTGCTGCGGCCAGGGAAGGCACACCCTCGAACTCGTGCGCAGGGGCTACAACGCCGAAGGCCTCGACCAGTCGCACTACCTGATCCAGCGGGCCCGGTCGACCGCGAAGAAGGAGGGGCTGTTGGTCCGGTTCCGGGAGGGAGACGCACGCCGGCTCCCGTACCGCACCGACACCTATGACGTCGTCCTCGTCCTCGGGAATAGTTTCGGCTACTTCGATTCCGTCGAGGAAGACCTGCGGATCCTCACCGAACTCCGGCGCATCCTCAAGCCCTGGGGGCGGGTGCTCCTGGACGTGGCCGACGGCGAGTACTTAAAAGAGCACTTCCAGGCGAGGTCGTGGGAATGGATCGACGGTACAATGTTCGTCTGCAGAGAACGGTCCCTCTCGCTCGACGAACAGCGCCTGATATCCCGGGAGGTGATCACCGATGTCGAGAAGGGCGTCGTGGCCGACCAGTTCTACGCCGAACGCCTCTACACTCCCGAGGCGCTCCGGCGGCTCCTGGAACGGGCGGGCTTCTCCGGCATCGCCTTCCACGAGATCGCCACCGAGTCGCAGCGGAACCAGGACCTCGGCATGATGGAGCGCCGTCACATCGTCACCGCAGCCGTCAGGAAGGAATGGTCGACGGCAAAGGCGAGAGGGCGGGAGAGGGCAAAACACGTCGCGGTGATGCTCGGCGATCCGGCGAAGCCCGATGCCCTGAAACCCTCCTGCGCCTTCGACGACGACGACTTCTACACCATCGACCAGATGAAGGCGGCCCTCCGGGAAATTGAGGGCTACCGGTTCACCTTCCTGTGCAAACACGACACGCTGATCCAGGACCTCCCGAAACTGAAGGGCAAGGTGGACTACGTCTTCAACCTCTGCGACGAGGGGTTCAACAACGACCCGAGGAAAGAACTCCATGTGCCGGCGCTTCTCGAGATGTTCGATATCCCGTACACGGGGTCCGGGCCGCAGTCGCTCGCGTTCTGCTACGATAAGTCGCTCGTGCGCGGCATCGCAAAAGAGATGGGAATCCCGGTGCCCGACGCCTGCTTCATCACTCCGGGCGACCGCACCTACGACGTCGGCATGAAACTCCCGGCGATCGTCAAGCCGAACGCAGGCGACTCCTCTTACGGCATCACGGCAAAGAGCATCGCCCGCACCATCGAAGAACTCTCCGACGTCATCAGTTCCCTGCGGACGACGCTCGGATACGATCGCTCGCTTCTCGTCGAGGAGTTCCTCGCGGGAAAGGACATCAGCGTCGGCATCATCGGCAACCCGTCGGGATACAGCATGGTGCTCCCCATCATCGAGGAAGACTACTCCGCCCTGCCCCCGGATCTCCCCCGGATCTGCGGCTACGAAGCGAAGTGGCTCCCGGACTCGCCGTACTGGAAGATCGTATCGAAGCCGGCGGATCTCCCCGAGGAGACCGAGAAGGTGATCGTGCGGTGCTGCCTCGCCCTCTTCGAGCGCCTGGAGTGCCGTGACTACTGCCGGTTCGACTGGCGCCTGGACGAGCACGGCAACCCGAAACTCCTTGAAGTCAACCCGAACCCCGGCTGGTGCTGGGACGGCCACCTCGCAAAGATGGCAAAGTACGCGGGCCTGACGTACGCCGGGATGCTCAGGCGGATCCTCAAAGCCGCGGAGGAACGGTTCGGTATGGAGCAGGAGAGGGATACGCGGGAGACCGGCAAAGAACCTCTCCCGTTCGATCTCGGCCGGCAAACGGCCTGACCCGCCCTCATTTTCCCGCGAGCGGAAACGGTTCGATCCTCGCGAATGCATTTATGCTCAAGAGCCCATTGTCTCCCGCAGATGATGGTGCCAGAGAGAGATCCTGCTTTTGCGAGGTATGCCCGGGAAGCCGGGGCGCTCGCAAGAGACGTGGAGGACGAGATCGCACGCGAAGAGCAGCGGCAATCAGCCCTCCTTGCCTGTGACGGGCGGCTCCACGTCACCGGGCTCTTCATCCTCGCCGCGGTCCTCGCAAACCTCCTCTTCCTGCTCTTCCTCCCCCGGTACATGCTCTACTGGATCGCATCGAGTTTCGTCCTCTACATGGTGAATCCCTTCATCCTGATGATCCCGACCGGGAGCCCGGAGACGGCCCTCCCGGACTGGAAGGCAATCAGGGAGTTTCTCGGGTCGATCCGGGGTGCGGGGCGGCTATCCTTTCTGGCGGTCGGAGACGCGAGGGTATACTGGAAGGTGTTCTGGGATACCTTCTTCATCAACTGCCAGCCCCTCGCCACGGGGTTCGGGCTGATATTCGGTATCAACGTCATCTTCGCGCTCTTCAGCGGGTATATGGCGGGATCGCTCAGGCCGGGAGCGGCGGCACTGATCACGCTCCAGTCACTTGCGATCATCCTCTTCTACGCGGGCATCCTGTACGTCAGGCCTTACACGACGAGCTTCTTCCTCTCGCTCGACGGCATGTGGACGACCCTGCAGGAGAAGATCCGGGCCGGGTGGCGGGCGGCGATGCGGATCATCCTCCTCGTCGCCGCCCTGGGGGCCGCGAGCGGGGCCCTCGCCGTATCGGCGATGCTTCTCCCGGGGATGACGTTCTCGACGTTCCTCGCCTCGGTCGACCTCGCCCTCGGATGGGACCTCCTGCCGCTCGCCATCGTCTTCGCTTCGCAGGTCGTCATCGTCCGGTACCAGCAGGGGGCGTACAGCCGGGAACTTTTCCTGCAGGTGGGCGACTACAAGGTCCACGTCTGGCGGGACGGGATCCTGCGCCGGCTCGCCGCGCTCCCGGGAACGTCGGAGGAGATCCCGGCCCCGGAGCATCTCGCGGACCTCGTGACCGATCTGTCTCAGATGCAGAGCGACTACCGGCGGATGAAAGCATATACCTCTGAATACCACAGCATCTTCGGCTTCTTCCCGGTCTACCTCGTCCTGCCCGACCTTCGTCTTATCCTTGACCGGAACCGCGATGCGCCCCGAAAATCCGGGCAGGAACCCGGCGGCCAGGTGCGCACGGAACCGGCCGACCGAACCACGGGGTATACATGAGTCCCGCCGGCAACCATCAGTATATAATATCCTCTGGCGCATAGATCATATTATATGGCCGACGAGTATCGGACCGCGACGGTCCAGGGCAGGGAGGTCCCCTACGATCCGGAGCAGTTACGCAAGATCAGCGAGCATCCCTGCTACTCCGATAAAGCGTGCCACGCCTTCGGGCGGTGCCACGTCCCCGTCGCTCCGAAGTGCAACATCCAGTGCAACTACTGCATACGGGACTTCGACTGCGTGAACGAGAGCCGGCCGGGTGTGACGAGCAGGATTCTTTCGCCGGAGGAGGCGCTCGAGCTCGTCAGGAACGTCGTCAAGGAGTACCCGTACGTGAAGGTGGTCGGCATCGCGGGGCCGGGCGAACCGCTCGCAAACCCCGAGACATTTGAGGCCCTGCGGCTGATCCACGAGGAGTTCCCGCACCTGATCATGTGTATCAGCACGAACGGTCTCATGCTCCCCGAGTCGATCGAGGAACTCTCGAAGTACGATGTCGGAAACGTTACGGTCACGCTCAACGCCGTCGATCCTGCGATCGGGGAGAAGATCTACTCCTGGGTCGAGTACGACGGGAAAAAATACCACGGGCGCGAGGCGGCCGAACTCCTGCTCTCCCAGCAGCTGAAGGGGATCGAGATGGCGGTTGCAAAGAAGATGTTCGTCAAGATCAACACCGTCTACATCCCCGGAATCAACGACGAACACATCCCAGAGATCGCAAAGAAGGTCGGGGAGATGGGGGCGTTCACCTTCAACGTCATCCCGCTCATCCCGCAGTACAAGTTCGCCGGGATAACCCCCCCGACGCCGAAGGATAAGCGGGAGATGCAGGACCGGTGCGCCCGGTACATCAAGCAGATGCGCCACTGCGCACGCTGCCGGGCGGACGCGATCGGGAAACTCGGCCAGGACGTTCAGTCCTGTGTCTACCAGCAGATGAAGGATGAGAAGACGGAATAACCGACTCTTTTTTACCCGGCGGTGCCGCCGGCCATGACGACGATCACGCTTCCACCGGATCAGCCGTTCGACCTCGACCGGACGCTCTCCTGCGGGCAGGTCTTCCGCTGGGAGAAGGCGGATGGGTGGTGGGAGGGCGTCGTCGACGGCCGGGCCGTCCGGATACGGCAGGACGCAAGTCACCTGACGTTTGCCGGGGCGGATGCGGGGTTCGTCCGCGACTACTTCCGGCTCGAGCAGGACCTTCCCGCAATCCTTTCGTCGATCGACCGCGACCCGGTGATCGGCGCCGCGACCCGGGAGTGCAGGGGGCTCCGGCTCGTCAAGCAACCACCGTGGGAGTGCCTGGCCTCGTATCTCTGCGCCACGAACACGAATATCCCGGCGGTGAAGCGGCGGGTCGCGCTCATGGCGGAGCGCTACGGGAAACCGATAGACGGACCTTTCGGCACGGCGTATGCGTTCCCGGAGCCGGAAGCGCTGGCGGGGGTGCCCTGTGCGGAACTCCGGGACTGCAAACTCGGCTACCGGACGGACTACGTCAGGAAAGCCGCCGATTATGCGGCGGAGAACCCGGACTGGGCGGAGCGGATCACCGCCCTTCCCTTCGAGGATGCACGGCAGGCGCTGATGCTTTTTAAGGGCGTCGGGCCGAAGGCGGCGGACTGCGTGTTGCTCTTTGCGTTCGGGTTCTTCGAGGCGTTCCCGGTCGACGTCTGGATACGCCGGATCGTGGCGGAAACCTATCTCTCCGGCCTTGACGGGAGGGGTTGCACCCCGGCGGAATACGAGCGGATCCGGCGGTTTGCCCGGGATTACTTCGGGGAGTACGCCGGGTATGCGCAGGAGTACCTCTACTGCGTGCGGGGCGGGGACGGGCAGGAGAGAAAGAACCGGCGGAGAGCATCGGGTTGCCCTCCCTGAGACCTTCACCTCCCGGCAAAACTCGCGATAAAACCGTTCTCCCGCATCCCGAGCACTTCTTCCGGCGTCCCGTCGGCAACCACCCTCCCCTCCTCGACGAGGCAGAGGCGGTCGGCGAGTTCAAGGGCGTCGCGGAGGTTGTGGGTGACGACGATGCAGGGAATGCCCGCGTTCCGGATCCGGTCACGGAGTTCCCTGCGCATCGCTCCTTGAGCCCGCATATCGACGGCGGCGAGCGGCTCGTCGAGGAGGAGAAGTTCCGGCTCGAGCACCAGCGCCCGGGCGAGGGCAACCCGCTGCCGCTGGCCCCCCGATAGCCGGCCGACGTTGACGTTCGCGAGGTCGGCAAGATGCATCGCCGCGAGCTGCTTCGCCACGGAGAGGGCAGCCTCCGGCCGCGGAACCTTCCGGCACTGAAGACCGAACGCCACGTTCTCGGAGACGGTCATGTGCGGGAAGAGGGCGTAGGACTGAAAGAGGTGGCCGACGTTCCTGCTCTCGGCAGGGACGTCGATCCCGCTCCCGTCCGAAAAGAGCGTCCTCTCCCCGAGAGTGATCTCCCCCTCGTCAGGCGTGAGGATGCCGGAGATCAGGTTCAGCACCGTGGATTTGCCCGCTCCGTTTTCCCCGATCAGGACAAGGGTCTCGCCGCACCGAACCGAGAGCGTGACGTCGAGGACGAAATCCCTGAGTCCCCTGACGGCACGAACGGAAAGCATCAGATTCCCCTCTGGGTGACGATCTTCACCGCAGCAATCACCGCAAACGAGATCACGACGAGGATGATCGCGAGGCTGATCGCTGCATCGAGGTCGCCCTGCATGGTCGTATAGATGGCAAGCGGCATCGTCTGGGTCCGGCCCTGGAAGTTCCCGGCGAACATGATCGTGGCGCCGAACTCACCGAGCGCCCGGGCAAACGAGAGTATCGCCCCGGAGACGAGCCCGCTCCATGCGAGCGGGATGGTGATCCGGAGGGCGACGGTCGCGGGGGATGCACCGAGGGTCCGGGCCGCGTCCTCGTACTGCAGGTCGATCGCCTCGAAACTCGCCCTCGCCTGCCGGATGTAGAACGGCGAAGCCACAAAGACCTGGGCCAGGATTACCGCGACCGTGGTGAAGGCGATGGAGATGCCGAACCCGTCGAGGTACTGCCCGACCACGCCCCGGCGGCCGAAAGCCATCAGCAGTGCGATGCCCGCCACCGCCGGCGGGAGGACGATGGGGAGGTCGGTAAGGGTATCGACAAGCGCTCTCCCTGGGTAGTCGCGCCGGGCGTTCACCAGGGCGAGCGGCGTCCCGAAGAGGACGACGATCGCCGTGCTCACCGTCGCGGTGACGAGCGAGAGGGAGAGAGCGTCGAGCACCACCGGTTCGGCAAGCGAGCGGAGGAACGCTTCCGGCGATATCCGCAGGAAGAGCGAAGCGACCGGCAGCGTGACGAAGAGGAGGAAGAGGGCGAGAAGGGCGACGATGAGGAGGGTGAGCGCCCCCCTCGGAAATCGCGTCCGGCCGCCGTGCCGGAGCACCTCACGTTCCTGCCGGAACCGGGTCGAATCCATATTCCGTCAGGATGGCGCTGCCGTCCGGGCCCCGGACGAATGCTATGAACGACTCCGCCTCGGCCTTCTGCGACGACTCCGCAAGGATACCGAGCGGGTAGGTGGCCATGACGTTGTACTCCGCCGGGATCTCGATCCGCGTCACTTTGTCCAGGTCGCCTTTCGAGACATCCGACTTGTAGACGAACGCCGCATCCGCCTCGCCGAGCGTCAGTTTGGGCACCACGGAGCTCACCGCCGTCTCCTCGGAGATGACGTTCTCCATCACCGCCTCCCGGTATGCCTCCCCGTACGCGGGATCGGCAGCCAGTTTGTCGAGCACCTGGCGGGTGTAGGCCCCGAAGGGCACGTCTTTGGTACCGATGACGATCTTTGTGCCCGGCTTGGCCAGATCGGCGAGACCGGTGATCCCTGCCGGGTTATCGACCGGGACGATCAGGGCCATGCTGTTCCCGAGGAACACCGCCACAGTGTCGTTGTCCATGATCCCGGCGTCCTGAAGAGCCTGCATGTGCTTTGTGCTCGCTGAGACGAAGATATCGGGGCTCGCTCCCTGTTCGATCTGAGTGCGGAGGGCCTGCGAACCGTCGAAGACCAGGTCGACTTTGACGTTTGCGTTCTGTGCCTCGTAGGCTTTGCCGATATCCGTAAAGGCTCCCGTGAGCGACGCGGCCGTAAAGACGGTCAGGGTCGTCTGCTCGGGTGCCTCCTGGGCGGTCGTGCATCCCGCGACCAGAAGACCGGCGACGATCAGAATACTTACGGCAACAAAGGTTGCCGGGGTTGATGCTTTCATAATGACACCTTGTTCATAAGGGATTGCTGCTCGGCATATTTAATTTAGCTTATTTAGAGCCCAAATAAAGGAGATTTAATTTACACTCCCGGCAGGTATAAAAATGTGTGGTGTTACCGGCCGGATGGGGGGCCCGGGCCGCAGCCAGGCTGCCGGCTGCCGGAACGGAAGAAAAAAGGAGTTTGAGAAGGTTCTTTGAGCCGATCGATCCTGGGTGAGAACAGGCCTCCATCCCCGGCCTGAGGGCAGGCCATGCCCGGGATCGGCAACCATTCGAAAGGGCCGCCGGGATAGTCCTTACGCGGAACGGCAGATCGACGAAGATGCTTCTGCCTCGGCCTATGACGGTTGCGCACAGGTTGAGCGGTGAGGAGTCCGGATCAGGCACGCCGCCGCTTCACTTCATCCAGGAGCTCGCGACGGACTCCCTCGATACGCTCGTTCACCATCCGGGCAAGGGGTTCTTCCCCAACATCGTACTGCGAAGTCTCCCGGCGCCGCACCTCCTCAAGCGTCCTGGCCTTCGTCAATTCCCCGATGACGGACTGAGCCATATTCGAGTACTCGCCGCTGTCGACCTTCTCCTTCAGCCACCGGTAGAGGTGGCCCGGGAGCCGCACACCCACCTGCTTGCTTGAGACGTTATCGGGAGACTCCATCTTCCTATTCAGGTATTCCGGCAGGACAATTATATTATACCTTTTTTATTTTTCCAACAAGATACCTATTGGTACCAATAGGTATCATTAAACGATCGGGGCACCCATAGGGGGTGTATGAGACAGAGCAGAGTGATTGACCTGCGCCAGCCGGAAAGCATACCGAAGGTGCGAAAGGGATGGGGTAACGCCTCCCCGGAGAGGAGCAAATCCGCCGGGAACAGGGGGGCTGGTGAGTGCGTGTGTTAGACGGGACCCGGAAGACAACGCGCCCATCAGGAGACGGCGGTGATACAGGAGAGGACGCACCTGCTTCCTGCCCATTCTGCGGGTGCACCGACCGCATCAAGGACGTTATTGCCGCCAACCCGCGGATTCATGCCGTCCATCAATGTCCCGAATGCGGCCGCTGGTTCGACGACCTGGGGTCGGCATGCCCCCGGTGCGGCTCCCGGGGGGAACTCCTGGGGTATGTCGATGCTCCCGGGTGCGGCATGTATACGCAGTACCGCTGCTTCAGATGCGGCCACGGGTTCATGGTGCGAATGAATCGTGATGGAGACGCCTGTCAGACCTGACGGCGGATCGATCCCGGCCTCTCCGTTTCTTCCCACACCGGATCTTGCGCAGGGGTTTGTGTTGCAGTGAAAAAGAGGGGGCGAATTACGTCCCGATCGTCCAGCTGCTCATGTAGGTCTCCTGCTCGGGCGTCAGCCGATCGATCGAGAGGCCGAGCGCGGCGAGTTTCAGCCGCGCCACGTCCTCGTCGATGGCGGACGGGACGTCGTGCACGCCGGGCGCGAGTTCGCGGCCGTGCTTTGCGATAAACTCGGTGGAGAGAGCCTGGACTGCGAAACTCAGGTCCATCACCTCGACGGGGTGGCCCATGCCTTTGGGCGTCGCAAGGTTCACGAGCCTTCCCTCGGCGAGGACGTGGACGGCTTTGTCGCCGAGCACGTAGGTGTCGATGCCGTCCCGGCGAACGGTGGCGTCCGCGTGCGACGCGAGCCATTCGACGTCGATCTCCACGTTGAAGTGGCCGGCGTTCGCGAGGATCGCCCCGTCCTTCAGGTTCGGGAAGTGCTGCCCCGTGATGATGCTCGTGTTGCCGGTGGTGGTGACGAAGATGTCGCCGAGGGGGGCCGCCTGGTCCATCGTCATGACGTCGAACCCGTCCATGTGCGCCTGTAGCGCCCTTTTCGGGTCGACCTCGGTCACGATGGCGCGGGCGCCGAGGCTCCGGGCCTTCTGCGCGAGCCCCCGGCCGCAGTAGCCGTAGCCGGCGACGACGAACCGTTTGCCGGCGATGAGAACGTTTGTGGTGATCATGATCGATGCAAGCGAGCTCTCCCCGGTGCCGTGAACGTTGTCGAAGAAGTGCTTCATCGGGGTATCGTTGACGGCGACGACCGGGAACCTGAGCGCCCCTTCCCGTGCCATCGCGCGGAGCCGGTGGATGCCGGTCGTGGTCTCCTCGCACCCGCCGATGACCGAGTCCAGCACCTCCCGCCGCTCGGTGTGGATGCGGAAGATCAGGTCCATGCCGTCGTCGATGGTGATCGCAGGAAGGGCGTCGAGCACCCGGTCGATGGCCGCGTAGTACTCCTCGACGCTGGCTCCCCGCCGGGCATAGGAGTGAATCCCGTCCCGGGTGTCGAGCGCCATCGATACGTCGTCCTGGGTCGAGAGCGGGTTACACCCCGTGATGTGTACCTCGGCGCCGCCTGCCGCCAGGGTCTCGACCAGCACCGCAGTCTTTGCCTCGACGTGCAGGGCCATGCCGATAGTCATGCCCGAAAACGGCTTCTCCTCGGCAAAACGCTTCCGAATGGACGAGAGTACCGGCATGTACTGCCGCGCCCACGCAATTTTTAGATCTCCAGACTCCATAAAAACCACCAGACCGGTTATCCCGCCCGGATACTCCTCCGGTTTGCCTGTAAAGGTATCTTTCCGGAGTACTTAAACGTAAGGGGAGCGGCACGGGTTCCCGAGGATCGGGTTCGTCCGTGCTTGTTCTCAACCAGGGTTGCCGGACAACCGCAAAGTGCACCTCCAGACTTTTGTGTCAAGTGCTGGAACCGCTGAAGCCGTGAAGACTCCCCATACAGTGGACCGTGGGGACTGCGCACCTTCGGTGCTCGAACTCCGCCTGCACCTCCGGTGCACGCGTCGTTTATCGCCATCAGAGGGGTGGGGACAAAGGGGAGTGCGATGGGCGGCACGCCCGGAGCTCGAGCACCCGAAGGGTGGGGAGTGCGAGCTTAGCGAGCATGAGCACCGATAGGTGCGAGTGCGATGGGCGGCACGCCCGGAGCTCGAGCACCCGAAGGGTGGGGAGTGCGAGCTTAGCGAGCATGAGCACCGATAGGTGCGAGTGCGACGTTCCGCAGGAACGGAGCTCGACCACCGTCAGGTGGGGAGGGGGGAGCATCCCCCCTCCCCTGCAACCCCTCCCCCAAATGGGGATATTCGGTGGAAAGCCGTGTGCGGTTCGTACGATTGAAAAAGGGCGTGAGTGCCGTTGGGTGTGTCTGGCAACCCCGCTCACAAGAATTCAACGTCCCACCTCCTCGAACCTGCCGATGCTCCTGCTCCGTTCCGTTGGAACGTCGCACCTCGCGAAACCCTCATCACTCACCGTCCCCAACCGTTACCCATGGTTCTGACCAAGCGGATCATCCCCTGCCTGGACCTCAAGGACGGGCGGGTAGTCAAGGGCACGCACTTCGTCGGCCTGCGCGACGCGGGCGATCCCGTGGAGCTCGCCCAGCGCTACAACGGGCAGGGTGCGGACGAGGTGGTCTTCCTCGACATCACCGCCACAAGGGAAGACCGGGGCACCATCATCGACGTCGTGCAGCGGGCGGCCGACGAACTCTTCCTCCCGCTCACCGTCGGCGGCGGCATCCGGACAATCGACGACATGAAGCAGATCCTCCGGGCGGGCGCGGACAAGGTGAGCATCAACTCGAGCGCCGTCCGGAACCCGGAACTGATCTCGCAGGGCGCAGAAAGGTTCGGCACCCAGTGCATCGTCGTCGCCATGGACGTCCGGCGGAACTACGAAATGGAACGGGGATTGACCCCCGTCACCCTCGCCGACGGGCGGGAGTGCTGGTACGAGGTCGTGACCCACGGCGGGAGCAGGCCGACGGGGATAGACGCCGTCTCCTGGGCGGCAGAGGCCGAGGAACGCGGGGCCGGCGAGATCCTGCTCACCAGCATGGAGACCGACGGGACGAAAGAGGGGTTCGACATCCCGATCACCGCGGCGATCTCGACGGCGGTCGGGATCCCGGTGATCGCGAGCGGCGGCGTGGGCACGCTCGAGCACTTCCACGACGGGTTTACAAAAGGGAAGGCCGACGCCTGCCTCGCGGCAAGCGTCTTCCACTACGGCGAGTTCACCGTCCGGCAGGTCAAGGAGTACCTGGCGGGACGGGGTATCCCGGTACGGCTTTGAGGTCGAGCGCGAGCGCCGCCGCCGGGTGCTCGAGGTCGAACGCGGCCAGGACTGCCGGGTGAACCTCCCCGAACACCCCCACATTTCTTCCATCGACGATGATATCCCCGCGGCGACCGTCGAGGAACGCCGGGTCGGCCGATTCCGTGACCGTATAGGAGAGCGAGAGCTCCCGGCAGAGGACATCCGCCGCCGCATAGGCCTCGGAGAAGTCGGCCGCCGGGTGGATGCTGACCGCGGCGACCTTCTGGTAGGTCACGCAGGCCTCGACCACGTCGCCCACGGCAAAGAGCCGTTGCGGGAGCTCGCGGTGCTTATTCGCAAGGAGCATCTCCATCAGCAGGGGGAGGAGGTCGGTCCGGACCACCGTCTGTTCCTCGCTGATCGGGTGGAGAAGCCGCAGGGTTCCGGGGGAGGGGTCCCGTTGCATGTTCGCGTACAGCACCCGCTCGTTTGAGAGGGTGAACGGCATCATCTCGAGGTACCCGAGACCGGTCATAACCGACCGGACCGACCCCGCGATGGCGGGGATCGGGTGCTCCTGCGCGACGGTCGATGTGGCCGGGAGGGCGGCATCGAAGTTCTCGAAGCCGTAGGCAATCGCCACGTCCTCGAATACGTCCCAATCGTGAAGGATATCCGAGCGGTAGCAGGGGACGAGGACCCAGACTCGTGAGTCTCCGTCGGGCTCGGCACCGAACCGCATCCGGCGAAGGAGCCGCGCCATCTCCTCTCCCGTGAGGGGGAGGCCGAGGAGGGAAGCGCACTCCCCGACCGAGACCACCCGTTCTGCCGGCGCGAGCGTGGGCATCTCCTGCCCGTCGACGGCGACCGTCTCGACCGTCGCCCCGGCCTCGGCAAGCGCCGTGCAGATGATGTTCACCGCCGTCATCACCGCTTTTTTGTCGGTGCCGGTGCAGTCGAGCAGGATGTTCTTCGTCGCCGTCGTGACCCGCGTCAGCTCGCCGTTGATGATGGGGGGGAAGGAGAGCACCCGGTCGTCGGCGTCGACAATCAGCGGGAACCGGGGGAAGTTCTCCACCAGGTGGGCATAATCCCGGCCCTTCGGGTGATCGGTGAGGATCTCCTCCATGGTCATCTCCTGCTCGAAGTCCAGCGGGACGAATGACCGGTCGCGGGGCGAGGCGATGTAGCGGAAGGGCGGCGTGACCGCGTCGAGGTCGTGGACCCCGATCGCCACCTTGCCCCGTCCGCGCCCGACCGCCCAGTGGAGAGCCTCCTGTAGGGCCATCAGGCTCTCGATCGCCTCTCCTTCGAGGGCGACGTTCCGAATCACCGCCGAACCCAGGTACGGCCGGATCTCGGCAAGGCCCGGATCGACCGAGAAGGTGATCCCTGAAGGGCGGACGGTGTAGGCCGGGAGACCCTCCTCGATCCCGAGGAACCCGCGCATCGCCCGTGCGACGCCCTCAGGCGAGTAAAGGTCCGGCCGGTCCGGGAAGAACTCGACATCCACGTGGTCTTCTTCGATCCGCTCGATGTCGGCCCCGATCATCGGAACGCGGTCGATGATCGTCTGCCGGTCGGTCCCGGACAACCGCTCAAGGTACCGGTAGGGTAACGTGATTATCGCCATCTCACCGCCTCCCGCCGTAGGTGGGCATCTCCCGGATCCACTCGACGTCGCTCCGGTAGAGCTGCCGGAGATCCCGCAGGCCGAGACGGAGCATCGCCACCCGGCTGATCCCGAGGCCCCACGCGAGCACCGGATGCTCGATACCGAAGGGCGCGGTCACCTCCTGCCGGAAGATGCCCGCTCCGCCGAGTTCCACCCAGCCGAGCCCGTCGACGTAGACCTCCGGCTCCACGCTCGGCTCCGTGTAGGGGAAGTAACCGGGGCGGAACCGGACCTTCTCAAAGCCCATCTTGGCGTAGAACTCCTTCAAGAACCCAAGGAGGTGGCGGAAGTTGACCCCTTCGTCCATAACGATCCCCTCGAGCTGCTCGAACTCCGCGAGGTGGGTGGGGTCGATCGCCTCCCGCCGATAGACCCGGCCGATGCAGAACGCCTTCACCGGGGGGTTCGGGTGCTGTGCGAGGTGCTGGATCGAGAGGCTCGTCGTGTGGGTCCGGAGCACGCACTGCTCCGCCTTTGCGGCGCTCCAGGTGCCTCCCCACCCGGTGGAAGAGGTCTCGCCGCCGTGCTCGTGCATGTCGCGGACGCGCTCGTAACCCGCCGGGAGCGGCCAGCGCTCACCGAGGAAGAAGGTGTCCTGCATCTCGCGTGCAGGGTGGTCCTGCGGCTGGAAGAGGGCGTCGAAGTTCCAGAACGAACTCTGCACGATTCCGCCCGCCATCTCCTCAAAGCCCATGTCGAGGAGGACGCGGCGCATTTCGTCGATGAGGCGCTGGTAGGGGTGGGTTTTTCCCGGGTAGGCGCGCTTCGGGAGTTTCGTGACATCGTAGCGCCGGAGGGGGAGGTCTTTCCACGACCCGGAGAGGATCTGCTCGCGGGTGAGCGTGCCCGCCTCCTCCTGCAGGTCGAGCCCGCCGGCGAGGAGTTCGCGGCCGCGAGGCGTTATCGAGACGGTGTAGGCGACCGCCTCCTCCTCCTGCACGAGCCCGCGTTTTGCGAGGTCGGCGACCCCAACGCCATCCTCGATCGCACCGCTCTCGCCGAGCCGGGCAAACGCGGCTTCGTCGGGTCCCGGTGCGGTGGCGCCGGTCTTCTGCACGACCCCGTCCCTGATGGCGATCCAGCCCTTCTTCCGCATCCAGCCGATGGCAATCTTCGCAAGCGGGTGGCTCTGGAGGTCCCGCATCGGGATCGTCTCCCCGAAACTCTCGAGCAACTGCCGCTCGGGGAGGCCCTTCCCGATGTAGGCCCGCCCTTCTTCCGTCGGGGTATACCGCCGGGAGACGTGCTTCTCCACGTCCACGAGCCCCCGCTCGCCGGCGAGGTTCGCGTACTGCACCACCGCCTCCCGGCGGGAATCCATCTTCTCCGCAAGGACGGCCGCGTCGGCCGATCCCATCGATCCCAGAACGACCAGGAGTTTCTTCTCGTTCAGCGTCAGTTCCACTATCACACTTCCTCTGCAAGGTGCTCGACCGCATCCATCTTATCCCGCAACTCCGCTAGAAACGCCTGCACGCGCTCCAGCGTCTCTTTCTTGCACTGCCCGCAGGTGAGCTCGCCGCTCTCGCACCGGCGGCGCAGGTCGGCGAGTTCAATGTCGTCTTCGAGCATGTGGAAGAGGTTTAGGAGGTAGACCGAACAGGCGTCGGGCTCGCCTCCGAGACGCTTCTGCTCCTCGAGCGTCATCCGCCCGCCGGTAAGCGCCGCCATAACCTTCTTCTTGATCGACCTGTCGGACTCGTAGAACCCGAACGAACTCTCGGGCACGCTGCTCGACATCTTCCCGCCCTGGAGCCCGGGCATGAAGATGTGGTAGGTCGACGAGGGCCGGTAGAACCCGAACCCCCCATGGGCGATCTCGATCTCCCGGACGGTGTCCTCGACCTGCCCCATCGGAAGGCCTCTGATATCCACGTGGCCCGCGTACTTCTTCGAGCCGGGGAATGCGCGGTGCACTGCCACGAGAGCCTCCTCCGGGGCGTTCTTCGACCGGACGCTGACGTATTCGCCGCGGTCCTCGACCGTGAACATCCTGAGTTTGTAGGCCACGTCACGGGTGAGCCGGAGGTGCGGGTCCTGGTCGAGGCCGACGGGGACGATGGTGGGGGCGGGCCCGGCGTCGAGCTGCGGGAAGAGGATGTCGGCCACCTGGGTGATGACGCTCATCGCGTGGGAGAGCGAAGTATCGGCCCCGAACCCGTAGATCGCCGTCATCTCGGAGAAGTTCACCTTCGTGGACGCCTCGAACGCAAGATCCTTCAAGCGGTCGTTTTTGCTCTGGTAGTAAGTCGTGCCCTGAAAGCCGAGGGCGTAGAGGGCCTTGAGGTACTCCTTCCCGTACTCGCGGCACTTCTCCCACGAGATGCCGCGGACCGCGTGCGCCTCCCGATCGGCGATTGCGACGTAGCCGTTTCCACCCTGCCGGACGTGCCAGACCACCTCCTTCATGACCATCAGGTGCCCGAGGTGCGGGAGGCCTGAGGGCATGAACCCGGTCAGCACGTGAAACGGGGTGCGGTTCCGGATGGCATCGACGACCAGGCGGTAGTCCCGGTGCCCGACGACGATACCCCTGCGCATAAACGACGGTACCTCGGGAAGTCTTCGTGCGACCTCACCAATCGGCTCGATGCCGAACTCGGCAAAGAGTCGATCCACATCGACGGTCTGGTTATTCGACCACGGGTTCATTTCGGAATGCATGTGCTGACGCTCACAGTTTTATTCGGGCGAATTCGACGTATCTGATATCGGTGTTATATATGCAGGCAAACAACATCTTCTTTTTGACGCTGTTAGCAAGCCTGACCGAGCGGGAGACGCCGCTCATCGGCGTGGAAGTCCCGGACGGGACGGCGTGGACGAGCATCTCGGAGTGGCTCTTCTTCCCGGAGTAGACCCGGAAGTGGTGGCCGAACTTGTACCCGGTTCTCGGGATATAGCCTTTCTCACGGAGGTCGGAGAAGACACGCTCTTTCTCCCGGATCTCGACGTCCTTCTCCGCCGCTGCATCGAGGAACTGCTCTGCGGTCATCGGCTCCTCATCCCGTGTGATCGAGAGGCAGCGTTTGCGCATGAGGTAGATCGACTCGACCGGACGGAGCAGCAGCCGCTCGGGATCGAGCCGTTTGCCGTACCAGTCCTCCTCAAGTGGGGTTCCCGGCGGCAGATGGGTCAGCGCATAGGTTCCGAAGAGGGAGGCCTCCGCCGGTGTTGCGCACCCGGCCGGCTCCCCGACGGCGGGGAGGTCCTGCACCCGCACCTCGTAGTAGGTCAGCTCGTCCTCGTCGTCCACGACCGCGAGGAGGTACTGCTTGCGCATGTTGACCGCAGCGAGCACGTCCTGGCTCAGGTGGTCGAAGTCGACGAGGTCCCGCTCGGAGAGGACCCGGATCAGGTACCTGGACTTTCCGACCCCGGGCTTGTGGCCGCGGCGGAAGACGCGGAAGTCGTGCGGACCGGGCTGAACCACGTAACCCCGCTCGCGGATGTCGCGGTAGACAAGATACCTGCGGACAAAGTTCGGCTGGCCGGCAAAGAAACCGAGCAGGATATCAAAGCCGAAATCCTTCACGTCGATCTTGTTGCGTTCCAGGAGGTAGAGCGCCTCTTCGGGAGAGAGCCGGAGACCGGTTCCCTCCAGCCTCCCGTAGCCCCCCTGCTCGTAGAGCGTGCGTCCTTCCCTGCCGAGGCGCACCCAGGTTCCGTCGAATGTCGCCAACACGTGCTAGAGCTATAGGGAGTTCACGTTCATTAATGGATTGCCGGGGGTGAACCACTACGCTTTTTGCGTGCCGCACCGCATCAGTGATCGATTCCATGACAAAAAGATACCGAGACTTCTGGCACCCGGGGATGGTCCTCGCGGCACTTCTCATCGCGGCGGTGCTGCCGGCAGGTATCGTCTCTGCGAGTGAGACTGCTCCGGCGGTCGCCTGGAACACAACGTTCTCGCCGGAGGAGAACAGTAAGTTCGATGCCGTCGCGCCGACCGCGGACGGCGGTTTCATCGCTCTCGGCTCTGCCCTTACCGAGGTTTACGGGGGCAGGGAAGACCTGCTGCTCGTAAAGACCGACGGCCAGGGGAACGAGGTATGGACAATGAGATTCCCCGACGTTGCGCCGGCCGCCGTCGCCGAGACTACCGGCGGGGGCTACATCGTCGGCGGCTACAACGTCTCAATAGCCGGGACAGGTGAGAACGCCGCCTACCAGGGCACCTCGTCCCTGATCAGGACGGATGCCGTCGGGGAGGAGGAGTGGCGTCAGGTCCTGCCGGGTATGAAGGTCTCGTCCGTCGCAGAGACCGCCGACGGTGGGTACGTCGCCATCGGATGGCTCTGGGACCCGCCCGGGTCGGCGAACGACACGACGGCGGCCATCGTGAAGACCGACGGCAACGGCACGCCCGTCTGGAACCGGACGTTCCCCGGCACCGCCGCGAACGCGGGAATCGTGACCGCCGACGGAGGATACGTCATCGGGGGCACGTCATCACCCTTTAACAACGACAGAGGGGACGCCTTCCTTATCCGCCTCGACGCCGACGGCAACACGCTCTGGCACGAGAATTACCAGGCCCCGGTCATCTTCGACGTCGAGGAGACCGATGACGGGCGGTTCGTCTACTCGGGCAACTACTGGTACGGTCTCGTCAATGCGGAAGGAGAGGAGGTCTGGCTCCGGAATATGGAGGGGCTGACCGGATACGCCGTCGCCCTGCAATCTTCCGGCGGGTATGTGGTTGCAGGCACGGACGTGAGGATCGGAGAGGGCTTCGTCTTCGGGACCGATGCGGAAGGGACGATCCAGTGGAACACGACGTTCCCCGCTACCGGGGTCTACACGGCCGCCAGCGCTCCCGGCGGCGGCTACACCCTTGCAGGCATCAGGTACCTCTCGGCCGATACCAGCGCCGCCTGGCTGGCCGGCCTCGCGGAGACGGCAACCCCCGCACCGACCACACCGGGATTCGGTGCAGCGGTCGCCGGGGCGGCGCTCCTCCTCCTGCTCGCGGGAAGGAAGCGGAGAGGGTAATTCCTCTCTCATTCACATTTTTTTTCAGGGGTTCCCCTTCCGGAAGTAGAGTAACGCCCCCGCCCCCACGATGATAAGGGCAAGCAGGCCGGGGATGAGGTGCGCATACGGGAAATCCGGCACGGTCCCGGGCTGCGGGCCGGTGTCGTCCGCGATCGCCTGCGCCGCGCCGGCACCGGGCACTTCGACGAAGAGCGCGTACGGACTGAAGTGCGCGACAACGGCCTCGACGCTCCGGACTCCCGGGTGGACGGTGGTGGGAACCTCCTCCCAGGCATCCGCCGACCGGTTGTACCGTTGCACCAGGAGCCCGCCCTGCACGCTATCGTTATAGACGACATCCCACTGCTCCCCCGTGAAGTTGAACGCCAGGGTCACCGGCGGTGAGAAGGCGGCTCCTTCCGGCCCGGCGAGCCAGGCATACCCGGTAAACGCGTACGCACCCACGCCGGGCACCGGGGGTACGTCGGCCGGGTCGAGAGGCGCCAGGGTCGCCGCCACAAGCGGGTTTCCGGCGGCATCGACCGCCCTGACGCCCTCCGCAATGGCGAGGCTCGCTATGCCGTCGGCGGAACCGAGCAGGACGACCCGTTCCACGAGGCCGGCCTCCCCGATATGCAGCCGGCCGGGCTCAGCGTCCCCGGGGGTGGCGGTCGGCGCCGGGGTCATGGTGGGTGTCGGGGTCGGAGTGTTCCAGCCCGGGTTGACCCAGGCAGAGCCGCCGCCACCTCCTCCTCCACCGCCACCACCGCCCGACGGCTTCTGCGTCGGAGTCGGAGTCGGGGTCGGAGTCGGGGTCGGAGTCGGAGTCGGGGTCGGGGTCGGGGTCGGGGTCGGGGTCGGGGTCGGGGTCGGAGTCGGAGTCGGGGTCGGGGTCGGAGTCGGGGTCGGAGTCGGGGTCGGAGTCGGGGAAGCGGGCTGGACTGATATGTACCCGGTCTCCACTGCAGTGCTGCTCCCGGCGGCGTTCACTGCAGTCAGGGTGACATCATAGACACCGGAGCTCTCGTAGGTGTACACCGGGTTCTGTTCGGAGGAAGTGCCTCCGTCACCAAAATCCCACGCCCACGATTCCGGGTCGCCGGTCGATAGGTCGGTGAACCCGACGGTGAGCGGCACCGTCCCATCGGTCAGGTTCGCTGAGAACTCTGCCTCCGGCAAAACGATGCCGGTGTAGGTGAAGGCGTAAATGTCCGATTCCCCGTCACGGCCGTTCTGCCAGACGACCAGGTCACCGCTGACGGCAGGGTAGAGCTGCTCCTGGTCGGAGGGGTAAACGGGCATCTGCACCTCATCCCCCAGGGCGAGGTCGCAGATGTAGATATTCCACGGCCCGTCCCGCTTGTCCTCCCAGGCGATGATATCCCCATCGATCGCCGGGGAAACCTGCCAGGCAGGATTGTCGGTGATCCTTTGCTCTCCGGCGGAAGGGTTATCGAGATCGAACAGGTAGATGTCGGGTTGACCGTTCCGGTAGTCCTCCCAGACGATCCTGCTCCCCGATATCGCCGGGTAGGTCTGCCGTGCACCGTTCTGAATAACCGGCCGTTTGTCTCCGTCCGGGATATCGTACAGCCAGATGTCCCCGCCCCCGGTGCTCTCCTCCCAGACGACGTAGTCGTCCGAGAGCGCAGGCTTCCACTCGGTCACCGGCGAGCAGGAGAGGAGGGTTTCATTGCCGGTCTCGATGTCGTAAAGGCAGATATCCGGATCTCCGTTCCGGGCATCGTACCAGACGACATGCCTCCCGTGGACGATGGGCATCCACTGGTCCGCCGGATCGTCGGTGAGTGCTGTCGTGCCCGTCGAGCCCCCAAAGAGGTAGATATCCGGGCTCATGTTCCGGTTGTCCTCCCAGACGATGTAGTCCCCGGAGACGGACGGCCTCGTCTGCGAGGCGGGGTCGCCCGTTATCTGTTCACCGGGACCGGGACTGCTTGCCGAATAGATGTCCTTATTCCCGGCCCGACCGTCTTCCCAGACGACCGTGTACCCGTCGATGTCGGGGTGCTCCTGCGATCCGCCGGCGGTACAGAAAGGCACCGTATCCCCCGGAGCCTTCTGAACCGCCATAACAGGCGGCGCCAGCAGTCCGATGACAATGACGGTGCAGATTAACATCAGCACGTTACGTTCGGCCATCCTCTGATCACCACGATGAGAACGCCCCCTTTCGTCTCACACGATGGTGCCTGCAGGCGCGGCGGAAAAGAGGCCCTTCCCGGCCGGCGTGCAAACAGAGATCCTGCGGAGTGCCGGAGAATCACCGGGATTCCACAGGATAAAGGGTTCGTGAGTTGCAGGATAGAAATATTAATATAAATATCTTCCTATAAAGGCCAGTAACAGGAGATGGTGTTTCAAACCATTATAAAAATTGAAAGATATTAATCCGATCAGGCGCTGCCGCACCATAACCGGCAGCACGGCCCTGCCCGGGGCAACGTCCCGGGACGCTCACGCGCCAGCAAGTTCGCGGACCTTCGCGATATTCCCGGCATCGCCCCGCCGCTCGTCCACCGGCGTCTCGCAGATGAGGGGGAGGCTCCGGACGGCCGAATGATGGAGGATATGTCGGAACCCCTCCTCCCCGATGGACCCGAGCCCGATATGCTCGTGCCGATCAAGCCCGCTCCCGAGATCGCCCTTACAGTCGTTGAGGTGGACGACCCGGAGGCGGGATAGATCGATCCGGTCATCAAGCTCCGCAAAGACCGCGTCGACCCCCTCAGGAGTCCTGAGGTCGTAACCGGCGGCGAACGCGTGGCAGGTGTCGAAACAGATCCCGACCCGCTCTTTCGCGTCGATCCCGTCCATGATCCGGCGGAGGTCCGCGACGGTCGTCCCCACGCTGTTCTTCTCCCCGGCGGTATTTTCGAGAAGCAGCATCACGCCGGACTCCCCGGCTTCCGAAAACGCCCGGTTGACGGCGGCGATAACCCGCTCCTGCCCTGCGTCGGTCCCGGCACCGCGGTGGTGCCCGAGGTGGGTCACGAGGTAGGGTATCTCGAGGAGGGCGCACCGCCGGAGTTCCCCGGCGAGCGCTGCGACCGATTTTTCATAGATCTCGGCATCGGGCGAGGCCGGATTCGGGAGGTAGGGCATGTGGTCGACGATCGGGCCGAGCCCCGACGCACTCACAGCCGCCCTGAACGTGTCGACTATGCCGGGGTCGAGGTCCTTTGCCCTCCAGCCCCGGGGGTTCCGGGAAAAGATCTGAAACGTGTCGCAGCCCGCATCAAGGGCCCGCCCGACCGCAAGGTCGATCGAACCGGCGATGGAGACGTGGCATCCCACCAGCACCATAACGTAACTCTCGACCCTGAAACGCTTAGGCCTTCCCCCGTCCGACCTCGCGGAGGACCGCCGCCCCGAACTCCCGGGTCCCGGCGGCACCGCCGAGGTCGCGGGTCCGGATGCCCGCGCGAAGCACCCGGTGGACGGCATCCTCCACGGCCGCCGCGGACGCGGGGTCGCCGAGGTGGGAGAGCAGCATCGCGGCGCTCCTGATGGCCGCGACGGGGTTTGCAACGTTCTTCCCCGCGATGTCGGGAGCGCTCCCGTGCACGGGCTCAAAGAGGGCGGCACGCTTTCCGATGTTGGCGCTCGGGAGCATCCCAAGCCCCCCCACAAGGTAGGCGGCGGCGTCGGAGAGGATGTCCCCGAACATGTTGGTCGTCACGACCACGTCGTAGCGGTCCGGGTGCATCAGGAGGTCGAGGCAGAGCGCGTCGATGTAGCAGAGCGTGCAGGGAACTCCCGCCCGGGCAGCCTCCGCCGTGCAGGCCTCGACGAAGAGGCAGTCGGATTTCAGCACGTTCGCCTTGTTGCCGACGGTGAGGTGGCACCGGGACTTCGCGAGGGTGCAGGCGTAGCGGGCGATCCGCTCGCTCCCCCGGCGGGAGACGACCCGGACGGTGCAGGCCCGGTCGGCCTGGGTCCACTCGATGCCGGAGTAGAGCCCCTCGGTGTTCTCCCGCACGATGACGACGTCAACCCCATCGCCCCGGATCGGACGGACGTTCGCGTAGAGGTCGAGAGCGTGGCGGATCTGGACAAGAACGCTCCGGTAGCCGGGGTCCGGCGGCGTCGTGACGGCCCCGAAGAGGATGGCGTCCGCCGACCCCAGATCGGCGATCGTCTCCTCGGTGCAGGCGCTCCCGGTCCGCTCCCACCGGCCGTATCCCACCTCGACGTCGAAGAACTCAAGGTCCGGGCGTACTGCCGCGAGGATATCGCGGGCGACCGGGACGACCTCGCGGCCGATGCCGTCGCCCTCAACGACCGCTACCTTCGCCATCCTGTTCCCTCCATGCGGCCGCGACCTGCCGCACCGCCTCCGCAATATCCCACGACGACGCTCCCCAGTGGACCACAGCGCCGAACAGGCCGTTCCGGCGCCCGAGACCCGCCCGCTCGCTCCTGCAGCACCGGGCAATGAAAGGCTCGCCCGCCACCGTCTCGAGCGGGCAGATGTTCTCCACCGTAACGCCTTCCCCGTAGCACTCCCGCAACAGGTCCCGTGCCGTCAGGCACCCCGCAACCCGGTCGCCGGGGCGGAGCGGGTCCGCGTCGACGGTGCGGGGGAAACCGGCCGCACGGCAGGGGTAGACGTCGGCTTTGATCTCCCGGATGTCCCGGACGTGGTGCTCGAAGACGACCTCGAGGTCCCCGAAGAGTCCGGTTCTCTCGAGGTCGGCAAGCGTGGCCGAGAGGTGGGGGCGGGGCGGGGTGATGTCGTAGACGTGGATGCGGAGGAAACCCGAGAGGTCCGGGTCGAGCACGAACGTGGTCTGCTCGCCGTGGCCGGTGAATATGGTGCAGCGGTACCCTGACCGCATAGCCTCCTGTACCAAGAATGTTCGATCCTGAACGTTCACGCGATCGGGGTAGCGGTAGACATCGTCGCCGGCGGCGAGCACCCGGGCCGAGAGCACTTTTCGCATCAACCCGGTCTCGTTCGGGTCGGTCTCCACCTCGATGACCTCCGTGCCCTCGGGGGTCTCCCGGACCAGGTAGCGCGAGAGGAAATAGGCCTTGTCGCCGCACGGGGTGCCGTTCGCGGACCCGACGTACTTGCAATGGGGAGGGAAGATCACCGGCACGACCTCCAGTAAGGGACCAGCCCTCCGGCCCTGAGGATGGCGACCATCTTCTCCGAGAGCGGACGGGCGGGGTAGCGCTCCCCGTCCACCTCCACCCATCCTGCATCGAGATCGAAGGCGACGCGGGCGCCGTCGGTGCAGGGGACCGCGGCCTCGATCACCGGCAGGCCCACGTTGACCGCGTTCCGGAAGAAGATACGGGCGAAGGACGGGGCGACGACCCCGACCACCCCGGCCTCCCGGAGGGCGACGACCGCTTGCTCCCGGGACGACCCGCACCCCATGTTCCTCCCGGCGACGATGACCGCCCCTCTAAGACGGCCGGCGAGCGCCGGGTCAAGGTCTTCGAAGGCATGCTCCGCCCAGACCGAGCGGTCCTTCGTCCGGAGGTAGCGCCCGGCGATGATGACGTCGGTGTCGATGTCGCTGCCCAGGCAGACCGCCGGCCCAACTCCCTGCATCATGCCACCTTCGGCACGGCTATTACGCCGGCTATGGCGCTCGCGGCGGCGGTGGCGACCGACGAGAGATAGATCTCGCCGCCCACGCCCATCCGGTTCCTGAAGTTCCGGTTGGCGGTGGAGAGGCAGACCTCGCCCTCCCCGAGCACGCCGGCGTGCGCCCCGAGGCACGGTCCGCACCCGGGCGGCGCCACCATGCACCCCGCTTCCACGATGTCGGCGAGGACACCGGTGGCGATTGCCCGGGCAAGCACCGCACGCGAGGCGGGGACGACCAGAGTGCGGACAGCCACCTTCCTCCCCCGGACGGTGCGGGCGAACCGGACGAGATCCTCGTAGCGGCCGTTCGTGCAGGTCCCGACGAAGACCTGGTCGAGGTGCGTGCCCGCGACCTCCTCCGCCTCCCGGACGGTGTCCACCCGGTGCGGGACCGCGACGAGGGGCACGATATCGGCGAGATCGATCTCGACGGTCCGTTCGTAGCGGCAGTCCTCCGGTGTTTGGGACGCCGCGGCAAGCCCGTAGTCCGCGAGATAGCGGACGGTGGCCGCATCGGCGTAGAAGATCCCTGCCTTCGCCCCGGTCTCGACCGCCATGTTGGAGAGGGTCAGCCGCCCGTCCATGGAGATCCCTGCCGCCCCGTCGCCCACGAACTCCAGCGCCCGGTAGGTTGCTCCTTCCATCCCGAGTTTCGCGACGTAGGCGAGGGCGAGATCCTTCGGCTCCGCGGCACAGGAAAGCCTTCCTGCGAGGTTGACCGCGATCGTCTCCGGGACCCGGAACCATGTGGCCCCCGACGCCCAGACCGCCGCCATATCGGTCGCTCCCATCCCGGTGGCAAACGCGCCGAAGGCGCCGAGGGTGCAGGTATGGGAGTCGGCGCCCACGACTACCATGCCGGGCCGGACGACCCCTTCACTCATCACCTGGTGGCAGATTCCCCCGCCGGCGTCCGAAAACCCTATCCCCGAGGATCGGGCATACCTGCGAAGCTCGGCCTGGAGCGTCGCCGTCGTCCCGGTGTTCGCCGGCACGATGTGATCGAAGATCAGGCGCAGGCGCTCAGGGTACGGGAGCCGTTCCACCCCCATCGCCCGGAGCGCCTCCAGGGCGAGGACGCCGGTCCCGTCATGGGCAAAGGCGATATCGACCTCCCGGTCCACGTATGCCCCCGCCGGTGCGCCGAGGACCCGCTCGGAGAGCGTGCTCACTGGGGGATTCCCTCCTTCGCCTTCCGGAGGAGCCCACAGAGCACCCCGGGGGTGACGCTACACTTCCCTTCGCTCTTCTGTTTGATCTGATCGAGCACCCACCGCGTCTCCTCATCGGATAGGTCGAACCCGTAGGCCTTCGCGACGTGCTCAAGCGCCTTTTTCCCCGTATGCTTCCCGAGGATGAACCGCCGCTCGCCGCCCACCAGCTCCGGGGGGATGTACTCGTAGGTCAAGGGGTCCCCAAGGATAGCGGCGATGTGGATCCCGCTCTCGTGGGCAAAGGCGTTCTCACCGACGACCGGCCGGGTACGTTCCGGGGCCACGTCCGAACACCGGGCGACCAGCCGCGAGATATCCTGCAGGCGGGAGAGGTCGTAGCGGTCGACGCCGCCCTTCATCCGCAGGGCGACGAGCACCTGCTCGAGCGCGGCGTTTCCGGCGCGCTCGCCGATGCCGTTGACGGTGGTGTGGAGCTGGAACGCCCCGGCGGCCGCTGCCGTGATGGTGTTTGCGGATGCGAACCCGAGGTCGTTGTGGCAGTGGATGCAGAGCGGGAGGGGAGCCGCATTGAGGATCTCCGAGACGACCGCATGGATCTCAAGGGGCGTGAGGCACCCGACCGTATCCGCGAAACTGACGCGATCGGCACCGCACTCGACGCCCCGGGTGTACATCTCCACCAGAAACACAGGATCGGTTCGCGAGGCATCTTCGGCAGCGAACCGCACCTGCACACCGTGGTCGGTGGCGAACTCCACCATATCGAGGGCATCCTCGAGCACCTCCCCGCGGGATTTGCGGTATTTTTGCCGGATGTGAAGGTCCGAGGTCGCGATGAAGATGCTGACCATGTCCACGTCGCAGTCGAGTGCCGCCTCGACGTCGGGCTGCAGCGCCCGTGCCAGGCAGCAAACCCGTGCGTCCAGGTCGCTCCCGGCGATAGCCGCAACGCACTCCTTCTCCGCTGCCGACACCACCGGGAAACCGGCCTCGATCACCTCCACCCCGATCTCGTCGAGCAGTTGGGCGATCGCCATCTTCTCATCACGGGTAAACGAGACGCCGGGAGTCTGCTCCCCGTCTCGCAGCGTTACATCACAGATCTCGATATTCCACGGTTTCATGGTTTCCACCTTCAGGGCAGGCGCCTTCGATCACCACCGTCCGGGGCTCCCCTGCAGGGGGGGCGAGGGCCCGGCGAAGCGCCGCGACGTCGTCTGCGGCGCAGACGACCGGGTCGGCCCAGGCGATGTAGCGAAGGATGTCGGGGACGGGGTGGCCGCCGGTCATCCCCATCCGGTTGTTCGCAAGGACGATACAGAGGAGCGGGATTCCTCGTTCGTAGACATCGATGAGGGCGTTTAGCCCTGAGTGCAGGAGCGCGTAGTCGCCGGTGAGCGCGACGCCGGGACCGGTCGCCGCCACGGCAACCGACGAGCCGAGGCCGTAGGTGGCGACGCCGATGCGGTATGGCGGGTTCATCGCGAGGATTGCACACCCGGCGTCGCAGATTGCCCGCATCCCGCGTTCGCGGAGGATCGCAAACGCCGGGTGGAACGGGCAGTCCCGGCAGAATGTCCGCGAGAAGCCCCGGGAGGAGAACCGTTCCGGCTCCCCGGCGGGCTCAGGTGGGCTGAGCAGCCGGTGCTCCCGGAGGAAGGGGCGGCCGACCTCACGGGTTGTGGAGAGTGCGTCCGGGTCAGCAGGGGGCGGGTAGACGGTGACGATACGCGAGGCCTCTCCGGCAAACCGGTTCAGCGGCGAGGACCGCGACCAGGCAAACATCGCCGCGGTCCGCAGGTCCGCCGCCATCGCCCGTCCGGCCATCGTGAGCCCGGGGTCCGCGAGGCACCCCTCCCGGTCGCTGCGGCGAACGGAGGGTTTGGGCACGTCTGCGTCCAGGAGGTCGGGCGTGACCCTGACGATGGCAACGCGGGAGAAGGTCTCCGAGGCCTCGAACGCCGCCTCAATTGCCGGGCCGAGCGTCTCGCCGTCGGGTTCGAGAACCGGAACCCGGGCCACTTCGCCGTAGTAGCGGGAGTCCTGCACGACGTCCGATGCGATCGGGCGCACGTCGTCGCCGGCGACGACCACGACGCCCGCCCGGAGGCCCTGGGCGGTGGCGTGAACCAGCGGGTCCGCACAGGCGTTGAGGCCGACGTGCTTGACCACCACGGCGGCCCTCCGCCCGGAGAGCGAGTCGCCGAGGGCGTACTCGAGCGCCACCTTCTCGTTTATGGTGATTAAGGCCCCGGCCCGGGCGGCAACCTCCGATGCCGGGTAGCCGGGGACGGCGTAGCAGTGGTCGGCAGACTGTCGGAGCGCCAGAGCGAGCGCCTCGGTGCCCTTCATGTATCCCTCCCCGGCACCAGGTCGCACCCGGTACACGCCGCACACATCGTCAGTGCCCGGCGGGGGTCGAGCCCGGCCCGCCGGAGGATTCTCTCGTGAGTCTCGCAGAGCGAAAGCAACCGCTCGGCGGACGGGCGGGGCCGGCCGGCGAGAGACGCCGCCGGGGTGAGCGGGCGGAGGACCGGGATAACCCCGATCGCGGCGAGGTCTTCCATGACCCGCTCCAGATCTTCGTCGGTCTCCCCGAGGCCGACGATGACGTTCGAGTAGACCCGGTCCCGCCCGAAGAGCGCGACGGAGGACGAGAGCGCCTCCCAGACCGCGTTCCACGCAAGATCGGGGCACATCCTGCGAAAGAGCTCCGGGGTCGCCGTCTCGATGTTGAACTTCACCTCGGCGACGCCGAGAGCGTGAAGCCGGGCAGGGGTTTCGGGGCAGGGATAGATCGAGACCCCGATGGGAAGGCCGAAGGAGCGGAGCGCCGCCACGACGTCGAGGACGTACGCCTCCTCCTCCTCGATCGAGGAGGAGACACCGCTCGTTATCGCGATGGCGTCGATCCGGCCGGCCACGCTCCCGACCATGCGGGCGATCTCGGCGACCTCCTTCCGCCGGCCGGGAAGGCCCGGCACCGGGCAATATCGGCAGCAAAAGATGCATGTCCCGCTGACGGTGAGGTAGGCCTGGCGGGGGCAATGGAGGGCAGCGGGCTCGAGGCGGCCGGAGACCACATCGCCGTCGATGAAGAGGTCCACCCCGCCTCCTCCCCGGTGGACGACCTCGATGGGGCTTGCCCCGTCGATACCGACCCGGACCCTTCGATCGCCGCCGACGGAAAAGAAGAGCGAGCCGGACGTCCCGGCCGAAGGTCCGGCGGCGGAGCGGGATACGTACGGCTCTGCAGGCTCGCCGGAGAGGCGAACCGAACCAGCCTCAAGCAACCGGGCCTTCAGCCGCTTCCATTCCATAGCGCCAGCGCCTCCTCGTACCGCGTGGAGAACGGGATCGCCGCAACCGCCCCGATCGCGCCCCGGCCGTCCATGACGATTACGAGCCGCGGGTCTTCGAGGGCGGCAAGGTCGTCGGGCGATACCTCGCCCCTCTTTACGCGCCCGCCGAACTCATCGAGCGGCGACGGGTCGAACCCCCGCCAGACCGCCAACCCGGTCTCCTCCGAGAGCGTGTACTCCTCCAGGTAGTCGCGGTAGTGCCGGACCAGTCCGGCGGGGTCGGAGGTGGCGAACTCGCAGGCGATGGCGACGCAGTTCTTGGTCCGGTAGGGGACGGGATAGAGCTGCACGATGGTGTGGGAGAGGTAGCGGGAACGGTCGTCCTCGACGGCCCGTGCGATATTATGGGCCAGCGTCCAGGTGGCGCCTTCCTCCGGGGTATCGGTGTCGTCGATTCCGACGATCACCCGCTCGCGCCGGGGGAGCCAGATCGTCGAGCCCGCGAGACGCCCGCCGCCGGCGGGATCGCTCTCGCAGCGGACGACGCCCGCGGCGGTGGCGCGGCAGATGGACGCCCCCACGCCCCCGCCGCCGAGGCCGCGGTAGGTGACGGCGATCTCGTCCCCTTCGACGGCGACACCGGCGATCCCCGCCGGAAAGACCGAGCCCTCGAGCGCGAGGTCGGCGCTGCCGGTCGAGAGAAGGTAGCGGTTGGTCGCGCCTACGGTGCGGACGGCACGGACGAGCGGGCTCTGCGCGTAGTGGCGCTTCACCCACATCGCACCGCCGGTGCAGTCGAAGAACTCGATGAGCTCCACCTGCCCGGCGCTCTCGTCGGCCACAGCCACGATCTGTGGATACCGTATCGTATAGGGATCAGAGAGTCTCTCCATAGAGACCAGCCGCCTCAACGCCCTTGTTCCCCCAGAGAACGGCGCCCAGTGCTCCGATCCGGCCTTTCCGTGCGTTTGAATCGATGAACCGGACGCCCATCCGTTCCGCCTCCGCCTCCGCGTCGTCGACCGTCAGGATCTCGGTCTTGACCCTTTTTAGGTAGGGAGACTCTTTTGCAAACGCAATCCCCTGGTATACAGCAATGCCGGTGTCGTTGCTGACCGCTTCGGACTCGATGAAGTCGCGGACGTACTCGAGAAGCGCATCAACCTTGCCCGGGCGGACCGCAAAGTTCAGGGCGGACCCGACACAGTTGGTGGTCTTCTTCGGGACCGCGGGGTTGAGCTGCACGAGGCGCATGTCCAGGTACTCGACCCCCGGGATCGTGCAGGCCTCGGCGCACTTGAGCGCGAGCACCCACGTGGCGCCTTCCTCGCGGGTGTCGGTGTCGTCGATCCCGATCGTCACCTTCTCGTAGAGCGGTGATGCGATCCGGACCCGGCAGACCCGGGCGCCGCCGATCCGGAGGTCGTCTTCGGAGGGATACTCGGCCCGGGTCACGCCCGGGGCCTGGGTCAGGCAGGCGGCGACGCCGACGCCCGCTCCCGCAATCCCGGACCAGGTCGTCACCACTTCGTCTCCGGCGACCTCGACCCCTTCGAGCGCCTGCCCGCCGATCTCCTGGCCGGCAGCCCCGAAGTTCGCCGGGGATACGCCCAGACGAGCGAGCATCGTCATCGTCGTGCCCTCGACGTGGCAGGACTGGATTGCACCTTTCGCCCGCACCCGGTTCGCCGCATCCCACTCGATGGTCCCCCGGGCCCGGCAATGCTCGCGGATCTCCGCAAGACCGGCGTTCTGGTCGACCATGACGAGGTACTTCATCGAGAACAACGGCCCGAACCGGGCCCTGACTTCATCGGGCGTGAGCGTAATCATGATGTCACCGGAATTATCGTTAACAAAATTATCGTTGATAACGATATTTAAGGGGATCGATCGTGAGGGGAGGGGCAGCGCAGAACGGGCTCCGGCGGGAGGGTGGCGGGTGAGGGAGGCTCATATACGTGCATGGGTTCCTCGCCGCAGGCGGGTGGTGGTGGAAACGTGGGAGGCCAATCGGATTCAAATTCCGGACGTTCCGTCCATCGTACCGTCGGTCGGTTGTCACTCACACATTCGGTGCTCAAATTCCTGCCCTGCAGCCAGTCGTACTCACACATCGTTCCTGGGACATCGCTTACCCCGGTGCACGGATTTCGTGGGGATATCGCCACGCACTGCCCGCCCCTCAGGGGCGGGAGGAGCGCGAAGCGCGGGCGGTGGGGGGCTTTTGAGGAGAGGTTTGTGGGCGCCCACATAGGGGAAGTGCGACTGTCCAAGAAGGGCGATGGGCAACGTCCGGAGCTTGAGGAGGCCGAAGGCTAGGCGGGGTGCGACGGTTCGTAGCGCGATGGTTCGTAAGAACCGGAGCGTGAGCACCGTCTGGTGCGAAGAACCGGAGCATGAGAAGACCGAAGGTCTTCGAGTGGGGGTTACAGATGTCTCGGATAGGTAGAGACAGGGGAGGGGGATGCTCCCTCCCCACCTGACGGTGGTCGAGCTCCGTTCCTGCGGAACGTCGCACTCCCCGTCAGCCCCACCCCCAGACGCGATATCCCCTCGAAATCCGTGTTAAGGGTTTGCAAAACAACACTCCGAAGGAGTGGACCTGGGCTCAGGGATGTCTATACCCCTAACGTTAGGCTGGAAACCTCCGAGGCATTCGAGCGCTCCCGCTCGATCCCCGATCCTCACGCCCCCGCCAACAGCACCAAACAGACGGCAGCCCCCAAGAACCGTCACAGAAAAAAAGAGATTTAGAGATACTCGGCCAGGACGTCCTTCAGCTCGAACTTGAACGGCCCGAGACTGCCGCCGAAGTTCCCGGCGCTGATGAACTTCACGCCCGGCACCTTGGTTGCCGCACGGATGCCCTCGGCCATCGCGGTCCTGATCGAGTCCTCGTCGACGCCGTCGATGACGATCTCGTAGACCGCCTTGACGCCCTCGGGGACCTTGCTGCCCTCGACCTTGTCGCGGAGCGTCGGGCAGTAGGCCTCGTTCGTGCTTGCGCCCATGAACTTGTACTTGTTGCTCCCGACCTTCGAGCCGCTCGCGACGACGCCGCCGGGGAAGGGCGTGATGACACCGCAGACACCGCTGATTGCGTCGACCGCCGCCTGGGCGGCCGTCAGGGCGGCCATCTGGTTCTCGCCCATGATGAAGAAGTTGCCGCCGGCAACGCCCTTGACGGCGCCGAACTCCTCCTCACCGATATACTCGCCCTCCATGATCGGGATGGCCCATACCGTCCTGCCGCCGACCTCGCGCTTCTCCTCGAACCCGTCGCCGAAGAAGTGGAGCTTGACCGGGAGCTTCTCCTGGACCTCGGCGACGACGTCGGCGAGACCATCAAAGACCGCCGTCGTCGGGGCGGTGAGGATGCACTCGGCGAGGCGCTCAACAACCTGCTCTTTGAGTTTCTTCTTGCTCGCACAGATCATGATTGCATAACCGGGCCGTCCGTCGGGGGTCTCGTCGGCGGGGACGAAGCAGTCGATACCCGCCTCTGCCGGACACCCGATGGTGGAGGTGGCAAAGCCTACGGCCTCCACTGCTGCCTTGTATGCCCACTCCTCGGTGACGGCGGTGATAATGGGCCGTGCCACCCAGGTCGGGAACGCCTCTGCATAGGTATCATCGATAGTAACGCCATTCAATTCCATGGACAGAATACACCTCGTTTGCTACAATGTTACGATGTGGACAGAATAAGGTTTCTTTTTTTCCCGGCGGCCGAGCAGGCTGGTGCCGGACAGTCATGGGAGTCCAAGCCGCGCGCCCTCCCCCCGGCCCCGTCAACCCACCGATATCCGCCCTCCCGGCAGGTAAATGTAAAAGGAACCGGGAAAGATGATCCCGGGACATCCCGGGGTCCCCCCGTTGCACCTTCCAGGCACGAAACGGTCATGCAGCCCATACCACCAGCAGGGACCGGGTTAAGTATGCCCCGGGCAGGCAGGCCTGTCCAGCGCCGCTATCCCGGATGCGGCAGCGGGATCGCGGGCGCAGGATCCGGACGGGTCCTTCCGGGCGAGCCCGGGCATCCATCACGGAGTGATAAGAATCAATGAATGCAGAAACGGTTACCCCTCAAACCGCGCAACGGCCGATGAGTCCCCGCCGGCAGGCAGTGAGGGATTATACCCGGCTCGCGAGGTGATCCGGCCCGCTCTTAACGCTGCCGGTCCAAATCGGCCACCGATTTTCATCAAGAACCCCGATCTATAATTTAAGGTTTTCCATTTACTATTACCCCCGTAAGTGTGTTTGACGACGAGATTTAGAACATCGGATTAACATAACAACCGTTTTAATTTATAAAATTTGACGGATAATCATAGTTCTGGAATATAAGACTGCCGGATTTCAGAAAGTTTATGTATATTCTTTGACAATTCTTTTTATATCGATTTTTAATCGATCAGATCTGGTGCGTGATACCATGGCATTTGCATTGCACATCAATATGGAACGATGTACAGGCTGCAATAACTGCGTGGTGGCATGTCCGGTCGACGCTCTCGAGCTCTACACCGAAGATCCGGTGACGAAAGAGAAGATCTACAAGGTCAAAGACGGCAAAGCCGTCATCCTTGACTTCAACTCCGAGCTCTGCGCCGGTTGCGGCGTATGCGTCCAGGCATGCCCCTATGGGGTTATCAAACTTGCAGGACCGTGGGAGAGCCGGGCTAAGGCCCGAAAAGTGGAAGCCTAGGAGTGATACTAGAATATGGCATTGTTTCCAAAGTATTCCAAAACGCGGGAAGGACAGAACGTCATCATGGAGCAGAGGCTCCTGAAGGCGGTCAACAACCTGATCCTTAACGCAGAGACGTGCACTGGCTGCGGCATCTGTGTCGACGCCTGCCCGGAAGAGGCAATCGTGCTCGGACCCGTCGGTGCGACGCGCCGCGGGGCAATCGATTACGCAGAACCTGTCGACGTCAACCCTGAGAAGTGTTCGTACTGTGGTGTCTGTGTCATCATGTGCCCCTTCAATGCGATGACGCTCAAGATTGACGGGGAGGAGAGGCTCCCGATTCTTGAGAAGGAGGGATTCCCCACCTACGACATGGTCACTGTAATCGACGAGGAGAAGTGCGACCGTTGCACCATCTGTGAAGAAGCCTGCCCGAGGGACGCCATCGTACGCGATGTCCCCGCATTCGAGGGCAGCGACGAAGCCGGCAAACCGCGTCAGGCTGCACTGCAGACCAAGACTACTTTTGCCGTCGACACCGAGAAGTGCGACGTCTGCGGCATCTGCGGCGAACTCTGTCCGAGCATCACCGTCGTCCGCAACGCCCCTAACCCCGAGACCGGCAAGATCGAAGGGGAAGTCAAGTGGGAAGAGAGCACCTGCGACGGTTGCATGATCTGCGTCGAGGCCTGCCCCCAGGAGTGCATCACTCTCGAACGCGAAATCATCAGCGACAAGCTGCCCGGCAAGGTCGGTATCGAGCAGGACAACTGCTGCACCTGTACCTGGTGCGTCGAGACCTGCCCCCAGGAGGCAATCACCGTCGAGAAGATCTTCGAGGGAGACATCGAGATCAACCCCGAGAAGTGCCCCGGCGGCTGTTCGACCTGTGTTGAGGTCTGCCCCTGCAACGCGCTCTACCTGCCCTCCCCCCTCCCGGCTAAGGAGATGAAGGGAGAGGTCGAGGCCAACATCGCCATCAACAAGGACTTCTGTATCCTCTGCGGCGCCTGCGTCAACGCCTGCCCGAGCGAGGATGCAATCATCCTGCGGCGGACGGGTATCCGGATGAAGGATAAGGAGACGGAACTCTTCAAGCAGATCAAGGAGAAGCTGCTCGCCCCGAGGACGTCGAAGGTCAAAGAGACCGCCCCCGGAGAGGTCGAGGTCAAAGTTCTGGGAGAAGCAGAAGAGGCATGAGGGATAGCCAATGGCAGTGAAAAAAGACTATAAGGACCAGCAACTCGCTGAGAAACTCCGGGACAGGAAGTACTACATTCCTGACAGCAACCCCGAGTTCATCAAGGACGTGGAGAAGATCGGGCAGACCGCCGCCCACATGTGCTACCAGTGCGGCACCTGCACCGGTTCGTGCCCCTCGGCACCCCGGAGTTCGTACCGTATCCGGCTGTTCATGCGCAAGGCAGTCCTCGGTCTCGAGGAAGAGATCCTCACCGACCCTGACCTCTGGCTCTGCACCACCTGTTACAGCTGCACCGACCGGTGCCCCCGCGACCTCGCGCCGACCGACGCGATCATGGCGATGAGGAACCTCGCGGCCCGGCGCGACATCGTCCCGCGCAACTTCCTCCAGACCGTCCAGCTGATCTACAAGTCGGGCCACGGTGTCCCGAACAACGACGCGAACCGCGCCGCCCGGAAGAAACTCGGCCTCGACGAGGAGCCTGAGACGACGCACAAGTACCCCGAGTACCTGCCCGGCATCAGGAAGATCATCGACCACTACGGACTGAAAGATCGCGCAGACAAGATACTGGCGGAGGGTGAGTGAAACTATGAGCGGAAACAATCACCAGTATGCATTCTTCCTCGGGTGCATCGCCCCGAACCGGTACCCCGGCATCGAGGCGGCAGCCATCCGGACCAGCAAGAACGTCGGCATCGACCTTCTGCCCCTGAAGGGCGCAAGCTGCTGCCCGGCACCGGGTGCGTTCGGTTCGATCGATTTGAACATCTGGTACGCGATGGCGGCCCGGAACGTCGTGCTCGCCGAGCAGATGGGCATGGATATCACCCTCATCTGCAACGGGTGCTACAAGTCGATCTACGAAGTCAACGAGAAACTGAAGCACAACGACGAGCTCCGCGACGGAGTCAACGAGGTGCTCAAAGAGATCGACATGGAGTTCAAGGGGAGCGTCGACGTCTGGCACCTTGCCGAGCTCTACTACGACCCCGAGATCGTAGGCGTCAAGAAGATCGCCGACAGCGTCAAGCGCCCCCTGACCGGTGCGAAGATCGCCGTCCACTACGGCTGCCACCTGATGAAGCCCGGCAAGGAGCGGCACTTCGGCGACACCGAGAACCCGATGTGGATCGAGGAACTCGTCGCCGCTCTCGGAGCCGAGCCGGTCCAGTACCGCAACAAGATGCAGTGCTGCGGTGCCGGCGGCGGTGTCCGCGGATACGACCTGGCACACGCTCTCGACATCACGAACGAAAAACTGATCAACCTGCAGGAAGTGGGCGCGGATGCGCTGACCGAGGTCTGTCCATTCTGCCAGCTCCAGTACGACAGAGGGCAGGTCGAGATCCAGGACAAGTTCGGCATCACCTGGGGACTCCCGGTCCTGCACTATAACGAACTCCTGGGGCTGGCACAGGGCATGAGCCCGGACGAGCTTGCACTCGACCTCCATGCCATCGATGTTGAGCCGTTCCTGAAGAAGATCCTGTGAGGTGCAAATACATGGCAGAAGTCAAAAAGAACGAAGAGCCAAGAATTGGCGTTTTTGTGTGCCACTGTGGTACCAATATTGCGGGCTCCATCGACGTCAAGGCGGTAATGGAATACGCCAGGACGCTCCCGAACGTCGCCATCGCCGACGACTACCAGTACATGTGCTCGACCCCCGGCCAGAACAAGATCGCGGAGGCTATCGCCGAGCAGAAACTGACCGGAGTCGTCGTGGCGGCCTGTTCTCCCCGCCTGCACGAGCCCACGTTCCGTAACGCAACCAAGGCAGGCGGCTTAAACCCCTTCCGGTTCGAGATGGCAAACATCCGCGAGCAGAACTCGTGGGTGCACATGCACCAGCCCGAAGAGGCCACCGCAAAGGCAAAGGACGCAGTCCGGATCGCCGTAGCAAAGGCCTCCCTGCTTGAAGACCTCGTCCCGAAGAGCGTCCCCGTAGAGAAAGCGGCCATGGTCGTCGGCGGCGGTGTCGGCGGCATGCAGGCAGCGCTCGACCTTGCGAACGCAGGCATCAAGACCTACCTCGTGGAGAAGAGCCCCACGATCGGCGGCAGGATGTCCCAGCTCGACAAGACTTTCCCGACGCTTGACTGCTCGCAGTGTATCCTTACACCGAAGATGGTGGACGTTTACCGCAACGAAGGCATCGAGCTCCTCACCTACACCGAGGTCGAGCAGGTCGAGGGATACATCGGCAACTTCGATGTGACCCTCCGGAAGAAGGCACGCGGTGTCATCACCCCCGCAGAGGCGGAAGCCCGCGGCATCGTCGGCGGCGGCTGTACCGGCTGCGGCGACTGTGTCGACGTCTGTCCGGTCATCAAGCCGAACCCATTCGAGCTCGGCATGGCGCCGAGAAAGGCGATCTACATCTACCACCCGCAGGTCTCCCCGCTGATCTACACCGTCGACTTCGACGCCTGCGTCAAGTGCGGCCTCTGTGTCGAGGCATGCGGTGAGAAGAAAGCGGTCGACCTCGAGATGAAGGACGAACTCATGACCGTCAAAGTCGGCACCGTCGTCCTCGCCACGGGATACGACATCTTCCCCATCGAGAAGAAGTTCGAGTGGGGTTACAAGAACTACGACAACGTCATCACGTCGCTCGAGTTCGAGCGCCTGATCTGTGCGTCCGGCCCGACCGGCGGCCACCTCGTCCGCCCGAGCGACGGCGAAACCCCGAAGAAGATCGCATTCGTCCTCTGTGCGGGTTCCCGTGACTCGACCGGCGTAGGCAAGCCGTACTGCTCGCGGTTCTGCTGCATGTACTCGCTCAAGCACGCCCACCAGATCATCGAGAAGATCCCCGGCGCGATCCCCTACATCTTCTACATGGACATCCGGTCCTTTGGGAAGATGTATGAGGAATTCTACTACCGCATCCAGAACGAGGGTGCGAAGTTCATCCGCGGCAGGGTCGCAAACATCCTCGAAGACCCGGTGACCAAGAACCTCCACGTCAACGCGGAGGACACGCTCCTCGGCCGGCCCATCGACATGGAAGTCGACATGGTCGTGCTCGCGGCCGCTATCCAGCCCACCGCCGAGACCGAGAAGACACGGAGACTCTTCGGTGTTTCCTGCTCGCAGGACGGCTGGCTCCTCGAGGCCCACCCAAAACTGAACCCGTGCGGTACCACCACTGCCGGCGTCTACCTCGCCGGTGTCTGCCAGGGACCCAAGGATATCCCCGACACAGTCGCCCAGGCGGAGGGTGCCGCGTCCGCGGCGTCCATCCCGATCCACAGGGGAGAGGTGGAGCTCGAGCCCTACTTCGCCCAGTGCATGGAGGAGAAGTGCGCCGGGTGCGGACTGTGTGTCAACCAGTGCCCCTATGGTGCCCTCTCGCTCGTCGAGAAGGACGGACGGACAGTCATGCAGGTCACCGAAGCCAAGTGCAAGGGCTGCGGCACCTGCGGCGGGTTCTGCCCCGGCGGTGCAATCTGGATGCAGCACTTCGCAACCCCGCAGATCGTCGCACAGATCGATGCGTTCCTCCTGGGAGGTGAACAGTAAATGGCAGACGAGAACTGGAAACCCAAGATCATCGCCATCATCTGCAACTGGTGCTCCTACGCAGGTGCAGACCTTGCCGGCGGCGCCCGTATTCAGTACCCGCCCGACATCCGTGCCATCCGCGTGATGTGCACGGGTCGGATCGATCCCCTCTTCATCCTGAAGGCATTCCAGGACGGGGCGGACGGCGTACTGGTCTCGGGCTGTCACTTCGGCGACTGCCACTACCTTGAGGGCAACTTTAAGGCGGCCAAGAGGATGTTCCTCTTGAAGAGTGTCCTCAAGAACATCGGTCTTGACGACAAGCGTCTCAGGATGACCTTCGTCTCCGCATCCGAGGGTGCAAAGTGGGGCATGGTCATGGAAGACGTCATCAAGACCATCAACGAGCTCGGTCCAAGCCCGCTCAAAGAGTTTGCCAGATGAATATCATAGACAGGGGATGAATAACAATGGCAATCAGAGTGAATTTGATCACGGGTCGCACCATCCAGCAGGGGGTGTCCATGGAGGCGGGGAAGGAAAAACCCGCCTACACCGCCGCCTGTGGGATCATCGAGCTCGACCCGGCGGACTTTAAAAAGCTGGGAGCTTTCCGCAACACGAACGTACGCGTCACCAGCGGTTACGGCAATGTCGTCGTCAAGGCGGTCGAGGCAACCCAGGGCCCTCATCCCGGTGTAGCATATATACCGATGGGGCCCTGGGCGAACATGGTGGTCAACCCGAACACCTACTCCACCGGTATGCCAACCTTTAAAGGCACGCCTGTTGAGGTGGAGGTCGCCAAGACCGAACCCGTCCTCGGCTCACTTGAACTGGTGCGCAAGGGGTGCAGGGGTGAGCTGGCATGACCAGGACTGTAACCGACGTTATCTGTCCGTTCTGCGGAACGCTCTGCGACGACCTTGAGGTCGTCGTCAGTGATGACGAAAAAGATCTCCTTGAGGTCTACAACGCGTGCGCCATCGGCGCCGAGAAGTTCCTCCACTCCCAGGCAAAGGACCGTATCACACGCCCCCGCATGCGGCAGGAAGACGGCTCCTGGAAAGAGATCTCCTACGATGAGGCAATCGAGTATACCGCCCGGATGCTCACCGACGCAAAGAAGCCCCTGATGTACGGCTGGAGCTCCACGAACTGTGAGGCCCAGGCCGTCGGGTCCGAGATCGGTGAGATTGTGGGCGCGATCATGGACAACACGGCGACAGTCTGCCATGGAACATCCCTTATCGCGGTTCAGGATATCGGCATACCGAGCTGCACGCTCGGCGAGGTCAAGAACCGTGCCGACAGGATTCTCTTCTGGGGATGCAACCCGGCGCACGCTCACCCGCGGCACATGTCCCGCTACTCGATCTTCCCCCGCGGATTCTTCACCGGCAAGGGCCACACGGGCCGCAAGGTGATCGTCGTCGACCCGCGTCCCACGGATACCGCCAGTCTGGCGGACGTCCACCTGCAGGTCGAGCAGGGGCGCGACTACGAGCTCCTCGACGCGCTTCGCGTGGCGTTCAAGGGTGAGAAACTCCCCGACTTCGTCGCGGGAATCCCGAAGGAGAAGATCTATGAGGCTGCCGAGACGCTCAAGAGCGGCCGTTTCGCAATCATCTTCTTCGGTATGGGAGTGACCCAATCGCTCGGGAAGAACCACAACATCGACGAGGCCATCGCGGTCACCCGTGACTTAAACGAGTACACGAAAGCAGCCATCATGCCGATGCGCGGGCACTACAATGTCACCGGCTCCGGCCAGGTCTGGGGCTGGCTGTTCGGGTTCCCCTACGCAGTGGACCTCTCCCGCGGATTCGCACGCTACAACCCCGGCGAGACGACGGCGAACGACCTGCTCCGCAGGGACGAGGTGGACGCCGTCTTCGTCCTCGGAAGCGACCCCGGCGCGCACTTCCCGTTCAGTTCGGTGAAGAAGATCTACGACCGCCCGTCGGTCGCCATCGACCCGCACGAGACCCCGACCACCGAGGTCTGCAAGGTTCATGTCCCGGTCGCCTTCGTAGGCGTCGAGGTGGGCGGGTGCGCATACCGGATGGACAACGTGCCGATTGAGACCAGAAAGGTCGTCGAGCCCCCGGAGGGCATGATGACCGATGAAGAATTCCTCGGCCGTGTCCTTGCACGCGTCAAGGAGATTAAGGGGGTATAAGCGATGGCAGAGTATCTCATCAAGAACGGTTTCGTCTTCGACCCGGTCCTCGGGATCAGGGGAGATCAGGCCGATATCGCCATCAAGGACGGCAAGATCGTCGAGACCAACGCGATCACAAACCCGAAGGTCATCGATGCCGCGGGTAAGACCGTCATGGCCGGCGGTGTCGACATCCACGCCCATGTCGCCGGCCCGAAGGTGAACGTCGGCCGGAACTTCCGCCCCGAAGACAAACTCTTCGGCTACAAGCCCAGAAACGGCATCGAGCGGATGCAGGGCGGGTTCTCGGTCCCGACAACGATCAGGACCGGCTACAACTACGCCCGCATGGGCTACACGACCGTGATGGAAGCGGCCATGCCGCCGCTCTACGCACGGCACACCCACGAGGAGATGCGGGACACCCCGATCCTCGACCAGGGTGCCTACCCGGTCTTCGGGAACAACTGGTTCGTGCTCGAGTATCTCAAGAACCACGAGATCGAGAACACCGCCGCCTACATCGCCTGGCTCCTGCGAGCCACGAAGGGTTACGCAGTCAAGGTCGTCAACCCCGGCGGCACCGAAGCCTGGGCCTGGGGCCTGAACTGCGAGAACGTTCACGACCCGGTCCCCTACTTCGACATCACCCCGGCCCAGATCGTGACGGGCCTCATCGAGGCGAACGAGTACCTGGGTCTGCCGCACTCGATGCACGTTCACGCAAACAACCTCGGGAACCCCGGCAACTACACGACGACTCTCGACACGTTCAAGCTCTCGGAGGGTATCAAGCCGAAGAGCAAGTTCGGCCGAGACCAGGTCATGCACCACACCCACGTCCAGTTCCACTCCTACGGTGGTGACTCCTGGGCGAACGTGGATTCGAGGGCCAGAGAGATCATGGACTACGTGAACTCGCACGACAATATCACCATCGATATGGGTCAGGTGACGCTCGACGAGACCACGACCATGACCGCCGACGGGCCGTTCGAGCACCACCTCACCGAGCTGAACCACTTGAAGTGGGCGAACGCCGACGTGGAACTCGAGACCGGGTCCGGGGTCGTGCCCTACGTCTACAGCCCGAACATCAAGGTCTGCGCCATCCAGTGGGCAATCGGCCTCGAACTCGCACTGCTCGCAAAGGATTCCTCGCGGATCTTCTTAACCACCGACCACCCGAACGCCGGGCCGTTCATCCGCTACCCGCGGGTCATGAAGTGGCTCATGAGCGAGGAGGCACGGGAGCAGCAGTTCGACGCCTTCAAGCACAAGGACAAGGTCATCGAGGCGACCAACCTCGCCGGCATCGGCCGCGAACTCGACCTCTACGAGATCGCGCAGATGACCCGTGCGGGACCGGCAAAGTCGCTCGGCCTCGCGCACATGTACGGCGGGCTTGCGCCCGGCCTTGAGGCAGACGTTGCGGTCTATGACTTCAACCCGAACGAGCCCTACGCGCCCGACGACATCGAGAAGGCGTTCTCGAACGCAGAGCACCTCTTCAAGACCGGCGTGCAGGTCGTTCGCGACCACGAGATCGCCTCGAACGGCAACAAGCGGACGCTCTGGGTGAACGCCAAGGTCAACGAGAACCCGCAGGTGATGCGTGACGTCAAGGAGAAGTTCCTCCGCTACTACACCGTCACCTTAAACAACTACGAGGTTACCGGGCACTATCTCCCGAACCCGTACGTGATCGAGGTTGATGCCACACAGTGAGGTGAGAAGGATGGAAACCGTTACACTCACGATAAAGAACCAGCCCGATCTGTATCTCGAGGCCGACAACATCACCCCCGATGCGTTTGCCGGGAAGAAGGCAGATGAGATTGCCAACCTTCACGTTTACGTGGGAAGGGAGCAGCACCGGCTCGGGGACTTCTTCGAGGTCTCCGGCAATGCCGGAGCGACCCCGGAAGAGACGAAGATCGTCGTCAACGGCGACCTCTCCCGGGTCAAGTACATCGGCATGAAGATGACCGGCGGCGAGGTCGTGGCGAACGGCAACGCCGATATGTACGTCGGAGCCTGGATGCAGGGCGGCAAGATCACGGTGAACGGGAACGTTGACGCCTTTGCCGGGACCGGCATGAAGGACGGCGAGCTCGTCATCAACGGCAACGCCGGAAACTACCTCGGTGCCGCATACCGTGGAGACTGGCGCGGCATGCAGGGCGGCAAAATCACTGTCAAGGGCAACGCCGGGAGCGATCTCGGCACCTTCATGAACGGCGGCGAGATCATCGTCGGCGGCGATGTGGATGTCCACGTTGCCACCCACGCCGAGGGTGGAAAGATCGTCATCAAGGGCAATGCAAAGAGCCGCCTCGGGGGCCAGATGGTGGAAGGCGAGATCTATGTCCTTGGCAACATCGATGTCATGATGCCCGGCTTTGCATACCGGGAGGATGTCGATATCGAGATGGACGGCATCAAAGGACGGTTTGCTCTCTACGAGGGCGACCTCGGGGAGCGCCACCGAAAGAGGAAAGGTCAGCCGATCTACGCTAAACTCTACCAGCAGATCGGGGCCTGAACCCCTTATTTTTTTGCCGCGCATAGGCAGCGGTGCCGATCGTCGGAGATCGGATGTAGTCGCCAGAACAATAGTAACACGAAGTAACACAATTATGTATAATTCATGCCACCAGGGGGGTGGTGTGATACATTTGCTATCCTGTGCAATCGACAATTATTCGGCAGATATTTAATATCGCACTTCAGATATATATCCGATCATAGGCATAAATAGCAATGCTTATATCATCAGAGAAAGTTACTATCTTTTTGTCCCACGAGGACGTGCAGTAGTCACCATCAGCCACAGTCAGCGATACTTTTAGCGTTCACTTCACACTCACGGATTGTATGCACTTAAAGAGGGTAATGGAGGAAAATTATGGCAAAATACAAGGAAACTATTGACCTGTACGATGATGCAGGCAAGCAGTTGAAGAGTGGTGTGCCGCTTGAGAAGATCAGCCCGCTGGTCAACCCGGCGACCCGGAAACTCATCGACCTGACCAAGAGGACGATTGCAGTCAACCTCGGAGGCGTTCAGGAAGGCCTGAAGTCCGGAAAGGTAGCGAAGGGACAGGTCCTCGGGCGTGAGATGAACCTCGACATCGTCGGCAACAAGGATGCCATCATCGCCAAGATCAAGGAGATGGTCCAGGTCGAGGAAGGCGACGACACCAACATCCGTGAGTTCGGCGGCGGCAAACTGATCCTCGTCGAAGTTCCCAAGACTCGTCTCGATGCGGCATCCACCTACGATGCAGCAATCACCTCGGTCGCATCCGCGGCAACCTACGCGATCATCGAACAGTTCGACATCGGCATGTTCGATGCGGCCATGGTCAAGGCTGCACTCTGGGGTTCCTACCCGCACACCATGGACCTGACCGGCGCCAACGTCACGTCCATCCTGTCGATCCCCCAGAACAACGAAGGTCTCGGCTACGCGCTCCGTAACATTCCGGTCAACCACGCCGTGATGATAACGAACAAGAACGCGATGCAGGGAGCCGCACTCTCGTCCACCTTCGAGCAGGCAGGAATGTTTGAGATGGGTAACGCCATCGGACCGTTCGAGCGCGCCCAGCTGCTCACCTACGCCTACCAGGGCCTGAACGCGAACAACCTGGTCTATGACCTCGTCAAGAAGAACGGAGCAACCGGAACCATCGGTACAGTCGTCCAGAGCCTGGTCGAGCGCGCCATTGAGGACAAGGTCATCGTCCCCGGCAAGAAGGGCGGGTACTTCCAGTTCTACGACACGAAGGACCCCATGCTCTGGAACGCCTACGCCGCTGCGGGAACCATGGCAGCCACCATGGTCAACTGCGGTGCCGGACGGTTCGCCCAGGCGGTCTCCTCTACGCTCCTGTACTTCAACGACCTGCTTGAGCACGAGACCGGTCTCCCCGGCTGTGACTACGGCCGTGTGATGGGTGTAGCCGTCGGGTTCTCGTTCTTCAGCCACTCGATCTACGGTGGTGGCGGCCCCGGTGTCTTCAACGGCAACCACGTCGTGACCAGACACGCCGCCGGCGTGGCTATCCCGTGCGTGGTCGCTGCGGCAGCACTCGATGCCGGAACCCAGATGTTCTCGCCGGAGAGCACTTCCAAGGTCTACGGCGACACCTTCGGCAAGGTCGACGTCTTCAACAAGCCGATCCAGCAGATCGCACAGGGTGTGTAAATACCACAGGATACCAATGACTGAAGCCATATACCCTCAGGTTCGAATCGTTTCTGCGCGATTCCTCAGACCCGACACTGCGGAACAACTCCTGAACAGGCTTGTTCAGGTCGGCGGGATTCTCCGGATGTCCATCAACGGACCGAGCATTCCCGAAACCGTTCCGTACGGCCCGGCACGGGGGCAACCCAACCCCCACCCGGACCGTAAGGTCATCCGTGTCGGAGACCAGGACGTCCAGCTCCGGGTACAGGTCGGAACAATCATCCTGGAGCTTGAGGACGAGTCGTACATTCCGGCTATTTGTGAGGCAGTCGACGAAGTCTTTGCCGAAAAGGACTTCTCCTGCGCCGTCCAGCAGGGACGGTACATGAAGACCCGGCCGACGATGTCCGACTACGCTAAATACGGACCTGACGCCGACAGAGAGATCCTCGGGCTTGTCGATCCGAGAAGGAAAGACGGCCCCGTTATCATTCAGGGAACCAAGTAAGATGCCTATCGGAAGAGTAACCCAGGTCGTCGACTGCCGCGAGAGCATGGGGATGGGAAAAGGAGGCGGTCTTGCCCAGCGGGGCACCATCTCTGAGGCCAGGTCCCCGGATGTGATCGTGATTGGAATGTCCCCCGGACGCAGACACGTGACAAAGCCGGTCTGCGACATCACCTCCGGTCTCCGGAGGGAGGGGGCGGAGTTCTCCGTGACTACCCTCGTCCTCAACGCAGGAAGCGGGGTTCCGGCAGATTCTCCCGTCGCGGGTCACGTTCTCGGAGCCTATTTCGGGCTGACGGAGAAAGAGATCGCCCAGATCGAGCAGCACAAGGTCGCCATCCTGCACCACGGGAACGTCCGCTCCCATGTGGTGCAGAAAGTCCGGTTTATCCTTGAGCACGCGAACATCAGGGCAATCGTCGTTTCCCAGGTCCCGATCGACTTCGAAGATCTCGCAAAAGAAGGAGTCAGGACAGCGGTGGTTATGCCGCCGCCCGACCGGGTGAAGACGAAAGGCATTGTGATGGATATCGTCAGCGGCGTAACACGAGGTCAGACGCCAGGCAGAGGGAAACTGGCAGAGGTCATTCGTGCCGTTATGAAAGTGCTAAAAAGCCCCAACATGAGGTGAAAGTAAACATGGCATACAAGCCCCAATACGGACCGGGTACATCCAAGGTCGCCGAGAACCGGCGCAAGCAGATGAACCCCAGCCAGAAGCTTGAAAAGATGCGTGATGTGACAGATGAGGACATCGTGCTGATCCTCGGCCACAGGGCACCGGGAGCCGCCTATCCGACGGCCCACCCACCGCTCGCCGAGCAGCAGGAGCCCGACTGCCCCATCAGGAAGATTGTGACTCCGACAGACGGTGCCAAGGCCGGCGACCGTGTCCGCTACATCCAGTTCGCGGACTCGATGTTCTTCGCCCCCTGCCACCCCTACCAGAGGACCTACCTTGAGTCCTACCGCTTCCGCGGTATCGACCCCGGTACGCTCTCCGGCCGTCAGATCGTCGAGTGCCGTGAGCGGGACCTCGAGAAGTACTCCAAGGAACTCCTCGAGACCGAACTCCTCGACGCGGCCCGCACCGGCATCCGCGGTGCGACCGTTCACGGTCACTCGCTCCGTCTTGCCGAGAACGGCATGATGTTCGACATGCTCCAGAGGAGTGTCCTTGGCGAGGACGGCATCGTCCGCTACGTCAAGAACCAGATCGGCGAGCCTCTCGACCGTGCGGTTGCCATCGGCAAGCCGCTCGACGAGAAGTGGCTCAAGGCCCACACGACGATCTTCCACTCCCTCGGCGGTGTCCCCTACCGTGACGACGCCGAGTATATCGAATACGTACAGCGGATCCACTCGCTGCGGACAAAGTACGGATTCATGCCCAAGGAGTGATTGAGAAATGGCAAAGATTGAGAGAACCCAGAAGCTGTTCCTGAAATCCCTCAAGGAGAAGTTCCAGGGACAGGATCCCCAGTCCGAAACGGCTGAGTACTACAAGTTCAACGGTTACCACCAGTCCCCCCGCAAGGAGGAGTTCGTAAAGGCGAGCCGTGCCGTCGAGATGGACCGCGGCATCTCCATGTACGACCCCGTGCGCTGCCACCTGGGCGGTATCCCGCTCGGCCAGCGCCAGCTGATGACCTACGAGGTCTCCGGCACCGGTGTCTTCGTCGAGGGTGACGACCTGCACTTCGTCAACAACGCTGCGATGCAGCAGATGTGGGACGACATCAGGAGGACCGTCATCGTCAACATGGACCTCGCCCACCAGACCCTGCAGAAGCGCCTCGGTAAGGAAGTCACCCCCGAGACCATCAACGAGTACCTCCACGTGCTGAACCACGCGATGCCCGGCGCGGCCGTCGTCCAGGAGCACATGGTCGAGACCCACCCCGGCCTCGTCGACGACTGTTACGTCAAGGTCTTCACCGGCGACCAGGAACTTGCCGACGACCTCGAGCCCCAGTTCGTCCTCGACGTCGAGAAGCTCTTCCCTGCGAAGCAGGCCGAGGTGCTCTCCGCTGCCGTAGGAAAGTCCCTCTGGCAGGCAATCCACATCCCGACCACGGTCTCGAGGACCTGCGACGGTGGAACGACCTCCCGGTGGTCCGCCATGCAGATCGGCATGTCCTTCATCGGTGCCTACCGCATGTGCGCCGGCGAAGCGGCCGTCGCCGACCTCTCCTACGCCGCGAAGCACGCAGGCGTCGTCCAGATGGCGTCCCACCTGCCCGCCCGGCGTGCCCGTGGCCCGAACGAGCCCGGCGGCATCATGTTCGGTGTCTTCTCCGATATCGTCCAGGCGAACCGGAAGTACCCCAACGACCCCGCGAAGGCCTCCCTTGAGGTCGTCGGCGCCGGAACCATGCTGTTCGACCAGATCTGGCTCGGCTCCTACATGTCCGGCGGTGTCGGATTCACGCAGTACGCGACCGCGGCCTACACCGACAACATCCTCGATGAGTTCACCTACTACGGTATGGACTACATCAAGGACAAGTACAAGGTCGACTGGAAGAACCCGAGCCCGAACGACAGGGTCAAGCCGACCCAGGAGGTCGTCAACGACATCTCGACCGAGGTCGCCCTCAACGGCATGGAGCAGTACGAGCAGTTCCCGACCATGATGGAGGACCACTTCGGCGGGTCCCAGCGTGCCGGCGTGCTTGCCGCCGCCTGCGGTCTGTCGAGTTCCATCGCGACCGGCAACTCCAACGCCGGCTTAAACGGCTGGTACCTCTGCATGCTCCTGCACAAGGACGGATGGTCGCGTCTCGGCTTCTTCGGCTACGACCTCCAGGACCAGTGCGGTTCCGCAAACACGCTCTCCGTCCGTGGCGACGAGGGTGCGATCGGCGAGGTCCGTGGTCCGAACTACCCGAACTACGCGATGAACGTCGGACACCAGGGCGAGTACGCCGCCATCGTCGGCGGCGCGCACTACGGCCGCGGCGACGCGTTCTGCTTCGACCCGCGGATCAAGATCTGCTTCGCCGACCCGGCGCTGAAGTTCGACTTCGCCGAGCCCCGCCGCGAGTTCGCGAAGGGTGCAATCCGCGAGTTTATGCCCGCCGGCGAGCGTTCGCTCATCATTCCGGCCCGATAATCCCAACTCAACTTTTTTTTCCCTAGCGTAACTCTACGTGCCTAAAACGGGTATTTTAGCAGATTTTTTACGTTTCGTTGCGATAACGGCGTAACTTTTCGAAACCTTTAATTAAGTCATAAACAACTGTTAAATGAACCAAAAAGGTTTTGAACTCATACTTCGGTGCCATGAGCACCGGAGGAGGATGCTGAATGGAAGAGATCGTATTTGGCATCGGCATTACCGCATTGGCAGGTGCTCTTGCAACCGTCGCCGGCGCTGCGGAGGACACTGAGTCTGACATCGGATCACAGGGTGACCCGAACTCTCAGGTTCAGCTGGCCCCGCAGATGGGATATATTCACCGCATCTTTAACAAGGCAGTTGCCGGTGAACCCCCCGCGTACGGCCTATGGGTTGCTCTGGGTGCAGGCCTTGCCTGGGCATTCATGGCGATGCAGATAAACCCGATACTTGCAATCGTGCTCGGGAGCGCTCTCGCGGTCTTCGTGCAGGGCGTCTATGCGACAACCGCATACCTCGGCCGTACTGCAAGTCTCGCCAAATTTGGACAGCCGGTTTACATCGATATCTTGAAGTCGATGACGACCGTGACCATGGCACACGCATTCGTAGCAATCTTCACCACCGTCGCGATGTGTCACCTGATGATCGGCGCACTCGGTCACCCCTTCCCGCTCCCGCTACTGGGTCTCGTATGGGGTATCGCGCTCGGTGCAGCCGGATCCGCAACCGGTAACCCGTTCTACGGAAAGGAGCGGCAGTACCAGGAGCAGAAGTTCGGAGCAGGCGTTCCGATCTCCGCGTCCGGCAACATCGTCCGCTACGCCGAGGCCGGCCAGCGGAACTCGCTCGACAACGGTTTCTTCAGCGCCAAACTCGGCGGCCCCGCGTCCGGGATCTGTTTTGGCCTGATCGTCTTCTTCGAACTCTGGCGTACCGTGGTCTTTGAAGAACTCAGCATCTGGGGACCGATCATCGTCGGTATCGTTGTGATCCTGGTCTTTGCCATCATCGACCGCTACATCGAGGTCTGGGCAAGGAAGAACTTCGGGCCCTACACGGCTCCTGAGGAGGCATCAACATGAGCGCACTCGGTGGACCCGCACAGACCGGAGGCGTCCAGCCCCCGACGACGATGGGCCTCGCTCTCAGCATTGTTCTTATCATCGTCGCGCTTGCGCTCGCCTTCTTCCTCGTGCAGACGGCCGGATTGATCGCTCTCGTCGGCATCATCGTCGGCGGCGTCCTGATCGCGTTCGGCGTCCACTTCGTCCCGGTCGGCGGTGCCCCCGCTGCAATGGGACAGGCCCCCGGTATCGCGACCGGTGTCGCGATGCTCGCCGCCGGTGCCGGCCTTGCCGGTCTCTTCGGTGGCGCATGGGCCGCTCCGTTCGGATTCGCTGTCGCTCTCGCCGGCGGTGCCGTCGGCGGCGGCCTCTTAATGGCAATCACCTGTACGATGGTCAACGTCATCTACGTCTTCGGTATGGGTATCCCGGCAGCATCCGGTAAGGTCGCAAAGGACCCGATCACCGGCGACACCTTCCCCGAGTACAAGAGCCAGGGTACCGAGGGGCACGGCCTCCCGTTCATCTCCTGGGTCGGCGGCGTCATCGGCGGCGCACTCGGCGGTCTCGGCGGAACGCTCATCTACCTCGAGCTTCTTGACATCTACCAGACACAGTTGCCCGTAATCCTGAACGCAACGGTCGAGCAGATCGCGTCCGTCGCCATCTCGCTTGCCGGTATCTTCGCAGTCGGCATGTTCCTGATGAACGCCGTGCTTGCCGCGTACAACATCACCGGTACGATCGAAGGGCCGCACGACCCCAAGTTCAAAAGATTCCCGAGAGCAGTCATCGCAGCCGCTACGGCATCCGCCGTTGCAGGCATCTTCGCGATTGCGCTGCTCGAACTGGTGGGGGTATTCTAAATGTCGGTAAAAGTTGAAGTAGGAGCAGGCGGCATCCCGCACAACCAGATCCTGATCTACGGCCTCGTGGGATCGCTCGTCCTCATCTACCTGACATACCTGAACACGATCACCAACACCCAGTACTTCTCGTTCTTCGGCGGGCTTGCTGCTGTCGCCGCGCTCATCTGGGGTACCGACACGATCAAGCACCTCTGCAGTTACGGTCTTGGTACCGGTGTCCCGTCGGCGGGTATGATCGCGCTCGGGTCCGGTGTCGTCGCCGCGATCTTCGGAGCCACGACCGGCATCTTCGCACCCATCGTGACGATCATCGTCGCCGCGATCATCGGTGCGGTCGCCGGGCTGATGGCAAACCACGTGGTCCGGATGGACATCCCGGTCATGATCGTCTCGCTGATCGAGCTTGCAATCGTCGGTGCGATGACGGTGCTCGGCCTCACGGCCATGGCCTGCGGAACGTTCGAATTCCTCGGCATGATCACCGGTACGGTCGAATTCCTCGGATTCACCGTACAGACCTACGAAACCTCCGTCATCGGCGGCAGCATCGTCGCCGTGATCTTCATGCTCGGCGCCATCGCCATCCAGCACTCCTTCAACGCCTGTCTCGGGCCGGGGGAGAAGCAGGACCGGACGCTCATGCTCGCCGCAGAGTGCGGGTTCCTCTCCATGATCACCGTTGCGATCATCTCGTTCGCGTTCATCGGGTTCCTTCCCGCTCTCGTCGCGCTGCTGATCTCGATCATCGGGTGGATCTACACCTACGTGAAATACATCGAGCTCTCGAAGCGTGACGCCTACGCATGGCTCGACGCGAAGCCGATCCTGGAGCCCAAGGGAGGTGCCTAAATGGCATACGTTCAGGTACTGCCTGAGTACGGACTGGTCGTCGACCCGATGGTCGGTATCGTCACCACCGCCGGCGTCTCGTACACCCCCGTGCTCGAGCAGGTAGCGGAACTCGAGAAGATCACCGACGACCTTGTCGGCATGCTCTCCGGAGAGGGCAACTTCCTGGCATCGTTCCCGAACAGGGAGGGTATTCTCAACGTCGCCGGAGGCGTGACCGCATTCTGGTACGGCATGGCAGTCGGCCTTCTGATTGCCGGTGTCGTTGTATTAGGACTGCTGTGAGGTGAAGAACATGGTTGAGAAGAAATCACCGGCCAGTGGATGGCCGATTGCTCAGGGCGACTTCCACACGGGAGATGCGCAGAGCTGTGTCGGCGTCGTCACCATGGGGTCCCACCTCGATGAACAGGGCATCGCAGATGCCGGAGCG
>JAHDQM010000042.1 GCA_018433835.1 Methanoculleus sp.
ACGGGCCATAGGGCCGGAGCATGAGCACCGAAGGTGTGAGTTGCGACGGGCCATAGGGCCGGAGCATGAGCACCGAAGGTGTGAGTTGCGACGGGCCATAGGGCCGGAGCATGAGCACCGAAGGTGCGATTGAGGAGGCCGGAGGCCGGGCGGGGTGGGCTGGTGAGATGTGCGAATCGTTGCGCGAGACAGGGGAGGGGGAGACCCCCTCCCAGCAGAGGTTTTTTGGGACAACCTCTTACGGTGTTTCATGGCGAAAAGGTGTGCAAGCGGGTGTAACCGTGCAAACGAACCTCCAGTCCACCTCGGCCGCAAACGGCGATCCCTGCCCCATCGTTGGCCTGATTGGGGATCTACCTCTGCTGCGGCTGTCTTGTGGAGGCGGAGCGGCCCGTTAAGGTGCAACTGCAGGGTGCGGTGAGGGCGGCCAATGGTGGCAGCGTTTGAGCCTGATTGGGAAAGAGATATCAGCACGGAGAACAGAGAACGATTAGTTTACCTGGTTGTATCCAGGATATTGCCGATGAGCTGCTGTACTCTATGCACGCGTCTGGGTATGGTTGCCGTCACCATCCTCCCCCCGCTGATACCGTCATCACGGGGCCCCGAAGGCAGAACAGGGGTTCAATCCCTATCGGGGATATTGTCAATGGGAAGGGAGACAGGTGCGGCTCACTCTCAACGAAGGTGAAATGTATGGACAATCTCGCCCACATCCTCGCTCAGTACGAAGGGCGGCGAATCGATTTCAAGGAGGAGGTAAGTAACTCCTTCTACAAACTCCTCTCCGCATTCGCCAACACCGCCGGCGGCACCGTCGTCCTTGGTATCAGGGATACCGATCGCACCGTCGTCGGTTTTGACCTCAGGAACAACGCCCTCAAAAAACTCTCTGACAGTATCAGCACCCGGCTTGGTATCCACCCTGTCATTGAGACACACGAAATCGAAGGGCGAACTGTCCTCACCGTCATTGTTGGGCGGGGCTGTGCCCCGGTCGCCTATGACGGCCGCTATTACACTCGCGTCGGTGACACCACCCGCGAGATGTTCCCCGATGAACTGCGGGAGTATTTCCAGCAAAGCATCGAGTGGGACGGAATCACCGGGACCTATTCCCTCGAAGAGATCGACGAAGGAACCGTCAGACACTTTCTTGCTCTCGCCCGGCAGGCCGGCCGCCTCGCTGCTATCAACCCCGACGAACCGGTCGAGACCATCCTCCGGCGCCTCGGCCTCATCAGGGACGGCCGGATCATCAACGGGGCGATCGTCCTCTTCGGCAAAGATCCGCAGCAGTACTTCCCCAACAGCATCCTCAGGATCGGCAGGTTCAGGCGTGCTGACATCATCACCGGCGACCACGAGCTCAGAGGCAACCTCTTCAGTCAATTTGACGAAGCAGAACGGGTCATTAAAAACTACATCAGCGTACGCTATGACATCTCCGATGAGGCGATGCAGGGGTCCTTCCAGAGGAAGGAAGTCTGGGAATATCCTCTCTCTGCCATCCGCGAGGCCCTCCTCAACGCTCTCATTCACCGCGACTATCTCAATAACACCGTCCAGACGCAAATTAAGATCTTCGACGACCAGACCCGTTTCCACAACCCCGGCTGCCTTCCTGAGGGCATCACCGTTGAGATAATCCTGAGGGAACACTACTCCCACCACCGTAATCCGAAGATTGCTGATATCTTCTACCGGGCCGGACTCGTGGAACGCTACGGTTCAGGGATCGAACGGATCATCAAAGCCCTGGAGGCGGTGAGCCTGCCCTCACCTGAGATCATCAGCACGCCCCTCGGGTTCACCCTTGTCATGCGTAAGGACCCCTTCACCAAAGAATTCATGCAGACGCTCGGGCTGAACGAGCGGCAGCTTGCCGCGGTCTCTTTCCTCAAGGAGCACGACACTATCACCAACAACCAGTATCAGAGACTCAACGCCATTGCTGCAAGGACCGCACTGAACGACTTAAACGACCTCGTCGACAAGCACATACTTGAGCGGCGGGGCAGATCAAAGCGGGACACGCACTACGTCCTTGCCCCGCTCAGGAACTCACCATGATTCTGGACGGCGATCTGCGTGATCCGTGCGTGATGATGCGTAATATATGCGTAATGGTATCTTTTCCGTCACCGGACGAACGCCCATGAATCATGACCCGGGTGAGCGGACTGATGTCGATGATCCGGGTGATGGCCGGTCATCGATAGCCGGCTCACCCTGCAGCAATGTTCCGGGAGCCGGGAACCGCTCTCAAAGTGGCCGCTATTTATGAACCTGGGACAGGATCTGTTTCTTCAGTGCCGGCAGGTCACGTTCGACCACGTTCCAGACAGCATCCCGGTCGATTCCGAAGTAGTGATGGATAAGGATATTACTCATCCCGACGATGTCCGACCACAGGATACCCGGGTTTGCGGTCCTGAATTCCGGAGAGATCCCTCGTACCGCTTCCCCGATGATCTGGAGATGGTGGATAACCCGAGACGCTGCGCTATTTCGTCGTTATAGAAGTGGTCACGGCCTCGAACGGCTACGCTTTCGATCCGTTCAATGGCTTCCAGGATGTCCAGCACCCGTTCGCCATCATCTCTCATAAGGGCCGCGCTTCCCGCAAGATCCTTGAGCGGATCCTTTCTCGGAGTCCCGCTTCCGTCACGATGTCGACCGGGCGATCGAGCAGGAAGGAGAGATCCACGGCAGGACCCCCCACATCAAGAAGGCTCCGGTCGGGGTCCAGGTCGACCAGGAGATCGATATCGCTGTCTGCCCGGGCTTCGTTTCGTGCAACCGACCCAAAAACCCGGACGTTTTTTGCTCCCCTCCGGTGTGCGAGTAACGACGGGCCGAAGGGCCGGAGTTTGAGCACCGTCAGGTGCGAGGCACGACGGGCCGAAGGGCCGGAGTTTGAGCACCGTCAGGTGCGAGGCACGACGGGCCGAAGGGCCGGAGTTTGAGCACCGTCAGGTGCGAGGCACG
>JAHDQM010000017.1 GCA_018433835.1 Methanoculleus sp.
CAAAGGAACGGAGCTCGACCACCGTCAGGTGGGGAGGGGGGAGACCCCCCTCCACTGTCCCCTCCCCCCCCCCCGTGGCGATACTCCCACGGTCCACTGCACCGGGTCTTTTTCCTCGTCCCTCGGGTTCTGTCGGCCCCGACTCGTACCTTCAGTGCGTACACCCCTTTTTGGGGTCGTACTCCGGCTCTCTCAAGCTAGCTTTAGCTCGCCAATTGCACTCCTCACCTACCGGTGTTCAAACTCACGTCCCGCCGCCGTGCTCCTCGAAGTAGTGCAGCGCGTCGGGGACCTGTTCCCGGACATGCTTCAGGAAGTGGTTTGCAAGGTCGGGGTCGGCTATCCTGAGCGAGTGCTGCATCGCCCGCTCCGTCTCCTTGGAAAGCCCCCCCTCCCGGTCCATCTCCGCCTTGATATCGTGGACGGCGTTCTCGACTTCCGCTTCGCTCTCCCACTTCAGCACAGATATCGTTCGTGCCATCTTCATTCACCTCAAGGCGTGCCGTATGGACGGAGGTTCTACTTTAGGTTAACCCTCGGGGAGGCAAAAGAAAAGTATCAGGCTTCTCACTGAGCGAGGAGCATCTTTTCGGCTTTTTCACTGACGAGCGCGCTGTTCCCTGAGGGATCCTCGATGATGACCGTGAACGGGAAGGCCACCTCCCGTGCAGCGCCGATCGTCTCCTGCATCCGGAGTGCGGCCGCCCGTTCGCCTTCGCTCTCGGGGTTCGCGAGGATCGTCTCCACCGCCTGCTCGAAGCGGGAGAGGATCCCCTCGATATTGGTGACGAACCCTTCGCAGGCGGTGCCGGGCTCGACCGCGAGGCCGAGTTCCGGGATCTCGATCGTCCCCGTCGTGCTCCGCGCCACCCGGATGGCGAGGTCGCCGGGCTCCTCCACCCGCACCGTCCACCGGACCGGGTCGCTCTCCCCGAGGATGATGGTGTCGGTGTGCCGGTAGCCGCAGGTGTCGCAGGCGATTGCAACGAGCAGGAGGTCGGGAAAGTGGGGGATTTCGAGACGGTGATGGACGATCCGGATCTCGTCCCCGCACGCGGGACAGGTTCCCGGATGGTACTCCCGCACTACAGGCCCCCGCCGATCTTCTCGCGGGAGACCTTGACGGACATGGGCGTGATGAGGACGTACTTCTGCTCCCCGAGGCCGACGATGTCGCCGTTCACGTCCTTTGCCACGTCACGGAGGTCCTTTAAGACCCGCTCGAACGTCACCTTGTCCATCTTCAGCCGCCCGATATCGACGATGACGATGTTGCCGTTGTAGACCTCGTCTTTGACGCGGGGGGTATCTTTGAGGTCGGCGATGGTGGCGATCTTGATGTACATGGATGCCGGTTCTTCTTCGTTCGATCCCTCGTAGGAGGCGAGATCGAGTTCCATGTAGTCCTCTTCGTTTCGTGCTGGACTTTTACCGAGGATGCTGTCAAAGAGCTTTTTAACCATAGAAAAATTGAGGAATGAATTTTATTTAATAGTATCTTTTAATTTCTCCGTTAGATTTCAAGATTCCAGATATCGTCCCCGACATAGTGGATGCTTTTGACCGACTTGCCCTTCTCCTGCCGCTCCATATCGGCTGCATCAAAGAGCGCAATCCCGATTGCGAGCGGTTTGCCGTAGCGCTCCTCGACGACCTGCACGGGGTGTCCCGCACGGACGTCCGGCGAGATCGAAACGATCCCGGGGCGCATGGCATCCGCGCCGTTTGCGACAAACCTGACCGCGCCGGCATCGACCACCACCCGGCGCTCGGGGATCGGGTGCTCGACGAGGCCACGCAGGCTGGGAAAGGCCCAGTCGTTGGTGGCTATCAGGAGCGGCTTTTTGTCGACGAGGTAGATCCCGACGGCGGTATCCGTCTCCGCCCGCTCGATCCGGTCGGACCGAAAAAGGTCGGCCGACGCCCCGATCTCGTCGACAAGCTGGCGCAGGAGATCGGCTATCTGTGACTTCCGGATGACGTGGCGTTTTTTTACGGTAATCTTTGGCATGTATCGAGACCTCGGGGTGGCGCTAACTCACGCGCAGCATCGCGGTTATATTTAAGTAGCTTCCTCACTCAAATATATTACTCCAGAAAGGACGGCACAGGGTAATCATATGACGCCAAGACCGTTGGATATTTTAGATCAGGTACTGAATCGTCAGCCCGTCATCATCAGCCTCAAAGGTGGGAGGGAGATCCGGGGGATCCTCCAGGGATACGACGTTCACATGAATCTGGTATTGGATAAGGCAGAAGAAGAAGTGGACGGCGCGGCGCAGAAACTCGGCACGTTGATCGTCCGCGGTGACAATGTGATCTACATTACCCCTTCAGTTGAATAACATCAGGTGAGAGAGAATGTCAAAAGGCACACCTTCAATGGGCAAGCGGCAGAAGCGCACCCACATCGCCTGCAGGCGTTGCGGCAAGATATCGTTCCACGCACAGCACAAGGTCTGTGCGGCCTGTGGCTTCGGCAGAAGCCGGAGGATCCGTAGTTACCGCTGGACGGAGAAGAAAGCAAAGGTACCGACGCATTAGAGTTGTATCATGTGTGGTATCGTTGGCATCGTCGATGCTGGCGGTGTCTCGTTTCCTCTGTACTATGCCCTGTACGCTCTCCAGCACCGGGGGCAGGAGAGCGCGGGGATCTCTACTTTTGAAGACAAGACCCTGTACACGCACAAAGCCCAGGGGCTCGTTGCCGAGGTCTTCAACAGCCAGACCATGCAGGAACTGCGTGGCAACGCCGGGATCGGGCACGTCCGCTACCCGACAACCGGGTCAAAGATCCCGGAGAACGTCCAGCCGTTCAACTTCAGATATCGGGGGCTCAACCTCGCGATCGCCCATAACGGCAACCTGGTCAATACGGTCGAACTCCGGGAAGAGTACGAGCGCCGGGGGCAGATCTTCTGCACCACGACCGATACCGAGATCATCGGAAACATCATCGCCGACGCGCTCCGGACCTCAAAGAGCATGGAAGATGCCGTCCGGCTCTGCATGCGGCGGCTGCGGGGCTCCTACGCCGCCATCGCGCTCTTAAACGATACCGTCTACGCCTTCCGCGACCCGCTCGGCATCAAACCGCTCTGCATCGGGAGGCTCGACCACGGCTACATCGTCGCATCGGAGAGCGTGGCGATCGATGCACTGGACGGCACGTTCGTCAGGGACGTGCTGCCGGGAGAACTCATCCGTATCGATGCAAACGGACTCTCCTCCGTCCAGATCGCGACCGCGAACCGGAGGGCGCACTGCATCTTCGAGTACATCTACTTTGCCCGTGCCGACTCGGTCATGGACGGGACGCTGGTCTATGACGTGCGGCGCCGGATCGGGCAGAAACTCTACGATGCGAACCCAATCAAGGCGGATACAGTCTGCCCGGTCCCCGACTCCGGGATCGCGTACGCCGCGGGTTACGCCGAACGGTCCGGGATCCCGTTCATCGAGGGGTTGATGAAGAACCGTTACATGGGCCGGACGTTCATCATGCCGACCCAGCAGCAGCGGGAGCGGGCGGTCCGGATCAAGCTCAACACCGTCAGGGGAAACCTGAAGGACAAACGGGTGGTCCTCATAGACGACAGCATCGTCCGGGGGACGACCTCCCGCCGGATCGTGAACATGATCCGGGATGCAGGGGCGAGGGAGATCCATCTCCGGGTCGGCTCCCCGCCGATCATAGCCCCCTGCTACCTCGGGGTGGATATGCCCACCCGCACGGAACTGATCGCGAGCGGCAAAGAGATCGAGGCGGTGCGGGCGAGCGTCGGTGCGACGTCGCTCACCTACATCCCGCTCGAGGACCTGGTGGAGGCGATCGGGTGCGGCGAGCGGAACCTCTGCACCGGATGCCTGACCGGGTGCTACCCGGTGGAGATCAACGGGGAGAAGAGCTGCCACTCTATCGTGGACTACGTGGCCGGCACCCACCAGTCCGACCTCTCGACCTTCAGGGCCGGGAAGGAACGGACATCATAACTCTCACCCCTGTGCGGTTCCTGCCGGGGACGGTTTCCTTTTTCCAGGGACGTGAGAGATCCCTGCGTCTGGTGGTCGCATTTGAAAACCTCCGGTTTTCGGGAGGGGTTTGCCGGTGTCGGTTTCGCGGGGAACCGGTTTAGTCTTGCACCCTGACCGAGTCAGCTACCGAAAGGATTTGCGCGCCCGACTCTGGACTCTTTCCGGGCTTGCCGGACGCGAGCGTGCAGATTTGCGGGCGAAAAGGCTCCCCGGGGAGGAGGACAGGTGCAGAACGCCTCAGGGAGCGGATATGAAATACAAAAAACACGCAAAAACGCTGAAGAACCGAACATAGCGAGGGATGGATTTGAACCATCGATCTACGGGTTATGAGCCCGCCGGGATTTCCTGACTACCCCACCTCGCTTCCCACCTGTGAGGTATATACCATTGTTTTCCAGGGGATATATAACTTTCTGCGGGCCGAATCGGCGCATCGAAGCCTGATGGCCTCTCACACTCCGGTTCTAACGAACCCTCGCAACTCGCATCTCCGGTGCTCATGCTCCTGCGGTCCCGCCCGTCGCACCCTTCAGTGAAGTCATTACTCGAAACCTGGTGGCTTCTCACGCCCCTGTCTCGCACCTATCGGTGCTCCTGCCCTTCGGCCAGTCGTTACTCGCACCTGACGGTGCTCGAACTCCCGCCGGTCGTTCCCATAATCCAATCATTTAATACGAGCGGGCAGCATAATCTCGCTGTATGGATGAAAAAAGGCCGGCGGACGACGACCTGCAGCGTCTCCGCGAAGAGCGCCTCCGGGAACTCGAGGCGCGGATCCAGGGCACCCCGGGCGGGGTCATCGAAATCGTCGACGATACGTTTCGGGAGGCCCTGCAAAAGCACTCCACCCTGGTCGTCGACGTCTGGGCGGAATGGTGCGGTCCCTGCCGGATGGTGGCCCCGGCTATCGAGGATCTTGCGCGTGATTTCGCTGGCAGGGTGACCTTCGGCAAGTGCAACGTCGATCAGAATCCCACAATCGCGGCGAGTTTCAGCATAACCGCGATACCGACGCTCCTGTTCTTCGCGAACGGCATGCTTGTCGACCGGGTGGTCGGTGCGTTCCCGAAAGAGGCCATCAAAGCGAGGGTCGTGCGGGCCTTCGGTACCGGCTAGAGGTTCGCCCCCTGCCGGGACCTGAGCCACTCGGAGAGCCGTGCGGCCATGATGAAGTCGTTCCGGGAGAGCCCGCCGATGGCGTAGGTGTACCAGGCGACATCCACGAGCCTGCCTTTGTGGATGCCGATATCCGGGAAATGGTTCTCCCGCGCGGTAAACTCTGCTACCTCGCGGAGAAATGTCACGGCCTCGCAGAACCCCTTGCAGGCGAACCGGGCAGAGAGACGCCCGCCTTCGAGCGACCAGTCGGGGACCTCCGGCAGGAGGTCGGCGATCTCCCGCCGATTCAGCGGTGCCGTATCCGCGACATCCTGGCTGATCGCCTCAGACGAAAGATCCATGGTGATCCCTCTCCGGATAGGATGAAAAAGGTTCTTCTCCGGCGCGAGTTCCTCAGGCGAGCTTCCTGATCAGGTATGCCACGTTCTCGGCGAACCGCCGGACCGTCCTCATCCCTTCTCCGTCGTTCAAGGCCTCCCCCGGCGCTCTCCCGAAGACCATGTTCCAGTAGGTCGAGCCCGGCACGATCATGTCGTTGATCAAAAAGAACATCAGCAGTTCCTGGAGCGTGGCGGTATGCCCGCCCCGTCGCGCCACGGCGATCGGGCCGCCCACCTTCCGGGAGAGGAACGAATCCGACGACATCGAGACCATTCCGATCCGCTGCAGCGCCGACATGACGTCGCCCCGTGCAGTCCCGAAGTAGACCGGGGTGCCGACGATGAACCCGTCCGCCTCCCGGATTTTCGCGATGATCTCGTTTAGGCCGTCATCGAGGGTGCATTCTCCCCCGGTGCAGAGCCCGCAGGCGGTACAGGAGAGGATGCGCATCTCGGCGAGCAGCACGGTCTCGGTCTCGATACCCTCGCGCTCGAGGACCTTTGCGCACTCCCCGAGCACCAGTGCGGTGTTCCCCTCGAGCCGGGGACTCCCGCAGAGCAAGAATACTTTTCCGGTCGTCATTTCACACCTCGATCAGCCGGTAAGAGGCACACCCTAGCCCGATCCCGGCAGCGTAGGCGATCTGGTATTCGCCGTCCGTGTAATCCCAGACCCCCTTAAACTTATCTTCCCCGGGAGCCAGGTTCTCCGCAAGCAGTGTCCGGGCAAACCCCTGCTCGCTGTTGACGAGATCGAGGCTCGCGTGGTCGATCGCAACCGGGTCGGTGGAGGCGAGGATCCCGATGTCGGGTACGATCGCCGCGTCGCTCCAGGGAACGCAGTCGCAGTCGGGGGTGATGTTCTGGAGGAAGTTGATGTAGCCCACCTTTCCGGGCTTGCCGCGGACGGCACCGAGGGCGTATTCGCAGAGCCTCTCAATGAACGGCCGGATCTCCGTCGTCCAGTCGAACTCGATCGCTCCCGTGGGGCAGGAGCGCATGCAGTCGCCGCACCCGACGCAGTGCTCCGGGTTGAGTTTCGCCCGTCCGTCGTCGAGGGTCATCGCCGCCTGCGGGCAGACGGTGGTGCATTTCCCGCACCCCCCGCACCGCTCGATCTCCACGAACGGCCGGCCCGCGTGCTGCTCCGCCTTCCCGGAGGGTGGGGCGCAGCCCATCGCCAGGTTCTTGATCGCCCCCCCAAACCCGGCGAGGTCGTGGCCTTTGACGTGCGAAAGGACGATCATGCTGTCGGCGTCGAGGATGCTCCCGGCAATCCTGACGCTGTCAAAATGTTTGGCATCGACGGCGACCTCCTTCCAGTAGCCGCCCCGGAGGCCGTCCGCGACGATCACCGGGGCGCCGGCCACGGCGTAGTCGAACCCGTGCTCGATGGCGGTGACGGTATGCCTGACGGCGTCGGCCCTGCTCCCCGCGTAAAGGGTGGCGGTATCCGTGATGAATGGGTATGCCCCTCGTTCCTTCACCTTATCGACCACCTGCCGGGCAAATACCGGGTGCAGGTAGGTGTCGCAACCACGCTCCCCGGCGTGCAGTTTGACGGCCGCAAGGTCCCCCGGCCGGATCACCTCATCGAAACCTGCCGCGTCAAAGAGACGGCGGATCTTCTCGACTTTGCTCTCGCGGTGGCTTCTTGCCCTGAGGTTTGCGAAATAAACGTCTGCCATCGTGCTCTGCTCCCTCTTCGGGTACTCTCTGGTTGCCGGAGGATAAGAATTGCGCCGGGGTGCTCACAACCCGGCTCTCCGGAAGAACAGCAGCCGTCGTCCCGGCCCCCTCAGACAATCCTGTATCCTTCGGACGGCACGAGGATCTCAAACCTCGCGCCTGTTCCGAACGTTCCTGTCTCGCGGATTGTGATCCCGGTAAGCGCGAGTATCTCGTGGACAAGGAGGAGGCCGTGCCCGTACCCCTCCGCATTCTGGATGAAGAGCCCCTCTTTCTCCGCATCAGGGATCCCGGTCCCGTCGTCCTCGACGATGATCGCACAGTCCTCCGGGCGTCGAGGTCCTCCGCGAGCCGGAGCGTGATGGGAGCGTTGCTCGACGATACCGTCACGTCCCCGCGGATGGCAGGGATCTCGGCCGATACAGGGCCGTTCGAGTTCTCCACCTGCTGCAGGATGACGGTGGGCGGCAGGTGTATCGTGTAGTCCACGCTCACCCGGGGGTTGAACCCGGTATGCACCGTCTCGATCCGGAGTGGATCGCCCCCCGTCACCTCTATCCGGACCCTGTCGAGTTCGTTCTGGCCGTAGACGGATCGTTTGACCGCACTGACGGCGACGGTCTCCCCCTCCCGGACGTCCACGTGTACGCCCCCGTTCCGGTTGATCACGACCAGTTCGCTCCTGGGCTCCACCGTGACCGTCCGGTCGAACTCCTCCGTCGCCTCGAGCCCCGGCACCCCGGTACACCCGGCGAAGGCGGCAAGAACGGCGAGGGCCAGCGCTGCATATACGGCTCCCTCATGGTCACCCTCTCTCTCGGTCGTCCTTCATGTAACTACCGCTCGCTGAAACGTCCGGCGGGCGAGAAAGTACATCACCGACGCAAAGACCACGAGGTAGGCGAATGATACGAGGACGTCGACCGTGGTGGAGGTGTAGCGGGCACCGACGGCGAAGAAGTCGCTCCCGATGGCGAAGTAGCGGACCCCGCTGACCAGGTGGGTGAGCGGGTTGTAGATCGATAGGACCTGTAAGATCGGTGGGAACGCCTGGATCGGGTAGAGAGCGTTCGATACGAAGAAGAGCGGCAGGGTGAGGAGCGTGATGACCCCCTGCAGCCCCTCCGGGCTTTCGAGGCGCATCGAGATGGTGGAGGAGAAGAGGAGAAACCCGAGCGAGAAGACGCCGACGAATGCGAATATCCCAAGGATCGAGAGAGCTATCCGGGCGGCCGAAAACCCGGGGAAGAACCGCACCCCCATGAGGAGCCCGAGCGCCATGATGATCGCCACCTGAACAAACGACTTCGTCATCCCCGAGAGGCTGACCCCCAGCATGATGTGGGTCCGGGGCATGGGGCTCGCGAGCATCTCCCGCATCAGCCCCCAGTTCTTGTCGAAGAGGAGGCTGATCCCCCCGAAGAGGCTCGTAAACAGGGTCGTCATCGCGATCACCCCGGCGGCCATGAAAGTGAGGTAATCGACCGAAAAGACGCCCGCCGGGGCCGGGATGGCCGAGGCGAACCGGTCGAGGTTCGAGGACATCGCGACGCCGAAGAAGGCCATCCAGAGCGCCGGCTGCAGGAGGGATGCAAAGAGCTGCGTCCTGAACCGGACGAACCGAATCATCTCCCGCCAGTAGACGGTGAGAAACTCCCATGCCACCCTGTATTCACGCCCCCGTATCCCGCAGTTCCCTGCCGGTATAGTGGACGAAGACGTCGTCCATCGTCGGTTTCTTGAGGTTCACGCTCGAGATCCCGATCCCGGCGCCACGCACCGCATCGACGATCCGCGGGAGGCAGTGGCTCCCGTCGGCCGAGATCGTGACCGAGAGGCCGCGGGGCGACTCCGTGACCGACCGGATCTCCCCGATCCCCCCGAGCGACTTCCGGGCCCTCCTGTTGTCTTCGGTCTCCAGGTAGACGACATCCTCGCCGAGGGCGTTCTTCAGTTCCTCCGGGGTGCCGGAGACGATGATCCTGCCGTGATCGATGATGCTGATCCGGTCGGAGAGCATATCGGCCTCTTCCATGTAGTGGGTCGTCAGGAATATCGTCGTCCCGGCCTCGTTCACCTGCCGGATGTACTCCCACATCCGCATCCGTGTCTGGGGATCGAGCCCCTGTGTGGGCTCGTCCAGGAAGAGGACCTCCGGCCGGGTCATCAGCCCCCGGGCGATCTGGAGCCGCCGTTTCATGCCCCCTGAGAGGTTCTTCGTCCGCTCGTCCCGCTTGGGGCCGAGTTCCACGACCCGGAGCAGGTCGTCGATCCGCCGCCGCCGTTCGTCGCGGGGGATGCTGTAGAGCCGCCCGTGGAACTCCATCGTCTCCCAGACAGTGAGGTCGCGGTCGAGCACGTCGTCCTGGAAGACGATGCCGATGGACTCACGGACCCGTCCGGGCTCCCGCGCGACGTCGTAGCCGGCCACCCGCACCGCGCCCTTCTGGAGGGGGAGGAGCGTTGTCAGGATGTTGATGGTGGTGCTCTTTCCCGCGCCGTTGGGGCCGAGGAAGGAGAAGATCTCACCTCTTTTGACGGTGAAACTGATGCCGCGCACCGCCGCGAAGCCGTCGAACATGTGTTTCAGATCCTGCACCTCGATGATATCGTCCCCTTCCATCGATTACCATCTGCTCCCACGCTCTTGCACCCTCATGCACGGTGCTGTCATATCTCCCTTTCCCTCACGTGATGCGGCGGACCGCCCGGAGGCTCACGCGATCGCCGCTCCCTTCTCCCCGGCGCACCCCGGGGTGCGGGCCAGGGCGGCAAATACACCCCGGCACCCTCTCTGCGGCCAATCCCTGATAGATATTCTAAAATACCGGAACTTCCCATCCATGCTCGGAGACGGCATGTGCGGCTGCTGCTTGCTCACGCATAAAGGCGATCAGGGAACCCGGTTCGCGTGTAGCGCCGTTCCCGGCACCGGCGCGCCGGAGCGCGGGGAGCGGGCGGGAGGGCGGCGGTGACCCCGCCCCTCCGGGCGTCCCTCGCCCTCCTCCTCGCAGCGCTGGCCATCGCCACGACGGCAGGCGGGCTCGTGGTCGACAACGCCGACCTGACCCCGGCTGAGGTGAAACTCCTCTTTGCGATGCGGGAGTATACCCTGACCTACAACGAGTACGCCGACCGGCTGCCGGGATGGGTGACCGGGCCGTTCGAGGACGAGAAGGTCAACCTCTACGTCACGTCCCCCGACGGCGTGCTGGTCATCGGGATCACCTTTCATGACGGGAAGATCGTCCAGTTCGACGCAAAGGGCTGCCCGGACCCGATCGTCACCGTGACCGCCGATTCCGCGACGGTGGAGGAGGTCATGGTCTCTGAGAGGCCGTTCGACACGTTCCGGACGGCGATGCGGCACGGCACGGTCACGATCGAGGGGAACAACTTCCTCGGCGTGTTGCGGTCGGGGATGGTCCGGTTCGGGCTCTGGACGATGGACCTCATCAGGTTGTAGTTTCCCCCCTTCGCATGAGTCGGTGATGTATGGATAATCGGCTTTGTTGAAACCCCACCTGTTTGTTCCAGATGGTCGCAATCAGAGGTACTCAGGGGCACGGCTTTCCACCGGGCTACGCACCTGGCGGTGCGCAGGCCACCACGGTCCACTGTATGAGGACATGCCCGAGAAAAAAAGGTTGTCCCAGGGACAAGTTTGGTCCGGCACCAGCCTCATAAGGGTAATGATGGAGATCAGAATATTGGGTTTCAACAGAGCCGGATAATCCGGAGATCTCTATTGGTAACCGGGTGTTATCCAGAGGTTGGGAAAGCATTTCAACAGGGCCGCGGAAAGAAGAGGGGCAAACCCGGATCTGCATCAGGAGAATGTCACAGCCCCACGAGGCGCATGCAGAACCCGAGGGTCAGCCCCGACATGGAGGACGTTGCCGAGAGGGCCGCGAGCACGGCAGCGTTCACCAGCGGGCCGGTTTTGAGCGGGGTATAGGTCGGGTTGCGCTGCAGTCGCCGCACTATCCTGAACGGTTTCGGGGTCGTCGAGATAGGAGATTTGTAGCGTCTGATCCTCATGTGAACACCTCCTCCTGGTGGGCAGATAATTTTTCCTGAGTGTCGATTGTTGCCTCGAATATTAATTATTGCGGTTTTGCTCTCCGGGCAGCGGGGGCAGCCGCCCCCGGCAGGCTGCCGCTGGCTATATTCCGCCGGATAAGGGATTAGGGCTGGTTCCTGCCCCCGACTCCCTGAACCCCGCTCGCGACAGGTTTATCCGTTCTACGGGCGAAGGAGTCCCATAGATGCATCGGTACGCAAAACTCCTCCTCTATGGCCTGCTGGCGTTTGCCGTCTTTGCCGGGATCAGTTTCATCGTCGGCGGGCGGGTGAACTGGGCGCTCGCGATAGCGACGGCCGCCGGGGTGATGATCGCGTACTACTTCGCCGCTCTCCGGCGGGGGCGGTGAGCGCGATGGCGGCGGGAGTGCGGGCAGAATGGGAGCGGCTCCGGAAAGTGGCCGTCCACCGGCCGGGGATCGAGATGTTTTTCGGGCTGCTGGAACCGTATGCGGCGCTCTACGAGCGGGCTTTCAGCCGCTACGAGGCACGCCGGGAGCATGACTGCCTCGATCGCACCCTCCGGGAGGAGTTCGGAGTCCGGGTGCTGCGGCTCAAGGAGACGGTCCTCGATGCCGCCGACCGCGATCCGGCAGTGCGCCGGCGGCTCGTCGACCGGGCGCACGCGACCGTCACCCTCCGGGGCGGGAGAAGAGAGGTGGCGGAAGCCCGCCGGAGCATGGAGCAGAACGCCGACGCCCTGGACTCGCTGCACTTCTTCACCCTCCTCCTCCTGAATCCGGTCATCGAGGTCGGAAGGGGACACCCCCGCCGCGGGGTGGACGTCCGGATCATGGGGCAGGAGCCGCTCGCAAACCTCTACTTCATGCGCGACCAGCAGGCGGTGACCGACTGCGGCCTCGTCGTCGCGCGGCCGGCAAAGCGTCAGCGGTCCCGGGAGCCAGAGATCACCCGGTTCCTCTGGGATATCCTCGGCATCCCCATCGCCGGGACGGTGCAGGAACCGGGGACCTTCGAGGGCGGCGACTTCATGCCGATGGGCGAGTTCGCTCTCGTCGGTACCGGGGACCGGACGAACCGTGCCGGGGTGTGCCAGTTCCTCGGCTGCGCCCGGGGGTTCGACGAGATCGGTGTGGTCCGCCAGCCGGGCCACCCGCTCATCCCGGGCGACCGGCCCGACCCGATGGTCGATATGCACCTCGACACCTACTTCAACGTCGCGGGAAGCGGAGTGGTGATCGGTTCCGGGGTCCTCCTCCGGAGGGCGCGCCTCGACGTCTATTGCCGGACGGACGGGGGCTACGAGCCGTCGGGCGAGACAGCGAGCCTCTACGACTATGTCCGGTCGAAAGGGTTTTCCGTGATCGATCTCTCGATCCTGGAGCAGCTCTCCTACGCCGCAAACGTCCTTTGCGTCCGGGACGGGAGCATCCTTGCGGTGGAGGGGGAGCAGGTGATGCAGACGGTGCTTTCGAACCTGGAACGGAAGGCCGCACGCGACCCGCAGCGCTACGGGAGGCTTTTACGCCACGCAGAGGAGGACTACCGGCGGATCAGGAATGCCGGAAAGTTCTTCCCGCACAAGGCGGAGTTCTCCCGGCACGGCATCGAGGTCTGTCCGCTCCACCTCGAGAACCTGACGGGGGGCTACGGCGGCCCCCACTGCATGACCTGCACGCTGGAGCGGGGGTGACGGGATGCAGAAAAAGTCCGTTGTGGTCGCGCTCGGCGGGAACGCCATCCTGCAGCACCGGGAGACGGGGACGGCACAAGAGCAGCTCGCAAACGTCCGGAGAGCCTCGCGGCATATCGCAGAGACAGCAAGCGACGGATACGCCGTCGTCGTCACCCACGGGAACGGTCCTCAGGTGGGGGATATCCTCCTCAAAAACGAGCTCGCGAAGGATACCCTCCCGCCGATGCCGCTCGACGTCTGCGGGGCGGAGAGCCAGGGGATGATCGGCTACCTGCTCCAGCAGTCGATGCAGGAGGCTCTCCGGGAGATCGGGCTCGACTGCCCGGTCGCGACGGTGCTCACCCAGACCCTGGTGGACGGCGAAGATCCGGCGTTCGCAAACCCGGAAAAACCCATCGGTCCGTTCTATACGGCAATGCAGGCAAAAAGGCTCGAGAACGAGAAGGGCTGGCGGATGGTGCAGATCCCGGGGCAGGGCTACCGGCGGGTGGTTCCTTCGCCGCGCCCGGTCGCCCTCGTGGAGGGGCAGGCGATAGTCCGGCTCTTTTCGGCCGGGACGGTCGTGATCGCCGCGGGCGGCGGCGGCGTCCCGGTGGTCGCGGACGATGAGGGCACCCTCCGGGGTGTCGAGGCGGTGGTGGACAAGGACTACACCGCAGCGCTCCTCGCCCGGCTCGTCGGCGCCGGCGACCTGCTGATCCTGACCGACGTCGAGTGCGTTGCCCTGGACTACGGGCGGCCGGGGCAGCAGGAGATCAGCGAAATGACGGTCCTCGAAGCACGGGGGCACCTCGCGGCGGGGCAGTTCCCGCCCGGGACCATGGGGCCGAAGATCGAGGCGGCCGTCGAGTTCCTCGACGCCGGAGGAAGCCGGGTAACCATCGCATCGCTTGAAGAGGCCTCGCGGGCCCTCGCCGGGCGGGCCGGGACCCGGATTCGTCCGTAACTGCTCCCTTGCCCCAACGCTTATATACTACGTTCCCGAATTCCCGCCGGTGATTGAAGGTTATGGCGGATAACTTCTGGACGGCTGTCATCGTCGGGTGGCTCGTGGGGCTCATTCTTGGCTTCCTGCTGCCGGTCATCGGACCCCTGATCGGCGGGTTCGTCGCCGGCTGGATGGTCCGGGGCGGAATAGGAAACGGCGCAAAGGCAGGGCTGCTTGCCGGCATCCTCGGTGCCGTCGTCATCGCGGTGCTGCTTCTTCTCGGCGGCACGCTTCTCCTCGGGGCGTTCGGGTTCATCGCGGGTCTCGGGACGTCGCTCGTCATCATCGTGGCGGCGTTCGTCTACCAGGGCCTCCTCTCCCTGATCGGCGGCGCCATCGCCGGAGCGATCCGGCGGTAATCGCAGGACGAACACCGGGGAGGGCGTTCCCCCCCGGCTCTTCTCAGCCCGGAGGCGGCATTGGCAAAAGACAGGGGTTCCTACCGGCTCTCCACGCTTGTGGGATCCATCTTCATGCTCTTTATCAGCCCCCGATCGCCGGTGGGATCGTCGCCGGCTACCTCGGGCCCCCGGGGGCGGTCAGGGGCGCTCTCGGCGGGCTCCTGGACGGGCTCGTCGTCGCCGCGGTATTCTCGGTCGTCGCCGTCGTCGGGGGGACGGCGTTCCTCGGCCCCGTGGGCACCCTCATCGGCCTCGGGATCGCCGTCCTCCTCTTTGCTCTCGCCCTCTACTTCGGGGTCCTCGGTGCCGTCGGCGGTGCGATCGGCGGGGCGCTGAAAGCGTGGATGGTGTCGCGCCGCAACGTTACGGGATGAGGTCCCCGATCCCCTCCTGGAGGTTTACTGCGATGCGGGAGCGGTACATCCAGATATAGGCTGCCACCGCCGCGGTCTCGACGACGACGACGTACGCGACAATATGCCCGATCGATACCTCGTAAAGGACACCCATCACGACGCTTCCTGCGAACCACGCCGTCCCGAAGACCGCGCTCACGGCGCCGTAGACCTGTCCCCTTCGGGCCGCCGCCGTGGACTCTGCGATCGACGCCCGGAGCACTGTTTCGAAGATCCCGATCCCGGTTCCCCAGGCGAGCGATCCCGCGATCGCCACGCCCGGGTCGAGCGAGAAGGCGAGCAGGATCGTCACGGTGCTGAGGATCGGGATGGTGAGGAGGGCGTGGATGCCGATGCGGTCGAAGGCCCGCCCGACGAGCAGCGCCACGACGACCGAGACCGCCATCGCCAGGGCGTAGAAGAGGGGGATGGCGGTGTCGGGGATGATCGATTGGGCTTTCAGGTGGAAGGAGATGAGCGGGAAGTTGACGAACCCGGCCATGCCGAGGAAGATGAACGCGGCATACGGCATGATCCCGGGCAGACTGTTCATGTCCTCTCTGGTCCCGCCGTCTGTCTCGAGCCGACCGGGCGTGGGCACCTCCGACTGGGCGAGGAAGAGGACCACCGCAACGCCGGCGAGCGGGATGCCGAGCAGGAGAAAGCCCGGGGCGTATCCACCGGTGAGGGCCAGGGCAGCGACCATGACCAGCGGGCCGATGACCGCACCGACCTGGTCGAGCGCCTTGTGGATCCCAAACCCCCACCCCCGTCCGACGGTCGTCGTCGCGTGGGCGAGGATCGTGTCCCGCGCCGGTGTCCGGACGGCTTTTCCTATCCGCTCGGCGATGATGAGGACGGCCGCGGTCTCCCACCGGACGGCGATGGCGAGGAGCGGAATGGCGGCGAGCAGGCCGTAGCCGGTCATCGCCACCTTCCAGTAGCGGTGGCTCTGGCCGACGTAGGCGCCGGTGGCGGACCGCAACGCATACCCTATGAACTCGCCGGATCCGGCGACCAGCCCGACGACGGCCGCACTTCCCCCGAGGAGGAGGATGTAGGGGCCGGTGACGCTCCGGGCACCGTTCGAGACCAGGCTCCCCAGGAGGCTTGCCGCGCCGAGCAGCAGGATGAGCCGGATCGAGAGGTTGCGGACCTTCTGCCGGGTGTCCGGGGAAGGATCGGGCATATTCCCGGGGTCTTGGGGGCCATTCTCATTATTAAGTACTGCACGGACGGCGGGAGTGCCCTTAATTGCGCTCGCTGCGAATACTTCTATAACGTACACCCGGGAGGTTATCGGGCCGTTCCGGGAGGCACGGGGATACCGTGGAACAGGAAGACGCTCAATCGTATTCGCGCAGGTTCATCCTTATACTGGTCACCATCGCCACGTTTTTGAACCCGTTCACGGGCTCGGCGATCAACCTCGCGCTGCCCGCCATCGGGGTTGAGTTCTCCGCCGACGCCGCCACGCTTGCCTGGATCTCCAGCGCCTACCTCCTCTCGTCGGTCATCTTCCTCCTCCCCGCCGGAAGGCTCGGCGACTCCCGGGGAAGGGTCACCGTCTTTATGATCGGGATCGTGGTCTACACCGCCGGATCCCTCCTCACCATCTTCACGCCCACGATTGGCCTCCTCCTCGTCTTCCGCTTCGTGCAGGGGATGGGCGGCGCCATGATCTACGCAAACAGCGTGGCCCTGATCACCCATCTCTACCCGCCCGGCGAGCGGGGCTACGCTATCGGGCTCAACACCACCGCCGTCTACGCCGGTCTCTCGCTCGGGCCGTTCCTCGGGGGCGCCCTGACCCAGTTCCTCGGCTGGCGGAGCATCTTCATCGTAACCGCGCTCCTCGCCGTCCCGGTCCTCTCCTACGCCGGCAAGTTCCCGGCGTTCCTGAACGAGCGGCAGTGCGAGCGCTTCGACGTCGCGGGGCTGGTCCTCTCCTCCGCCCTGATCTTCTGCCTCTTCCTGGGCCTGGCCTCGGCGACCACCGCGGCCGGCGCGGTCCTCCTCGCGGCGTCCCTCCTGCTCGGGGCGGCCTTCTTCCGGGTGGAGCGCCGGCAGCAGAGCCCCCTCCTCCCGGTCTCGCTCCTCGAGAAGAATCGGGTCTTTGCCGCCTCGAACGGCGCCGCCCTGATCAACTACAGCGCCACGTTCGCGGTCGGGTTCCTCCTCTCCCTCTACCTCCAGTATATCCGGGGCTACGAACCCGTCGCCGCAGGCACGGCTGCCCCCAGGCTTGTCTGCCTGTTCCTCCAAAGTATATCCGGGGCTACGAACCCGTCGCCGCAGGCACCCTGCTCCTGGTCCAGCCGATCATCCAGGTCTTCGTCGCCCCGGTGGCGGGCCGCCTTGCCGACCGGGTGCAGCCCGGGCACGTAGCCTCGGTGGGGATGGGGCTCTCGGCCGCGGCGCTCCTGGGTTTCTCCATGCTCTGCGAGACCACACCGATCGCCGTGATCCTCGCCCTCCTGGTCCTGCTGGGCGTAGGACTCGGGCTCTTCTCGTCCCCGAACACCACCGCCATCATGGGCTGCGTGGAGAAGCAGTTCTTCGGGAGCGCATCGGCGATGGTGGCGATGATGCGGTCGCTCGGGATGATGCTGAGCATGGGGGCGGTCCTCGTGGTCTTTGCGGTCATCATGGGGTCGACGACCGTCACACCGGCGATATTCCCGGAGTTCCTCACGAGCGTGCGGCTGATCTTCCTCGCCTTTGCGGTCCTCTCGGGCTTTGGCGTCATCCTCTCGCTCCGCAGGAACAGCTGTTGAAGAACGGCGCGGGACTTTTCGAAATAATCTCCCTGGAACGAAGAGGAAGCGTTAAAACTCCGGCCGTCCTGTGATCTCTTTGAACGGATGGAACTGGTGATCGGAAAGGACGGCGACCGCGACGTCGCCGTCGATGCCCAGGAGCTGGTCACGGGCAGGACCTGCGTCATCGCGCAGTCGGGTGCCGGGAAGAGCTGGGGCATCGCGGTTCTCTGCGAGCAGCTTCTTCAGGCGCGGGTGGGGTTCTGCCTCATCGATACGGAGGGGGAGTACTCCTCGCTCAGGGACCGGTTCCCGCTCCTCTGGATCGGCTCCAGCGAGGACTGCGACGTGGATATCGGGCAGGCGAACCTCCGGGAACTGATGCAGAACGCGATCTGCTCCCGGACGGCGGTGATCTTCGACGTCTCGGAGGCCAATATGCAGGAACGGGTGTCCTACCTCGCGGAAGTCCTCTACGACCTTGCGAGCGAGTTAAAGCAGCCGTTCCTGCTGATCGTGGAGGAGGCGGACAAATTCATTCCCCAGTCGGGGGAATCCATCAAAAAGATCGAGGAGATCTCCCGCCGGGGGCGCAAGCGCGGACTCGGTCTCTTAGTCGCAACCCAGCGCCCGTCGCTCGTGACGAAGAACGTTCTCTCGCAGTGCAACAGCCAGATCCTCGGGAAGCTCTCGATCGAGAACGACTTAAAAGCGGTCAGCCTCTTCTTCCCGTCCCGGAAAGAGGCCGGAGAGCTCGCGGATCTCGAGCCCGGGGAGTTCTTCGTGATGGGTAAACTCTCGGGGGAGAGGACGAAGATGCACTTTGGAGCCCGGTTGTGCGAGCACCGGGGGCTGACGCCCCGGCTCGTGCCCGCACAGCCGGTCGAGCCGGCCGAGCCGCCCCGGACCGAACCAACCCGGACCGAACCAACCCGGGCAGAACCGTGCGGCGGCGAGGAGTTCCACCGGGAAGAGCCGGTGGTGCCGCCCGCCGCCGCGAATGCGGTGGTTCCGGTGCTGCTCCGCGAGGAAGCGCTCGATATCGCCAAGGCCAGGCGAAAACGGCGGTTCCGGATCCTGGAACCGGAAGAGCGGATCGTCTCGGGAGAGCGGGTCTACCGGCCGCTTCACCGGGTGGAGGTCCGCTACATCGGCGGGCTTCTCCGGAAGGCGACGAAAACGGCGTCGTTCGTCATTGACGGGCTTACCGGCTGCATCGTCGAGGTGGACCGTGGGCTGAGGGTCAGGCCGGGGTTCTCGGAGCTCCTGGGGCTTGAGGAGGCCGCGGTGAAGATCGTTTCAGGGCTCGCGAACGGCGGCTCGACACTGACCGAGATCGAGGCCGATACCCACCTTCCGCCCGCCGTGGTGAAGAAGGCGATAAAGAGCCTTGCGGAGGCGAAACTCGTCACGGAGGTGAAGACGGTGGGCGACACGAAAGTCTACGTGCCCCTGCTGGCAGACGAGGTTCCGGCGCTCTCCGCCCTCCGGCCGGGGACCGACCTCCCGATGGAGCCGCTCCGGGAGGAGCCCCTCGAGGCGAAGGTCACGGAATCCTCCTTCCGGATTATCCTGAAGGGGCTTGAGCCGACGGCAGAGATCGTCGGGTTCGATACGATCTACTACCCTGTCTACCTGATCCGGTTCGCATCGGATCGCGGAGAACGCTCGATCGTCCTCGACGGCTGCACGGGAAAGGAACTTCTCTTCCCGGCGTCGTGACCGGAGTGTTTATCCTCACGCAGGAGTATAAGAGACTTATGCCCTGCCGCCTCGCGGCCGGTCGGGGCGGAGAGGTGAACAAGTTATGGATTCATACCGGTGCACCCTGTGCGGCTACGTCTACTTCCCGGCAATTGGCGACACCGACCATGGTGTCAAGCCTGGCACGGCTTTTGAAGACCTGCCCGACACCTGGAAGTGCCCCCGGTGTGGTGCGGCGAAGAGCCGGTTTGTGAAGGTCTGAGAGTGGTGGACACTTTCGGATCTCTACCATCTTCTTTCTGACGCGAAGGTGAGGGCATCCCGCCCGCACCCGAAGACCCTGAGTTCTTCCCCCATTGATTCTTCCGCCAGACGGGGTGCTCCGGTTCGTGGTCGATCCCGCAGGCGGCGGAGCCCGTGAAGGGCGTCGCGGGAGAACGGATCTACCGATCGTTTCACCGGGCAGACGTCCGCTAAACCGGCTTTTTTTCCAGAAAGGCGACGAATACGGCTTCTTTCGTCCCCGACGGGCTTGCCGGCAGGAAAACTTCATCCCCCGATCCCCTGACCGGAGTACTTATCTCCCCGGGGATACATGGGTGCCGTGCCCCCGTCGACGTTGCGGCCGGTCGGGGCGGTGAGGTGAAGAGATGATGGATTCATACCGGTGCGGACTCTGCGGCTACGTCTACAACCCCAGGGCCGGTGAGCCCGGCCATGGTGTCGAGCCCCGCACAACCTTTGAAGACCTGCCCGACACCTGGGCATGCTCCCGGTGCGGTGCGGAGAAGAACCTGTTTCGGAAGGTGTAAGGGGCAGGTTCGGGGTCGGGCCCTGCGGAGATCCGGCGTTTGAGAAGATCGGAGGTCTTCCGGAGCGCGAAGCCGCGAGGGGTGACTGTCAACCACCCCACCGGAAGGTCCGGAGCCCCTCCCCGCGAATCTCCCGCCCGGCGAGGTGCTCCATCTCGTGGTCGATCCCGTAGGCGGTGGAGCCCGAGAAGGCCATCTCCACGGCACCGAGGTCTTCGGTCCGGTTCGTCCGCTCCAGCGGGTTGACGGTCATCCTGATCACCCGGTCCGCGCCGAGCCGTACCCGGTAGGGCCGCTTCACGAGCAGCCGGGCGGGAGCGCTGCCGCACTTCTCGAGCCGGTAAACGGTCCCCTCCCGGTGCAGGATGACCGGGTCGACGAAGAGGTAGATTTCCTCGAGCGAGTAGCCGGTCCGGCTCGCCTCGTCGTAGACCGTGGTCTTCTTCACAGCCGATATTGCGGTGAGCCCCTTCGCGGCGTAGCTCCAGTCGCCCCCGTAGCGGAGCGAGAAGAGGAGAGGGACGAGCGCATCGGCGGGTATGCCGAACCGGTCGGCGAGAGCGGTCTCCGCGGCGGCAAAGGCGAGTTCTTCCCGGATATCGTCGGTCTCCATCGATCGCCCCTGCGGGTGTGACGCGGATAAATGCTCCGCCTGCCAACTACCGGGTGAAGACGTGGACCGCCGAGGCCTTGAAGGTGACATGGGCCGGTTCCCCCTCGGCGAGGCCCAGGCGGGCGATGCTCTGCCGGGTCAGGACGGCGACGAAGGGCAGCCCCGTATCGACGAAAACGCGTGAAAACATGCCGTTTTTCTGGATCTCCGTAACCGTTCCCGGGAAGGTGTTTGCGGCGCTCGACTCGAACGATTCCCGGGATACAATCACTTCCTCCGGCCGGATGCCGACGCAGACGTCGCCTTCGACGGCGGTAACGGTCCGGACGGCGATCTTCCCGAGATCGATCGTCGCCTCCCCGTCCCGGACCTTCGAGACCCCGCAGTAGACGTTCTCCATGCCGGTGAAGGCGGCGACGAACCCGGTGGCTGGCTTCCGGAAGACCTCGTCGGGCGTGCCCGTCTGGACGACCCCGCCGTCCTGCATCACCGCGACCCGGTCGGCGAGGGCGAATACGTCCTCGAAATGGTGGGTGATGTGGACGACCGTCGTCCCGGTCACCCGGTGGATCGCCTTCAGTTCCCTCCGGAGCCGTTCCCGCGTGACGGTATCGAGCGCCGAGAGCGGTTCGTCGAGGAGCAGGACGCGGGGCTGGAGGACGAGCGCCCGGGCGATCGCCGCCCGCTGCTGCTCCCCGCCGGAGAGTGTCCCCGTCGTGCGCTCGAGAAGGTGGCCGATCCCGAGGAGGTCCGCGGTCTCCCGCACGCTGTTTACGATGCGGGCGGGTTCGGCCTTCCGCTGCAGGAGACCGAACCCGATGTTCTCCCCGACGGTGAGGTGGGGGAAGAGCATGTAGTCCTGGTAGACCATGCCGATCCCCCGGTCCTTCGGGTCGGTGCGGGTTACGTCAAGACCGTCGAGGACGATGGTTCCGGCGTCCGGGGAGTATATCCCCGCCAGGGTCTCGAGGAGAATGGTTTTTCCCGCACCGGTCGGCCCGAGGATGACGAAGTATTCCCCGTCGGCAACGGCCAGGTCCACGCCGGCGAGAGTGAAATCCCCGAGGTGTTTGGTGAGTCCGGCGATCCTGAGCACCTAGAACATCCCCCGTTCATCGGTGTAGCGTTCAAAGACCGCAAGCGAGATCACCGATATGACGATGAGGATGACGGATGCGGCGACGGCGAGGTCGAGGTCCCCCGTCGACATATTCAGGAATAGCGCGATGGGCAGGGTCTCGGTCTTCATCCGGGTGGCCCCCGCGAGCATGAGGACCGCGCCGAACTCACCGATGGACTTCGACCATGTGATGACCAGACCCGCGATGAGGCCGTTTTTGGCGAGAGGCAGTGTGACCTGGCGGAACGCGCCCCACTCGGTACACCCGAGCGTCCGTGCGACATGCTCGTAACGGGGGTTGATAGTCTCGAAGGCCGACCGGGTGATCCTGACCATGTAAGGCAGGTTGACGAAGAACTGGGCGACGATGATCCCGAGCGGCGTGTAGATGATATCGAGCCCCCAACCGGAGAGCATCCGCCCGAACGTCGAGGGGCCGTAGAAGATGAGCAGCGCCACGCCCGCAACGAGCGGCGGAAGGGCGAGCGGGATGTTGAAGATGGTGTTCGCGACCTTCCTGCCGGGAAACGAGAACCGGACGAGCGAGTAGGCTACCGGTACGGCGGCGATTACGCAGAGAGCAGTGGAGACCGCCGAGGTGACGAGCGAGAGTTCGACGGCGAAGAGGATCTCGGGGGAGGTCAGGCTCTCGATGAGGGCCGGGAGCGGCGGGTAGACCACGAGGCCGGCGATGACGACGAGCATGTAGGCGATCAGGCCGAACGAGACGGCAAGAAAGAGCGCCTTGAACGAAGTGAGGTGGGGGAGGGCGTCCCGGTTCGGGAACACGGCTAATCAACCTTGAAGGACGCGCTCTGTCGTTTGATCCGCTCGACGTGCTGCGGCGTCACCCACCCGGAGCCTGCACCCCCGATGCAGTCGAATGCCGGGATATAGGGCTTGATGTCGAGGACCGGCGTCCCGTCCAGGAGGTCGACGCCTTCGACGGCGAGCGTGGCACCGTCGATCCCGGCGAGCCTGACGACCGATATCCCGAGCCGGTTCGGGCGGTTGAAGTGCCGGGTGGCGAAGATGCCGTGCGGTTCGGTACCGTCGATGAGCGGGCGCTCGCCGAGTTCTTCACCGGGAGCCCGGTGGAACCGGTAGATGAGGATGAGGTGGGAAAACCCCGCGAGTGCCGAAAGGCCGTCCCGGAACTCGGGGAGGATCTCCACCGTCCCGCGGGCGGGGGAGAAGGCCGCCTGGATCGGGGTGGCGGCCGGGTCGGTGAACGGTGTCCGGACAGTTCCGATGGCCCTGCAGGAGTACTCTATGCTGTTCACGGTTCTATCCCTGCGTACGTCGGGTCGGGGTAGGTCGGGAACCCGTGCTTTGCAAAGATCGCCTTCCCTTCGTCGGAGGTGACGAACTCGACGAACTGCCGGGCGGCGTCAGGGTGCTCCGTGAAGGTGGTCGCTCCGACCGGGACGATGAGGGTGAGGCCATCTTCCTGCGGGAGATCGATGACATCCATCGTTTCGGAGTTCACCAGATCGAGCGTGATGAGCGCGGCATCGGCAGTGCCCATGTTCATCGCCACGACCACCTCGTTGATTGTCGGCGCCCGAAGAACGACGTTTGCTTCGACGGCGTCGAAGATGCCGTGTTTCTGGAAGAGTTTGTCGCCTGCCCTGCCGATCGCGGTGGTGTTCGCACCGCCGAGCGCGATCTTCAGCCCGGGCCGGGCAAAGTCATCCACCGACGTGATATTCTGCGGGTTCCCCTTGCAGACGACGATCACCGGGACGTGGTAGGCGACGTACCCGGGTTCTCCGACCAGCCCTTTATCCTGCGCGATCCGGTAGTCGGGCGTCCCACCGGGTACGAAGGCGTCACCCTTCCGGGAGAGTTCCATCTGGGTGATGAGCGTGCCCGAACCGGCGAATGTGTAATCGACGGCGATGCCGTATTTTTCGGTGAACGCCTCACCTATCCCGGTCATCGGCTTTTTGAGGCCTGCGCCGGAGTAGACAAGCAGCGTGGTATCCGCCGCGGCAGGGGTGGTGTCGCCGCCGACGACGGTGGTGCACCCCGCCGTGCAGAGGATGAGGGCCACGAGGAGAACGAGTGTGGTCGATGCAATGGCATTCTTTGTCATAGGTACCATTCAGTACCCGCTCTCCAGGTATTAAAGACAATTCATTTACTTTTAAGTTATTTCAAATTATTTTACTTTACGACCTTCCTGTTTAATGTTGCGGGGGTGAAGGGGGCGGAGCGGGTCCCCCCCGTTAGGGTGGGGATGCAAGCGGAGCCGCCCTTCCTCACTTTCACCCTGCACGGATCGAGTATATCCTGTCCTGGATCAAATACCGTGTTGTCTATGCTCATTTCCTGCAAGTATCGGGCATATCCGGATGCAACCGTAGAAACACGACTGCATGCGGCACTCGCTACCTGTAGGTGGCTCTACAACAAACTTCTGGAAGAATGCAATGCTGCGCAGGTGAATGGGATCGCCCCAACGATGCAGGGGACGCAGGCGCGGATTGTCACCCTGAAGGATGAGAACCCTGCACTTCCGGGTGTGTATTCTAAAGCACGGAAGATGCGAAGCATCTTCCTGTCAGGCACAACCCTTTAGGTTGTGCCGTGTGCTTCAGATGGTCAATTATACGCTCTGGAGTAACATTCGCGCTCTCGCACAAACAAAGAAGAAGGGACGCAAGATTGGCAAACTCCGGTTCAAGAGTGCATTCCGGTATCGGACGCTCAACTACAACCAGTCGGGATTCAAGATTGACCGTGAGCACGAGTTCATCACCTTCTCTAAGATCGGAGCACTTCCGTTCAGGATGCACCGGCCCTACTCAGGAGACGTGAAGGGTGTCCTGATCACCCGTTCCGGTGGCGAATGGTACGTCATCATCCAGGCAGAACAGAAGGTTTCTGAACCAAAGAGAGAAGGGCGGTCTGTTGGGATTGATGTTGGTCTGAACTCGTTTGCGGTCGATAGCGATGGCACCGTAATCGAGAACCCCCGGTTATTTGAACAATCACGGGATCGGATTAAGAAGTTGCAGCAGAGCGGTACCCGGAAGAAACGGTTCTCGCGGAACTGGAAGACGGCAAAGAGCAGACTGGAGAAGGTCTATGATCATATCACCAACCAGAAGAAAGATTTCCTGCACAAACTCTCCCGCCAGTATGTTGATGCCTATGCAACGATCTGTGTAGAAGACCTGAATATCAAGTATCTCAAAGAGAACGGAAAATCCACCGGACTCCGCAGAAGCATCCATGACGCATCGTGGGGACGATTCTATTCTTACCTCGCGTACAAGGCTGAAAGTGCTGGTACGAACCTCATCAAAGTCGATCCCCGCGACACGACGCAGATGTGCTCGAACTGCGGAAGCATCGTGAAAAAGACGCTCTCCGAGAGAGTCCACGAATGCCCGTGCTGTGGGTTTGTTGCCGATAGAGATTACAATGCTGCGGTGAATATCCACCGCGTGGGGATGGAACAGCCCTTTGAGCCTGTGGAAATGCTCTGCATTTCCCAGCCCGGCAAATTTCCAATTTGCCGTGCTGTGGAGACGATGCCGCTACATCGCATCTCAGTGATGCAAGTATTGTCCATGAAGCAGGAAGCCCCGCCCTGAAGGGCGGGGTAGTTCACTGTTGCTGTTCTCCCGGTCGGCAGAACCGGCCGTCCGGGCGAGTGGTATGGGGTTCCTCCGGGGCCGCGGCCAGCCACCCGGCACGTTCGTCGGTGTTAGGCGTCGAACGCCGGGACGTAGGGCTTGATGTCGAGGACAGGGGTGCCGTCCAGGATATCGACGTCGAGGACGTGTAGCGTCGCACCGTCGACGGCGACGAGCCGCAGGACGGAGAGCCCGATCGCGTTGGGGCGGCGGGGCGCCCGGGTCGCGAAGACGCCGTGGGGGGTTCTGTCGAGAAACGGTACCACCTCGAGCGCGTAGCCCTCCGAGCGATGGAAGCGGTAGAGGAGGATGATCCGCGAGAGCCCTGCAAGGTCTTTCAACCCGGCGGCGCAGGCCGGGTCGAGTTCGACCGTTTCCCGGACGCCCCGGGCGCCGACGGGCTGGATGGGCATATCGCGGGGGTCGTGGAACGGGGAACGGACGGTGCCGATAGGGGTGAATACGATTCCGGTCATGGATGCTACTCTCTCCCGGCGGGACAAAGAGGGTTTGCGTCCCGGGCAGACTCCGGAAAACGGTTATTACCGATCCGCACGTTCACGTGCTCTCTATGGAAGACCTGTTAGCGGTTCTGCTGGATATCGAAAAAGGCCTGGGAGGCCGCCGCTTCCCGGGACGTGGAGTTCTACCGGGAGTACCGCTCGCCGGGAGCTCTGATCATCACCCCTCCTGGCGTCCTGGATAGGGAAGGGATTCTCCGGGATATCGCACAGAACCCCCACGAACTGCCGGCATACACCATCACGGACCCGAAAGCCGTGCCCCTCGGGGAGGAGAGTGCCGTCCTCGCATACACCGTATCCTTCGGCGGGCAGATGCTCTTTGTATCGACCGCGTATGCCCGGAGTGACGGCCGGTGGCGGGCGGTCTTCCACCAGCGGACGCCTGCTTCTCCGGTGACCGGATCGGTGGACTAACGCCTGCCTGCCTTCGCGGCGGCGATCCGGCTCCGGAGGTCGCGTGCGGCGGCGGTGACGTCCTCCTGCCCGACGACCGCCGAGATTACCGCAACGCCGTCCGCTCCTGCGGCGATGACGTCGGCGACGTTTGCCGCGTTGATCCCGCCGATCGCGACGAGGGGGAGGGAGACCGCGGCCCGGACCGCCGAGAGGACGGCAAGGCCGTGGCCCAGCCCTGCGTCGTCCTTCGATCCGGTCGAGAACGTCGGGCTGAGCGCCACGTAGTCGGCCCCCTCAGCCGCGGCCCGGACCGCAGCGGCGGCGGACCCCACCGAGGCCCCGATGATGAATCCCGGCGGGGCAAGCCGCCGGGCCTCTCCGATAGGAAGGTCGCTCGCACCGAGGTGGACCCCGTCGGCACCGGCCGCGAGGGCCACGTCCAGGCGGTCGTTCACGATGAAGAGCGCGCCGGCGTCGCGGGTGACCTTGCGGACGGCAACGGCTGCATTGAGGAGGGCACGGCCGGAGAACCGCTTGTCCCGGAGCTGGATCACGTCCGCACCGCCGTCGACGGCACGACGGGCAAGCTCCGCGTGGGAGAGGCCCTGCCCGATCTCCTCGTCTGTGATCACGTAGAGGTCATACGCCATTACCGCTCCTCGATCCGCGCGTTCCCGGCGAAGTCCTCGGCGGAAAGGCCGGCAAGCTCGTCGAAGAGCGCCGTCCGGAACGAGTAAGGTCCGCGGGCGCCGGCCGCAGCCCGCTCCCCGGCCCGGCCGAATGCCGCGAGTGCCGCTGCCGATGCAACCGTGTAATCGTCCGCGACCGCGACGAACGCCGCGGTGACCGAAGCGGCCATGCACCCGGTCCCCGAGAGCCGGTCCATCGCCGGGTTGCCGTTCCTGACAAGGAATACTCTTCTGCCGTCGGTCACGACGTCGACCGCCCCGGTCATCGATACGACGGTCCCGGTCGAGCGGGCGCACTCCCGCGCTGTTTCAACGGGGTCGCCTGCGACCCCTCCGGAGTCCACCCCCCGGACGCTCCCGCCGGTCCCGGCGAGGACGCCGATCTCCCCGGCGTTCCCCTTCAGGACGGCGATATCAAGGGCGTCGAGGAGCCGCCGAACCGTCGCCGTCCGGAACGGTGTCGCCCCGGCACCGACCGGGTCGAGGACGACCGGGACCCCGAGGTCGTTCGCCCGGCGGCCGGCGATGAGCATGGTATCGACCTGCGTCGCCGAGAGCGTCCCGATGTTCAGGACGAGGGCGCCGGCGGCGGCGACCATATCGGCGACCTCCTCGGGCGCCTCGGCCATCACCGGGGCGGCCCCGGCGCATATCGTTATGTTCGCGCAGTCGTTGATCGTGACGCTGTTCGTGATGTGGTGTATGAGCGGCCGCCCTGACCGCACGGCGGCGAGGAGGCCGGCGGGGATCGCGCCGTCCATGAAGTTTGCAGGGTTTTTCTCCATCATAACTGCCTTTATCAGTTTTGACGGTGCTGTCATAAATACCGCCGCTGCCCGGTGTCTCGCTACGTATGCCGTTAGCGGTACTCTTCAGGTGTCTCCGGAATCCTGTTTTTCGAAACGCTTCTCGGTTACGCCGTTCAGGCATGAACCGCGGCAGCTTCGGTGGGGGACACAAGCGCCGGCGTGGGGTGCTGACGGTGGTACCTGCGTATCCTCAGCATCCGATAGTGGTCGCCGTACGCATCCGCCCCCCGTAGTGTGGCGGGGAGGGAATAGGCACCTATATAGATATTGAAAACAAAATATAGTTTCACATGTACTCGCGGGTTTATACCGACGGGGCTTGTCGAGGCAACCCGGGCGATTCCGCGTGGGCGTATGTAAGATTCGACTCTTTTGACGCGTTTTCGCGCGTTACGCAGGATTCCGGCTATATCGGCGTCGCGACCAACAACGAGGCCGAGTACTGGGGTCTCATTCACGCACTCCGCTCCCTGGCGGAGCACGATCCCGGGAAGGACGTTGCCCTGTATAGTGATAGCCGGGTGGCGATTCGGCAGATCACCGGTAAGAGCGTGTGCGCGTGCCGTACTCACCTGCGGCTTCGCGGGCTCATTGTCGACCTGGTGCAACAGATTGGCCGTGAAAGAGTTCGTTTTTGCCACGTCCGACGGACGGAACCCGGTGTGCAGATTGCCGACAGGCTCTGCAACCGGACTCTTGACAGAATTCTGGCAGGTACGTAGGCATGGCAGCGATGCAGCAGATGTGCATCGGCTATCCCGAGCTCTACCAGGTGCTCGCCGGGGAGGCGCTCTACCTTCTCCGGCGCAGCGATCTCAGTGATATCGTCGCCGTCGCCGCGAGGGCGGGGGAGTTCGTCCCCATCCCGCCCGGCTACGGGCAGTAAACCCCGGTAAGGAGAAGCCCATCCATGTAGAGGCTATCTCCGGCCGGACCACCGGCGTTTACCGATCGCCTTAAGTAATTTGTTGACTCGAAAGTAGTATACTTATGATTCAACAATCCTTTGTGGACCGGGCAAGTGAACTGCAGTTCCTCACCGATCGGTATCGTTCCCCGGTTCCGGAGTGCCTGATCCTGTATGGAAGGCGGCGCGTGGGAAAGACAACGCTTCTTGCCCGACTCCTGCAGACAGTCCCGGGATTTTACTTCCTGGCCTCAGAAGAAGGGACGGCAAGGAATGTCCAGGATTTCTCCCACTATGCAGGGGAGTACCTCAACGATCCGGATTTCGAGCGGAGTAGATATCCCGACTGGGAAGCTGCCATAAAGGCGCTGGTCAGGCACCGGAATTTCTCCCCCCCTCCGGGGAAGAAAGTGGTGATTGTCATCGATGAGTTCCCCTACCTCATCGCACGCGACCGGGCCACGCCTTCCGTCTTTCAGAAGGTGTGGGATACAGTACTCTCCCGGGAGCCGGTGATGCTCGTCATATCGGGTTCATCGGTCAGCACGATGGAGACCGAGGTGCTGGGGTACACAAGCCCGCTCTACGGCAGAAGGACGGGGCAGTGGCAGCTGGAGCCTCTCTCCTATCCCTACCTTCGCCGGTTCCTCCCCTACGGTGAGGAGGAACTCGTCATGACATGGTGCGTGATCGGTGGAATTCCTGCTTATCTCTGTCTGTTTCGCCCCGACCGAACGTTCTGGGAGAACGTGGAGGAGCAGATTCTCCGGAAAGGAGCATACCTGTACTCTGAAGCCGAGATCCTGATGCAGTATGAGTTCCGCGAAGCAGGGAACTACATGGCTATTCTCCGCGCTCTCGCTGCGGGGTACACCACCCTGGGACCCCTCTGTCAGGAGACCGGGCTCGATAAAGGGTTGGTCTCCAAGTACCTTGCCGTCCTTTCGCGTATGCACCTGATCGACGATGAAGTGCCGGTGACCGCCCATGCCGGCTATCGGAGAAGGCATTATCGGCTGACCGATCCCTACCTCACGTTCTGGTTCCGTTTCGTGTATCCCCGGAGAGCAGAGACCGAGACGGGGCAGAGCGGGGAGGTGCTCGCCTCCATCAGGGAAGAGATCGCGCCCTATTGCGGACAGATGTTCGAACAACTCTCTCTCGACCTCGTTCGCAGGGGAATCCTGTTCTCCGGCTCCTCGTATTCGCGACTGGGACGGTGGTGGCAGAAGGAGGTGGAGATCGATCTCGTAGGCCTGAATGAGGTCTCCGGGGATGCCCTCTTCTGCGAATGCAAGTGGTCTGCTCTCAGCCGCCGCCAGGCTCGCGGCATCCTTGCGGCACTCCGGGAGAAAGCCTGCGAGGTGAGATGGCGAAACGAGAGCAGGAACGAACATTTTGCCCTGGTAGCAAAGAGCATAGAAGGCAAGGAGGATCTGAGAGAGGGCGGGTACCTGGTCTGCGACCTGGAGGATATCGCCCGGCTTTCGCGGGAGTACCTGGCCGGAACGGGCGGGTGAGAGACGGGATCCTTCCCGCCTTGCATGATCGTTCCCACCCGGTTACTGACACGCTGATCTCCGTTTGATGTTTACTCGCTCCCGCCGGGGATGATAGCCGGGAAGCCCCATCCGCAAGGGGGGTAGTTCACAACGATAGTGAACTCTGGTATGCCCGCGGCATCGAGGTCGAGACCTTTTCCGCGGCAGCGTAACGAAAATTCTGTAAAACAGAATTGACACTTAATCAGGTCTACATCAGGAGAAAAAAGTCATCAGAAACCTCAACCGATTATCGACCCTATGACTCATCGGATGCGTTCAGAAAACCCTAAACCGGCTTTCAACGTAAACTCTTCATGTGCTACATCGTCACCGGCAGCACCGGGTTCACCGGCTCGAACCTCGCAGACATAGCCGCAACTTGCACCTCCGGTGCTCGAACTCCGTCCCTTCAGGACGTCGTTCTGCGGAGCGTCGTTCCCCCCGATGGCGATATCCCCACGGTCCACTGTATTGGGCTTTTCGAGATTGCAGCCGTTCCATCATCCACGCATCGTTACCTCACGTGAAGCCGCGAAGTGCGATGGTTCGTTAGAACCGAAGATCAAGCGTAGCGAGTTTGAGCACCGATTGATGCGAAGAACGACTTCCTCTTTGGGGAAAGATCACCCGCGCTCTTCCGCGCCGGTATCCCCTCTGGCTGCCGGATTATCGGCCCCGGGCAGTTCTCATCTTAACAGAACCGAACCTTCTTTAAAATATTCACAACCCTCTCCGTGCCGCGGTTCAACGGCTTCTCCGCAGGCTCGAACCGCTTCCCCGCGAGGGCACGGAATATCGCATCGATAGCCTTCCCGATCGACGGGCCGTAACCCCCTTCGAGCGTCAGCGCGAGCGGAAGGTCTGTCCCGTCGATCAGCATCCCGGTGAGCGCGCCGTAGTCCCCGGGCTCGAGGTTCATCCGCCCGTGTTCGTCGTCGGCTAGGCCGTCCTGCCCGGCCGAGACGATCAGGACGTCGGGCCGGAACCGGACGAGCGCCGGGATGAAGACCTCCTCGAAGACATACCGGTAATCGGCGATGGTGGACCCCGCCGCAAGCGGGGCGTTGAGGGTGTAGCCCCGGCCCGCGCCGGTGCCGATCTCGTCCACCCACCCGGTCTTCGGGAAACTGTTCTCCTCGTGCACCGAGCAGAAGAGCACCCGATCGCTCCCGTAAAAAGCCGTCTGGGTGCCGTTGCCGTGGTGCAGGTCCCAGTCGAGGATCGCCACCCGGTCGACAGACAGAAGCGCTTTCGCCGCCGCGACGGCGGCGTTGTTGAAGATGCAGAATCCCATCGCCCGGTCGGGCTCGGCATGGTGTCCCGGCGGACGGACCAGGGCGAAGAGGTGTTCGCCGTCGAGCGTTCGCTCCACCGCTGCAAAGGTCGATCCGGCGGCATACAGCGCCGCTTCGAACGAGTGGCAGGTGACGTAGGTGTTTGCGTCTAAAAAACAGGTTCCCCGGGCGAGCTCCTGCACCCACTTGATGTATTGCGGGCGGTGAATCCGCTCCAGGTCGATCTCGGTACCCCGGACCGGGGGACGCCACCTCACGTTCTCGGGGACCCCGGAGAGGGCTGCCCGTAGCCGGGAGCCCGACTCGGGGTGAGCCTCCATGTCGTGCCGGGTAAAGATGTCACCGTAGATGACTGAAGAGCGCATCCTCGTTAGTTGATGGTGCGTCCCTGCAGGATATCCTCTTCGGTGACGTCAAACGTCTGGCCGGTGCCCGCGTTCCGGTAAGGTCCCGTCGCCTTCACCTCGCCCGACCACCCGGACGTCGCGTACGGGACGACGAACGTGCCGTTCACGCTCTCCTGCCGGTAGGTGAACTCCCGGCCGGTATTCGTGACGACGGGCACCTCGATGATCCCCTCGCCCCTGATCGTGGCTCCGGGAACGTACTCGAAGATCTTGACGGCTTTGAGGTCGGGCCCGTCGTCACCGACGTTGCTGTAGACGTTCCGGGGCGTCTCGTGGACGAGCCTGTAGTGCTGGAGCGCCGGCACCCGCTCGAGCGGGTGGAGGATCGAGTCTCCCTGGTACTGGTAATACATGTTCAGCAGTGTCGCACCCGATCCTGCCGGAGCATTCCTGTTGTAGGCTTCCACCGCGGCCGCGCCTGCGGTGGCGTTCATCTGCTCGGTGCGCGTGATGACCGGGAGAGACGTGTTCGCCGCGCCCTCCTCACGGTACTCGACGTAGATCACCTGCGACGACGGGTCGGTCATGGACCCGTCGAAGTTGTGGAGCCGGGAGACCATCGTCAGGTAGTAGTCCTGGTTGTAGAACGGCACTGCCTGGTAGTTCGTCGATCCCGCGCTCACGGGAACGAGGAAGTAGGGCTGGAACCGCTCCACCCCCACGTCGGGGTCGGCCCATGTCGCCGGGGCGTGGAACTTCCCGGTATCGAGCTGGATATCGGTGACGACGTAGCGGGTGCCGATGTTATCGAGGATCCGGTTTGCAGCCTCTTCGGAGGTCGAGACGAAGTAGGTCGAGGAGCCGTTCGGGCCGGAAACCCCGTGCTGGAACGGGTTGTTGTTCGGGATCCGCTTCGAGATGAAGGTGATCCAGTGGCCGTAGTCCCACCAGGACATGACGCCGTAGGACTCTTCGGGGTAGGTGAAGGTATTCCGGTCGTAGATCGCGTAATAGTCGACGCCGGGGTCGGGGGTATTCTCGCCCATCCATTCCAGGGCTTCCATCCACTGCGAGTCGATGCCGCCGTACTTCGCGCTGGTGGCGAGAGCCAGGTTCCCCTGGAGGGATGTCCCGGCAAAGAGGAGCGTGACGATGACGACCGCTGCGAAGGCCCCGACTTTGAGGTAGTCGGGATGGTCCTTCGGGGGAACCTTCGCCTTCCGCACTTCGGGGCCCTTGCCGCCCTTCTTGCCCTTTCGCGCCGGCTCCTCCTGCTTTTCGACGGTCCCCGGACTGGAGGATGCCTTGCCGCCGCTCCCTTTCCCGAGGAGGCGCGCGACGTCTTTCCAGGTCGTGTCTATGACCGCTCCTGCAAAGACCGCGGCGAGCAGGGCGATGTTTGCGGCGAGGTAGTACTCGTAGCGGACGTGTGCGGCGGTCGACGCGAGGATGATCCCCGTCCAGATCAGGACGAAGACGTGGGCCGGGTTCACCCGCTCACGGTTCTGCCAGAGCAGGGCGGCAGCCCCGCCGGCCGCGAGTACGAGGCCCCAGTGGAACGTTGCCCAGGCGGCAGCAAACGACCAGGCCCGCGCCTCCTCGACGGTCGTGGTGGTGGGCCGCTCGCCGAAGAAGGAGAAGAGATTCGATATCAGGAGATCGTAGATGTCCGGCAGGGCGATAAAGAGCACCGCGACGGCGAGTACCGCGACGGCTGCGACCGCAGCCGGGAAGTAATACTTCGGTCGGCCCTTCAGGAAGACCGAGAGCGCGTAGAGCGCGAGCGTGCCTGCAATGAGGGCGGCATACGCGATGACGTGCCCGACGGTGTAGAAGATGAGGCTGAAGCCGGAGTGCGGGAAGCCGAACGCCGCCATCCCGATGATCGCCACGCCGAAGACGACGGCGTTCACGAGGACCAGGTAGTCGCTTGACCGGTCCTGGAAAAAGTCCAGGAGGAACTGGACCAGGGTGAAGGCTGCCACGATGAGCGCGAAGAGGATCATCGTCGGCATGTTGAAGAGGCCGAGGAGGTAGGCGATGCCAGCGAGGGCCGCTGTTATCACCGGGATCTTCAGGGTCTCAAGGTCCTTCCGGGAGAGCGAGATATCGCGCGTCGCGAGCAGCGCCACGACGTAGGCGAGGACGAAGATCGTCGAAAAGAGCGTCTCTGCGATATGGTGGTCGACGAAGCCGAAGAGGGAGCGGTAGGCGTAGTTACTGCCGATGACCGCAATCAGGCCCGCCGCGATGAGGCCGGTCTTCCAGTCGGCGATCTTTTTTGCAAGCAGGTAGACGACCGGCACCATCGCCACGGCCATCAGCGGCGGAACCCAGGATGCCACCACCATGATCTCGGGGCGCGTCGATGCGCCGGCGAGGACGCAGAGCGCCGCTATGATCTGGGCGAAGAGCGGCCCCCAGTGGATGGTGTCGCCGCTCGGGTAGAGCGTCATCGTATCGAACCAGGCGTAGCTTGGGAAGTTCGCGACGGTCTGCTCGACCTGGCGGAGACTGTACCAGGGGTCGTTGCCCAGGAGATTGACGCCTTCGGCGGTCACGAGACCTTCCGAAGGGATGCCCCGCGTCCAGAGCGTGAGCAGGGCGAACAGGACGATGAAACCAACGATGATGTACGGCCGATACTTATTGAGATCCACTTGAGCCATCGGACCCTCCTTGTTACGAATTTGTTTCCCTTCGAACCATTAATAACCTTGGCGTATTCCGTGGACTTGAAAAAAAGCGTTCGTCTGTGCTTTCCCCCGACACAGACGAATTGCCTTACCCCTCTTATTGGATTGACCGACTATCCTTTTCGTGTCTTCTTTGACGTACTCTCCCACACCCGCATGTCTTTCCCGAGGTTGAGCAGCCCCCTCGCGAGGTAGACCTGGTTCGTGGCAAAGGAGACCGCGGTGTTGCTGCTCCAGAGGTAGCCGGTAAGGGCAGCGAGACCGAATACTCCGAGAGCGAGGAGAGGGGATGTAAGTGCGAGTCCTGCCGCAAAGAGTGTGCTGCCGGCAAGAAAGAGGGTCGGCGTTATGAGGTACATGTACATCCGCAGCGGGTAAAAGATCCGGGAGAACGGGCGGGGGACCTTCAAAAGGTCGAGATTTGCAATTGTCGCCTCGATCAGTTGCGTTGCCCGCCGGATCTTCTGCCGGTATTGCCTCTGAAAGTCCCGGGGCACGTCCTCGTAAACCAGAGCGGCGGGTTCATAAACCGCCCGGTACCCACGCCGAATCGCCTCGAATGCCGTGTTTGCATCATCCGCCCCGTGTCTATCGTCGATCCTGGTCACCAGGTCGCGCTTGAACGCGACGAGTGCACCGTTGAAGGCGTAGGTGGAGTCAACGGCACTCTCCCAGCTGCACATCCGCCCGTAGTAGTTCCGGTAGGCGCTCTCCATCTGCGCCGGGTGGGACCCTTCATCCGGAAGCGGGTGGAGGTCCCCGCAGACCGCAGCGATACGCTCATCGCTGACGAGTCGTGCGATGAGGTGCTCAAGCGCGTCGCGCTCAAAGAAGACGTCCGCGTCCGTGGTGACGACGATCGGATAACGCGCCGCCGAAATTGCTTTGTTATACGACCGGGTCGTGCCCAGGCGCTCTGCGTTTACAATGACCCGGTGATCGATGCCGGCCTTCCCGAAGGCCTCTTCTGCAAGCGCTCTTGTGTCGTCGGAGGAGCAGTCGTCCACGAAGATCACCTCGTACCGGTCCGGCGGATACGTGGATGCAAGAATATTCTTGACCCGTTCCTCAATTACAGCCTCTTCATTATAGGCCGATATGACAATGCTTATCGGGGGATACTCTGTGAGTGCCGGCGGCTCATCCGGTCTCTTTCCGATGTTGATCCCGACAAAGAAGACGACATAGGGTACGGCCGCAGCCGCAATAAGCCCCAGGCCTATCCAGAGAAGCATGAAATTAATCTATGGAGTTGGTATTTATCGTTTGGGTGTGCCGGTGGAAAATCCCCTTCATTTCCCGTTTCAAGTTATGAACGGCCTCTTTCGGTTCTCCTCCCGGCAAAAAACATTTTATGCGCGGCGTCTTCCCGCCGTTACTCCAGCCCCCGGACCGCATCGCAGATATACGCCAGTTCTTCGTCCGTCACCGCCGGGTGGACGGGCAGGCTCACGACCGACGCCGCAAGGTCGTCCGACACCGGGCAGGAGGCGCTCTCGCTTCCGGCCTGGTAGACCGGCTGCCGGTTGACGGGGATGGGGTAGTGGACGGCGGTCCCGATCCCCTCGTCGGCAAGAGCGCCCATGAACGCGTCCCTCGTGAGCGGGTAGCCGGCGGGGAGCTTCACGACGTACTGGTGGTAGACGTGCCGGACGTCCGGTGCCGTGTAGGGTGTGACGAGTCCCGTGCCCGCGAGGTGGCGGTCGAGGTACCGGGCGTTCTCTCTCCGGCGCTCGTTGAACCCCTCGACCCGGTCGAGCTGCACGAGGCCGATGGCGGCGGCGATGTTCGTCATCCGGTAGTTGTAGCCTACGGCCGAGTGAAGGTACTTCCGGCTCTGCCCGTGGTTGATGAGGAGCCGGACTTGCTTCGCAAAGCCGTCGTCGTCGGTCGTGACCATGCCCCCTTCGCCGGTGGTCATGTTCTTTGTGGGGTAGAACGAGAAGCAGGCGAGGTCGGCGAGGCTCCCCGCCCGTTTCCCGTGGTACTCCGCGCCGTGCGCCTGGGCCGCGTCCTCGATGAGGACGAGGTCGTGGTCGTCGCAGAGAGCGCGGACAGCAGCGACGTCGAACGGCTGTCCGAAGAGGTGGACCCCGACGACCGCCCGGGTGTCGGGCCTTATCAGGACCCCGACCGAGTCAGGGTCGATGTTGAACGTATGCGGGTCAACATCCGCAAAGAGCGGTGTCGCCCCGCACATCGAGACGCTCGATGCCGTCGCAAAGAACGTGAACGCCGGGACGACCACCGAGTCCCCCGGCCCGACGCCGGCGGCAAGGAGGGCCGCGTGGAGCGCTGCCGTCCCGGAGTTGACGCCGATCGCGTGGGCGGCACCGCAGTAGTCGGCAAAGCGGGACTCGAACTCCGCAACGACGGACCCCTGGGCCAGCATCCCCGACCGCATCACTTCGGCGACAGCCTCGATCTCCTCCTCCCCGACGAGCGGCCGGGCGACGGGGATCTTCATCGGCACCGCCTTGCTTCCGCCGGCAGCGGCCGGAACCGTGCCGGAGTCCCCACCGCGAGCATCCCGGGCGGGACGTCCTTCGTCACCACCGCCCCCGCGGCGACGAACGCCCCCTCCCCGACGGTGACGCCGGGGAGGATCGTTGCGTTCGCACCGATGACGGCGTCGTTTCCTATCACCGGGCCCCGGAGGGATTCGTGCGGGCCGGGCGGGTAGCGGTCGTTCGTCAGCACGGCGTTCGGGCCTACAAAGACCCGGTCGCCGATCCGGGCGCCGGTGGGGATGTAGACCAGGCTCTGGAGGCGGACATCGTCGCCGATCGTGCAGTCGCCCTCGATCACCGCCGCCGTTCCTATTGCCACGCCGGTACCGATGGTCGTCTTTTCGCGGATCAGCACGTTATGGCCGGTCTGGAAAGCGTCGCCGATCGTCACGTCGCAGTAGATGACGGTGCCCGGCCGGAGAACCGCGTTCCTCCCGATGGTGGCGCCCGGGTAGTCCTCCTCTCCTATCCGGTCGCGGGAGGGAAACCCGATGGTCACCGGCTCGAATATCGTCGCCCCCTCGCCGAGGGCGTTACGTCCATACTCAATCATTCAACCGTCACGCTCTTTGCCAGGTTTCGCGGCTTGTCGACATCCCGCTGCAGCGCACAGGCGGTATGATACGCGAGCAGCTGGAGGACGATCGATGCGGTCAGCACCTGCACCAGAAGGTGTGTGTTCGGAATGGGGATGAAGATGTCCACGATCTCGGCGAGTTCCGTATCGCCGGCAACGCCGAGAGCGATGACCGGCGCCTTGCGGGCCTTCATCTCCTTGATGTTCGAGGCCATCACGCCGTAGGTCGGCCCGGGGGTGCAGACGGCGACCACCGGCGTCTCCTCCGTGAGCAGGGCGAACGGCCCGTGTTTCAGTTCTCCCGCCGCATACCCTTCGGCGTGGATGTAACTGATCTCCTTCATCTTGAGGGCGCCTTCCATCGAGACCGGGTAAAACGGTCCCCTTCCCACGAAGAAGACGTGATCGGCCTTCGAACAGAGGGCAACCGCCTCCCTGACGTCCTGGAGGAGGATATCTCCGATAGCCAGGTGCGCGTGAGACAGGACATCGTCGAACGCCCCCTCGCACCGCAGATTGACGATCTGCATCAGAGCCGCGAGCTGTGCCGTGTAGGACTTGGTTGCGGCGACGCCGATCTCGGGGCCGGCCCGCATGAGCAGGGTCTCGTCCGCAACCCGGGTGACCGTGCTCCCCTGCATGTTGGTGATGGCGAGCGTGGGGCAATTGCGGGCTTTCGCCATCTTTAAGGCGGCAATCGTATCCGCGGTCTCCCCCGACTGCGAGACCGCGATCACGAGGCCGTGGATGGGCGGGGTGAAGTACTTGAACTCCGACCCCAGCTCGACCCGTACCGGTATGCTGCAGAGCGATTCGGCCAGGTATTTGAAGGCCAGGGCGGTGTGGTAGGACGTCCCGCACGCAACCAGAGTGATCTCGCCTGCTTCCATGACCATCTGCCGCACGCGATCGTTGATGCCCGCCCTGATGGTCTCGTAGAAGGACTGGGGCTGTTCGTAGATCTCCTTTAACATGTAGTGGGCAAACCCGCCTTTCCGGGTATCCTCCACGCACCAGTTGATCAGTTCGACCGGGCGCTCCACCGTTTGACCGTCATAGTAGATGGTGTAACGGTCGGGCGTGATGTCGGCGACATCGCCGTCTTCGAGGAAGATCACGCGTTCGGTGTACTCGAGGAGCGGCGTCATGTCCGAAGCGGCGAAGACCTCGGCATCCCCGACCCCGAGGACGAGCGGGCTCGCGTTGCGGGCGGCGACGATCCGCTGGGCATTCTCCGCGATCGCGAGGACGGCGTATGAGCCTTCGAGCAGGGGCAGGGTCGCGTTGACCGCCGCGAGGAGGTCCCCGTCGTAATGCTCCTCGATGAGGTGGGCGATCACCTCGGTATCGGTCTCGGACCGGATAGTGTGGCCGCGCCCCTCGAGCTGCCGCTTCAGTTCGCTGTAGTTCTCGATGATCCCGTTGTGCACCACGGCGATCCTGTCTGCACAGTCGGTATGCGGGTGGGCGTTGACGTCGCTCGGCTCGCCGTGCGTGGCCCACCGGGTATGCCCGATCCCGGTGTACCCGTGCAGGTCGGCCGCCCCGGCCTCGCCCTCCGAGATACGGCCGGTCTTTTTGTAGACCCCGATCGCACTCCCGACCGTCGCGATGCCGAATGAGTCGTAACCCCGGTACTCGAGCCGCTTCAACCCCTGGATCAGAATCGGCGTTGCGTCCCGTCTCCCGATATAGCCGACGATTCCGCACATCTACATCACCCGGGTGCCATCCTCGATGAGGCCGACCACCGTCTTCCCCTCCTCGATGGTGACACTGTTACCTGCTATACAATTTTTAAATGTTGTGAATGGTGCCGCACGGACCCCCTCGCCGAGGACTGCACCGAATTCCTCCTTCTGGATCCGGCCACCGACCTCAATGAAACTCGCGGACGGGTAGGTGGTGGTATGGTCGGCGAGGATGCACCCCTGGCCGAAGACCGCCGAGACGATCCGCGAATGGGACCCGATCGTAACGTCGCTCATGACGAGCGAGTCGGCGACGTAGGTGAACGGCTCGAGCACCGCCCGATCGCCGATGCTTGTATCGGGCATGATCACGCAGTTCGGGCCGATGTTGCAGTTGCTCCCGATGGTGACCGGGCCGTAGATCACGGTGTTCGGGCCGACGGTCGTCCCGTTGCCGATGTGCACCGTGCCCCGGCGGATGACGGATGCGTCGACCGTCCCTCCGATCTCGGGAGTGATCCCCCTGAGCATCCGGCTGCTCAATTTCAGGAGGTCCCAGGGATAGACGGCGTCCTGCCAGTCGTCTGCCGGGATCGCCCGTATCCGCCGGCCCGATGCGATCATGGCGGAGAGGGCGTCGGGGATCTCGTTTGTCTGGAGGTAGGGGAAGACGTCGGGTTTGAACGAGTAGATTCCGGTCGATACCGTGAACGTCGGGGCATCCTCGGGCTTTTCGATGATCTCGCGGACGAGGCCGTTCCTGATCACCACGACCCCGAAGTTCGAGGGGTTCGGGTGTTCGGCCACGAGCATGGCGTTCTGTTCCTTCCTGATCCGGGCGATCGATTCCGCGTTGATGTAGTTGTCGCCGGGAAGAACGAGGAAGTCTTCCGTGATCTCAGACCTGGCCGCCCGGAGAGCGTCCGCGGTCCCGAGCTGCCGCTCCTGCACGACGACCTGGATGGGGGCGTCGAGCCTGTTGAGGTGCCGGATGACCTCCTCCTTGCGGTACCCGACGACAACCACGATGTCGCGGATCCCGTTCTCCAGCAGGGCGTCGATGACGTACTCGATGATCGGCCGGTTTGCGACCGGGAGCATGGCTTTGGGCTTGCTCCGGGTGAGCGGCCGCAGGCGGCTCCCTTCTCCCGCTGCTAAAATTACTGCCTGCATCATATCACCTGATGATCGAATTGTCCTCGATGCATCCTTCCACGAGGGAGTGTGGGGCAATTCTTGCATTGCTGCCGATGAGGCTCCCGACGTTGACCGAGCAGTTGATCCCGAAGAGGACGCCGTCGCCGATGATGGCGCCAAACTTTCTCCGCCCTGTGTTCTTCCCGCAGACCTTCACCGCACCGTTGTCGTGCCTGAGGTTTGCGACCTTGGTGCCTGCCCCGAAGTTGCACCCGCTCCCGACGATGCTGTCGCCCACGTAATTGAAGTGGGGGATCTTCGTCGCCGACATGATGATGGAGTTCTTGATCTCGGTCGCGTGCCCGATGTGGCAGGCATCACCGATGGTGGTGGAGCCCCGGATGTAGGCGTGGGGGCCGATGACGCAGTCCTCGCCGATGACGCAGGAGCCCTCGATGTAGGTTCCGGCCCGGATAACGGTCCCTTTCCCGATACTGACCGTCTCCGGGACGGTGCATCCGTCCTCGACGGTGCCGTGCCGTTCGTGGGAGAGCGAGGAGATGAGCGCCTCGTTTGCGTCGAGGAGGTCCCACGGCTGTCCGACATCGAGCCAGTAGTCCAGCGGGTATGCCCTGAGCGTCCCCCCCCCGATGTAAGACTCGAGGGCGTCGGTCAGCTCGAACTCGCCCCGTCCCGATATCTTGAGCCCCGCAAGAAGGTCGAAGATGTCGGGGTCGAAGAGGTAGGCGCCTGCGTTGATCAGGTTGCTCTTCGGGTCTTCGGACTTCTCCTCAAGACCGGTGATGCGGTTCCCCTCAACGGTCACCACGCCGTAGTCCTGCGGGTGGTCTGTCTCGTGTATCCCCATGCAGGGGGCACCCATCCGGCAAAACTCCCCGATATCATCCTTTTTGAGGACCATGTCCCCGTTGAGGAGGAGGAACCGGCCGTCGATCATTCCTGCCGTCGCCCGCAGGGCATCGGCAGTGCCGAGCTGGTGCCGCTGGGTCACGTAGGTGATGTGCACACCGAAGTTGCTCCCGTCCCCGAAATGGTTCCGGATCTCGCGTTCGAAGTAACCGACGACGAAGATGAAATCGTTGATCCCCGCGTCGTGAGCCGCGAGAACCAGGTGTTCCATCATCGGGCGGTTGGCTATGGGAAGCATCACCTTCGGACGGCGGGCGGTCAGGGGCCGCATCCGTTTCCCCTCTCCTGCTGCCAGTACGACACACTGCATACACTCACTCCAGAATACGTTTCGCTCGTTCAAGGGCGGCGTGCCCCAGACCAAGCATCTCTTTCGCCTTTGCGGGCGTCTTGCCCTCGGCCGTGATCCGGACCTTCGGTTCGGTGCCGCTTGCCCGGATCAGGTACCAGCCGTCTTCGTCCTCGAACCGGACCCCGTGCGTCGGCTCGTCTGCCCCCATCGCCGCCACGACCTCCCGCGGCGATTCGATGCGGTACGACTCCCGGAGGAGGGTATACCGGGGCATCCGGTCGAGTTCCTCGGCGATCGACCATTCCGACGCGATCTCGCAGAGCAGGGCCGCGGCGTAGACCCCGTCCGGGCAGTAGGAGTGTTCGGGAAAGATCCAGCTTCCCGATGCCTCACCACCGAAATCTCCCCAGGAGAGGAGCTCTTCGGAGACGAAACTGTCGCCGACCGGCGTGCGGCGGACCTCCGCGACCTCCTCGATCGCCATGGAGGCGTCGACGGTGGTGACCACCCGCTTCCGGTCGAGGTACTTCGCAAAGAGCATGAGGAGGTGGTCTCCGTCGATGTAGCGGCCCTTCTCGTCGAACGCCATCATCCGGTCGGCGTCGCCGTCGTGGATCACCGCACACGCGGCCCCCCGCCTCCGGACGATCTCCCCGATGTAGGGGAGGTTTGTCTCGAGCGGTTCCGAAGGACGGGCGAACCTCCCCGCGACGTTGCAGTTCAGCCCGATTACGGCGACTCCCGCCCCGGCAAGAAGATCGGGGGTGATGACGCTTCCCGCACCGTTGCCGCAGTCGAGCACGGCCGCAACGGGCTTTTCCAGGCTGACGCGATCGAGGATTGTCTCCCGGTGGGCGTCTACCGCGTCGACGAGAAAGACGTTCCCCTGCTCGTCCCAGTTCTTCCAGTGCGTCCCGTTGAGCGCCTCTTCGAGTACTGCCTGCTGCCGTCGGGTGAACGACGACCCGTCGGGGTTGAACAGTTTGACCCCGTTGTAGGACTCGGGGTTATGCGAGGCGGTGATCATGCATCCTGCGTCCACGCATCCCGTCGCGTGCGCGACCGTCGGCGTGGGCGCGATGCCGCAGGAATAAACGGTTGCACCGGCCGAAAGCATCCCGGCGATGACGCTGTGTTCCAGCAGTTCGCTGGTCATGCGGGTGTCCCGGCCGACGACGATCGCCGACGCGCCGTCTGCGGTGGCTGCCCCGATACGGAGCGCGAGATCGACGAGGCCGGGGCCGAACTCCTGCCGGATCCCGGAAGAGCCGAAAAGCATACTCCTGTATAATCCTTCCTTTCCTAAAAAAAGGTATTCATCGTCCGTAGGGACACCAGTGCTCGAGACTTATAAGGCCGCTGACCCCGGCGGCCGACGGCCCGAGGAATATCATCCGTTTCTTCCCCCGGTACTCGTCGATGCAGGCGATCCCCGCATCGGTCGTCATGCCGTCCCCGGCGACCAGGAAGAGGTCTGCCGCCTCCGGCGAGTCGACCACCTGGTTACCAAGGGCCCGCTTGAGCACCGGCGTCGGGCCGACGAGGTAGACCTGTTTTCCGGCGACTTCGCGGGAGAGTTCCGCAAGGCAGGGGGCGTAGCGGTCGGGGGTGCAGGGACGGAGTTTCCGTGCCAGGCAGAGGAATGCCGAGACGGCGTTGACGATCGCGCCTGCCGCTCCCCGCTGCTTTGGGTTTGCAAGCGGCGCACCGAACATGAAGGAGACCCGGGTGTTGGCCCGGATCGGCTCGCTCGTCACGAACTGCCCGCTCCGCCCCCCGAAGCACCCCTCCAGAGAGACCCCTCTGGGGTACTGGCAGACGTCTGCATCATAGTTCACGCCGAGCGTCACTACACCGTCCTCGCACCCGCTGTCCGCGAGGATCGTCTCCAGTTTTCCTATTGCATCGTGCCAGAAACTCACGTTTACTCCTCCCTGTCCCGGAGGATCGCCCGCACGGGCGACCCGTCCGCGCCTCTGAGCCGCATCGGGAGCGCCACCATGACGTAGTCGCCCTCCGGCACGGCGGAGAGGTCGAGCAGTTCGAGGATGACCGTCCCCCCCCCGAGCAGCCGGCGGTGGACCGAACCGTCGCAGTTATACTCCTCGATCGAGGGGGCGTCGGTCCCGAGGCAGGTGATCCCGGCGTCGACGATGAGGTCTGCCGCCTCAAGGGAGAGCGCCGGGTAGCCGGAATCGAACTCCCGCCGTTCCGAGAACCAGGTTTTTAAGAGGATCGTCCGGGTGCCGTCGAGGCGGCCGGCGAGGCTGCCGGGACCGATGATCGCTCCCGCATCGCTGCAGTCGAGTACCCGTGCCGGTCCTGCGAGCACCCCGGGCGGGATCTCGTCGACCGTCCGGCCGCCCTCGATGTAGTGCGACGGGGCGTCGATGTGCGTCCCGGTATGGCTTCCGAGGGTCATCTCGGTCACGCGGTACTTCCCGTTGTCTATCTCGCGAAACCGGGGCCGGACGTCCCCGGGGTAGAGGACGGCATCCTCGGAGAGGTCCCGGGTGATGTCGTAAACCGTCATGGGAACCTCTCTCCCTTCCATCCGAACTGCCCGATCAGCGGCACGAAGCAGACGCCGCCGAGCGGGATCTTTTCCACCCTGCCTTCGTGTTTGACGAGTTTGACGAGGTCCTGGCATTCCCGCGGCCCGACGGGAGCGATCAATCGCCCGCCTTCGGCGAGCTGCTTTACCAGGGGTTGGGGGATGTCGGGCGTTGCCGCCGTGACGATGACGGCGTTGTACGGGGCCTCCGGCGGATACCCCTGCGTGCCGTCGCCGACGACCACCTCGACACCGGTTACCCCCGCCCGGGCAAGGTTCTCTCTGGCGCGGTCGGCAAGATCCGGCAGGCGTTCGACGGAGATGACGTTCGCGGCGAGTTCGGCGAGGAGTGCAGCCTGGTAGCCGCTGCCGGTCCCGATCTCGAGGACCCGGTCCTGCGGCGCAAGTTCGAGCTGTTCGGTCATGACGGCGACGATGTAGGGCTGGGAGATGGTCTGCCCCTCCCCGATGGGGAGCGGCCGGTCCTCGTAGGCGGCACGCTCGAAGCCCTTCGGCACGAAGAGGTGGCGCGGGATCTTCCGCATCGCGGCAAGCACCCTCCGATCCCCGACCCCCCGGGCCCGGATCTGGAACTCCACCATCTCCTCGCGTTCCCTCTTGCAGGGGTCGGTCTTCATCATCCCGGCTCCCGAATCAGAACCCAGATTCAGCTTTATCGATCGCAGCATCTATCTGCTCCTGCAGGACTGCAGGCAGGCCGCTGATCTTCACATCCAAAAACCCGCGTATAATGGTTGCGGTGGCCTCTTCCTCGGAGAGCCCTCGTGCCATGAGATACTCGATCTCGTGGCGGGCGATCTTCCCTACAGCGGCCTCGTGAGAGAGTTCGGTGCCGGTCAGCGTTCCTTCAATCTCGGGGATGGCGTGGATGACGCCGTCTTTTAAGATCAGGCCCTTGCACTCGATGTGGCCCCGGGTGTAATCCCTCTCGCCGAGGATGTGGCCCCGGGAGATGATGGTGCCGCCGGTGGTGATCGCCCGGGTGATCAGTTCGGCGCTCGTATGCTCGGCGCCGAGGATGGCCCGGGACCCGAGGTCGAGGGTTGAGCCCGGTGTCGCGACGACGATGCTCGAGAACCGGGCCACTGCGTTCCTGCCGACCAGGCGTGCCGTCGGGTACATGTTGATCCGGTGAACCGGCTGCATGCAGACGTAGTTCGAGAGGAACGTCCCGTCCTCCTCGACGATGGTGGCGCTCCGCGGGAAGACGCTGATCCCCTCTTTCCAGTTGTGGATCATCGTGGACGTGACCTTGGCCCCTTTGCCGACGTAGATCTCGGTCACTCCGATATGCGCTCCGTGCTCCTTCTGCCAGGAGCTCGCGCAGCCGGAGATGATGTTGATCTCCGAGCCTTCCTTCGCGATGAAGATGTTGTGGACGTGCTGCACCGGCTCTTCGCGGAGGAAGAGGCAGGCCTGGAGGGGCATGGCGACCTTCACACCCGGCTGCGCGATGACGACGAGGCCCTGCGGGCTCTCCTGCTTTGCCAGGTACTGCGTATATTTGTCCTTATCGCGTGAAACGGCGTTCCAGTAGTAATCCTTCACCCAGTCGTACTTCTCGAGGGCGGCCTTTATGGGGATCATCTCGATCCCTTCGGCACCGCAGGTGGTCTGGATCACGTTCTGATCGATCTGGAAGAAACTCCCGCACCGATTTTGCATCCCGACTTCAAGGCCGGTCAGGGCGAGACGTTCCCGGTCCTCCTGCGAGAGCTGCTCAATATCGCCTACATCTGTTTGCAACGCAGACACTCTCCGTATCCTTTCTCTTTGACCACGCGCAAGATCTCGCGGGGGTTTCCGTGACACCGGATCTGACCGTCGATCAGCACGTGCCCCTGGTCGGCCTCGAGGTAATCGAGGATGTAGCCGGTGTGAGTGATGATCAGGCCGCTCCGGCGGCGGTTGACGATATGGACGTCCTTCTCGAGCAGGCCTGCGATTTCCTTCCCCATCAGGCTCATGTTCTCGAGGTCGACACCGCTCTCCGGCTCGTCCAGCATGAGGAAATCGGGCTGCTGGACCTTCAGTTGCAGGACCTCGCTCCGCTTGATCTCACCGCCGGAGAACCCGACGTTGGTGTCCCGGGCGAGAAAGTCCTCCATATTGACCGTCTGCGCGAGCGCCTCGATCGCGTCTTCCCCCAGATGGGATGTGGCGGCGAGCAGTTTCCCTAGTTTCAGCCCCGATATCACAGGCGGGTGCTGAAACATCATGCCTATCCCGAGATGGGCCCGCTCGTGGATCGACATCCCGGTAATATCTTGCCCTTTAAAAACGATGGATCCGGACGTGATCGTGTAGCCGCCGAACCCCATGACGGCTTTGAGCAGCGTGCTCTTTCCCGAGCCGTTCGGCCCCATCAGGATATGGGTCTCCCCCTGCCCGATATGGAGGTTGATATCGTGGAGCTTCTCGGTGCCATCCACGCTCACGTGTAAATCACTGATATCCAGCATACGGCACTCCGTTCCATGTATTTGTCAGGGAATACATTAACACTTGCCAACGGAGCAATTACCGTTTCGACCGGTGGAAGCCCGGATCGCGGCGATACCCGGTAAATCCCTGCATAACAGGTGCAGAGTTCCGGGCGGACCCCCGCCCCTTCACTTTCACCCCGCACGCGGCCTACGGTTAAGTAACGCCCTCACTCCGTTTCATGTATGGAAAGTTCCGCATTCACCACGTTTGCCTGTCTCGCCGAGCGGGCTGCCCGGTATCCGACCGTTGTCCGGCGGAGCCAGATGCGTAAGGCGGCGTACTTCGCCGTCACCGCCCCGGCGAACCGCCCTCTTCTCAGGGCAGAGAGCCTGGCGTAAGTCCTCCCGGTCATCCCGCGAGGTATGCCCGGGCATGGAGGTACGACCCGGGTCTGTCGTGGGCGTGGGCGACGAGGTAGTTATGGAGGCCCACGGCAGCCCCCGACTCCTCGAGCAGGGCGTTGTAGGCTTCTACCGCGTCGTTGTAGTCCCGGGCCTTCCGGTTGTATTCCGGGACGAGGCGGTTGTACTCCCGGATCTCCCCCGACCGGGAGAGAGCCGTCAGCCGTGCGCCGAGGGACTCGAGGGACGCTCTCTCCTCCTCGAGCTCCTGGTCGCGTGCCGCGAGTTCCACCCCGAGTTCCTCGACCCGGTCGCGGGACGTCGAGAGGGCGCGTTCAATCGTTTCGACCTCGCCGCACGCCGCGTAGAACTTGCCTCCGTCCCCGACCGGGATCACCAGGGGATCGGAGGAGAGGACGGTTCCGTCCGCGAGCGCCGCAGGCGGAATGCCCACGTAACTTGCGTTCGTGGCCTCGATGTAGGCATAAGTGGTGTTGCGGTAGAAGCACCCGGCGCTCTCCACCCCGACGGCCATGTGCGCTTCGTCGCCGAAGTAGAGGAGCGCGACCCCGTAGCCTTCCCGTGCGAGGAGCCCGGCGAGGAGGAGGCTTTTGTCGTCGCAGTCGCCCTCGGCGTCGACGTAAGTCTCGATGGGGAACTTCGGCTCCACGGTCGAGGCGTCGGTCTCATACGGGATGGACTGCACGAACGCGGCGATCAGTTCCAGGTAGCGGTCGTCGTCGAGCCCTTCCCGGTCCCGGCTCTCCCGGAAGGCCGCGAGCAGGTCCGCGTAAAAGGGTTCCTGGTGGGAGTCGTTGACGAACGCCAGATAATAGATGGGGATCCACTCCTCTTTTGGGAGGTCTTTAAAAAGGTAGAGCTGCCGATCCGCGTTCTTAGCGCCTGCGTAGACCGCCGGGTCGGGATCGACCCGGATCGTCTCCTCCCCGTCCTCGAAGGGGAAGGTATAGGCCGGCGTGTCGTCGAGGGCCGCCCCTTCGACCGGCACGATCGCCGGCGGGACGACCGCCGGGTGCAGGAGGCCGCCCAGGCACCCGGCACCGAGTGTCGCGGCGACGAGGACGAGCGCGGCGAGGACCCGTTTCCACATGGTATCAGAGATGGTCCGGGAGGTCCGCGAGCGAGTCGATGACGAGGTCCGGCGTGATGCCTGATGCGCGGACCGTCTCCTCCCGGTACTTGCCGGTCCTGACCAGGATACCCTTCATCCCGCAGGCGCGGGCGCCGCCGATGTCGGTGACGATGTCGTCGCCGACCATCGCAGCCTCATCCGGGCGCGCCCCGATCTCCCGGAGCGCACGGCGGAAGAACGCCGGGGAGGGTTTCCCGATCACCTCCGCCTCCTTTCCGGCGGCGTACTCGAGCGCGGCCACGAAGGGGCCGGCCGAGAGCATCAGCCCGTCCGGTCCCATCCAGTAACGGTCTTTCTCGAGCGCGACGAGGTCTGCGCCGTCCATCAGGAGGCGGAACGCCCGGTTCATCGCGGCGTAGGCGAGGCCGTCGCCCGCGTCGGCGACCACGACCGCATCGGCATCCTCCTCCACGGCTGTGATACCGGCCTCCTCGAAGTCTCTCCGGGCGTCGGGGGTGGTGAGGAGGAAGCACCGGGTCCGGCCTCCTTCCCGCAGGTGTGCGGCGGCGGCGACCGGGGCGGTGACGATCCAGGGTTCCGGGACGGCGTAGCCCAGATCCTGCAGGCGGCCGGCAACCGAACTGCGGGAGCGGCGGGTGGTGTTGGAGACGAACCGGTAGGGTATTCCCCGCCGGTCGAGTTCCCGGAGTGCTTGGTCCGCTCCAACGACCGGCCGGTCGCCGACGTAAAGGACGCCGTCGATATCGATCAGGACTGCTCCGATCTTCATGTCTCTCCTTCTGTTGTCCGCAGGAGTATTTATGCGGTGCCCGGGGAGGCGCGGCGCACCTTCCGCTGTCCCGGCAAAACCGGGAGAACCTTCATGGGGTTGCAAGTGTATCCGCCTCCGATCCGAAGATCGTCACGAGGAGGGGAAAGAAGATATGGATGCATTCGAACGGATACCGGTGGACGTACGATGGAAACTCGCCGCCAGGGAGGTCTCCGCGCTGCCGCTTGCCTACCGGAGGGCCATCAGGGACGGCGCCGACGACCAGCTCTACAACGAGATCGAGCGGGAGGTATGGCGGGAGCGGGGCAGAGAAGCGGGCGTCATCGCCCGTGCCTTCGGGATGCCGCTCGGAAACGCCCGGGAGGTTGCGGAGGCGTTTGCGGCGGCAACGAGGGTGCTCTTCGGGCCCGAGTACCGGTACGAGGTCAGGGAATCCGTGCCGGGAGAGGCGGTCCTGACCGTCCGGAAGTGCGCGATGACCGCGCGGGCAAAAGAACTGGGAGAGAACCCGCTTGCCGTCTGCAACGCCTGTCACGCCTACGCAAAAGCCGCGATCCCTGGCCTGAACCCGGACTGCACGTTGAAGTACCTGAGCGCCATCTGTGCCGGCGACGGTACGTGCTCGATCGTGGTGAGGCCCGCACGGCGGGAGTGATACGGGGACCGGTCTCCCGTTCACTTTCGCCACGCGGGGGTCAGGTTGAATGCAGGCAGGATCCAACCCTCTGTCGACAGGATGGCTCACCCGTTCGATCAGGCAGGAAGGCTGTGGCGGGCCCGGGTCGACCGGGCCGGGGAGTACGATCTCGCCGGCGGGAGCGAGGAGTTCGCACCCGGCCCCTGGTCCTCGTTCGTCCCCCGCTCCGACTACGACAGGGCCCGGAGGCTCCGGGACGACCTCGTCGCCGGGTACCGGGGCAGGGCGTTTGAGGACGTCTTCTGCGGCCGGGAGGTTGCGTGTCCCGGAGGGACGTGCTATCTTCTCGAATCCCGGAGTGCCATGGACCTTGACGGCCGGGACCCGGCCAGGGCGGCGGCGGCCATCCTCGGCGATCTCACCCTGGTCCGCGGCATCGGCGAAGTGACGGAGCGGAGGCTGAAGGGGCGGGGTTACCGGACGGTTGCCGATCTTGCCCGGCACCCGCTCTACCGCCGGGAGGCCATACGGCTCCTCGACTCGGTCGCGAAAGGAAACACCCGCGATCTCGTGGAACAGATCGGGCGGCGGCGTCGGCGAAGCGACCCGCTTCTCCTCGAGGCCAGCCGGTTCCACGCCCCCGAAGATTTCGTCTTCCTCGATATCGAGACGCTGGGGCTCTTCTCCCGGCCGATCGTCCTGATCGGCCTCGCCCGGGTTCGAGGGGGGTCGATCACCGTCCGCCAGTACCTGCTCCGGTCGGTCGTTGAGGAGGAAGCGGCGCTCACCGCCGTCCTTCCTGCCCTGGAGGCGGAGGGTGCGGCCCTCGTCACCTTCAACGGACGGGCGTTCGACCTCCCCTACATCCGGGAGCGGCTCGCCTACTACGGCATCCCGGCGGGACTCGGCATGCCTCATTTCGACGTCCTCCACTTTGCACGCCGTCGCTGGAGGGACTCGCTCGCCACCTGCCGGCTCGGCGCGCTCGAGACGGGTGTCCTCGGCGTCGACCGGGCGGACGATGTTCCGGGCCGGATGGTGCCTGAGTTCTACGACACCTACCAGCGGACAGGAAATCCCGGTCCGCTCGTCCCGGTGGTGGAGCATAACCGGCAGGATCTCGTCTCGCTCGCCCGGCTTTTTGCCGTTCTCAGGGGTGATGGCGACGGCGGTGCGTGACTTCCTCGGCCTGCTCGCGACCGACCCCGGCTTCCGGGAGCATATCGTGCACATCGAGACCATCCTTCCCCGGGCGGCCCGGTACGGCGACCTCTCCCGCCCCCTCCCGGAAGGACTCCGGGCTTACTGCGACGGAAGGGGGATCAGGCTTTATGCGCACCAGTGCGCGGCTATCGAGCACCTGCGGGCGGGGGAGAACGTCATCATCACCACCCCGACCGCGAGCGGGAAGACGCTCGCGTTCCTGCTCCCGGTCTTCGAGCGCCTTGCCACCGACCCCGCCGCGACAGCGCTCTTCCTCTACCCGACAAAAGCGCTCGCGAACGACCAGGTGAAGGTGGTCCGGGAACTGGAGCAGACCTCCGGGATCAGGGTGGATGCCGCCATCTACGACGGCGACACACCCGGCGGGAAGCGGCCGGCGATCCGGGAGCGTTCACGGGTCATCCTCTCGAACCCGCACGAGCTCCACCAGGTCCTCGCCTGGCACACGAAGTGGGGCTGGTTCTTTCGGAACCTGCGGTTCGTGGTGGTCGACGAGGCGCACCGTTACCGCGGTGTCGCGGGGTCCCATATGGCCATGCTTCTCCGCCGCCTTGCCCGCATCGCCGGGCACTACGGTGTGCGCCCGCAGTTCGTCCTCTCCTCCGCCACCCTTGCAAACCCCGGCGAGTTCGCCGTCCGGCTGACCGGGGAAGCGGCTGCCTGGATTGGGGAGGACGGGTCGCCCGGGGGCGAGAAGACGTTCGTCCTCTGCAACCCTTCTGCCGGAGGCGGCGACCGGTCCGTCCATTCGGTGACGAAAGACCTCCTCCTCGCGTCGGTGGAGAGCGGGTGCCGGACGCTCTGTTTCACCGTCTCCCGGAAACTTGCCGAACTGATCGCGATCCGGTCCCGGGATGTTCCGGGGATAAGCGCCTACCGGGCCGGCTACCTCCCCAAAGACCGGCGGGCGATCGAGGACGGCCTCAAATACGGCAGTCTCCGGGGCGTCGTGACGACGAACGCCCTCGAACTCGGGATCGATATCGGGTCGCTCGACGGCGTCGTCATCTCCGGGTACCCCGGTACGATGATCTCGGTCCGGCAGCAGGCGGGAAGGTCCGGGCGCCGTTCAGGCGAGTCGTTTGCCGTTCTCGTGGCGTTCGAGAACCCGCTCGACCAGTACTTCATGCATCACCCGCAGGCGTTCTTCTCCCGGCCCTGCGAGCACGCCGTCGTGGATACGGGGAACCCTTACATTGTCTCGGGCCACCTCCTCTGTGCCGCGGCGGAACTCCCGGTCGACCCGGAGCGCGACGGCCGCTGGTTCGGCGCGGATCTGCCGAAGATGCTTGCGGCGTTCGAGCGGGTCCACCTGCTCCGGAAGGCGTCAAGGGGCTGGATCTACGCCGGGCAGGGACGGGCGGCGGATACGGTCAGCCTCGACGCAGTCTCTTCCGATACCTTCCGTGTGATGCACGGGGCGAGGCTGCTCGAGACGATGGACCACTGGCAGGCCTACCGGGAGGCGCACCCGGGCGCCGTTCTCCTCCACCGGGGGGAGACCTACGTGGTGACCGGGATGGACCTTGATGGGCATACCGTCCGGGTGGAGGAGACCGATACCGATACCTACACCCAGCCCCTCTCCACCACCGACGTGGCGGTCGTGCAGGAACTCCGGTGCCGCGATATCGGCGGCGTGCAGGTCTCGTTCGGCGACGTCACGGTCACCGAAGAGGTCGCCGGGTATACGGTGCGGCACTACGGCCGCCTCGTGAGCCACCACCGGCTGGACCTCCCGCCGCTCCGCCTTGAGACGAAGGCTCTCTGGTTCACCGTTCCGGACCGGACGGCGGAAACGGTCGCCGCCGGAGGGCGGGACTTTGCCGGCGGGCTGCACGGCGCGGAGCACGCCCTGATCGCCGTCATGCCCTATCATGTCGTCTGCGACCGCCGCGATATCGGCGGACTCTCGACCCCTCTCCACCCCGCAACCGGTGCGCCGACGATATTCGTCTACGACGGATACGAGGGCGGGATCGGGCTTGCGGAGAAGGCCTTCGCCCTCCTTCCCGCGATCGCCGGGACGGCGCACGAGCTGGTCCGCGACTGCGGGTGCGCCGCGGGATGCCCGGCATGCATCTACTCCCCGAAGTGCGGGAACCAGAATCAGCCGCTTGATAAAATTGCGGCCGTTACGATCCTCGGCGATCTTGCCGGACGGCTCTCTACCACGGGCGGCCACTCCTCGAATCCCTGACCGATACCATCAAGTTCTCGCCTGCCGATAACCGGCGCCGAAATGCCCCCCATGAGTATCACCCTGGTCCCAATCGGGAAGGTCGATCCGGCAGAGATACGGATGCTCAAGGACCCCCTGGAGGGGGCGTTCTCCCGTGCCGTTGTGATCGGGGAGGAGATCCCGCTTCCCGCAGCCGCGCGGAACGCCGCCCGCAACCAGTACGATGCGGAGACGGCGCTCGAGTTCCTCTCGCTCTCCGTGGAGACCGCCGGCGACGGTCGGGTGCTGGGGGTCACCAACGCCGATCTCTACTTCCCGGGCATGAACTTCGTCTTCGGGATGGCGGGCCGGAGATGCGCCCTGATCTCCCTGCACCGCCTCAGGCCGCCGTTCTACAGCCTCCCCGAAGACGCGGCCGTCTTCCGGCACCGGGCCGTCGTGGAAGCGGTGCATGAACTGGGGCACACCTTCGGGCTCGCACACTGTAAGGACCCCTGGTGCGTCATGCGTTTTTCAAACACCATCGCCGAGACCGATCGGAAGGGGCCGGCGTTCTGTACGGTCTGCCGTCCGCGGGTCTTCGCCGGCGAGGGCGGACAGCGGAGACCGGCGGGGTAGAAAAGATCGATACGTATCTCCCCAAAAAGCGGAAAACAATTCCCGGGCGCTGCGCTCATCCCGAATAATCGGAGCGTTTCTATATAATATATTCAAGCTATGATAAAAACGGGTTCCCGGAAAATGAGTCCAAATTAAAGGCTACGCGAAAATCCGGGCAATTATTCCCCGAATTCCAAATCAAAATGCTTTTACCCTGCCACTCCAACCTTAGAGATTGTCCCCAATATCATTTTTTGCGATTCCTTTGCCGTTCTGCCGTATCATCCCGGAGCGGGCGCCTTCTGCTGTACCCGCCTGCCGTGCAGCCATCCGCCGGAACGGCACGGTCACGCCGGGTCTTCGTCCTCGAAGGTGAAGACCTCTTCGATGGTGGAGCCGAGCACCCGGGCCACCCTGTAGGCGAGTTTCAGGGAGGGGTTGTACTTCCCCTTCTCGAGGAAGACGATCGTCTCCCGCCGGACACCTACCTGCCGTGCCAGTTCCTCCTGGGTCAGCCCTGCCTTCGCCCGGAGTTCCCGGATCCTGGTCTTCACCCGACATCCCCCTTCCCGAGCGGATGTCGTCCGGTGGCGTTCTCCGGTCTCACGCTATGTCACCCTTCCGGGGGAAGTACCACCGGAAGATATTGGCGGAGAGCCCCATCAGCAGGATGGTGGCGAGCAGCACGCTCTCGACCGTGAGGGCGAGCACGCCGAGGTAGTCCGCCCAGAAGAGGAGCGCGAGGAAGACGAGGGTGAGCAGCCACGAGCAGGAGATGCCGAATGCCCCGATCTTCTGCGTCCGCTCGTCTTTCTCCGGCTCGTCCCGGAACCTCCAGTGCCGCACGGTAGCCACCGCAAGGAGCACGAGACCGATCGTCACCAGGAGCGAGGAGATCGCCTCTGCCCCGTCTACGATGAACGGGAGGAGGATGCCTGCAGCGCCGAGAACCGCTCCCGCCGCAATCTGTACCGCGTATCGCGTCTTCATTGCTTCACCTGTTAGATATATCTAACGTTGTGTTAGAAAAATATAACGTTTCCGGTATCGAGCGGCTATGCCCGGGATGTTGCCGGTCCGCCCGGATGGAGCGGCTGTATAGCGAGAGACGGGCGGCTCGCCGGGGTTGCCTGGAAAGTCCTGCGATCCTGCCGTTTCTTGCTCCGCTCGAGGGTTCCGGGGCGGCCCCCTCGGTCACACGCTGCCCGTCCCGCGGCGCCGGGAGAATCCACCGTCCCGGCGGCAGCCACCGCCGCGGGTGTCCCGACGGAATCGCTACGATAGGGCACGCGCGGGATGCATGGTGCCGGCGGCCGCCGGGAGAGCCGGGGAGAGGAGTTGTTCGCCCGGGGCTTGATGTCTGCAATTTTTTGAGATTTCGCCAAAACCTTAATTTTGGTTGAGAATCCTTGGGTGGATCATCCCACGAGTGTGAGCAGGGTCAACCATGAACCGGTTACTGATTGTATCAAACAGGCTTCCGATCAGCGTTTCCCGGAAGAACGGCGACCTCCGTCTTCAACGGAGCGTCGGCGGTCTTGCCACGGGAGTCGGCTCTTTCTACAAGTCCTACGAGAGCCTCTGGGTCGGCTGGCCTGGTATAAACATCCAGAAGAAGCAGGAAGAGGAGAAAGACAGGATCGTCGAGATACTCGGAAAAGAGCAGTGCCACCCGGTCTTCCTCTCCCCGTACGACATCAAGCACTACTACGACGGGTTCTGCAACAACACCCTCTGGCCGCTCCTCCACTACTTCAACCTCTCTGCAGACTACGACCCGAAGACGTGGCAGGTCTACCAGCGGGTGAACGAGAAGTTCTGCGACGCCGTGATGGAAGTGGCCCGGCCCGACGACGTCATCTGGGTCCACGACTACCACCTGATGCTCCTGCCGCAGATGCTCCGGGAGCGCCTGCCCGATGCCGAGATCGGCTACTTCCACCACATCCCCTTCCCGTCGTTCGAGATATTCCGGCACCTGCCCTGGAGGGAAGAGATTCTCTCCGGCCTGCTCGGTGCGGACCTCATCGGCTTTCACACCTACGGCTACGTCCGCCACTTCCTCTCCAGCGTCCGGCGGCTCCTCGGGTACGAGCATACCTTCGGGGAGGTCAGGACCGGGACCCGGATGGTACGGACCGACCTCTTCCCGATGGGCATCGATTACCACCGGTTCGCCGACTCCGCGGGCAGCACCCAGGTCCAGAAGGAGATCGCCCGGATCCGGCAGAAGTACGGGAAACGAAAGATCATCCTCTCCTTCGACCGCCTGGACTACACGAAGGGGATCCCGCTCCGGCTCGAGGCCTTCGACGCACTCCTCGAGAAGAAGCCGGAGTACCAGGGGAAGGTCTCCCTCGTCCTCGTCGCGGTCCCGTCCCGGACCGGCGTCGACAGTTACCAGGTGCTGAAGAAACGGATCGACGAACTCGTCGGCCGTATCAACGGGAAGTACGGGACGACCGACTGGGTTCCGGTCCGCTACTTCTACAACTTCCTCCCGTTCGAGACGCTGGTGGCGTTCTACAGCGCCGCCGACGTCGCCCTGGTGACGCCGCTCCGGGACGGCATGAACCTGATGGCGAAAGAGTACGTCGCCACCAGGACCGACGGCACCGGGGTGCTCATCCTCTCCGAGATGGCGGGAGCGGCCGAGGAACTCGGCGAGGCGATCATCGTCAACCCGAACGACCAGGACGCGGTGATCGAGGCGATCGAGACTGCGCTCGCCATGCCGGAGAAGGAGCAGATCGAGCGGAACCGGACCATGCAGAGGAGGCTGATGCGCTACGACATCGAGCACTGGGTCGGCGACTTCCTCACCCGGCTGGGCGACGCCCGGGCAGTCCAGGCCGAGCGCTCCGAACAGGTCGTCACCCCGGCCATCAGGAACGAACTGGTCTCTGACTACGTTGCCGGCAAGGACCGGCTCCTCCTCCTCGACTACGACGGCACCCTGGTACCTTTCGCCTCAAAACCACAGAAGGCGGTTCCCGGCGACGCCACACGGGAGGTGCTCGAGGCCCTCTCCCGGGCTCCCGGGAACGAGGTGGTGGTGATCAGCGGCAGGGACCGGTCCACGCTGGATGCATGGTTCGGGGCGATGGATATCGGGCTCATCGCCGAGCACGGTGTCTGGATAAAGGAGCGGTCCGGGGAGTGGCGGATGCCCGAGGCGCTCTCGGACGAATGGAAAGCGGAGATCAACCCGCTCCTCGAGCTCTACACCGACCGCACGCCCGGCGCCTTCATCGAGGAGAAAGACTACTCCCTCGTCTGGCATTACCGGAGGACCGAGCCGGTGCTCGGCGCACAGCGAGCAAAGGACCTCAAAGACGACCTCCTGCACCTGACGTCGAACCTGGACGTCGGCGTCATGGAGGGGAACAAGGTCATCGAGATCAAGAACAACGTCGTCAACAAAGGAAGGGCGGCGCTGAACTGGGTTTCCAGGCATGCCTGGGATTTCATCCTCGCTATCGGGGACGACCGGACCGATGAGGACCTCTTTGCAGCGATGCCGCCCGAAGCCTACTCGGTCAAGGTCGGGCTCGCCCCGAGCAGGGCACGGTTCAATCTGGTCGCCCAGCGGGACGTGCTGCCCCTGCTCCGGAAGTGCATCGAGCGCGATAAGGAAGGCGTTTCCGGGAAAAAAGAGAGGCAGGGGCGGGAGAAGGCTCTTATCGAGTCGGCTGCTCCGGGATGACGGACCTGACCGTCAGGAAGACCGGTCCCCGGAGGTCCACCTTTTTGCTGTGGTCGGTGACATACCGCATCGCGTACTCCTCGATGCGCAGGTTGACGTCTGAAGGAAGTTTCGACATCTTCACCTGGACGTGAGTCCCCTCCCCGCACCGCGCCGCCTCCTCGATCCGGGCGGCGGCGAGGCTTGATACGGCATCGAGGTAGGTGATGCCGGTAGAGACCCCTTCCTGCCGGACGGTTGCCCACTTCTCGGTGTCCGGCACCCCGAGCACCGAACCGTTGTGGACGAAGACCTCGTTCGAGCAGGCAGGGCCGCAGAGTTTCGTGTTGGATTCGGGCTCCTCGACGATGACTTCGATCTCCCTTCCCGCGATCTCGCCCTTCCACGCGACAAAAGCGCACGGCCCGGGGGCGGCGGCGTGCTCGGCGGCCGTGTTCCGGATCGCCTCCGCCATCCGCTTCCCGGTCGCGGACGCCGGCTCGCTCTTCAGGTGGACCGCACCGGCGATCTCGCGGTCGGAGAGGTCATGCGGGTAGAACTGCGGGTAGGTGAGCTGGCGGACGTCGTTTGACTGGTAGGCGATCATCGCGAGCCGCTCCACCCCGAGGCCGAGGTTCATCACCGGCACGCCGATCCCGTACTCCGCGAGCGCCGAGGGGGAGTAGATGCCGAAGGTGGCGACCTCGACCCAGCCGAGGACCGGGTGACGGGCGTAGACCTCCGTCTGGGTCTCGGGCATGTAGTACTTCGACCGCTTCTCGTCGGGCTGGAACCGGAACTCCTCAAAGCCGAACGCCGAGAGGAGAGCCTCGCTGACGGCTTTCCCCTCCTCGAGGGTGACGTCTTCTCCCGCGACGATGCAGGAGGCCGAGTGGTAGGTCATCAGGCGGGTGGGGCCCTCCTCCTGCTCCCGCCGGAAACACCGGTCCACCGAGAAGAGCCGGAGCGGGAGGTGACGCTTCTCCCAGAGGGAGGAGAGCGTCAGGAACCAGCCGCTCGTCATGTGGCTCCGGAGGGTGTTGCGCGACGACTCGGGGGCGAGCGCCTTAAACTCGGGGAAGACCGCATCAAGGATATGCACCACGGCGGCGTCGTCGGCCTCGAGGACGGCCGCGAGTTCGTGCGTCAGTTCGTCGCCGTCGATCGTTCCCTTCTTGTAGCCGTGGAGGGTCTCGCGGAGTTTCTCCTCGGTCCCGGACGGGACCGCACGGCCGAGGATGGCCTCGATCTCCTCGACCTGCTTTCTCGCGATGCCGACGTTCGGGCGGGGCAGCCCGCCGAGGTAGAAGACCCGGTCGAGGACGGCCATCGCCTCGGGGCCGAACTGCCGGTAGATGTCCGATTCCTCGACGATCAGGGGGTTGATCGCCTCGTCAAACCCCATCGAGAGGTAGGTCTCGCGGAGCCGTTGCACGATCTCGAAGATCGGGTGCGCCGTAGCCCGGGCATACCTCAGCCGTGGGTACCGGCCCGAGACCCCCGGCGGGGTCAGCACCGACGGTCCTTCGTGCCACGCGTGCTCGAAGTCCTCTCTCGCTCTCTTTTTGAACTCTTCCACATCAAATCTCATACGTTCCGCTCCAGGCAGACGACCCGGCTCACCGGGCTCTCGTCCATGATGCAATAGTCGCAGTGTTCCGCGATCTTCTCCGCAAACGCCCGTACCTCGCTGTGTTCGGGCATCTGGTCCCTCTGCAGTCGATTCCTACTGTACCCCAGATACATATAACCCTTTACCTCCACGAACCGGGCCCCGGAGTCCTGGTAGATCGCCGCGTAGCGCTCGGGGGAGAAGTCGTTGTAGCCGCGCACCACGGTGGTGCGGATGGCCGACCGGCGGCCGGCGAGTCCGGCGAGGCTCTCATGCACCCGGTCCCAGTAGTCTTCCCGGGGCCGGCAGAGGGAGAGATAGGTCTCCCGGTCGGGAGCGTCCAGGGAGACGTAGGTCTGGTAGGGCCGGCACCGGGCGAGGACGTCGGGCCGGGTGCCGTTCGAGACGAGGAACGTCGTGTACCCTTCTCTGTTGAGGGCGTCGACCAGTTCCGGGAGACGCGAGTAGCAGGTCGGCTCCCCCGAGAGCGATATCGCGACCATCGCAGGATCGAGTGCCTCCGCGAAGCGTTCCGGCGTGACGTAGGGCGAGACCTTGTAGCCCGAGAGCGCCCTCTTCTGGACGCGCCGGAGGTTTGCGACGATAACGTCCGGCGGACACTCTTCCTCCTCCACGACCTCGTGCTCGAACGACCGCCAGCAGAAGAGGCACTGCTGGTTGCACCGGAGGGTCGGGGTCATCTGGACGCAGCGGTGGCTCTCGATGCCGTAGAACTGTGCCTTGTAGCACATCTCCCCGCCCCTGAGCGCCCGCTTGTTCCACATGCAGGGCTTGACGGCCGCCGACGAGTTCGGGGTGATGAACTGGTAGCCCTGCCTCCGCAGAGCCTTACATGCTTCTGAGCGCATCGATCCCGAGAGTCTCGAGGGACTCCTTTAAGGTGTTCCTGACCGCGTCCACGAGCGCGAGGCGGCTGTTCCGGGTCTCGCCCTCGCTCTTCAAGACCGGGTCGTAATGGTAGAAGGCGTTGAAGAGGTCGGCGAGTTCGCGGGCGTATGAGGCGAGCAGGTGCGGCCGGAGTTCCTCCACGGTCTGTTCGACGACGGCCGGGAACCTCGCGAGGTGCCGGGCGAGCGCGACCTCGTGCTCGGTCTCGTAGTTATACGCTGGCGTAAACTCCCCGGCCTTCTCGAGGATGCTGCAGGCGCGGGCGTGGGCGTACTGGATGTAGGGGCCGCTCTGCCGCTCGAAGTCCAGCGCCTCCTTCCAGTTGAAGACCGTGCTCTTCTCGGGGGAGACCTTCACGATGTCGTAGCGGATGGCGGCGATAGCGACCGAGTTTGCGATTGAGCGCCGCTCCTCCTCCGGGAGCTCCGGCCGGCGGACGGTCACCTCCTCAAACGCCTTCGCGGTCACTTCCTCGATCAGCTCGTCTGCCGAGACGAACTTGCCCGCCCGGGTGCTCATGGAGCCCTCGGGGAGAGAGACGAACTCGAAGAAGACGATCTCGGGCGGCTGTTCGCCGAGCAGTTCGAGGGTGGCACGGAGCTGGGCGCCGATCAGTTTGTGGTCCGCCCCGAGGACGTCGATCATCCGGTCGTAGTTGCGCCCTTTCCAGGTGTGGTAGGCGAGGTCCCGGGTGCTGTAGACCGAGGTGCCGTCGCTCCGCCGAAGGATGTACTTCTTCTCGAAACCCTGTTCCGAGAGGTCGACCCAGAGGGTCTCGTCCTCGTGGGCCTGCGGCAGGCGCCTGACCTGTTCGATAATCCGGTCGACGTCGCCGATCCGGACGAAGTCGCTCTCCCAGACGAACCGGTCGTGGTGGGCGTTCAGGGCGGCAAGGGTTGCCTTGATTCCCTCTGCACAGAGGGAGACGGCCGCCCGGAACTTCCTGACGGTCTCCGCGTCGCCGCGCTCTACCTGCTGCATGAGGCGGTCGATCTCTTCCACGATCTCCGGGTTCTTCTCGATCTCGCGGTTCGCCGCAATGTAGACCCGGGCGACGTAGTGGTCCTCTTTCTCGCCCTCCTCGCGGGCGAGCCCCAGGCGGTCGAACCCCCACGAGACGATGGCGATCTGGCGGCCCATGTCGTTTAGGTAATACTGCACCTCGAGCGGGTGCCCGGCCTTCCGGAACGCCCGGGCGAGGGTGTCGCCTATGACGGTGTTCCTGATGTGCCCGACGTGGAGCGGGCCGTTCGGGTTCGCGCTCGTGTGTTCGAGCACGACCCGGCCGGAGCGGCGGGAGAGGCTCCCGTAACCGGGCTCGAGCGCTTCCCTGACCGCCTCGGAGAGAAGCGTCGGCCCGAACCGGAAGTTGACGTACGGACCGGTCGCTTCGACCCCGACATCCCCGAGTTCGGGGTTCCCCGAGAGTTTTCCGGCGATATCCGCCGCGATCTTCTGGGGTGCCCGCTTCTCAACTTTCGCAAGTTTAAACGCTACGGTCGAGGCGAGATCGGCGTGATCTCCCCCCGTCGTGAGGAGGACGTCCTCTTCACCGGTGCATGCCCGGAGCATGCGCTCAATCTGGTGGTACTTCTCCTGAAACATCAATATCCGGTCCTGTAGCGCAGGATCGCTGCGATCCCGCCGAATGCATTGTAGAGCATCGAACCTTCTTCGAAGTCGTCCGAGATGATCCTGACCGTCGCGCTGCTCTGGTCCGCGAACGTGGTCAGCTCGTCGATGATATCGGTCTCTTCCGCCACGTAGAACGAGCCGCCGTCGTTTGGGCAGGTGCCGAAGTCGAGGTCCTTGATATGCTTGCCTGGCTCAAGGCTGACCGTCCGCTCCTCGGTGTAGTCGCTGTTTTGGCAGGCAAGTTTCAGCCGGGCTCTCCGGAGTTTGTCGGAGAGGAGGAGCGTATCGACGGCGCCGAGCTCCAGGTTCTTCCGGACGCTCTCCTCACCGTAGGAGGCGGCACCGTCGTCCTTGACCAGCTCCTGGAGGAACCGGTTCATCACGTTCTTCTCCTTGATGATATCGAGGCCCTTCAGGGCCTCCGACGCATTCTCGACGAGCTCGGCAAGCCCGGACTCGTTCGTGTAGGAGACGTCGAAGAGCCCGATGATCCGTTTCTGCAGTTCGTGGTGGAGGAAGCCGCCCGCCTCGAACTCCTCCTTGGTCGGAGTCGGGCCGCCGATCAGCACGCCCTTGAACCGCTCGAAGAAGTCTTTCTCGCCGAGGAAGACCTCGCTCGCGAGATCGCCGATCTTCTTATAGAACTCGTTGATGGCGATCAACCGCAGCCGCTGGAAACGGACGCTAGACTGGCCGCCTTTCCGCTGTTTCCCGGGTACCGTCGAGGTGACGCCGCGGATCGGCTCGATCCGGTTGCCCCGGAGAAATCCGACGTAGGCTTCCCGCCGGTCGAGGACGATCAGGCCGTAGATCTCCTTCTCCCCGAGCATCTGCTGCAGGGGTTCGAGTTCGAACGAGGAACTGCACCGGTACATGTAGGTGTTGAGCGGTTCGGGGGGCTCGATGATCTCGCACTCGAGGTCGGTGCGGTCGCCGCCGACGTTGATCGTGCCGCAGAAGACCGCCATGCCGTGCTCCGGCGGGCGCTTATAGTATTTCAGGCGGGAGAGGATGGAGGATATGGCACTCTGGACGTTCGTCCGGGTCTGTTTGCTCTTGATGTTGGCGCACTGCCCGAACTCGTCGCGAAGCTGGGCGGTCACGTCGTATATCTGCTTATCCGGAGGTATATACAGTGTGATCAGCTCGGTGCCGCTCCCCTCCTTCTCCGCAAGCCTCTCAAGCATCTTTTTAAATTCGTAGCGCTTTCGCGGGGTATCCATCTCTTGCGTCTCTTCCATAGGAGTTCACCAGGCCAGCTGAATGTCGTTCATTTATCGGAGCTACTATATGTTTCCCGGGGGAGGGCATAAATCTGCGCACATTCGTCGATCCCCTCCCGCACCCTCACTGCAGGCACCGGCAGACGAGGCAGATCGTTTTTGCATCGACGATTCTTTCGTCCGCAATCATCGCCGCGAGATCCTTGATCGGGACGCGGACGACCTCGATCACCTCGTCGTCGTCCATTGAGTAGTCGGAGCAGGGGCAGAGGCCCTCGGCGAGGTAAAGCCAGATCCGCTCGTCGGTGTAGCCGGGAGAGGGGTAGATCCAGCCTTTCGGGACGAATGTCTCCGCTTTCATCCCGGTCTCCTCGATCAGTTCCCGGTACGCGGTCTCGTGCGGCTCCTCACCCTCGTCGATGGTGCCTGCCGGCGCCTCGAAGATGTACTCGCCGACGGCGAACCGGTACTGCCGGACGAGGTAGCAGTCGTCCCCCTCGACCGGGAGGATTGCGACCGCTCCGCCGGGGTGGACGACCACCCGTTCCTGCTTCTTCCCGTTCGGGAGCGTAATCTCCCTTTTCTCGACGGTAAGCCGTTTGCCGCGGTAGATCTCCATGGTTCACCTCTCGTACTCGATCGGGTCCTCTATGCCGGCCTCGCGGAACGCCTCCCTCCTGTAGTGGCAGGAGGAGCAGACCCCGCATGCCCGGTCGTTGTTCTGGTAACAGGACCAGGTCCGTTCGTAGGGGACGCCGAGCTCGAGGCCTTTTTTGACGATATCCACTTTCGTCATCCGGATAAAAGGCGTCATCAGGGTGATCCGCGGATCGGCCGCCGTGCCGAGGTCGACCACCCGCTGGAACGCCTCGATGAACTCCGGCCGGCAGTCGGGATACCCGGGGTAGTCGCCGGTCTGGACGCCGATGAAGATCGCCTCCGCCCGCCGGGCTTCCGCGAGGCTGGTCGCGATGGCGAGCAGGTTCGCGTTCCGGAACGGGACGTAGGTACTCGGAATTCCCTCCTCCTCACCGGCGTACTCCTCGACCGCGATCGCGGTGTCCGTCAGGCTCGAGGCGCCGATCTTCTTGAAGTGTTCGAGGCCGATCTCGACGAACTCCTGCGCGTCAAGCATCCGGGCGACGGTTCTGGCGCACTCGCGCTCCTTTTCCTCCGTCCGCTGGCCGTAGGTGAAGTGGAGCGCGATGATATCGTAGCCCATATCCTTTGCGACGTAGGCGAGCGTGGTGGAGTCCATGCCGCCCGATAAGAGACAGACTGCTTTCATCATTTCATCCCCAGGATCTTGTGGAGTTGGAGTTGAAACTTCACCGGGAGGTTCTCTTTCACGATGTAGTCCGCGATGGCGCGGTAATCGGCCCCCTCCACCGGCGAGATGAAGACCTCGCCACGGATATCGTAGCGGCTCATCACCGCCCGGGCGTAGAGGAGGTCGTCCTCGTCCGCCACCACGAACTTGACGCAGTCGCGGGGAGTGATGAAGGGGAGGAGCGTAAGATCGCTCCTCTCGCCCGACGAGGGGCACTTGACATCCATGCAGATGGAGGCGAAAGCCTGCATCTCCCGGAAGTCGCGGGTGCCGTTCGTCTCGATCTCGACGGTGTACCCGTGAAGGGCGAACTTCTTGAGGAGTTCGAGGACCTCCCCGGACTGCAGGAGCGGCTCCCCGCCGGTGATGCAGATATGCTTCCCGTTCTGCAGCCAGACCCGGTCGAGGACCTCTATGACGCTCGTCTCCTGCCCGCCTTCCCACGCGTAGGCGGTGTCGCACCAGGCGCACCGGAGATTGCACCCGGCGAGCCGGATGAACGTGCAGGGCCGCCCCTGGTTCTTCCCCTCCCCCTGGAGGCTCCGGAAGATCTCACTGACGATCATAGGTGCGCTCTGCGTAACAGGTCGTCGACTCCCAGACCCGGATCTTTACGACACGGGCGTCGTGTCCCTGCTGTGCGGCCTCGGCGTCGATCATCTCCGCGACGAGGCCGGCCAGGAGTTCGCTCGTCGGGTCTCCGGGGGTGGTGACGACCGGGTGGAACGCCTCGATGCATGCCGCCATAGGGTCTTCCTGGTTTAAGATCACCTGGTGGTCGAACCGGCCGACGACCTCCTTGATGCAGTTGTAGTCAAGGACGATCCCGGTGCGCTCATCGGCCGTACCTTCTATCCAGACCTCTACGCGCCACTGGTGACCATGCAGCCGGAAACACTTCCCCTTATAGTGGATCAGGCGATGCGTCGCCTCGAAAAAAACCTCCTTGTAGATCCGGGTATTCATCAATGAAGGTTGCCCGCCAGGATATAATATTATATCAGCTCCCGATCAAATAACTAGGGCAGAAGATTGGCGTGCGGGCGGGTTCCACAATATATAAATCCGTAACGCGCGTTGCTTTATAGCACACCAGGAGTTGCTCCTATCCACAAATTCAACTAATTCGAGGGTATTCGATGGGAAATGGTAAATTTGCAGCCCGAAAACTGAAGCGCGACGCAAATAATAACCGGTGGCACGACACTGTCTACGCACGGCGCCAGCTCGGGCTCGATGTGAAATCTGACCCCCTTGAGGGAGCGCCGCAGGGCCGCGGGATCGTTCTCGAGAAGGTGGGTGTCGAGGCAAAGCAGCCGAACTCCGCCATCCGCAAGTGCGTCCGCGTGCAGCTGATCAAGAACGGCCGCCAGGTAACGGCGTTCGCCGTCGGCGACGGTGCCATCAACTTCATCGACGAGCACGATGAGGTCGAGATCGAGGGCATCGGCGGCAGGCTGGGCAGGTCGATGGGTGATATCCCCGGCGTCCGGTTCGTCGTGACCAAGGTGAACAACGTCAGCCTGCGTGAAATGGTCGTGGGCCGCAAGGAGAAGCCGCGGAGGTAAGTGGTATGGTAGAAGCAGAGGCAGGAACGGGAGCCCAGCAGCTCCTCTTCAATCGCTGGGACATGAGCGAGGTGGAGATCCAGGATCCGAGCCTTGCCCGTTACGTGAACCTGCACGCGATGATCGTGCCGCATTCTTGCGGCAAGCTCGTCGGCCAGCAGTTCAACAAGAGCAACATGCTGATCGTCGAGCGCCTGATCAACAAGATGATGCAGACCGAGAACAACACCGGCAAGAAAGAACTCGCCATCCGCATCGTCCGGGAGGCCTTCGAGATCGTCAACACGAAGACCAAGAAGAACCCGGTCCAGGTGCTGGTGGACGCAGTTGCGAACACCGGGCCCCGTGAGGAGACCGTCCGGCTGAAATACGGCGGTATCAACGTGCCGAAGTCGGTCGATACCGCACCCCAGCGCCGTGTCGACACCGCCCTGCGGTTCATCACCGCCGGTGTCCTGCAGGCGAGCCACAAGAAGAAGAAGAGCGTGAGCGAGGCGCTTGCCGAGGAACTGATCTCCGCGGCGAACGGCGACACCCGCTCATATGCCGTCTCGAAGAAAGAAGAAAGAGAACGTATTGCAAAAGCCGCCCGCTAGAACTCTCTATTATTTTTTTGGTGTATTTCATGACCAGACGAAAGAAGATGGTAGAGCGGGTGACGGAGCTGATGGACAAGCCGGAGAAGATCCGTAACATCGGTATTGTCGCCCACATCGATCACGGAAAGACAACACTCTCGGACAACCTGCTTGCAGGCGCAGGCATGATCAGCGAGGAGCTTGCGGGCAAGCAGCTCTTCATGGACTCCGACGAGGAGGAACAGGCACGCGGCATCACCATTGATGCGAGCAACGTCTCGATGGTCCACACGTACGGCGGAGAGGAGTACCTGATCAACATGATCGATACCCCCGGCCACGTGGACTTCGGCGGTGACGTGACCCGCGCCATGCGTGCGGTGGACGGCGCCGTCGTCGTGGTGGACGCGGTCGAGGGCACCATGCCCCAGACGGAGACGGTGCTGCGCCAGGCGCTCAAGGAAGGCGTCCGCCCGGTTCTCTTCATCAACAAGGTTGACCGGCTGGTCAACGAGCTGAAGGTGGACGAGCAGGAGATGCAGATACGCCTCGCGAAGGTGATCGACAAGGTCAACAAGCTGATCAAGGGCATGAACGAGAAGATGTACAACGAGGGCTGGAAACTGGATGCTGTGAAGGGTACCGTCGCCTTCGGCTCCGCGCTCTACAACTGGGCCGTCTCCGTCCCCTTCATGCAGAAGAGCGGGGTTTCGTTCAAGGATGTCTTTGAAAAGTGCAACTCCGGCGACATGAAGTGGCTGGCGAAGAACAGCCCCCTGCACGCCGTGCTCCTCGACATGGTGGTCAAGCACCTCCCCAACCCCCTCCAGGCCCAGGACCGGCGTATCCACATCATCTGGCACGGCGACTACAGCTCCCCCGAGGGCAAGGCCATGGTCAACTGTGATCCGAACGGCCCCGCCTGCCTGATGGTTACCGATATCTCGTTCGACCCGCACGCAGGCGAGGTCGCCACCGGCCGTCTCTTCTCGGGGACGCTCCGCCGGGGCACCGAGTGCTACATCATGGGTGCGGCGAAGCGCGCGAACCGTCTCGCCCAGGTCGGCATCTTCATGGGTGCCGAGCGGATCGAGGTGGAAGCGCTCCCGGCAGGCAACATCGCCGCCGTGACGGGCTTAAAGGACGCCATCGTCGGTTCGACCGTCACGACGCTCCTTGAGCTGACCCCCTTCGAGTCGCTGAAGCACTACTCCGAGCCGGTCATGACCGTCGCCGTCGAAGCGAAGAGCATGAAGGATCTCCCGAAGCTCGTCGAGGTTCTGCGCCAGGTGGCGAAGGAAGACCCGACGGTGCAGGTCTCGATCAACGAGGAGACCGGCGAGCACCTGATCAGCGGCATGGGTGAGCTCCACCTCGAGATCATCACCGGCCGCATCAAGCGCGACAAGGGCGTCGATATCATCACCTCCCCGCCGATCGTCGTCTACCGCGAGACGGCCACGGGCCGGGCCGGACCGGTAGAAGGGAAGTCGCCGAACCGCCACAACCGGTTCTACATCGAGCTCGAGCCGATGGATCCGGCGATCGTGAAGCTGATCCAGGACGGCGAGATCTCGATGAACCAGCAGGCGATCGAGCGGCGTGACGCCCTCGTTGCTGCCGGTATGGACAAGGACGAGGCCAAGAACGTCAAGGCGATCGAGGGCACCAACATGTTCATCGACATGACGAAGGGTATCCAGTACCTCAACGAGACGATGGAACTGGTCCTCGACGGCTGGCGCGAAGCGCTCCGTGGCGGCCCGCTCGCCGACGAGCTGGTCCAGAACTTAAAGATCCGGCTGGTGGACGTGAAACTCCACGAGGACGCCATCCACCGCGGCCCCGCCCAGGTCATCCCGGCGGTCAGGAGCGCCGTCAAGGCAGGCATTCTGCTGGCCGGCGATTCGCTCCTCGAGCCGATCCAGAAGATCCAGATCACGGTCCCGAGCGAGCAGATGGGTGCTGCTACCTCGCAGATCCAGGGCCGGCGCGGCCAGGTCTTCGATATGCTGAGCGAAGGCGACACGATGACGATCGTAGGCAGGGCGCCGGTCGCAGAGCTCTTCGGGTTTGCCGGGGACGTCAGGTCGGCCACCGAGGGCCGTGCGATGTGGAGCACCGAGTTCGGCGGGTTCGAACTGGTCCCCTCCGGCATCGTGGACGAAGTGGTCAAGAGCATTCGCCGGCGCAAGGGCTTGAAGGAACAGATGCCGCGGCCGGACGACTATCTGGCGTAACCCACCAATCGATACCCTCCCTTTTTGTTTTCCCCCCGGCGAGCGGATGCGTCCGGCGGAGGTTAACCCCGGTGTCCGGGTCGCGCTGAAGGGTTTGCCGGGCCGGGCAGCACCTCCACGACCGGCTGGGTCACCGGTAGGTCTTTGGGCGGCAGGGTCGTCGTTACGTTCGTCGTGGATATTGCTTCCGGTGTCGGAGTAGCCGTCGGTGTTGCGTTCGATGGTGGGGTGGCTGTATCGGGCGTCCCCCAAAATAGTTGCGAGGCCGTCCGGCAACCCCCTGCCGGTCGGGGACGTCCGTGGGTACTTCTCAAACGATACGGCGGGGCCTGCCTACCACTTTTGCGCCGCGGCGAGCAATCCGCAGATGCCGAGAGCGGCGATCGCGATCAGTCCCGGTAGCGGCGCCTGCGTCGGGGCCGTGGTTGCCGGTGCTGTCTCTGCGGGCGTCTCCGTGACCGTGGCAGCGGTCTGTGTCTGCGTGGCCGTAGCGATCGGAGCCTGGGCGAACACGATGCTGCTGTGTTCGATCAGGCCGTCTGCTTTACTGTACGCAAAATACTGTCCGTATTTCCCGTCAAGCGTATAGACATTGATCTTGAAGTAGTCGTCGTTCGGCACGCCGATGACCCGGACGATCTCCTTCCTGGGGTCGTCGTCACGGTAGCGCCGGAGTTCCGTGACCGGGTTGAGCGTGTCCTGGTCGCGGAGGTTGATGAGGTCGAGGATGATCGGTTCGGCCCCCACCTCGATCGTCGCGCCGGGTTGTACCGCCAGTTTGCTGGTTTCCTGTGCGGCTGCCGGGGCGACGAGCACCAGGGAAAGGACAACAAGGATCGCGAGGAGATGCCGGGATATTGCTTTATCATAAGTCATAGTGCCAAACTTGTTTTCGCAATATTTATATGTGTTGAAACGCAGTTGAAGTCGTCCGGTCCGCCGCCGAGAGTCGTGCGATGTGGAACATCGAGTTCGGTGGGTTCCCGGAGGCATCGTGGACGACGCGGTCAAGGGTATCCGCCGGTGCAAGGGCTTAAAGGAGCAGATCCCGTGACCGGACGACTACCTGGCGCAACCAACCCCGATCCCCTCTCTTTTTCGTATCCCCCGGCGAGCGGATCTGCCTGCCGAAGGCTGCCGGGTTTGCAATCGGAGCGGCTTCGTGCCTGAAAAAAAGTGCGCGAGACTGTCCGGGCCCCGTCTATCGCTTCTGCGCTGCCGCGAGCAGCCCGCAGATGCCGATCGCGGCGATCACGATCAGTCCCGGTAGCGGTGCCTGCGTCGGGGCCGTAGTGGTCGTGGCCGGCGGTGTCTCTGCGGGTATCTCCGTGGCCGTAGCGGCTGTCTCCGGCTGTGTGACCGTAGCCGTCGGAGCGGGGGCGAATATGATGTTGTTCCGCTCAATCAGGCCGTCCTTGTCGCTGAACGCAAAGTACCGCCCGTATTTCCCGCTGATCGTGCGAGCGCTGATCGTAAAGTAAGCGTCGTTCGGCACGCCGATGACCTGCACAATCTGCTTTGTGGGGTCGTCGTCCCGGTATTGCCGGAGTTCCGTGACCGGGTTGAATGTATCCGCGTTGCGGAGGTTGATGAGGTCGAGGACGAGCGGTTCGCTTCCCACCTCGATCGTATCACCGGGTTGCACCACTCGTGGGCCGGTTGCCTGCGCGGCTGCCGGGGCGGCGAAGAGCGCCAGAGCGAGGACCGCGAGGAAAACGAGGGGATACCAGGATTTCATTCTCTCGTAAGTCATAGTTTCAACCTCGTTTCCGCGATATATATGCGTATTGGAACACCGCCGGAGACGTCGTTCCTCGCGGGTGAACCTGCCGGATCGCCGTAAGTTCGCGTCCTGTCCCCCTGTTTCCCCCGACCGAATCATTGATGTGGAGAGAGGGTATCTCACAGTGGAGATGCCATGAAGACCGCCGACCCGGATAGGGAAGTTTCTGCCGGGAGCCGACGGGCCCCGGTACCAAAGACGGAGAACGCCGCCGTGCGCTACCTGCCGGCGGTCATTTCCGTGCCGCTCGGCCCGACCACCACGTTCATCGTCAGGGACCAGGGCGTGCTCCTGGTCGACACCGGCAACCCCGGGGATGAGACGGCCATCCTGGCCGCGATGAGGAAGGCCGGCATCAGACCCGACGAGGTCTCCCTGATCCTGGTCACCCACGGTCATCCGGACAGCTACGGGAGCGCCGACGCGCTCCGGGAACTGACCGCCGCGCCGATCGCCGTCCACGAGGCCGACGCCGGCGCCATGCGCCTCGGGTTTGACGGGCTGCGTTTTTCCGCCGGGATCGTCGGGCGCCTGATCGGGTTTGCGGGCGGCAGAAGGGCAGTCCCCGGTTCGGGCGGTGTTGAGCCCGATATCGTCATCAGGGGCACCGCCGACCTTGCGCCCTTCGGGGTCCGGGGCAGGATCGTCCCCACACCGGGGCATACTTCCGGTTCGGTCTCGGTCCTTGTCGCCGGCGGCACTGCTATCGTCGGCGACCTTCTCTCCACCCTGTTTCCAGGCGGGAGACCCCGGCTGCCTTTCAGGGCACAAGACCCCGCGGCGGCAAGGAGAAGCCTCCGAACACTCCTCGCCTTCGGGCCGGAACGGGTTTGCGCGGCGCACGGAGGGCCGTGGCGGGGGACGGAGGTCTCGCGGCGGTTCGGGAACGGCCGGTGACGGCGGGATGCGTAAAAAGAGGGTGGAAGGTTACTCGATGACAAACGCCATCGAGAATGTGGTCTCGTCTCCCGTCTTGTTCTCCCAGGGGCGCTTGTAGATCGCAGAGAACTCGGCGCTGCCTTCCTCGGCAGCGAGGTACTCCCATACGTGCACGCCTCCGGCGCCCACGAGCCTGGTCTCCGGCGCAATGTAGGTGTCGTTCACGTAATCGAGCCCGACGGAGGAGGTGACGTTCCACGAGAAGCCGGTCGTCGGGTTCTCATCGAGGCTGATGGTGATCTCGCTTCCGGCCGGGAGCGTGACGGTCTCGTTGTTGTTCGTCTCGTTAAAGACGTACTCCTCCGCCGCGGTCGGGGTTCCCGGTTCCGTCGGCTGCGACGTGCAACCGGCACCAAGCAGGCACAGTGCCAGGAGTCCTGCAATCAGGGCACTATAGATGCTCTTTCTCTGAACCATGCGATAAGATCGCTCAGATATGTTAAATACTTTTCTTAAACCCCGGGAAGAGGTGCCCGCCCCCGGCCCGCTTCTTGATCCGATTGTTTCAGGATCCGCCGTTCCGGAGAGGATCCGTGCATGCCCCAAAACCTATTCAGGACGATGAGGCCGCATTTTGTCAGGGAACAGCAAGTTATAAATAAGATTTCATCGATCAGGTCCGTCTGAGGGCATTGTTATGAAAATACTCTCTCGAAAAACGATCTTCCCGGCGCTCTTTATCGTGCTCGGGATCTGCCTGCTCGCAGCAGGCTGTACATCGACGCCACCGGATACGAACGCGCCGCAGACAACCGCCGCGACCACCACCGAGGCCACGACGGCTCCTGCCGCCGGCACCACCGTCTCCGGGGCTGCAGAGGGAAGCGTGTCCGCGGTTCCGTATGCGGCCCTGATCCCGTTCCTGCCGGGTGCGCCCGCGGGCTGGACTGCAGGCGAGCCTGCCGGAGCCACCTGGACCGCCGACGACGGCCAGTGGACCTGGGCGTCCCGTGACTACAGCAAGGACGATGCCCGGGCAACGGTCCTGATTCAGGACTCGGCCTACTACGACGTGGGCTACTGGGAGTCGTGGGACTCGCTCGTCGCATTCGAGACGACCGAGGGCTACTACAGGCAGGGCCATGTCGGCGGCCACCCGTCCTGGGAGGTCTTCAGCAAACCCGACTCCTACGGCACCTGGGTCGGCGTGAACGAGCGGTTCATGGTCTATGTCAGTGTCGAAGGCGGCTCTGAGCAGGATCTCGACGCGTTCGTGAACGCCATCGACTACGGCGGCATTGCGAACCTGAAGTGACCTCGAAACCTTCTTTTTATCGCCCCGGCACGGCCGTGACGATGTAGTGGTACGGCCCTGCCTCCGTCACCGCCCTGACCTCCAGCCCCGCCTCCGTCATCAGCGACGCCGCATGCTCCGGGCTGAACTTCCTTGCGGGCGGCGGGCCGAGGGGGAGGGATTCCTTCTTCCAGTCCACATCGACGACCACGCCGGTATTGCGCGTCATCCTTTTTGCGTTTAGAAGCACCCGGGCCGGGTCGACGAAGTCGTGGAGGTCGATGCCGAAGAAGACGACGTCCGCGCATCCGTCGCAGAGGACAATCTCCTCGGCCATCCCTTTGCGGAGGGCGACGTTTTCGAGTCCCTCTGAACGGGCCTTCTCCCGGAGCAGGTCCAGTGCTTCGGCGTCGATGTCGATCCCGCAGACACGGCCGTGCGGCCCCACGATCCGCGCCGCAGGGAGCGCGAAGAACCCGTCCCCGCACCCGACGTCGATGAAGGTGCCTCCGGGAGCAAGCCCGATTCCCTCGAGGATGGATTCGGGGTGCTGCCAGCGCCGGCGGGCAGCCTCATCTTCCGGAGAGTGTCTCCGGGAATGTTTGTGGTGTATCATACCGGTCCCGGTGGCGTGGATCCCGGAAGAACCTGCCGTTCTTACCAGGAGAGTGTCGGGGGTGGGCCCCGGCTCAAAGCTAAAAAAAGCATCGGTGGCACAGCCACCCTTCACTTCATCGCCTTGCGGATCTTCTCCTGCACTTCCGGCTGTTCCGGGTTCATCTGGTGGGCGGTCTGAACATGCCCCTCGACCCGCTTCATCAACTCGTTCTCGCTCTCCGCCTTCTCCTCGAATTCGCACTCAAGGCCAAGGTCCTTGCACCTGAATGTCCGGACGTCCTGCATACCTCTCACCTACCCGGGTTGTATGTCTGGTGTGATATATAAATATCGCCGCCATCCTTTTCCTGCGCAACTCCGCCACGCCCGGGGATGGCTGGGTTACGCCTCTCCGTGCGGATGCGGCTCCTTCCTGCACTCCACCATCTCCTCGATCAGCCCGTCCCGCAGGGTGACGATCCGGCAGAAGTACTCCTTGTGCCAGTCCTCGTGCGAGACCATCACGATCGTCTGGTCGAGGTCTTCGTTTAAGCGGGCGAAGAGGTCGAGGATGCTCCTCGAGGTCTGGCTGTCAAGGTTCGCGCAGGGCTCGTCGGCGAGCAGGATGCTCGGGTTGTTCACGAGCGCCCGTGCGATCGCCACCCGCTGCTGCTCCCCGCCCGAGAGTTCGCTCTGCCGGTGATCCATCCGGTCGCCGAGGCCGACCCGGCGGAGGATCTCGGCGCTTCGTTCGAGGTACTCGGCTTTCGATGCCCCCCGGACAAGCGACGTTAAGTAGACGTTCTCGAGCGCGGTGAGTTCCCCGATGAGCGCGTAGTCCTGGAAGACGTAGCCGAGCCGGTTCAGCCTGAAAAGGGTCCGCCGGTGGTCGGAGAGGGCGAGGACGTCGGTCCCGTCGATCATGACCCTGCCGGAGGTGGGCCGGTCGAGGAGCCCGAGGATATGGAGGAGCGTCGACTTGCCGCTGCCGCTCGCCCCCATTATCCCGACGAACTCGCCCTTAGCGACCTCGAGCGAGACACCCCCGAGAGCACGGACCTCAACCCTCCCCATGGTGTAGACCCTCGTGAGGTTCTCTGCGACGATCATCTCATCACCCCCTGATTGCGGAGAGAATATCCTCCCGGACGATCTGCCACGCCGGGATATAACCCGCCACCACCGAGACCGCGAAGAGGCTTGCGATGCTCCGGAGAATGGCCGACGCTTCCACGTCCGGGTAGACCGGGCCGCCGGGGAAGACGAGCGGGTAGGCGGTCAGGTAGGTCGTCACGCCAGCGTTCAGTCCTATCCCGACCAGTGCCCCGACGGCGGTGATGAAGAGCACCTGGAGGACGTAGGAATTGATGATGATCTGCTGGTCGATGCCGATCGCTTTTAAGATCCCGATCTGCCGCCGTCTGTTCACGGTGTTGATGAAGATCACGATGAAGACCACCACGATGGCGATGATCAGGCTGACGAGCGTCGAGATCGCGTTGATGATGTTGAAGCTCTGGATCGCCTGGTCGACAAACCCTCCCGACTTCTCCCGGAACGTCAGGATCTCCTCCTGGATGCCGTAGGAGAGGAGTTCCGTCTTGTACTCCTCCTCCCTGCCGTTGACCGCGGTCTTCACCAGGATTATGGACGCCTGGTTATCGAGCCCGAGCACCCCGCTCATCTCGCGGCTGGTGACGAAGGCTGCTGTATCGACGCCGAAAGACTGGGTCTTGAAGATCCCCTTCACCTGGTAGGTCCTTGTTGCGCCGTTCGGGTAGGCCACCTCCACCGAATCGCCGACCCCGACCCCCTGGAGCGAGGGGAGGCCGCCCACCTCCTCCCCCTCGCTCCCCGCGAGGGTTGCGCCCATGACGATCGCGTCGGTATCCCCGCTCGAGAGAAACTCTCCTGCGGTCATGTAATCGGCGATCCTGGTCACCGACCGCTCATCCTCAGGGGTTATGCCGTAAAGCGTGCTTGCTGCGTTGCGGCCCCGGTAGAAGTAGGTCACCCCGACGGTTATCCGGGGCGACGTGCCGACGACCCCCGGTATGCGCTCGACCTTCTTCTGGAGACCGGCCACGCCGTCGAGGTACTGGCTCCCCTCCCGGGGTTCGATGACCAGGTTTCCGAGGTCGAAGTCGATCGACTGGGTGTTGAAGGTCTCGACGACTCCGGAGATGATCGAGGGGAGGAAGACCAGGTTCACGAAGATGAGTGCGATGATCATGATGGTGAGGGCGAGCGTCCCCCTGCTCCCGCGCTCTATGGACTTCCACGCCAGAAACGCGGAGACCCTGAGGCCTGCAAACACAGGCACGTCACTCCTCCTTTCGCCGCCGGTACCAGAAGACCGCGGCCACGATGACGACGACGATGACGGCGGACGCGGCGGCTATCGCCGGAATCGGGCTGGGCTCCGCAACGACGACCTGCAGGGCCTGCCTGACCGTGTGCTCCCCGTAGTCGTCGGTGTACCGTATGACGAGGGTGTAGTCGAACTCTCCTGCCTCGTCGGCCTGGAGGGCGAAGACGGCGGGACCGTCGTTGCCGGGTTCAATCGTCCCGAGGAACGCCTCCCTCGAACCCGGGAGAGGGAGGTCCTCGATAGTCGCCCGGACCGACTCCGCGTCCGCCGTTCCGGTGTTCTCCAGCCGGATCGTCAGGTCCACCGGGTTTCCGGCGGTGATCCGCGAGGGTTCGGTCCTGATGGAAGCGATGCCCATCTCTGCGCGGCCGACGATGGGAATGCCGATCGTCGCCACCTGCCGGAACGCCGCGAGATCGGCACCCCGGTAGTCGACGGTGACGAGGATCGGTGTAAGCCCGAGCGGTGCGCCGGTATCGGTCTCGAAGGTCAGGTTCAGGACCGACTCCTTCCCGGCCTCGAGTTTCGGGATGTAGTAGTTCTCCGCGTTCCGCGGGGTGATCGCGCCGGAGGTTGCGTTGACGTCGACGGAGATGTCGTTCGCGCTGGCCTGGCCGTCGTTGCGGAGGATGAGCGTGACGTTGAAGGGGTCGCCCGGGTCGACGGATGCCGGGACGGTCCTCTCCACCCGGAGCGCGGGAATTTTCGCCAGGGCATACGCGGAGTTGACATTCACCGGCACGGGATACCGCACGCCGGCCCCGTCCCGCACCTGGACCCAGACCTCCGGGAAGTAGATCCCTTCTTCTCCGGGAGCACGGATCCGGAAGGTGAGGGGGAAGGACTGGCCGGGGCCGATCTCGCCGATATCCTGGAAACTCCCGGTCAGGACCTCGACGTCTTTGCTCGCCAGGAGCACGCTCTCGATGTAGGCGTTCTCCTGCATCTCCGTTGAGGTGTTCGCCTCTCCGGTACCGGTGTCCAGCCGGATGTTGAGCGGTGATCCCGTGGCTCCCGTGGCAGTACTCGTGAGCACCACCGTGATCGTCCCTTCGTCCCCGGGCATGAGGACGGCAGGGGTGACGGTGTAGTTGGAGACGATCACCGTCGGGGCGGCCGCGGACGCTGCTGCCGGGACGAGCACCAGAATGAGAATGAGTGCGCACAGGATACACCCGATCGTTCGCCTTCCCATGCCCCTCCGGGGAGCAACCGTGGGTTTCTGGACCATCTCTCTTCCCTCCTGGAGGGGGATCTCCGGAGCCCAGAGTCCTTGATGTTTATATATAACGGTTGTGCATGGCTGCTCTTCCGGGCAGGGTGGTGCGGCACACCGGGTATCCCGGAAAACATTTTTATGGTCTACAAAATATATTGTGTTCGGGATACGGACGGGCCGTTACGGGGTCGGTTCACCGGACGGGTGGTCGCAAACATACCTCCATTCGTGTTGCAACGCTCTATACCTCTCTATACGTCATCATAATCCGGTGCCCATAACGCCGTGCTGCTCTCCGTTCTCACTCATCAGTCCATCACTCTTTTTTCTCCGTGCGGGAAGGATTCATGAACGTGGACCCGGGGGTACCGGAGGATAACCTTCCGGCCGTGAGCTGTCTTTATGTTCCCACGGCGGTATACCCCGTCAACGTTCTAAGGGGGAAGAGATGGAGACGACCCAATGGCTGGTGACGCTGACGTTCAGGGTGACGGTAAGCGGTGTCCGGTCGAAGGATGATTCGGTGGCTGCAGGCCTGGAACAACTCAAACAGGGGCTCTGCAGCGGAAAAGACGTCCCGATGGAGGCGAGTGTCAGAAAGATCACGAACATCGTCGAGGAGGAGCCGATCTTCGGCGTGAAGTGGTGACCGGGGCCCGGCGTGAACCGGCGGCGTCCCGGTGCGGGCCGCCGATCCCGGGGAAAACTCTTTTCTACATCTCCCGCCTGTTCGGCCCCATGTACGAACTTCCCGACACAGTTGCCATCGATGTCGTCCTCCTGCCGCCCGGGCCGATCATGGACATGGCGATCGGTGCGAACCGGGCCCTGCTTGCCGGCAACCCGGACGGAGGGATACGCCTCGATAGAGCAAACTGCCTCCCGCATATCTCGGTCGCGATGCTCCCGGCAAAAAGCGGGGATATCCCGGAGATCAACGCGAGGGTGGACCGGATTGCCCGGCGGTGCTCCCCCATGGCCATGACCATCGACGCCGTCGCAAAACACCGCTCAAGCACGGGAGGGACCGTCTCCGCGTTCCACATCCTCCGGGCGGAGATCCTCCAGCTCTTTCACAAGACCGTGATGAACGCCGTAAAACCGTATCAGGCACCCCCGGCCGGACCCGCGATGTTTGCAGGGGAGGCGTCCGCGCCGTCCGTCGACTGTCTTCTGCGGTTCGGAAAGACCTCGGCGTATGAGCGTTACTCCCCGCATATCACGATCGGATTCGGCGACCTCCCGGAGATCATCCCCGGAATCGACTTTCCCTTCCGGTTCGAGGCGGCGAAGGCCGCCGTCTGCCACCTGGGGAGCCACTGCACCTGCCGGCGGGTTCTTGCCGAATTCGATCTCGGGCCCCGGACGCCCGCCGCCCGCGGCAGGGCGGCCCGCCGCTAGGCGGCGCACTACAGCAGCAGCCCTTTCACGTACGGCCGTGTGCACCGGACGCACCCGGAGTAGCGGTTGAACGTCCCGGTCTCCAGAATTTCGACCACCGGGGGCTCCCGGCGCATGCGGTCTGCAAACCCCGGATCGTGCTCCGCCATCACCCGCAGAAAGACTGCGAGAGGCATGAACGGCCGGGCCTGCACCGGGACGATCCGGAAGTCCGCGAAATCCGCGTCGAGCGTCGAGCTCCGGGCGAGGTCTTCGTCGAAGTAGAGGATGACCTCCAGTTCGTGGCGTTCCTGCAGGCCCTTCAAGCGATCGAGCCCGAGTCGCGCGCCGGCTGAGAGGCCGAGCGGTCCGGGTTCCTCCGGTTCCCCGGAGGAGAAGGTCTCGTATCCTGTTTCCGTCATGGTATCGCTTCTCTAGAGTGGTTTCGCGGGGAATGACTTCTTTCCTCCGGCACGCTCTGGGGGCAGCCGCTCCCGGATGACCTCCTGTCTTCCCGGTTTTGCGGGAAGAAGAAAGCCTTTTCTCCCTTCCGGCCCATCCGGTGCGATCGTGACGAGAGCATGACCGCTCCCCTGCCGGCACTCTCCGGGGTCCTGGTCCGGGAGGTCCGGGCCGAGACCGTTATCGCCGCCCCGCCCGCGGTCGTCTGGCAGGTGCTGACCGACTTCGCCGCCTACCCCGACTGGAACCCGTTCATCCTGTCGATCGAGGGGAAACCCTGGGTGGGAACACGCCTCACAGTCGAGATCCGGCCGCCGGGAAGGAAGAGCATGCGGTTTCGGCCGAAGATGCTGCGGGTCGCGAAAGACCACGAGCTCCGGTGGATCGGCCGCGTCCTGATCGCCGGGCTCTTCGACGGCGAGCACCGGTTCACCATCATTCCCGAGGGAGACGGTTCCCTGTTCGTCCAGGCCGAGGTCTTCACCGGGCTGCTGGTGCCCGTCGTCGACTTCACCGGCACCCTCAGGGCGACCCATCTCGGGTTCCTGCTCATGAACCGGGCGCTCAGGGAGCGGGCTGAGCAATTCGGCGCCGGAAGTTCTTCTTAACCGCGACATCCCCGGTATCTGCAAGAGTCCGATCACGACCCTGGAGTCCCACGGGCTGGCGGCCTCCCGGGGTGGGTGCTGCTCATGGGGCTGATAATCCTCGTGGATAACACTGCTCTCACCGCTCACGGTTTCCTCATGGAACCCGGGCCCCTGTACATTTTTCCGGTTGTCCGCTGCGATATCACTGAATGAGTAGTCACTTATTTAAGTGGGGAGATGGAGATAGTACTGGATCTCCTGAACTATACCGGGGATGTGGAGGCAATCGTTTGAGCCGGCCTGTATCGGAAGAAAAACGGAAGGCGTTGATGGAGGCAGCGATCGATCTCTTCTCGACCCAGGGGTTTCATGCAACACCGACCCAGCAGATATCGGACCGTGCCGGGGTGTCGGCAGGAACCCTCTTCCGGTACTTCCGGACAAAAGAAGATCTTATCGATGCACTCTATTCCTCCATTCACCGGGCACTCGCCGATGTGGTGGACGAGGCTATTCGTCCGGGAATCCCTGTGGAAGAACAGATCAAAAATGTCAAACGGCAGGTGCTTCAGTGGATGTTTGAAAATCCGAAGCAGACCCTCTTCTTCGAACAGTTCACCTCCTCTCCGAATATCACGAAAATGGCAAAAGAGAAGATGTCTGTCCACCTCTCTGCCCTTGATGAGCTGTACCAGAGAGCTGTCTCCCGGGGAATACTGGCAGGAATCAACAGAGAGGTGTTTCTGGCAAACTTCTGGTGCCCGAACTTTATGCTCATTCACCTGCATCTCTTCGGCAGACTGCAGGGCGACGTCGAAGAGACTATTGAACAGGCGGTTGCTTCCATGTGGTCCGGAATGGCACAGAGGCAGTGAAACTGCAGGAGTCGGTATCGGGAACATGAGATCGCAATCGAGAGCGTCTTCACGGTCATCCGCCGGCATCAACAGGGTCTCCGGGATCTGACAGAGCAGGATACCCGGCGTAGTACCCGATCGTAATCGTTCACACGAGGGAGCATAGGACTATGGATAAACTACAGGAATACGGGAGAATGCTCCGCACAGGAGACTGGGTCAAATTTTATCCGGTCTTTCCGCTTGCCGGGGCTTTCCTCGCCGCAGGCCTCTCATCCGGCCTCGTCGTGGTTTTTGCCCTGTTTTTCTGCGTCACCGCATATGGATTTGTGATCAATAATCTGTATGACGCAGAGATTGACAAACGCCATGCAGGGAAGGCGAAACAGGGGAAAAATCCGTTTGCCGATGGGTTGATATCGAAGGGAGAGGTCTTAGGCATGTGCGTGGCACTCGCAGGGATACCGCTTCTCGCCTCCCTCGCCCTCTCGGGCACGGGATTTGTCTTCGTCCTTCTCTGTCTGATTGCCCTGACGCTCTATTCGGCACCACCTATCAGGTTCAAGGACCGGTTTGCAGCAGACATCATCTGCCACGGCGTGATGTTCGGCGGACTGCCGTTTCTCGCGGGATATATCCTTGCCGGAGGCGCGGTCCCTGAATTCCTCTCCTTCCCCGTCGCATCGGCCCTTGTCTGTAGCTTACTCTGCTGTGAGGCGCTGATGGTACACGAAATCCTGGACTATCATGATGATCTGGGTACCACCTCCACCACTGTTGTCGGCATCGGCCTGAAAAACGGCGTTTTCCTCCTCGGCGCCACTGCCGTGCTCTCCGTTGCGGCGTTTGCACCGATTTCATGGTGGTTTGTGATCGATGTTGCCGCAACTGCCGTGATAGTTACCTTCCTCATCGGCTATCCGGTCTACAGCTGCCGAACGCTACTGGTTCCGGCCGCTGGAAGAGGCTACCGTACGCTCATGAACAACCGTATCCTTCGAACTCGTCGATCTCTATGATATCGGTAATCATTCCCGCACTCAATGAGGAGGCGACCATTCTCGACTGCCTGGAGTCGCTTGCAGCCCAGAACATCCCGCGGGAGACCTATGAGATCATCGTTGTCGACGGTGGATCGTCGGATCTCACCCGTGAGCGCGCTGCAACCGTTGCCGACCGGGTAATCTCCCAGAAGCGAACCGGGATCGGCGGTGCCCGCGGGGACGGGGCCGAAGCAGCGAACGGGGACATCCTTGTGTTCACGGACGCAGATACGCGTCACCCCCCTGCCTGGCTGGAGACGATACAGGAAGTACTCACGACCGGCGGATATGACGTCTGCACGGGGCCGGTCAGGTTTTATAACCCGACTTTTTGTTCGTGCCTTATATGGGGATGGCGGCAGTACTATCTTCTGCTCCATCCGTTTGGTTTCTACTGGCTTATAGGGTCCAATTTTGCAGTAAAAAAAGATGCGTACGTCAGGGCGGGCGGTCACCGGGATATATCAATCCTGGAAGATTACGATCTCTCTGTGCGCCTCTTTGATGCTCATGCCGAATGCATCTATGATCACCGCATTGCAGTTCTCACCTCTGCGCGTCGGATGAAGGGTACCCTCGGGTATGCGGAACTCTACCTCAGTGGATATTATCATTACTACGTCACCGGGCGTGCGGAAGGTCTCCTGAACTACCCGCATTCGGGTACCATCGCTCTTCAGCGATCTGCATTCTTCGATGACCTGAAATTAGCCCTAAAGAAGATCAACAATGCCTGGGTGAAGGTCATCGGGTATGGGTGAGGAAAATTCGGTCGTTATACCGAAAGGTATTGCCTTTACCCCCGGACACCTTTTCTGAACGATCTCGGCGTTTGGGTGTGGTCGTCCGGATCATGCTCAATCCTCCGTTGCCTGCTGACAGGCTCGTGCATCCGCTCCGGCCCTCCCCTCCTCTCCTGGTCGGGGTGCCCCGGAGTCGTGTTTGTGATGCGCCGAATGCTACCCATGCAGGCCGTCTCCGACCGACACCTGCCCACTGCGATGCGGGCATCATCGGCGGGGCGTCGTGGTGGACGCGGTGCATGGGGCTGTCGCCGTATCGGTGTGGAAGGAGTAACGACGCCCCGTCGATCTCTGATTGTCGTCCCCCGATCTTTCGGACGGCTCCCGGTTCGTTTTGGCTGGGCCTTTCCGGGTGACCCTGCCCCGGGTTTCTGCTCATGAACCGGGCACTCAGGGAGCGGGTGGAGCGGCTCGTCGTCGGGAAACTATCTTAACTGCGACGTTCCCAGTATCTGCATGGACCCGATCACGGCCAGAGCGGCGTTTCGGAGCCCCTCCCTCTCCGTCGCCCTCGGTACGGCGACGATACCAGCCGTCTTTCGGACCCGGCTCCCCCCCGGGAGGCGTTGCAGATGAGGCTGACGGTCCTCGTGGATAACGCCACCCTCACCGACCGCTACTTCCTCGCGGAACCCGGGCTCTCGATCTACCTTGAGGACGGGGGAACCCGCGTCCTCTTCGATGCCGGCTACTCGGGCATCCTCGTCTCCAACGCCCTGAAGATGGGGATCGACCTCCTCCGCGTCGGAGAGATTGTTATCTCCCACGGCCACCTCGACCACACCTGGGGCCTCGATGCTCTCGTCCGGCTCCATACCGAGGCTATCTTCGAAGGGCGCGAGCGGATCGAGCCCACGTTCATCGCTCATCCCGATGCGTTCCTCACCCGGAGCTGCGGCGGCGTCGGGGAGATCGGGTGCCACCTCTCGGTCGAGGAACTCTTCCGGCACGGGAAGGTCCTCCTCACCGCGACCCCCCTCTGGCTGACGGAGAACCTGGTCTTCCTCGGCGAGATCGAGCGGCGGTTCGAGTTCGAACGGGCACCTTCGTGCGGCTACATCTACACCCCCGACGGTATCCGGGACGACACCGTCGCCGACGACACCGCGCTCGCCTGCAAGACCGAGGAGGGACTCGTCGTCATAACCGGCTGCTCTCACGCGGGCATCTGCTCGATCGTCGAGCAGGCGCGCGAGGTCTGCGGCGAAGACCGGGTCGCCGACGTCATCGGCGGGTTCCACCTCCTCGACGCGCCGCCGGAGCAGATGCAGGGAATCCTCGACTATTTTGCGGGGGTGCAGCCGGCGGCGCTCCACCCCTGTCACTGCACCGACCTTGCGGCAAAGATTGCTCTTTCAAAGGTAGCGGACGTCCGGGAGACCGGCGTCGGGCTGCATCTGGAGTACGGGTAGATCAGGCGTTGAGTTCCTATATGGCCGGGATCTCCCCGTGCTCCTCCTCGTAGGCGCGGACGGCCTCCGGGGCGCCGAGGAGGAAGCGGCGGGCGTTGTTGTAGACGGCCGGATATGCACCCGCATCGAGGGAGTCGAGGAGGCCGGCAAGCACCGCGACGGCCGGCACCCGGTGGCGGGGCTCCATTCCGTCGATGAACGCAAACGCGTCGAGAGCCCGGACGGTGCTGTACTCGTTGATTGGGGCGAGCCGCCGGAGCACCTCCGCGAGGTAAGCCCGTCCATCTTCGGTCTCAAGCGACCGCTTCCTGTTCAGTGCGAACCTCCCATACAGCGCCCGCTGCTGGTCGGCCTGCTCGATTGCAAAGGCGGGCGAGGACTCGATCCCGGATAGAATCGCTACAAGGTCGTCGCAGTCGCTCCCCGCGACGGTGCCGAGGAAGGCTTCCCACGCGACGGGGTTTTTCGCTGAAACGGCTGCGAACGCCTCGAGGATCTCCAGCCGCTCCGGAGCGCTGCTCTCGAGGATCAGCGAAAACGCGGTGAGGCGGTCGGTCGCGGCCGCCGCCTCCCGGAACTGGCGGAGAAGCAGCCGGTGGACCTCGGGGGTGTCGAGGGTGGCGAGGATCGAAAGACAGGCGTTCTTGCGCTGCCGGTGCCGGATGGCCACGGCCTCTTCCTCCAGGGAGCCCGGCCCGCCGGGAGCGCTCGCCGTTGCTGCCCGCCGGTAGATCTCAAGGAGGGTGTCGCGGCTCCTTGCGGCGACGGATGCGAGTATCTTTTTCCGGGCATCGTGAAGCGCCCGGTAACGGTGGGCGAACCGCTCGTCCTCGACCGAGGGGAAGATGGTCAGGAACTGGCCGCCCGTCTCTTCCATGAGGCGGTCGTCGGCGATAAGATCGGTGCAGAGGTCGGCAAACCGGCCGGAGACCTTCGCGTCCGGGTCCTCGAGGACCCGGAGCATCTCCCGGTCGGCGAGCGCGAGAAATGCGGTGAAGCGGCCGACGATATCGGCATCCTTCAGGACCTGGAGGTAGAGTTCGTTCTCCGGCGGCCGAAACATCGTCTTTCCGTAGAAAGAGTAGCCGCGGTTGAGCGAGAGGAACGCGGGCCGATCGACGGCGTCGATGACGATCTCCCCTGCCTCGTCCATAATCCGGACGGTCCGGTCCGCGATATCCCGGCCTTCGGCGTCGGCGAGCGCGAACCGGAACGGAAACTCCCAGAGGCGGCCGCCCGGCGAGCGGCTCTGCCGGTAGGCGAGGCTGAACCGCCGGGCGGCCGGGTCGTACGCGGGGGTCACGGTGAGGACGGGGTACTCTTTCTCCTTCAACCAGACCGCCGCCATCCCCGAGAAGTCCATGCCTGAGGTCTCCTCCATGCAGCGTATCCAGTCGTCGCGGGAGGCGTTCGCGTGCCGGAACCGGTCGTGGTAGCGGGCGAGCCCTTCCGCAAACCTCTCCTTCCCCATCAGCGTCTCGATCATCCTGACGAACTCGGGGGCTTTCACGTAGGTGACCCCGGTTATGAGGTCGTTCGGGTCGTTGAAGCCGTCCGGCTCGATCGGCATCGAGCCCGCGCCCCGGTCGAGGGCGAGCGTCCCGGCCGAGGGATCGAGGAGGTCGAGCACGGTCCGGAGGCGGGAGTAGGCCTCGCCGAAGAGGAAGGCGTGGTACTGGTTCTCGACGTGGACCGTCACCGCTTCGTTGAGCCAGATCTCGAACGGGCTCCTCCCCGTCACTTCGGAGCCGTTTTCGTTGTGGTAGTACTCGTGGACCTTCACCCTGACCATGTACTCGAAGGCCGGGTCGGTCGTCTCGGGGCTGGGCATGATCCGGTTTGCGGCAATCGTCGTGTTCCCGACGTTTTCCATCCCGCCGAAGTCGGAGTTCTGCATGGCGATCTCCCGGTAGACCGATCCTGTGTAGGCGTAGCCCGCCGTGACGGTCGCAGCAAGCCCGGCGAGCGTTCTTCTGGACTCTTCGAGGCCCTCCCGGTCACCGGAGCGTTTCGCTTCGTCGCGCACCCGCACAAGGCGCCACATCTCCTGCCGGGTCTCCCTGTCGCGCTCCTCGCCGCGGCCGGTGAAGAGGTGGACCCACATCACCGCGTCCGCGAGGATATCGAGCGCACGCTCCGCTGCCTCCGCATCGGAACCGGGTTTTGCGAGGAGTTCGAGGGAGAACGTCCGCCCGTCGGGGTACTCGAACTCCCGCCGGTAGGTGTCGTAGCACCCCACCCCGAGGAAGAAGAGGTAGGGAGCCATCGGCGTCCTGGTGTTCTCGTACTCCTGGACGGAGCGGCCGAGGCCCAGGTAATACCGCGATCCTCTGGGATCGCCGTTCGATATGAGGTTCGTGTAGCCGTCGTCAGCGACGATCGCCGTCGTGTAGGTGCACTTCGCGGTCATGTCGTCGAGGCAGGGGACCAGCCGCTGGAACCCCCACTGCTGGCACTGGGTGATCTGGGTGGGCGGCCCGGCGGGAGAGATCCCGTCGTAGTAGAGGCCTTCGAGGACGTGGCTGCTCGGCCGGCAGATCGTCTCGGTATCGAGGGTGAACCGGGTCCGGGGCGGGACGGGGGGGTCGAAAGCGACGGTGAGATGTGCGGCGCCCCTATCGTAGGTATAGGTGACGGCGTATCCGGCGCACGCGACCCGAAGGATATCCAGGTCGCGGGCGTTCAGAGCGAGGGATTCAAGCGGCGCGTCGAGTGTTTCGGCGGTGAGGGCCGAGACGACCCGGGTGTGGCCGTCGTAGACGTCGAAGGCGAGATCCATGTGGACGACCCGCACCACGAGCGCCCCGAAATCCCCCGGGTAGTAGCGAAAGAGCCTTTCCTGCCCTTCTTCTTCCCGGGTCAAAGCCCTGCCTCGCCGGTGATCTCGCGGAGGGCACGGCGGATCGCCGTCCTGACTTCGGGCTCCTCCTCGTCCTCGAGCGCGGCGGAGAGGGTGCCGCCCGCCCGCGGGTCGCGCAGTTTCCCGAGCGCATCGGCGGCGGCCGTCCTGACGTCCTTCTTTTTGTCCGCGAGAAGGGGGAGGATCGGCTCGACCGCGCGAGGGTCGCCGAGCTCGCCGAGCGACCAGACGGCACCGCGCCGCGTCCACCGGTCCGGGTCGGCGAGGAGGGGCAGCAGCGGCTCGACGGCCCGCGGGTCGCGGAGCTTCCCGAGCGCCTGCGCGGCGACCCAGCGGACCTCGTTTTCCGGGTCGTGCAGGGCGGCGATCAGCGGCTCGACCGCCCGCGGATCGGCGCACCCCCCCAGCGCCTCGGCCGCCCGCAGCCGGTAGGGGGTGCTCTCGTCCGAGAGCTGCTCGATGTACTTGCCGATGTTCTCCTCACGCCGCTTCTTTTTGTCCTCTATAAGGCGTTTTACCGAGCGTTCCATCTCAATCCCTCCAGGTTCTGCTGCAAACCTGATGTCGTTTACGATATATAGCACCTGGCACGGCATCCTTCCGTGTTGCAGGTTTGGATTCGCCGTCGCCCATAATAGTTACGCGGTCTCCTCTTCTTCGTCGACAACGTCGAACGCGACGATCCTGTAGTTGTAATACCGCCCGTCCGGGGCGGTGAAAGAGAGGAAGACCATCAGCCCGTGCTCGTCCGAGATCCAGAGTTCGGCGTCGTCGTCGACGGTGTGATAATTGAAGCCGAACCTGATGAGAGCCTCCTCGATGGCACTGTCGGCCTCCATATCCTGGACCATCTCAAACGTCGCGGCCAGGGGATACTCCCGCTCCTCGAGCGCAGACACCTGAAGCCTTGCCTGCTTCTCCGCAAGGAGGAGATTGTCCAGGGTCGCCATGATCTCCTGCGCGACCGGATTCACCTCTTCCAACCCCATGCCCGTACCTTTGACCTGTTGGTATATAGTTCAGGAAGTCAAGTCCCCCTGCGGAGCAGGAAACTAATCTCTCACCACGCCACGATCCCGGAAAAAACATTTCCTGGAAACGGCCGGGGACGTCTCCATCCTCGCCACGGCGCCGCCATAGCGAAACCCTAAAACATCCTGGTGCCGATACAGGGCTGATGGCAGAAGGCAGGCTCAAGATTGTCGTATTCGGCTCCTTCAATGCAGGAAAGTCCAGTTTTATCCAGGCACTCGACCCCCGCAGCCGCCACATCGAAGCAACCTCGAAAGAGGGTCCCACGACCGTTGCGTTCGATTTCGGCAGGCTCCAGGTGGGGGACCAGGCGGTCTACCTCTTCGGGACGCCGGGGCAGGAACGGTTCGAGTTTGTCCGGCAGATCCTCTCGCGGGGGATGGACGGCGCGATCATCGTCGTGGACGCCACCACGGGAGTGGACGCGATGACCCGGCACCTCTACGACCAGTTGAAGGGCCTCGAAGTGCCGCTCGCGTTCATGGCGAACAAGTGCGACAGTCCGGGCGCGGTGCCCGAGGCTATCCGCCGGGATCTCCCGGGAGAGATGGTGCACCCCATCTCCGCGCGGAGCGGCGATAACGTCCATGCGGCACTTGATGCCTTCGTGGCAACCCTGGCCACCCGATAGCGATCATTTTTACTGCCTGCGGATCGTTCTTCTCTGCACACAATGACCCGCAAAGAGACCTATATCAGGGAGGTTGCCCGGCTGCTCACGAGTTTTCTTTCGAGCGGGAGCGCCGTGGATCTTCTCGCCTACCTGGTCGCGGGAAGCACTCTCCCCGGACCCCGGGCAAACCTGGAGCTCGCAGATGCGTTCGGCGAGACCGTGCGGGAGTTCGCGGTTGCCGATGCCGACGATCACCGGATCCTGTGGGACCTCTGTGTCGAACTCGCCTGCGTTTCCCCGGAGGATGCACCGACGGGAGACCCGCACGAGTTCCTCTCATTCTGCGGCGTCAGGGGTATCGGGGCGATCGGGTCCGTATCGCCGGCATGCGTCGAGGCGGCGCTCACGCACCTCGCGGAAGCCTCCGTCGATCCGCGGTGGCGGATCAGGGAGGCGGTGGCAATGGGGCTTCAGGACCTCCTCTCCCGGCAGCGGGATACGACGATCCCGGAACTGGAAGACTGGGTGGAGGGAGGTTCCTGGCTCACCATGCGGGCCGCGGTCGCGGGGATTGCCGAACCGGATCTCCTCGCGGAACCGGAACTCGCACGGACGGCGTTCAGGCTCCACCGCAAGACCCTGATCCGTGTCTACACCGCGAAGGAGAGGCAGTCCGAGGCTTTCCGCGCGCTCAGAAAGGCGCTCGGCTACACGCTCAGCCTGGTCGTCGTCGCCCTTCCCGGGATCGGCTTTGAGTACCTGCGGCAGCTCGCAACCCTCGACGACCAGGATATCCGGTGGATTGTGAGAGAGAACCTCAAAAAGAACCGGCTCGAGAAGCAGTACCCCGAGACGGTGCAGCACATCCGGGCGCAGTTGCCGTAGAGGGGGAACTCCCGGACTCGAAACCCTTCGGTGCTCGAACTCCGGCTCTTCGAACTCCTGTCCTACGGACAGTCGTTCGTTGGAACGTCACCCCCTCCGGGGCACACATCGCAAGTCGCACCTTGCGGTGCTCCTGCTCCGCCTGCCCCCCTGGGGCACACATCGCAAGTCGAAAATGGTTCGCATTTTCTCGAACTCCGGGCCTTCGGCCCGTAGTTTATTCCACAATCGCCGACGCCGTCTCGTCGAAGGGGTTTGTCCGCATCGCAAGCGAGAAGAGGTACGGGTAGTTCTTCTGCAGGTAGCGCATGTAGTCCAGCCACTCGCGGATCAGGAAGCCGTAGATCCGTTCGAGATCGCCTGCGAGATGGGCCGTGTCGATCTCTGGCAGATCGGAGAAGCCGGGCCGGCGCTGCAGTTCTTCGTTGAAGTGGAATACCGCCCGGAGGAGTTCGGTAAACGTCTCGTGCTCGAGGAGCACAGGGTTCTCCAGCAGCCGCAGGAGGAAGTCCTCGCGTGACCCTAGGAACCGTTTGAAGGCGTCCAGGTCGACGTTTTCCATCCCGACACGGCAGGGATGTCGCCTCAGCTGCCTTGCAACCCCCCGGAACTTCTCGTCGGTCCAGGTATCATCGACCAGCAGCAGCGGCCGGACCCGGTCCAGGTTGGGGTCGTTATCGGAGATGTAGGTCAGGAGCTGCGTCCCGAGGGTCGAGAAGAACATCCCGATGACCATGTTCAGTTTTTCCATCCTCTGCCGCCGGTCGCGGGACGCGAGCACCTGGTGGAAGACGAGCGTCACCAGGAGGACCTCGAGCGGGAGGAACGCAATATCGCCGAGCGTGTAGATGCCGATGTGGTGGAGGTCGTGGAAGATCAGGAAGTGGAGGGCGTAGAGCATGGTCGAGAGGATGACAAGCCCCGTCCCGAGGGCGATCAGCCACCGTCTTTCTTCCATCGTGAGGATCTATGTACACCCGAATCCCATGAAACCCGCGGTCCCCGGGTAGAGTGAGTTCACCGCCCCCACACCCCGTAGCGCTTCCACGCCTCCTCGACGTGCAGTGCCTGCATCCCGAGTCTTTGGGGCGCGAACACGTCGTTCTCGGAGTTGTCCCCGATGAAGAGGACGTCGGGGGCCGAAAGGCCCATCCGCCCGAGAGCCGCCGTGTATATCCGCGGGTCCGGCTTCTGGTAGCCGAGGTCTGAAGAGAAGATGACGAAGCCGAGACGGTCGTAGAGCCCGAGCGCCCGCATCTCGCGCTCCGAAAAGACCCGCTGCCCGTTCGAAACGACCCCCGTCTTCTTCGTGCCGAAGATGTCGAGCAGCCTCCGGCTCTTTTCGATGACGCCGAGACGCCTGAGCGACGCGGCCCGAAACGCCCGGGCGGCCTCGACGCCGAGCCGCTCGCTATCGATCTTCCAGACGGCGTGTTCGGCGCAGATGCCCGCAAAGACCTCCTCGACCCGCACCTCCGGATGGCGCTCCCCGGTCCGGTCGGCCGCTTCCCTGACCCGGACGGCGTAGAGCTCCTTCAGGGCTTCGGGCATGATCCGGACGCCCTGGTAGATGAGCCACCGTGAGAGGCACCGGTAGGTCTCGATATCGCGTTCATCAGCCAGGATATCGATGAGCGTCCCGTAGCAGTCGAAGAGAACCCCCTCTACCGGTGGACCGCGGCCAGGCACGCCTCTGCCTCCGAAAGCAGCCAGTCACGTTCCGCCGCCCGCCAGGGCAGCCGGGCGATCCTGAGGTACCCGAGTGCCATGAAGAAGGGGAGGACGGCGGTATGGCGCCGGAACTCTTCAACGCTCTGGCTGTAGTGCCAGAGCAGGTGGCCGATGTAGTCTTCGGCCCTCGAGTTGCTCCCGCCCGACGTCTTGAGCTCCGCGGCGAGGATGCCGAGGTCGCGAACCGGGTGGGTGTGGTTCCGGGCCCCCTCGAAGTCGATCGCGCAGGTGTCCCCGTCGAAGAGGTAGTTGCTGAGCGTGGCGTCGCCGTGGACCATGCAGCCAACGTTGGGGTCAAGCCGCGTGCCGTGCCACCACGCCCCGAGCAGGCGATCGAACCGCTTCCTCCGGGGTCCCGGGAGGGCGTTCTGGTCGAGCACCGCGTGGAAGTAGGTGAAATCGCGCTCCCGTTTGCAGGAAGTCCGCGTGCCGTCGTGGAGCCGGCGGAGCAGGTGCGCGACGCCGGTCAGGGGCTCGTAAAGGGATTCCCCCGCCGCGAGGAGTTCCCGCATGGTCGTGCCGGGGACGTACTCGGTCACGAGGACGGAATGAAACCGGCTGTTCGTGGCGATGGCATGGGGAACGCGGATCCAGCCGGATACATGGCGGAGCCGGCGGAACTCGTTCTTCATCGCCGCATCCGCGTTGTAGCGGGTCTTCGCACCCGTCGGCGCGCCGAAGAACTTGCCGACCACGCTGAACGCGGTGCCGGCGAACTCGTATCGGCAGACGACGTGCGATGCAGGCTCTACCCGGTAGACCCGGATCTTACCGCGCCACCCGGCCAATCGGTCGGCGAGGACGCCCGCGAGCCAGTCGCCGAACGCATCGCCGGCCTCCAGGCGTCCTACCTTCTTCTCGACGATCAACTACTGTATCACCAGAATACCCGGGAGTCCTGCAGGGCAATGAAGGTAACCATGGAATCGGACCCACACCTTTTTTACCGCCATGACGTCTTAACGGGATACCGGTGCATCCCGGGAGTGACGAGCCATGATACCGTTTCGTGAGTATCTCGAGAGAATCAGGCCCGCCGTCAACCACCGGATCGAGGAGGTGGCGAGCGGCGAGGGTGCGATCGACCCCGGGGTCCTCCCGCTCCTCGTCAGGGGGAAGCGGATGCGCGCAGGACTCCTCCTCTGCATCCACGCCGGCCTTGCCCGGGCGGCGGTGCCCACCCGGCAGGCGCTCGACCTCGCCTGTGCCGTCGAGCTTGCCCACGCCGCAAGCCTCATCCTCGACGACATGCTGGACGGGGACACCGTCCGGCGGGGAGCCCCCTCCCTTCACCTCACCCGGGGAGAGGGGCGGGCGGTTCTCGACGCCGTCGGCATCCTCGCTCTCCCCTACGTGCTCGCCGCCCCCTACGGTGCCGGATACGTGACGATGCTCGCGTCTGCCCAGCAGAATATGGCCCGGGGCGTGGCCTGGGAGATGCTCGGGGGGCCGGAGCTCCCTGCGGCCGAACTCTATGACGCGATCGTCGCCAGGAAGACGGGGTGCCTCTTCTCGCTCGCGGCCGCCTGGGGTGCCATGGCGGCGGGAGAGGAGAAGGCGGTCGTCGCCGCATTCGCGGACTTCGGCCTCTCTGCCGGGAAGGCGATGCAGATCGCCGACGACATCGCGGACCTGCAGGCGCCTGCGGCAGGAGACCGGGACTCCCGGCCCGGGTCCGAGACGCTCCTCCTCCGGTGCGTCCCTGGAGACAACGGCACCCGGCAGGCGCTGGGATGGATACTCGAGCGGGAGATGGATGGTGCCGCCGCCCGGATCGCGGACGAAGGCCGGCAGCGGGTGCCGCCGGAGGTGTGGGAACCCTTTGGGAAGGTGGTCCGGGATATCGTGGGGCTCACGATCGGGGGCGGCACGCCGGACGGCGGAACAGGGGTCCGGGTTGCCTGCCCGGATACCTTCCCGCAACGATAAATACCGCTCCGCCCCACATTCTTTTGAGAAACCATGCCGGTAATAACCATTCGTATGGCAGAGGGACGGACGCTTGAACAGAAACGCATACTCGCCGACGAGATCACCGCCGCGGTCACGAGGACGTTCGGTGTCGACCGGGAGGTGGTTACCATCTTCTTTGAGGAACTCAGGACCGAGAACATCGCACGGGCGGGAAAACTTCTCTCGGAGTCGTAGTCCTGCTGCGAGCGAACATTTTTTAGCCGGAAGGAGCCCCAAGCCCGGGAGTGAAGGCATCATGGCGCGCGAACTTGACGAGAATGATTTTGCCATCCTGCGGAAACTGGCCCCCGAATACAGCGGTGTCCTCTGCCCGGGATCGGGGCACGAGTTCCACTCGATCCTCCCCCCGGTCTCTAACCACATCGCAACGGACGGGGAGGATTTTGCAGAGCGGGTCGGCCGCCTATCGGACGAGGACTGGGGCTACCTCACCGACCAGATCCTCTCCGGCCGGGAAGACCTCGGGTGCATGCCCGAGGAGGATATCGAGACAATCCTCGTCCGCATCCGGGAGGCGGTATCGGAGGCGGCGGCTCTCCGGGTCGAGAGGCTCTACCACCTCTCCGGGTGCGGGATGCTGTAGGATTGGCCGCATCCGGAAACGGTATATGTCCTGGCGGCGACCGAACTTTCATGGAATTAAAAGAGCAACTTACCGGCGTCCCCGGGATGCTCCGGCCGTTCAAGGCATACCTCCGTGAGGCCGGGCTCGATGCGGGCGACCAGGTCGTTTACTACGGCTGCCCCGGCACCTGCACTCCTTTCATCGAACTCCTGGGGTTCGCCGTCCGGGACCTCCCTATCAAGCAGGTCTACGTGCCCTACGTCGATGAGGCGGCGGCAAAGGCGATCCGCCCGGTCGGGGGTGTCGGGATGCAGGTCTCCGGCGACGCGGTCCGCGTCGACCCGAAGGTGATCGTCCTGATGGGCGGGCTTTCGATGCCGGGTGTCCCGGTCGAGAAAGAAGCGGTGCAGGCGGTCGTCGCCGCCCATCCCGAGGCGAAAGTCGTGGGCATCTGTTTCATGCAGATGTTTGAGAAGATGGGCTGGCTCGATGCCTTCGACTTCGACCTGATCATCGACGCCGCCATCGACCCGGTCAGGGTCTGGCAGTGATAGTCCTGTCGGCCGCCTCCGGTGCAGGGGATACCGGCGGCACCCGCGTCCGGTCGGACCGGAGGAGGGTGAACCGGAACGCCGCTCCCCCCTCCGGCCGGCCGGGCACCCGGTCCTCGACCCACACCCGGCCGCCGTAGCGCTCGATCAGGGTGCGGGTGATATAGAGGCCGAGCCCTTTCCCGCTCCGGGCGTTCGTGCCCCGCGCAAAACGGGTGAAGAGGATGGGCTTGACCGCGTCGGGCACCCCCGGTCCGGTGTCCTCGACCGAGACCCCGACCGTGCTGTCGCCCTTCTCGACGCGGACCCTGACTTCGACTCCGGGCTCCCCGAATTTGATGCTGTTGCCGATGAGGTTCGCAAAGACTTCCTGGAGGAGGTCGTCGGCCATAACCCGGACCGGCTTTCCTTCGTAGGCGATCCCGGCATCGGGATGGTGAGCGATCTCGGCCCTGATGACGGCGTCGAGGTCGACGGCCTTTGCCGTCGTCTCATGGGAGTGCAGCCGCCGGATCGTCGAGACGTTCTGGATGATCCCGATGCTCCGGCCGATGCCGCCCCTGAGTTTCCGGACCATCTCCCTCTCCTTCCCCTCCAGCATATCGACCAGCAGGTCGGCATAGCCGAGAGTGACGGCGTTGGCGTTGTTGATGTCGTGCGCCATGATATCGAGGTAGAGGTTCGCCTCGTCGTGGGCCTCCCGCAGCGCTTCCTCGGCCCTGATCCGGTCGGTGATGTCGGCACCTGAGCCGATCACCCCGACCGGCCGGCCGTTGTCGCCGGTAAGCACGGTGTCCTGCCACGCGAGGATCAGTTCGTCCCCGTTCCGCGTGACGACCGGGTTCTCCCGCCGGCCGGGGAAGGCGGCGTTGCGTGCGATCGCGGCATCGAAGTCCCGCCACCGCGTCTCACGCAATGCTTCGGGGACGATTGTCTCGAACCAGTTCTTCCCGAGCAGTTCCTCTTCGCGGTAACCGAGCAGCTCGCAGCCGTGGCGGTTGACGAGCCGGATGGTATGGTTTGCGTCGATGACGACGAAGAGGACGGCCGCCACGTCAAGGTAACGCTGCGCGAGATCCCTCTGTTTCTTCACCTCCCGCTCCCGCCCTTTGAGCTGCTCCGAGAGCGAGGCGACGACGGAGGCGATGACGATGAACATCAGGGCGCGCCCGTAATCGTTCAGCGTCAGGAGATCGGGCCTGTACAGGAAGCTGCTGACGACGACGAGCCCTCCGAGGAAGATGGCGACCAGGATGCTCCGCTTCTCCCACCAGAGCGCGCTCAGGATGATCGGGATGTAGAAAAAGTGCGAAAAGACGGTCCCGAGCATCAGGACGGTGTGGAAGTAGTAGGTCAGGAGGATCGATATGGTGAGGAGAGCCATGACGATGGCCACTCGCTGGTGTTCGGTAAGGGTAGTCACGGGGTGCCCACCTCGACTACCGACATATATAATATCTATCGTATAAAAATGTCAGCATTTATATTGTCCACGGATTCAGGCGGATTCCCCGGCGATTTTAGGGGTGGGGAACGATCTTGCCGCCGACAGGAAGCCGTGTGTCGGCCGGGTACGGGACCGGTGTCCCGTGGACGGGGAGGGTACGGAAGGATCTCCCGATACGGGAGTATTCTGCCGGATGAGGCCGGTTTTCTGCAAACTGCCTATATTTAATAGATCGTAGAGCGAAACTATTCCAACCGCCTGCTTCACCGGAGCGGCTGCCTGGAGGCCCGCATCGCGTGAAGCGGTACCGTGCAGCGTACCGTGGCGCCGGGACCTCCCGGTCAGGCGGCGCCGTGAAACGCACCCGCTGGTGAACCCGTGTCGACAGACCTTACCGAAGCACTCAAAGCAATGGGCTATGCAGATGCCGGGGTCCATACCCTGGTGGAGTCGTTCCCCCCCGCCGTCGTCGAGTACCTGCGGGACTTCCGGCTGCAGGAGGTCCGCGACATCGTCGAGACACTCCTCTACATCTATATCGCCCAGAACAGCGCGTCATCCCGGGGAGAAGGGGAGGGCGTGGTCGAACAGAGCTGTTATGCCTATACGTCGGGGCCGCTCTTTGCCCTTGCGCAGGTCGACCTCATCGAGTCCGCCTCCTGGCACGGCACGACGGTGATCAGGGCGACCTCTGCCGGAGAAGCAATCGCCCGGCCGCTGATGGAGGCGCGGCTCCGGGCGCTGGACATCCGGGGGCTGGCGCGCGAGATCCACGAGGTCGTCCCGGCCCTCCTCGCGGGGACCGTGAAGGGATCGTATATCAATAAGACCTTCCCGTCCGCGCTCCCCCGCACCGAAGAGACGTTCGTCAGTTTTCTCCTCAACAACAGCCCCGGCCTCTTTCTCGAGTGCGAGCGGTTCGCCGCCCGGCTCAAGGCAGCCGGGTGCGCGGTCCTTGCCTACGCCTACGATCTCGATGGATCCAGGGCCGACGGCGTCGTCTACACCTTTCCGCCGGAGTTTGCGTACATCCTCAAGGGGATGCTTGAAGCGATCGACCCGGGGGTCCGGGAGCATTACGACATGCTCCTCGAGTCGTTCTACTCGACGTTCACCGTTCTGCGCTATCTCGCCTGCGGTGAGGATTACGACCGTATCCGGGCATCGCCGGCCCACCGCCGCGAACTCTCACGGGTGCTCTCCCTGCTCACCGATGCGATCTACGTCCTCGAGCAGGTTCCCCAGGACGACGGGGTCGACCTTGCCCGATTCATCGTCAAGGACCGGAACCTCTACGAAACGCTCCTCCGCGACATCGAGCGGGCGCTGATGGCCGAAGTTGCCGAAAAGATCTTCATCGACCGGCCGGCCCCCGCGGCGGAGCCCCTCCCTCCCCTCCATGAAGAACCCTCCTTCGTCCCGGAGGAGACCCCGGCCCCGGTGTCCGCGCTCCCGGCCGAAGAGGATGAGGACGAGTGGGACGAGATCGTCTTCCCCGAAGAGGAAGAGGAGGCGGCTGAAGAAGAGGAAGAGACGGAGATGCCGATTCCGATCCCGATCACGCCGCCGCCCGCACCCCGCCGTGCTGCCGTATCCGCCCCGGTCAGGGCGACGGAATCTCACCTGTCCGGGGGGTTCGACATCTTCCTCGGCCATACACAGGACCGGCAGCGGGTCAACTGGTCGCCGGGCCAGCTCAACAACGGCCACATGATCATCCTCGGCGGCTCGGGGGCCGGCAAGACCGAGACGATACGGTGCATCGCCTCGGAGCTTGCGGCACAGGCGATGCCGGTCGTCCTGATCGACTTCCACGGGGACATGGCCGCGAGCAACGGGGATATCCGGTCCTACAAGATCCGCGAGGGCGGGCAGTACTATTTCAACCCGCTGGAACTCGACCCTGAGATCGACGAGATCACCCCGCTCCGGGCCACCTCGGACTTCGTCGACGCCATATCCATCAACTTCCCGACGCTCGGCATCCAGCAGCGCAGGAAGATCAAGAACATCATCAAGGACTGCTACCGGATGTCGGGGATAACGGGGAACACCGAGACCTGGACGCGTGTGCTCGACTTCGACGACATCGAGGGCGAGATCATGTCCTGCGAGGACGAGGCGATCCCGGCCTACCTCGAGGACATCTTCGACTACAAACTCTTCTCGGGGGAGGAGAAGATCTCCCTCCCCACGATCCTCTCCGGCGGGATCACCCACATCAACCTGAATGCTCTCCCGGAGAACCTGCGCTACCTCTTTGCGGACCTCTTCCTCCGGCGGATCTACTACACCCTCCAGGCGACGGGCGAGATCCCACGCGGAACGGAGGACGAACGGGCGAAGTTCCGGCTCTTCGTCATCGTCGACGAGGCGAAGCTCCTGGTGAGCCAGAAGAGCGGCTCGAAGACGGCGATCAAGGCGGTCTTAAACAAGTACGCCACCGAGATGCGGAAGTTCGGGGTCTCGCTGATCCTCGCGTCACAGCTGATCGCCCACTTCAACGAGGAGATCCTCGCGAACATCGCCGTGAAGTTCTGCATGCGATCCGAGAACAAGAAGCAGGCCCAGGAGAACGCCAAGTTCTTCGAGGTGAGCGAAAAAGACCTCCTCAACTTCCAGCCGGGGGAGGGTATCCTGATCATCGGCTCGGAGAAGATGAACGTCAGGATCGTCCCTGCGTCCGGGCGGAACCTCTAGACTCAATACTTCGCTCATTTTTGCGCCTGGTATCGGGGAAGTCGTTCTAACGAACCGTCGCACTTCGCGTGAGGCTCCATCATTATCCCTGTACTTTACCTCACGCGTGAGGAAGTCGGTGGTTTGACCTCCGGCGGGCTTCCTCAGAGACTCTAGCGAAGCACCGGGATCGGGAAAACCCTTATCCCCCGGCAGCGCCGGAGTTCCCGTATGGCAGGACCGGATACGCTTGATGAGTATCGCGAGAAGAGGGACTTCTCCCGGACGCCGGAGCCGCCGGGGGAACGGGAGGCGACCTCCCTTCCTATCTTCGTCATCCAGAAGCACCACGCGACCACGCTTCACTACGACTTCCGCCTGGAAGCCGACGGCGTGCTGAAGTCCTGGGCGGTCCCGAAGGGACCATCTCTCGACCCGAAAGAGAAGCGCCTCGCCGTCCCGACAGAGGATCACCCTCTCGATTACGCCGACTTTGAGGGCGTCATCCCGGCGGGGAGTTACGGGGCCGGAACGGTCCTCGTCTGGGACCGGGGTACCTACCAAAACCTCACGGAGAAGGATGGGCGCAAGATCGGGGTCGCCGAGGCCCTCGGGCGGGGCCACGTGTCCGTCCGGCTCGAGGGCGAGAAGGTCCGGGGCGGGTACGCCCTCACCCGCTTCAGGACCGGGAAGGGCGAGGCCTGGTTCCTCGTGAAGATGGACGATGCCGAGGCGGATCCAACCCGGAACCCCGTCGCGACGGAGCCCCGGTCGGTGGTCTCCGGCCGGACGCTCGAGGAGATCGCGGCGGAGGAGGATGGGTGATGGGCGAGCTGCCGCGGAGGAGAAGGGTCCCCGACTTTCCCGTGGAGACGGGTGAGTTCATCTGCCCGGTCTGCGGCAGGCAGTATTCCACGCTCGAAGACCTCCACGCCCACGTCCGGAGGGCGCACCGGCGCCGCCCCCCGGAAGTCCGGTAAGGGGGCACCTGCCTGCGGGGGTTCCGTCGGGAGCCCCGGATAGGCGAGTTTTGCGGGGCCGGGAGTGCGCGTTGGGTGGGGGGGATGCGGGTTCTCCCGACCCGGGAGAGGGGGTCCCGTAGTCATCGCCCGGCTGCCTTTCGGTCGGGGTACTGGCCGGTGCGGGAACAAATATTTTCAAATCCGGACTTAACGGTTTTTCACGCCCGAAAAGTAATCCGGGAATCGTACCGAAAAAGGAGTCTGTTTTTACGGCCCCGATAGCCCGTGGACCCCAGGAGCAGGGGCCCCGGAAAAAATGTGGTAGCCGAATTAAATCGCACGGCGTGTTACTTTACCTCGATTTCAGACATACTCTGAACCAAATGGGCAACGCAAAGGCGCCAATTTTAAAATCTGTCAAAAATAAGTCGTAGAATTCCGGATAAGTTGGGATTGCTCTGGCGTAACCGGGAAATAACGGCTATGCATCATTAGCAGAATGGATAAGTTTAAAATCAGAACTATCAAAAATTACAGAGATCAATCGATCGTAGATGCTCTCGAAGGTGAGATCATGGCTAGTAAAGTAATGACAAACAACGTTGCGGCAAGCAACGTTATGGCAGAGATCGTAAGCGACGCAGAGATCGTTGCACAGTTCAAGCAACGCGGTTGTTGGGGACTGTACACGAGTGTGGACCTGAAGGGATGCGACCCGGCATCGATCAGGGACGCGGAGAAGATTCACCGGTTCATCATCGAACTGTGTGATCTTATCGACATGAAGAGGTTCGGCGAACCACAGATCATCCACTTCGGCCCCTGCGAGAGGGTCGCCGGATTCTCCATGACCCAGCTCATCGAGACATCGCTGGTCTCCGGCCACTTCGCGAACGAGACCAACGCAGCCTACCTCGACATCTTCAGCTGCAAGGAATACGAGCCTTCAAAGGCAGCAGAGTTTTGCAGGAACTTTTTTGGAGCAGAGTCGGCAACCTACCAGGTATTGTTCAGGGACTGAATACGAACACGACACCCGGCAAACGCTTCGACGGTAATGTATGACGAAAGAGAGCCGTTGCCATCTCCCGCCGGTCTAACCGGAAACTGCGGCGGGGCGGCCCCCACCCTCGATTTTTTCAAAGATAATAGCCCGGACGTCCGGGTAAGGACGTTCGGCTGGATAGTGGCGAAAGATTGGCTCTGTTGAAACCCTGTTTAGGCCGTGGAGATCGTAATTGAGGGGCGAGCGGCTATCAGGTGTTTGAGCACTCGAAAGACGGTTCCGCACTTCAGAACGGCCCTTGCCGGATTGGATCGCCCCGGATGGGTGCAGGCGGATCTTGAAAGCCCGAAAGGGTTTCGCAGGGTGACTGGTCACAGGGCCGGGGCATCAGTCTCATCTAGTGCAAGTTGCAACAAACAAAAGCGGTCGAAATGAGGGAAATGTCCCGATACAGTGGACCGTGGGGATATCGCCATAGGGGGGAGGGGACAGGGGGGGGGGGGGGGGCCCCCCCCCCCCCCCCCCCCCCCCCCCCCCCCCGCGCTCCCCCCCC
>JAHDQM010000031.1 GCA_018433835.1 Methanoculleus sp.
AAGATTCGGCGGGGATCTGAAGGCACGAAAATATCGGTATCAGGTCAAGGAGATCAAGATCAAACTCATTCTCCATAACCTCACCAAGGCACCTCAATCGGTCGTAGTTGTTGTGATTGTTGAGGAATTCAACAGAGCCGATCTATCAGGATTTCGGGACGCCGATGAACTGGTGCGGCGCACCCTAGCAGGTCTCCGGGAACCGCCCCATGAGTCTCACCTATTTATACGATCCCCGCACAGGATCGCGCAACCTGCCTCCCGGAGAGCGCGGAAGGCCGTGGCCGGCACCGTAGCCGGGCCGTGAGAACACCTCTCGCGTATGCCTGGAAAGGAACTGCTAAAGTGATCCGGACCCTATCCCCGTGAGAGGAGAGAACGATGCTCAGCGTAAACCGGACGGCGATGCCCGCCGTGAAAGAGATGATCGACCGCAGGGAAGAACTCGGGGTAGCGGTTGCAAGACAGGAGAATGGCGCGACGTGCATCGACTGCGGCGTGCACGTCCCGGGGAGCTACCGGGCGGGGGCCCGCTTCGTGGAGATCTGCCTTGCGGGGCTTGCGACGACGGCGATAACCGTGGAGCGGGTGGGGGACGTGCCGGTCCCGTTCCTGCACCTCACCGTGAGCCACCCCGCTCTTGCGTGCCTCGGTTCGCAGAAGGCGGGATGGGTGCTCAAAGCCGGGGACTACTCCGCCATGGCTTCGGGCCCGGCGCGTGCGCTCGCGATGAAGCCGAAGGAGACCTATAGAAGGATCGGCTACCGCGACACCTCTGAGGCCGGCATCCTCGCGCTGGAAGCGGATACCCTCCCGGACGAGGGAGTCACCGGCTTCATCGCGGAGAAGTGCGGCATCGACCCCGAAAATCTCTATGTCCTCGTCGCCCCGACACGCAGCCTCGTCGGCTCGGTGCAGATCTCCGGACGGGTCGTCACGGCGACCCTCCATAAACTCGAGGAGAAGGGCTACGACGTCCGCCGGATCAGCCAGGCGGCGGGCCGGTCCCCGATAGCCCCCGTAAAGCGGACCGGCATCGAGGCGATGGGGACGACCAACGACTGCAACATCTACTACGGCTCGGTCTGCCTCACTGCGGAGGACTACGACCCGGTCTTTGCGACCCTCCCCTCCCGGACCTCCCCCGACTACGGGAGGCCGTTTGCCCGGGTGCTCAAAGATGCCGGCTACGACTTTCTCAAGGTCGATTCCCTGCTCGCGTTCTCGCCGGCGGAGGTCACCGTCAACGACACGATATCCGGTGAGGTCCATCGTTTCGGCAGCCTGGACCCCGACGTGCTGCTTGAATCGTTCGGGTTCAGTAGATGTAACTCACCCGAGGTGCAAGCGAAAGCGGAGCATGAACATCGTCAGGTGTGAAAGAGAGCCGCTATACCCATCTTCCCGGTCTTCGCGTCATTCGCGGCTTCGCGTGAGATCATGTTGCTGTCTCTACACCCGGGACTCATGCGAAGCCGCGAAACTTCCATCGACAATTGCGCCTACCTTCGTGGGTCATTAAAAAGAGAACAAGACCCCGGCTCACTCCGGGGTCGTCTTCTCGCGGTAGCGGCAGAGTGCCTTCTCGACGTAGGACGTCATCTGCACCGCGCCGACGACGCAGGCCTGTGCGCATTTCCCGCACCCGATGCAGGTCTCCGGGTTCGTGATCCAGGCCTTGTCAATCTTCCTTCCGAGGTCCACGAGTACGATCGAGCCGGTCGGGCAGACCTCGACACAGTCGCCGCACCCCTCGCACGAGAAGGGGATGATCCAGGGGAACCGGTCAGGCACCTTCTTCCCGCCCGCCTCTTTCCGATCGCCGTTCATCTTTTGTTCCGACCTCACTCCTTCTTCCTCGGCACGTCCTTCCAGCGCTGCCGCTCCCACGCATCGATCTCCTCCGGCGTCATGCCGTCGAGCCTCAGCCCGGCCTCGTACCCGGGCTTCGTGCAGTAGAGTTCTGTCAGGCGCACGAGGAGTATGGCCCCGGCATCTATTGCCTTCTCTTCTTTTGCCCGTGCGGCAACCGCATCGAAGACCTCACCTGAGCGGAGGAGTTCTCCGGTCCCTTTGAACTGGTACGCGGCACGGATGCCGCCCTGCCGGGAGACGCCGAACGCAACCCGGGCGTTCTTCGAGAGTACGGGTGCGAGCACGTTCGCCTCGTCCTCTGCAAGCGCGAACACCACCTCGTCTCCGGCTCTTGCCTGCGCGTAGCGCCCCAGCACCACGAACGGCACGCCTTCCTGTGTCGCGACGCAGAGGTGGCACCCCATCGCCTCGATCCATGCCTTCATCCGGTCTGTAAGATTCACTGTCATCACGATCACCCCCTAAAGCACCTTATCTCCCACGTGCCCTGGCTCGATGGAGTAAGCCTCCTCGACGTGCACGACCACGACCCCGCGCTGCACCGCTTTCGGGAAGACGATGTCGGGCGGCACTTCATCAGGCGGCTCGGCCTTGTTCCAGTTCCCCCACTCGTTCAGGATATCCGTCGCGTTTGCGCCGTACCAGTCGAAATCGCGCGGGAACCCGTACTCGATGTCCACGGCCTTGCCCTTGAAGACCCACCACCGCCCCTCTTCGAGCGGGTGACAGATCGTGACCGCGACGTCGGGGTTCTCCTTGATGTTCGCCTTCGTCTTGAGCAGGAACATATCGGCGATCAGGATTTTGTCGTCCATGTGCGTGGCGACGAATCGCATCGCGGCGATGTTGGGGTTGCCGTCCCTGCTCGACGTGCAGAGGTAGATCAGGCTCCCTCCCTTGCCGGGAACCCGCAGGGCCTCTTTCATCTCCTGGGTAAACTTCACCATTCTTCTCACCTCATCTGATTACTTCACCGGATACCCGAACGCGGCGGTTCCGGCAGGTCCGAGTTCCTCACCCAGCGCACGTTTCACGAGCTGGGTGATATAGATTGGTTCGAGCTCCATCTTCCGGCAGGTCGCCCGCATCACGGTGATGCAGGCCGGGCAGATGAAGACGAGCTCTTCGCCGCCGGCGTCGGCGGCGTCCTGGATGTTTCTGCGCTGGATCTCGACCGCCCGCTCGTGCTGGGTGTGGAAGATCCCGCACCCGCAGCAAAGCCGGTCTTCTCCCGTATACGTCCGCTTCTCCTCGACGGACGTAACGCCGATCATCTCGAAGATCTCGGCGAGCCAGTCCGACCAGATCTCACGGTCCCCGCCTTTCGGGGCGTAGCGGGTCGTGCAGCCGCCCTGCACCGCGATGCTGATGCCGAGCGGGTTTTCGATCCGGTCGGGATGGTCGCGCAGCCAGTTCCTGATGTACTCGAGGATGTGAACCGGCCGGAACGGCACTTCGATCCCCTGCTGCATCGCAAGGGTCGTCGCCACGTTGTAGCAGGCGTCGTGGGTGAAGACGATCTCGTCGACCCCGAACTCTTCGGCCACCTTCGCGAGATTCTCGATGAACTGCGGGAGGAACTTCACCGGCCGGGACGCCCGGCCGAGGTGGGTCTCGGTGAACCCGCACGCGTACGGCCCTCCCCCGATGATGGTCGCGTCCTCAAACACCTGTCCCGTGAGGAACTCCGCCTGGGGCACCACCTCGTAGATCCCGCCTGCGGAGATCAGCGGGCCGCCCGGTTTTCCTCTCCGGACGACCGTCGCCGGCTTTGTCAGCCAGTCGCTCGACGGCTTTGCGTCCGGGGGGATGCCGAGAACGCCCGTCTCCTCCTGGCGCCGTGCGATGAGGTCCCACGGGTCAGCGCCCAGGGGGCAGAAATCGTTGCAGGCTGCGCAGGTGATGCATTCCTTCAAGATCGGGTGATGCTCTCCCTTTATCAGGGACTGTACAGCTCTCTTTGCCTCATCCTCGCCATATGATACATATGGGCAGCGGACGAGGCATTCTCCTTTGCAACGTGAGAAGTCACATTTCGAGAGATCAAACGCCATCACTAGCCCTCTATCTACCCTGTGTCCATACCCTTATTTAACATAGGGTCCCGGCAAAACGGCGTCCCGCACCGGTCCGCCCCTTCCGGCAGAGAACCTTCCGGGGCGCGAATCCGGCGGGTACCGGGAGTGCTGCCCCGTCTCCGCGACGGGAGCATCGGAGTGTACGTATCACTATAGTTCCCTGTTAACGCTGTTAACTATGATGTGCAGGCCGTGTTGTATGGGGGTTCCGAGGCATCGGGCCGCTGTCGGTTTTTCTTCGGGGTTTCCCGGTATCCGGGCGGAACCGGCACCCCGGGTAACCAGGGGTGGGATCTGCAGGGAGAAGAAGGCAACTGCTATGAAAATGTTCCGTACAGAACTGATGGGGTTCCTTGAGATGGATACCGACCGGGAGTGCGACGCACGAGTGCTGACGGGGCGGGTTCTTGGGGAGATTCGCCCGGTCTTTTCCGAGCACGGCGCGATACAGGACTGCGATATCGGGATCGCTTCGGTTACGGAGAAACTGCTGGCGAGGTAGTACAGGTAAGCGATCCGCAGGGGGTTCCGGCCGGGCTCACTCCAGGTCGTGCCGCCGGAGAAACTCGCGGACCTTCCGGGACTCCACCCATCCCCGGTCCAGCTGCCTGACGTACTCGTTGATCCGCTCGACCTGGTCGCGGATGACCGCTGCCGTCTCCTCATCGTCCAGCAGTTCCGCTCTCCCCAGGGTCACCTGCAGGGGCTGGCGGATGTGATCGCCGAGGACGGCGAACTGCTCGATGTTCCGCTCGATCTGCAAGAATGCCTGCCGGCGGAGCTGCTCGTTCTGTTTCCGTTCGGTGATCTCTCTCCCGACCGCCTGGACGCCGACCACTTCCTCCTGCTCCACGATTGGGGACTCGTTCAACTCGACGAACGCTGTCGTCCCGTCTTTACGGCGAAACCCGACTTCCAGCCCCTCGACCGGCTCGCCACCGGCCATCTTCTTCTGCGCTTCCTCCCATGCGGGGAGCGACGGGGGATTGACATAATCGCGGCACCTGCGGCCGAGGAGTTCGGCGGGGGTGTAGCCGAGGATGCGGGTCACGGCCGGGGACATATAGGTGATCCCGGCATCGTGGTAGCAGGTGTAGATCATATCGAAACTCCGCTGCGCGATCTCGCGGAACTTCTCCTCGCTCCTGGCAAGCGCCTCTTCGGATGCTTTTCGTTCGATTCCCTGCGCCAGAACGTTTGCGGCCGCCTGGACGAAGTTGATGTCGTCCCGGGTGAACCTGCGGCATGTCCGTGTATGGGCACCGAGCACCCCGTACGGCGCCCGTTCTCCCTGGATGATGACACTGATGCCGCTCACGATGCCCTCGTCACGGAGGAGAGGCGGGCCGCAAAACCGTGTCTCGGTCCTGAGATCTCTGACGATCACCGGTTCGCTGGCAAGAAGCGTGTACCCCGCCTGGGAATCGGTTCCCCCCTCTACCCTTTGCGTGCCGACCAGGGCTCCGTCGAATCCTACCGCCGCCTCGAGCAGAAATGCGTCCTCTTTTGGGAGGTACCGCAGTACTTTGGTGCATTCGACACCGAGATGTTCGGCCACCGTTTGGACCACGGCCTTCATCAATTCGGAGGGCTCCGCTCCTGCAAGGGCGAACCGGCCGAGGTCCGCGATGGCCGCCTGTTGCGCAACCCGGGTGGCGGCGAGGTGCTCGGCCTGTCTTCTCGCGGTGACGTCGAGGTTGATCCCGGCCCAGAGGACGATCTTCCCGTGCTCGTCACGGACGGGGGCACCCCGGGAGAGAATGGTGCGATACCCTCCTCCGGGATCGGGAATCTCAAGTTCGCGGTCCCACTGGCACCCGGTATCGAGGCACCGTCTCCATTCGGCGCGTGCCGCTGCCGCGTCCTTGAGCGGTATGCATACCACCCATCCCTGGCGCCGGCAGTCTTCGATCGTCCTTCCCACCAGGTCGAGGAACGAGGGGGAGATGTAGAGTGCAGCGCCGTCCGGCTCACAGGTCCAGGTGCCGTAGGGTATCAGTTCTCCGATGCTGGTATAGACCGTTCCGGGCCTGATCGGCGCTGCCCCGTCGCATTCGGGGGTGACGTCCCGGAACCGGGCAAGCATCATCCCGGCGTAGGGCTCGCCGGACATCACCCGGCACGAGAAGGAGAACCAGCGCACCTCACCGGCGGAGGTCCGCATCCGGCAGGTGGCGTGCGCGACCTCCCGCCGGCACCGGAGCGCCTCGAGCACCCGGCCGGCAGTATCTTCTTCCTTGATGAGCGGTGCAAGGCGGGGGGTGATGAGGTCGTCTAGCCCGGTGCCGTGGGCTGCGTCATCGCCGATGCCGAACGTCTCCTGAAACGATCGGTTCAGCCGCGCAACGGTGTTGTCCCGGTCAAGAATAAGGACAGCATCGTCCAGTTCGTCAAAGCAACAGTACACTGCGATCCTCCGTGGCCGGCGTGTGCCAGAACCCTGGAGTGTGGGTGCCACTTGATAGTGGTACTGTACCGGTATGGGGCATAGTTCTTTTTAAAATCCCGCACTCGCGGTGATGGAAGGGGCGCGGGTAAAACTCTCGAGAACAGGGCTCTGTCGGCAACGGCCCGTTCTGTAGTGGAATACGGTCGGAGGCTCGTTGCGTAACCCTATCTCCATGGAGAAGTATGCGACTCTCTGCTCTTTCACGAATCTGCGCATATGCTGTTCATCGATGGAGTAATTGGTGCGGCCCCACATCTCCGTTCGAGATTCAAGCTCGTCCGATCGCCGGGAGAGATTCCTTCGAAAATTGAGCTGGAAATGGGGATGAGGGCATAATTGTCGATTTCCATGATCAAACCCATAATCCCCGGGATTTCGCGATTGTTCCGGGACAATCCCATTCTCTGCCAGCGGCACAATCTTCATTGATTGTTTAGATCTAACGTGCCTCTATGGTTTCCCTGTCGGCAAACGCACGTCTTTGCTGTGCGTTAATAGTTATTCTGCTTACCAGTGGCTGTATGACCAATGCCGAAAACCGGAGTAACTACATTCTGGAGAAAATGAATGCGAGCCAGGAATACTACGACGACCTGGTCACATCGGACCCCGGCAATGCTACGGCATGGTGCATTCGAGGAATGTATTATCTCGATTGTAACGGTCAGGACGCCGAAGCTATGGAGAGCTGTAACAGGGCGCTTGAACTGGACCCGGAATCCGGGATAGCCTGGTTCTTAAAAGGGGTCATTCTGGTAAATACGTATAAGCGCGATGAAGCACTCTTGTGTTTTGAAAATGCGACGAAGTACGATCCCGGGCTGACAAAAGACGTGCTGTTCGTTACTGGCAATATGTGATGACCTGGATTTCTATTGTTATCGCTTTTAAGAGACCCGTCTTTTACGGGGTCCGAATAAAAAAAATACGACATGGGGCTTTTAAATGTGAATAGTGAACGCCGAGGGGGAGATTTGAACTCCCGAGGTGCCGAACACCAGTGGCTTTCGAGGCCACCGCCTTCCCGGACTAGACTACCTCGGCACAGAATCAGCCTAGAGTATTTAGGCTCTTCGACTATAATAGTATCGAGATAATGCTTTGTCGATTCACCCTCATCCCGGACGGCAGCGTGCTGATCTACAAGGGGCGGCCGGGTGATACCTACGAGGCTGCCCTCCTCTCCTTCGGGCTCAATCCGGATGCGACGTTAATCTTTTTCCGCGGAAGAAGCCTGCCGCAGGATACAAAAATCGAGGAAGAGGAGGTCGGGATCTTCCTGACCTCCTCGCGCGGGTGACTTATTGTGGCCCCGGTCTTCCGGACTGGGTGACCATCATGTCGTCGACGCGGACGAGGAGCATGGTCGTCTCGGTCGCGCTCTTGATCGCCTGGGTCTTCACCCGCAGAGGCTCGATGACGCCGGCCTCCCGCATGTCCACGACCTCGCCGTTGTAGACGTTGAGCCCGGCGTACTTCGCGCCGTCGGCGTGGACCTTCCTCAGGGCGACGACCTTGTCGATCGTGTCGAACCCGGAGTTCTCCGCGAGCGTCCTCGGGATGACCTCGAAAGCGTTCGCAAACGCCTCGATGGCGAGCTGGACCCGCCCGCCGACGGTTGCGGCATAGTCGCGGATGCGGAGCTGAAGTTCGGTCTCCACCGAACCGCCGCCGACGACGAACTTGCCGTCTTCGATGGCGTCCTGGACGACCCGGGCCGCGTCGTAGACCGCCCGCTCGAGTTCGTCCAGCAGCAGCTGGGAAGTGCCCCGCAGGAGGATCGTGACGGCTTTCGGGTTGTCGCAGCCGGAGATGACCGTCAGGTCGGCATCGGGGACCTCTCCGGCTTCTTCGGCGTGGCCGAGCGTCGCCGCGTTGAGCTCCTCGGGCTTGTTGACGACGGTGCCGCAGAGTGCTTTCGCGGCGAACTTCATGTCGCCCTCCTTCACGTCTTCGACGGCGTAGATGCCGTGTTTCGAGAGGTAGTACTGTACCGCGTCGGCGATCCCCTTCTGGCAGAGGACGACGTTTGCGCCGGAGGCAACGATCTGGTCGGCAAGTTTCCGGAGGGACTCGCGCTCCTGCTCGGAGAACGCCTTCATCTGGTCGGAGGAGGTGATCTTGATCTTCGACTTGACCTGGGTCTTCGTGACCTCGAGCGGCAGGGCGAGCAGGGCTACTTTAGCGTCCGTGACCTTTGTGGGCATCTGCTCGAAGACACGCTTCTTGTCGATGACGATGCCCCGGATCAGTTTGGCGTCATGCATCGAGTCGCCGACCTGCGTCTCGATCTTGATGTCGTCCTCGTCCACGACGTAGGTGCCGGGGTTCGTTTCGGTGGCGACCTGGCGCACCGCGTCCACCACGATGCCGGCGATCTTGTCCTTAACCGCTTCGATGGACTTGCCGGTCATGGCGGTGTCGGCGATCTTCAAGAGGTCGTCGCGGTCGCCGAACCCGACCGTGATGGCCAGTCCGTCGACGATTTCGAGGGCTTTCTCCATGCCGAGCTGGTAGCCGTTCGCGATGATGGTGGGGTGAACCTCCTGGGCGAGCAGTCTCTCTGCCTCTTCCATCAGCGACCCGACGAGTACGGTCGCGGTCGTGGTGCCGTCGCCGACCTCGCCGTCCTGGGCCTCCGCAACCTCGACGACCAGCTTGCCGCCGGGGTGCTGCACGGACATCTCGTGCAGGATGGTTGCCCCGTCGTTCGTGATCACCACGTCACCGCTGGAGCTGACCAGCATCTTGTCCATTCCCCGGGGACCGAGCGTCGTCCGAACGGCGGCCGCAATTGCCTTTGCAGCCATGATATTCGAGCGCTGCGCCTCGAATCCGCGCGTGCGCTCAACATTTTCCCGTAAAATAATGATGGGCTGTCCAGCAAGCATTGTATAATCCTCCTTTGTCCGTTAGGTTTGTTCAGAGGTTCTATATATATTAATCGATAGGGGTCGACCTTTCCCGGCCGCACCCGCCGTTCAGCGGGTGCGGATCGCCTGTCGGTTGACGTTACGCGCCCGGTACCCCCGGCAGGCGCACTTGCCGCACCGTCCGGCCCCGGGAGGCGGAATCCGGGATTATGCGAAAAAAAGCGTGATCCGGGTCTTCACCCGAGCCTCGATATCGCGAAGAGCGAGTGGACCGGGACGCCGTCGATCTCCCGGACACCCTGCTTGTCGAAGAGCGACCAGACCGCCGTCGGCGTGGCCCCGTGCCGCCGGAGAAATGCTATCGCCTCGGCAAGCGTCGTCCCGGTCGTGACGACGTCGTCGATGATGATGCAGCGCTGCCCGGTGATCGTGGAGAAGGTGCCTGAGAGGGATCCGGTGGGGGTCTCGCTCCGGCTGTGTTTCGCCGGGAGGTATACCGCGAGTTTCAGCCCCTCCTCCGCGGCGATCAGGGTGGCGAGCGGGATTCCCGACAGCGCGATGCCGACGACCGTATCCGGATCCTCTCCTCCGGAACGCACGCCCCCCGCCTCCGCCAGGTAGAGGAAGCGCTTGAGCATCATCATCGCCATGTCGCCGAGGAGGGTTCCATGGCTCCCTATCGCCGTCCAGTCGATGTGGACGTCTTTTGGGGCCTCCATGCCCTTCGGCTGGGTGAGCAGCCAGGTGACCGTCTCCATCGAGAGGCCCAGCTCGTCGGAGATCTGGCCGGGAGTGTGCCCTTCTGCCTGGAGCGCCTTTGCCTTCGTGATCAACTCTTCAAGGGCGGACATGGAGAAGAGATCTCCAGGTAATCTATTTAAGTTTTCTTTTGATTGCTGCGCCGCAGACCGGACATTCTCCCGGCTCCCGCCAGTATCGGCCGCACCCGCTGCACCGGTAGCGCCACTTAATTGCCCGGGCGGGCCGCTGCCGGATGCTCCTGGTCTCGATGCCGAGGCGATGCGCGACGTTCTGGACCGCGAAGTCGTCGGTGACGAGGACGGCCGATAACTCCAGCGCGAGCGCGAGAATTTCCCGGTCGGTCCCGGAGAGCACCCCGGCATCCCCGGTCCGGAGTGCCGCCGCGTCGACCCGTATAAGGTCTTCCTCGCGCGGCTCGCGGACCCGGAGTCCCGCGGCCGCGAGCGCCGTAAAGCGGCACTTCGCGTGGAAGTCCCCGAGTTCCTCCACCACCGAGGGGGTGGTCCAGGCCGTCTCCTCTACAGGCATCTCCGCGAAGAAGACCGAGGCGTCGAGAACCAGCGTCATGCCGAGAACTCCACGATATCGTTCTCCCGGCACCGGATCTCGTACCCGAACGCTTCAAGCAGCCGGCAGGCGGTCTTCGCGTGCATCGAGAGGGTGTGGGTGCTGTACTCCCCGCCGTAGCAGGCAAGGTAGACGAGGAGCTGGTCGGCGAGGTGGGCGTCGACCGTGCCGGGGCTGCGGCACTCCGCGATCAGGGCCCGTGCGGCTGCCCGGCCCACTTCTTCGGCGGGAAGCCCCCTCCGTCCGAGAGCGACGGCGCCCTTCGCCCCGCTCCACACCGTGACGGAACTCCCGGTGCTCGCCCCGCCCCCCCGGGGGTCGAGGACCGCGGTGCAGGAGAGGCCGAGTTCGCTCTCGAGTAACTCCCGGGCAGCGGCCGCCTGGCGCTCCACGACGTGCCCCGGAAGGCCCGCCGAACAGGAGGCAAGCCCGCAGTCCCTCTCCCTCCCTTCCGGGATCGCGATCGGGCCGGGCCGGGACGGTTCCACCCGGACATGCACCCGTCCGCCTCCCGGGGGGTAGTACCCGCGTTCGAGCACCTCGATGCCGATCGAGGCCCCGGCGCGGCGGAGCACCGGCGCGAGGACGCAGTCTACGTAATCGATCGTCGGGCTCCATGCCACCTCGGTCCCGCCCGTGACGGTGATGCTCCCCCCGGCGTGGAGCGCGACCGGGAGCCACGCCTGGAGGATGAGGGGGATGCTCCCGGCGGTTCCCGGGTCGATCTCCAGATCGGCCCGCCGGAGCCGTCCCGGGGTGAAGGTGATCTCGCTGCTACCGGGCGAAAGATCCGTGCATTGGGCGTCGCAGGCCCCGGCGACCGCCCGGACCGCAGCGATGTGCTGGGGCGCAAGCCCGGGGTTTTCCCGGTTCTGCCGGATCCGGGTCACGGTGACCGGAGTTGTGGAGATCGCCGATAAAGCGACCGCCAGGCGGAGGACCTGCCCCCCACCCTCCAGATGAGATCCGTCAACGGTGATCATCTTCCCTGATCGCGGTAGCGATTGCGTTCGCGGCCGATATGAAGCTTGAGGCGTTCTCGTAGGTGTCGCTGGAGACGACCGAGGAGACCCCCGCCGCCCGCAGGCGCGTATAGGCCCCGCTCGTGAGCACCCCGTGAACGCAGGCCGCGTGGATGGATGCGGCTCCCTGTTCCCGGAGCATGCAGGCGGCGGTCGTGAGGGTCCCGCCGGTGGATATGATATCGTCCACGATCACGACGTCCCGCCCGGCGGCATCGATGGTTTTCGGGGCGATCCTGACCTCTTCACCCGAGAGCCGGGTCTTTTCGAGGTGGTCGCAGTCCCACCCGCCGACCGCCGCAACGTCGGCCGCAAAATTGATCGCCCCTTCGTCCGGAGCGAGGACCAGGGGGTTGTTCAGGTGCAGGTCGCCGATGTAGCCCCCGACGGCCGGGGCGATGGTGACGTCTTTTGCCGGAGCGCCGAAGTGATCCAGCACGCCGCGGTCGTGAATGTTGACGACGAAGACCCGGTCGATGCCGGTCGAGAGGGCTCGTGCGACCGCCCGGGCGCTGATCGGCTCGCCCGGGAAAAAACGCTTATCCTGCCGCGAATAACCGAGATACGGGACCACCAGCGTGTTCCTTGATTGGTCGGCGGCATCGATCGCAAGAAGAGTCTGCACGAGCATATCGTTATCCACGACGCTGCTGACGATCAGGGTTTCTTTGTCAAGTTCTCCGCACCGGAGATACATTTCTCCGTCGGGAAACCTGGTGAATTTCGTCTCGACCAGTGGGGCCCCCAGTTTTTCGGCGATGCGGGCTGCCAGGACCTGGGACCGTTCCGTGCTGATTATTCTCATAGAACACCTTTGCTAGAAAGTATTTGAACGAGGATGAATAAATTATATAAGTACCAGTGCAGCAAAGAGGTAAACTCGACGATGGATTCAACGACTCCTGAAGAAATCCCCAATATCGAGCTCACGAATGACGAACTGGAGGACCTCGACGTCCTTTCAGGTCTTGAGCTGAGCGCATCGTCAGATATCGACGTACCCCCGAGTCTCATCGACCAGGTCATCGGCCAGGAACACGCCGTCGAGGTGATCCGGAAGGCTGCGGTCCAGCGCAGGCACGTGATGATGATCGGCACCCCCGGAACCGGCAAATCGATGCTGGCGAAGGCTATGGCCGAGCTCCTCCCGAAGGAAGAACTGCAGGACATCCTGGTCTATCCGAATCCTGAGGATAACAACAACCCCATCATCAGGACCGTTCCGGCGAGCCGCGGCAAACAGATCGTCAATGCCCACAAGGTGGAGGCGAGAAAAAAGATCCAGATGCGGAGCACTCTCACCATGCTTCTCATCATCGGGATCATCGGTTACGCGATCATCACCTACCAGTGGCTCATGGGCATCATCGCCGCCGCGTTCATCTTCATGGCGCTGAAGTACTCGACACCCCGCGAGGAGACGATGGTCCCGAAACTCCTGATCTCCCACGACCCGAACACCCCCGCGCCCTTTGTCGACGCCACCGGCTCGCACGCAGGCGCCCTGCTCGGCGACGTCAGGCACGACCCCTTCCAGAGCGGCGGCCTCGAGACGCCTTCTCACGACCGTGTCGAGGGCGGGGCCATTCACCGGGCGCACGGGGGCGTGCTCTTCATCGACGAGATCAACACCCTCACCCCGCACTCCCAGCAGAACCTGCTGACCGCGCTCCAGGAGGGGACCTTCCCGATCACCGGCCAGAGCGAGCGTTCGAGCGGTGCGATGGTCAGGACCGAGCCGGTTCCCTGCCAGTTCGTGATGATCGCCGCAGGCAACATCGACGCCATCCAGGGGATGCATCCGGCGCTCCGGTCGCGTATCCGGGGCTACGGCTACGAGGTCTACATGCGGGAGACGATGGAAGACACCCCGGAGAACCGGAAGAAGTTCCTCCGGTTCATCGCCCAGGAGGTCAAGAACGACGGGAAGATCCCTCACTTCGACCGCGATGCCATGCTTGAGGTTCTCCGCGAAGCCCGGCGCCGCTCGAACCGGAAGGGCCACCTGACCCTGAAACTCCGCGACATGGGCGGGCTCATCCGGGTGGCGGGCGACCTCGCCCGGCAGGAAAGTGCGGAGTTCACCTCGGTAAAGCACGTCCTCGCCGCAAAATCGGCGTCCCGCTCGATCGAGGACCAGATCTCCGACGAGTACATCCGGCGGAGCCGCGACTACGACATCACCGTCGTTGAGGGCACCAAGATCGGACGGGTGAACGGGCTTGCCGTGATGGGGAGCGACTCCGGCTCGGTGCTCCCGGTGATGGCCGAGGTGACCCCGAGCCAGGGGGCGACCGGCACGGTCATCGCGACCGGTATGCTCAAAGAGATCGCCAAGGAGTCGATCACGAACGTCAGCGCCTTCATAAAGAAGTTCACGGGCAAGGATGTCAGGAACATGGACATCCACGTCCAGTTCATCGGCACCTACGGCGGCGTCGAGGGGGACTCGGCCTCCGTGACCGTGGCAACAGCGGTGATCAGCGCCATCGAGAACATCCCGGTGCGCCAGGACGTCGCGATGACCGGGTCGCTCTCGGTCCGGGGCGACGTTCTTCCCATCGGCGGGGTCACCTACAAGATCGAGGCGGCTGCAAAGGCCGGGATCAAGAAGGTGATCATCCCGCGGTCGAACTTAGACGACGTTCTCATCGAGGACCGCTACCGCACGATGGTCGAGGTGGTCCCGGTCGACCACATCGAAGAGGTTCTCCAGAACGCACTCGTGCCCGAGAACCGCGAAGGGTTCCTCTCGAAGCTCCGGAAGATGGCGGTCACCCCGACCACCATCTTCGACCCGAACGCCGGGCGCACCGCGGTCTGATGCCCTATGGCTGAAGTGCGATACTACGACATCCGGTGCGTACGGGGCGAGGTCACCCTGGTCGATATCGACAACGGGGTGGTCGAGTCCGCGGGCACCTCATTTTTCAACAAAGCCGTGATCCGGGTACTGGGATCGAACGGCTGGGGCATCCTCACCCGCGACCACGTCGATATCGATTCGAAGCGCGAGTTAAACAGCCTCGTCGAAGCGGCGTCGCGCCTCGCTGCGGTCACACAGGACCGTCTCGGCCTTGCCGATGCGCCGCGCGGCGTGCTCCCCGTCCCGCCTCTCGGGGAGGACCCCCGCGATATCGACCTCGAGGAGAAGACCCGGCTGCTTGCCGGGATCGAAGGCGCGGCACGGGTTTTAGGGGTGGGCAACACCCGGGCCCGCTACACCGAGGGGATCGACTCGGTCCGGTTCCTGGACTCGAGCGGGAACGAGTACGCCTATGAGGCGGTCCGGTCCGGGTTCTCGGTCATCGCGATCGCGTCCAAAAACGGGGTGATGCAGATGGGAAGCGAACGCGACCACATCACCACCGGGTTCAACCTCCGGGGCAAGCACGACCTCGGGCGGAAGGCGGGCGAGGTCGCGGTCTCCCTGCTCGACGCAAAACTCGCGAAGGGCGGGACAAAACGGGCCGTGCTCGACCCGGAGCTCGCCGGTGTCTTCACCCACGAGGCGGTCGGCCACGCGAGCGAGGGCGATCTCGTCCGCGAGGGCGCATCGGTTCTCGGAGGGAAGATCGGCGAGCGTATCGGGTGCGAGGGGCTGGTCATCGTGGACGACCCGACGCTTCACGAGTTCGGGTTCATCCCCGTGGACGCCGAGGGGGTGGCGGTGCAGCGGACCGAGATCATCCGCGACGGCATCCTCTCGTCCTACCTCCACAACCGGGAGACTCTCGCGGCGGTCGGGAACGGAATCCCCGGACACGCCCGGGCGGAGCACGGGGCGCCGCCGATCGTCCGGATGAGCAATACCTTCATCGAGAACGGCGACGCGGCCTACGACGAGATCCTTGCCGAATGTAAGGACGGCATACTGCTGATCGGGTCGCGAGGCGGCCAGGTCGACCCCGGCCGGGGTGTCTTCCAGTTCAACGCGGAGTACGGCTACCTGGTCGAGGGCGGCGAGACGACCGATATGGTCAGGGACGTCTCGCTCTCGGGCGAGATCCTCTCGACGCTCCACAACATCGTCCTCGTCGGGAACGACCGGAAGATGAGCCCGGGCTACTGCGGCAAAGGCGGGCAGAGCGTGCCGGTCAGCGACGGCGCGCCCCACCTCCTGCTCGAGAACGCAACCATCGGGGGGCGCGGCGAATGAACGGCGAAGACCTTATCGAGAGGGTTCTCCGGGAGGGTGGGCGCCGGGCCGACGAGGTCGAGGTCTTCTACGCCCGGGGAGAGAGCATCAGCACCGAGATCAAGAAGGGGATCATCGGCACCGCCGAGGAGTCGGAGGCCTGGAGCATGGCCGTCCGGACCGTCAAAGACGGTCGGATAGGGTTCTCGAGCACCGGCGATCCCGACCGGTGGAAGGAGTGCCTGGACGCGGCGCTCGCGAGCGGGGGGCTCGCCACCCCGCAGCAGTGGGGAGGGTTCCCGAAACCGGCAAATCTGACGAGCACCGCATCCTCATCGGACGGCGACCTGATCGTCGCGGTGGAGGATGCGGCGGGGATGGTCGGCGACCTTCTTTCGGGTGCGGCGGAGCACCCGGTGGAGGTCGTGGGCGGGGGCGCGAACCTCGCCCGGTCGTACCTCATGGTCGCGAACACGAGCGGCGTCCTCTACGGCATGGACCGGACGGTAGCGGCGGTATCCCTCGAAGCGATCCGGGAGCAGTCCACGGGCTACGAGTTCGACGCCTCCCCGTTCCGTGCCGATATCGACGCCCGGTCGGTCGGGGAACAGGCGGCCTCGCTTGCCGCACGCTCTCTATCGGGACGCGATATCGAGACCGGGCGCTACGACGTCGTCCTCTCCCCGATAGCGGCGGCAAGCATCCTCGGTCAGGTTATCCTCCCGGCTCTCTCCGGGCGGAACGTGAAAGCCGGCCGGTCGTTCCTCGCGGACAAAATTGGGGAGCAGGTCTTTGACGAGCGCCTTTCCGTCTACGACGACCCGTTTGTTCCCGGCCTCGGGAGCACCACCTGGGACGCGGAGGGTGTCCCCACCCGGCGCCTGGTCTTCGTGGAGCAGGGGGTTCTCCGGCAGTTCGCCTACGACCTCAAGACCGGCTACCGCTACGGCGAGGGGAGCACGGGGAGTGCCGTCCGTTCCGGGGGCGAACCGCCCGGTATCGGGTTCCACAACCTCTTCGTCGACGGCCCGCGGGAAAAAGAACCCGGCGACGAGCGGGTGGTCTGGGTCCACGACGTCGTGGGCGCCCATACCGCGAACCCGTTCTCCGGCGACTTCTCGGTGGAGATCTCCAATCCCTTCTGGATGGAGGGCGGGGACCTCGTCGAGCCCATCCGGACGGCGATGCTTTCCGGGAACGTCTTTGAGATGCTACGGGAGATCGGGGGGCTCGGAAAAGACACAAGACGCGTCGGACGGCTGACGATTCCATCAATACGGTTAAATAACCAGCAGATCATTGGTAAATAGATGATCGAAGAGATCCTTGCCATCCTTCTCGCGGTTGCGATAGCCGCGGCGCTCTACTATCTCATGAAGAAGGCCATGACGCTCGTCATCAACGCCATCGCCGGACTCATCACGCTCTGGCTCCTGAACTCTTTCAACGTCCTCGCGTGGTTCGGCGCTCCCGACATCCAGATCAACCTGGTGACGATCCTCATCTGCGCCCTCGGAGGACTGCCGGGCGCTCTGGTCCTGGTCCTGCTCCATCTCGTGGGGATCACGATCTGAAGAGGGTTTCCCGGCCCCTTCTTGCTTTTTGATGGCCGGAAGCTTCTTTTAGGCCGGATTTCCGGCATGGTCTTTGCTTGATGGAATTTGGGCATCCCGCGAGCGACTCACAGGTAAAGCCGAAGCGAGGTACAATCCCGGTGCAGTGGACCGTGGGGGTATCGCCCCCGGGGGGGGGGGAGGGGACAGGGGGGGGGGGGGGGCGCCCCCCCCCCCCCC
>JAHDQM010000013.1 GCA_018433835.1 Methanoculleus sp.
CCTCCGGGTTTTCTCAAGCTCCGGACGTGCCGTCCGTCGCATCTCGCACCCTTCGGCCCGTCGCAACTCGAAAACCCTCCGGGTTTTCTCAAGCTCCGGACGTGCCGTCCGTCGCATCCTCAAATCAGCCTTTTTATCCTGATCCGGGCCGACGGCATACAATTTTATAGGTTGGCGGGCCACTCTGCGCGCATGGCATCCCCGGCGGCATCTGAAGTCTACATCATCGACGCATCGGATCGCTATCACGCCGTTGAGACGCTCTGGCACGAAATCGGCCTTCCTCCCTTCGACGGGAAGGCCGTTGCGGTCAAGGCGAACTTCAACAGCGACGACCCGTTCCCCGCGACGACCCATCCCGACATGCTGGAAGCGATCCTCGGGCAGGTCCGCGATGCCGGGGCCCGGACGGTCCGGCTCGGGGAGCGGAGCGGGATGGGGGAGACCCGTGCGGTGCTGAAGAACCGGGGCGCCGTCGATGTCGCGGCCCGGTCGGGAGCGGAGGTGACGGCGCTCGACGGCCTTTCCCCTGAGGGGTGGGTGGCGATCCCGCCGGACGGTCTCCACTGGGAGCGCGGGTTTCTGGTCGCCCGGCTCTTCCGGGAGGCCGATGCGGTGATCCAGACCTGCTGCTTAAAGACCCACCGGTTCGGGGGGTACGTCTCCCTCTCCCTGAAGAACCTGGTGGGGGCCGTTGCCGCGAGGGACCCGGAGGACGGCTACAACTACATGGCGGAACTGCACGCCTCAACGCACCAGCGCAGGATGATCGCGGAGATCAGCCGGTTCTGCCCCTGCGACATTGCCGTTATGGACGCAACGGAGGGGTTCTCGACCGGTGGCCCCGAGCGCGGCGCCCGTATTGCCCCGAACGTCATCCTCGCGAGCACCGACCGGATCGCCCTCGATGCCGCCGGAGTTGCGCTGCTTCGCCTCCACGGCACGACGCCGGAGGTGATGCAGGGCCGGATATTTGCGATGGACCCGATCGCCAGAGCGGCGGAGCTCGAAATCGGCGTTCGTTCGGCAGAGGATCTGCGGCTCGTCGCGCTCGACTCCGAGAGCAAAGACCTCGTCCTCGATATGCGGCGGATCCTGGACGAGACCGCCTGACGGTCAGAAGAAGAGGTGGTCGAGCAGGATCCGCAGACCGATGCCGATCAGGATCACCCCGCCGAGGATCTCGACCCTCCGCCCGAACACCCGGCCAAAGGAGCTCCCCACGAGCACGCCGGCGGCGGAGAGGGCGAAGGTCACGATGCCGATCATGACTGCGGGCCAGAGTATGGGGGTATCCAGCACGGCGAACGTGACGCCGACGGCGAGCGCGTCGATGCTCGTCGCCACGGCGAGCAGGAACAGCACGGCCATGCTCCCGGTGGCAAACTGCACGTTCTCGCCGTTCTCCCGCACCGCCTCGACGATCATCTTCCCGCCGATCAGGGCAAGCAGGAGGAAGGCGATCCAGGGGCCCCAGATCCCGATGAACGAGGCGAGAGTCACCCCGCCGAGCCACCCGAGCACCGGCATCCCTGCCTGGAATCCGCCGAAGAGCGCACCGGCGATGAGAGCCCATCGGCCCCGATCCTCCCGCAGGGTGGCGCCTCCGCTGATCGAGACGGCAAACGCATCCATCGCGAGGGCGACGGCGATGAGGAAGGTTGTCGCGAGATCCATTGCTTCCGTAAAGTTCCGACGCGATGCCAGATAACGCTATGGCCCGGCGGTTGCTATAAAACGCTGGAGCGTCCTACCGGTACGGAGAGATGATACGATGAGCACGCAAACGATCGGCCTCATCCAGACGGCGGTGAGCGAGGATGCCGACCGCAACCTGGCCCGCACCCTCGATATGGCGAGAGCGGCGATCGCTAAGGGTGTGCGGATCCTCTGCCTGCAGGAACTCTACCGGGTCCCCTACTTCCCGCAGTACGAGGATACGGACGCTTCAGCCTACGCCGAGACGATCCCGGGCCCCTCGACCGAAGCGTTCTCGGCGCTTGCCCGGGAGCACGGCGTGGTGATCGTCGTCCCCATCTACGAGCGGACCGCGGCCGGCGAGCACTACAACACCGCGGTCGTGATCGATGCCGACGGGCGGCTGCTCCCCGCCTACCGGAAGGTACACGTCCCCCACGACCCGCTCTTCTACGAGAAGAACTACTTCCGGCCCGGGGACCGCTACCGGGTCTACGATACCCGGTACGGCCGGATTGCCGTGCTCATCTGTTACGACCAGTGGTTCCCGGAGGCTGCGAGGACGGTTGCGCTGCAGGGTGCAGAGATCGTCTTCTACCCGACCGCCATCGGCATGATTGCGGGGGAGGAGCCTCCCGAGGGCGACTGGCGCGAGGCGTGGGAGACGGTGCAGCGGGGCCACGCGATAGCAAACAGCGTCCACGTCGCCGCCGTCAACCGGGTGGGCGATGAGGGGGACATACGGTTCTTCGGGAGTTCTTTCGTCGCCGACGCCTTCGGGAACGTCCTTGCCCGGGCGAGTGGGACCGCCGAAGAGGTTCTCGTCGTGGAGGTCGACCTCGCGGGAAACGAGGCCGTCCGCGAGGGCTGGGGCTTCTTTGGGAACCGGCGGCCGGAGACCTACGGGGCGCTCACCCGGAGGTTCCTGCCGGGCCGAACCCCTGCGGGGTCCGGCTACCGCATGCCGGCGGAGTGGGAGCCGCACGACGCCGTCTGGCTCTCCTGGCCTCACGACCGCGAGACGTTCCCCGACCTTGCCGCGGTCGAGCGGACCTACGTCGAGATCATCGCGGCGCTCCGCGGGTCCGAGACCGTCGACCTGCTCGTCACCGGTGAAGCGATGCGCACCCGCATCGAGGCGGTGCTGGGGGAGGAAGACGTCGATACGGGAGGCGTCAGGTTCCACTCCGTCGATTATGCCGACGTCTGGTTCAGGGACTATGGGCCGACGTTCCTCGCTAACCGAAAGGCGGGGAGCCTCGCGATGGTGAACTGGACGTTCAACGCCTGGGGAGAGAAGTACACTGAACTCATGGGGGATACCCGGGTCCCGCCTATCATGAACCGCGAGATGGAACTCCCTCTCTTCACCCCCGGGATTGTTCTCGAGGGCGGCTCAATCGAGGTGAACGGGTGCGGCACGGTGATCACGACGGAGGCGTGCCTCTTAAACCCGAACCGGAACCCGCACCTCTCCCGGGAGGAGATCGAGGCCTATCTCGAGGCCTACCTCGGCGCCGGCCACGTCATCTGGCTAAAGCAGGGCATCGCCGGCGACGACACAGACGGCCACGTCGACGATATCGCCCGGTTCGTGGATCCGACGACGGTGCTGTGCGCTCTCGAGGAGAATGAGGACGACGAGAACTACGCTGTCCTGCAGGAGAACTACGAGACCCTCGCGGCATCGACCGACCAGGACGGCAACCCCTTAACGGTCATCGGGCTCCCTATGCCGGGGAGGGTCGGCGGCGCGGAAAGGCTGCCGGCAAGTTACGCGAACTTCTACATCGGCAATTCCGTCGTGCTGGTGCCGGTCTTCGGGCACCCGAACGACGAGATTGCCGTAGCACGGATCCGGCAGGTCTTCCCCGACCGGGAGATCGTCGGCATCGACTGCACGGCGATGGTCGAGGGTTTCGGGGCAATCCACTGTATCACCCAGCAGCAACCGTCCCCCGGCCCGGGCGTCACCTGCCCGGGGGAAGAAAGCGCATCACGAGAGGTATGAGCGCGTAGGTTGCCGTGCTCCAGGTCCACCCGGCGAGGGCGAGCAGGATCGCGATGAGGGAGACGGCCGGAACCACCATCACCCGCAGTTTCCCGCGCCCTAAGTCGGTGTCCGGGTGGATGAGCCGGTGCTCGTGCACGGCATACCGCCACTGCACGGCAAAGAGCAGGCCGAGGAGCAGGAGGTTCGTCTCGAAGGCAATCGCCGCGAAGATCTCGCCCGGGTAATCGCCGACGAGGGAGACGGAGAACGGCACCAGCGTGACGAACATGAGTGCCGTGATGTTGATCCAGAGGTACGTGCGGTCGATATGCCGGAGCCGGTTCACCTGAGCGTGATGGGCTACCCAGAAGGAAGCAAGGATGAAGAACGCGAGGAAATAATGGAATAGGTCGGGAACGAGATTGGCAAGCATCGTCACGATGGCGGTGTCGGAGGGGTCGCGGAGGCCTGCCGGGACGTCGAGGCTGAGTACCAGGAGCGTCATGGCGAAGGCGAATATGCCGTCGGTGAGCGCTTCGATTCTATTCTTCGGGAACCCGGACGGTGTCCCGGCTTCGCGGCCGGCGTCGTCTCTCTGCTCCATTGATAACGATCCCTGTTTGGAGCGCCGGCCTGATAAGGAGCGAGCATTTGCATCCGCGAGGCGGGACGGGGTCACCAGCCGTTGTGGTGGACCCTATCTCCGTGGTAGTGGTAGACCCCCGGCTCGAGGCCCGTGACGCTGCCCGCGACGAGGTAGACCTCCAGGGGGTAGAGGTCCCCGGCGGAGACGTCGCCCTTAAGACGGGGTTGTGGGGGGTGGCGGCGTGCTGTTGCCGTCCGGTGTCAGGGGGGTGCCGGCACAGCCTGCGGCGAGCACCGCTGCTGGCATTGCCGCGATGACGAGGCAGTATGGTGACTCATCCGGTCTCCATGACACCGGGCTTCTTCCCCGGGTTCATGAAGGTATCGGAGTGCCCCTGCTTCTACTGCTTCTTCTTCCCCCGACGGTTCCCGACGGACGAGAAGGGGAACTTCACGAAGTCCCGGAGGCCCCCCACCGGGGAGAAGTTCCGCATATCGCGCCGGACCCCTGCGATGAGCTCGTCAACAACATCCTGCTCCTTCGCCTCCCCCTCTTCCTGCACCGCCGTCAGGCGGTGCAGGGAGTAGAGCCCGAGGATGAAGGCGAAGAGGAAGAAGAACTCCCACTGCTGGACGTCGAGGGTGACGAAGACGAGTTCCTGCACCGGGTCTTTCCAGATCAGGGTCCATATGAGTTCCCGCTCGGCGAAGAAGTCCACGAAGAGCCCGCCGAGGATCGGGGCGACGCCGGCGGCGACCGAGTTTGCGAAGGTGCTCGCTGCAAGGTAACTGGTCGCCTGGCCCTGCGGTGCCATCTTCAGGCTGATGTTTCCCGAAGCGAGCGAGACCCCCGCAAGCGAGATCCCCATCAGGATGTGGATGAGGACGAGCAGCGGGTAGGTCAGGATGTAGACGTCGGGGAGGGTGACGAACATCCACGCGAAGATCGCGAGCATAAAAAGCGGACCGCTCACGGCGAGGACCGACTTGTTGGAGTACCGGTCGGAGACCCGGCCCCACGACCGGTAGAAGACGATGTTCATGACCTGGCTGAGGACGCTGAGAGCGACGACGACCGAGATATCGAGGCCGATCCTCTGCAGCATGTAGACCGTAAAGAACGGCGCCGCGAGGTTGACGGCGAAGTTCCACGAGCCGAGGAAGACGATGAGGTTCTTGAAGTTGATGTCTGCAAAAGGCTTCCTGATGGCGGCGAGCAGGCCGTCTTCCTCTTCGCCGACGGCCATCCGGGGTTCGGGCGTGCGGGCGAGGAGGGTGATCCCGAAGAGGCCGGCGATGAGCCCGAGGAGGAAGAGGATGGAGTAGCCGTAGGCTGCAAGGTCCGGGACGGCGACGTCCCACGAGTCGATGAAGAAACCGGCGGCGAGGCTGATGACGAGCGCAAGCCCGGTGGAGAGGGTCAGCCGGCGGGAGAAGAAGTCCCCGAGCCGGTCCTGCGGTATCAGGTCCCGCATCCAGGAGTTCCAGCCGCAGTGGGAGATCGCCGAGAAAGACGCGTAGAGGGCAATTGACACGATAAGCACGAATATCCCCTGCTCCGGCGAGAGGAAGAACGGTATCAGGATGATGGGTATCCAGCAGAGGCGCGCGGCGAGCGACGCCGCCACGACCACGACCCTCCTTTTCCGGACGCGGTCGACGATGTAGATAGAAGGTATCTGCAGGAGTTCTGCGAGCGGCGGGATGGCGGCAAGCAGGCCGATGACGGTATTGGATGCCCCGAGCTGCAGGGCGAAGGCTACGAGGAAGATGCCGCCGGTCAGCGTCACCATCGCCTGGGTGGTAAGGCCGTCCCTGATGACGAGTTTTAAGCCGTGACGGACTTCTTCTTCCGTCAGGCTCTCTTTTGTCTCGAAGGCCATGCCGTACCTGCGTTCCCTCTCCTGATGCTCACGGAACCGTTCACCTCGAAGGATCGCCCGGCGGCAGGTGGGACCCCTGCCGGGACTGCCGCAGCAGACCCTGTGCCTGGCGTTTTTTCGAGCCTTAACATATAAAAATATAATTATATTAATCTGCTTGAATGAATCCCGTGATCCGCCGGGCTTTTCAGACGGGCTCCCGGGAGCGATCCCGGCCGTTCTCCGGGAGGCTCCCTATGGGGAATGATCGTTTATGGCAACGTTTGCGCCTTCGTCCGCGAACCTGATCGCCGTCGCCCGGCCGATGCCGGTCGAGCCGCCGGTAACGAGGACGTTCTTCCCTTCCAGCCGTCTCCTCTCCTCTCACCATCTGGGTGGTCCGGGCACCCCGCCCGTCCCGGCCCCCTGTGGTCAGGGTGGCTTATGAAGGTCCCGGCCGGGAGCGCGGAACCCCGGCCCGGTGTGTTCCGGTGAGGCGACTCAAAAACGGTAAATAACGCAAGCCTGATATTATTACAACTGGATTATTCTGCTCGTGCATCGAAGCCGGGACCGGTGACGCGGCAAGGGCGGTGGGATGCGTGAGATGACCGGGACAGATGACGGAGAGATACGGCTTCTTGTCGTCGAGGACGACGGCATCATCGCGTTCGACATAGTGACCCGGCTCGAGGAGCTTGGCTATGGGGATGTTTCGGTGGCGGCGACGGGAGCGGATGCGATCCGCCAGGCGGAGCAGGTGCGGCCGCACCTGATCTTCATGGACATCACGCTCAAGGGCGACATGGACGGCATCGAGGCGGCGGAGATCATACGTGACCGCTTCGGTATCCCCATCGTCTATGTCACCGCCCACTCGGACCCGTCGGTGAGGGGCCGGGCAATGGCAACGTCTCCTGCGGGGTATGTTCTGAAACCATATACCACTGCAGATCTGGTCTGTGCGATCAGGTGTGCCCTTCGGTCTCTGCCGTCCCCGGGGGAGATACGAGCAGATTCTCTCCGAAGGTGACCGTCACCGTCGTGCCGCTGCTATCCCATCCTATTGCAATCCGCCCCTCAAGGTACTGCTCGACGAGAAGCCGGACGGTGGGGAGGCCTGGAGTGGTGCCCGCGGCGATCTCCATCCCTTCCGGGATGCCGACCCCGTTGTCCTGGACAGTGAAGGTGTATGTGCCCGCCCGGTCGCGGTCGATCGCCACCTCCATCGACCCGGTCATCCCATCCGGGAAAGCGTGCTGGATGACGTTGACGATCAGTTCGACGAGGATGAACCCGGTGAACTGGGCGAGCTCGAGAGGCATCTCGATGCCAGGGGCGCGCACCCTCCACGAGATCTTCTCCAGGGGCACGCCGTAGGTGCCGGTGAGGGTGCCGGCAAGACGGGTCAGGTACTCCTCCATCCTGACACGGTCGGAATTTTGCGACAGGTAGAGATCCTCGTGGGCGAGGGCGAGCGAGAGGATTTGCTGTTCCGTCGCCCGGATCGCTTTTCTGGCGGCAGGGTCGGTGAGCCGGGCCGTCTGCAGGTGCAGGATGCTTGAGACCACCTGGAGGGTGTTGCGCATCTGGTAGTGAATGGCATGGATCAGGGCTTCCTTCTCTTCCAGGGCCTTCTCGAGGTCCCGCGCCGCTTCGACCTCGCGGGTGACGTCTTCAAAGATGATGGTTACGCCCGGTGACCCGTCCTCGAAGACCACAGGGACGAACTTTGCACGAAACTGCACCGTGCGCCCGCCGATCTCCCAGGGCACCTCGGACCTGCCCTCCTGCCCCCGGAGCGCGGTCCGGGTCATCTCTATGACCTCCGGGGGGAGGGGGCGATCCGGGAAGAACGCCTCAAACGAGCGGCCGGTGATATCGGCCTTGCCGGGACAGAGCGCGGCCCGAAACGCGTCGTTGGCGAGCACGACACGCAGGTTCCGGTCGAGAACGACGATCAGGTCCGAGGTCAGCCCGAGGAGCGCGGAGACCGGTACCCTATGCGCAAGGGTATAGAGTTTCGCCGCCGCAACCCTGCGCACCTCAACCTGGCCTGCAGCGTGGAGCATGCTCAGGTATTTCGTCGTCACGTTCCTCCCGATCTTGAGTTCCCGGGAGATCTCAAGAATACTGAGACCACGGGGCTCCTGGCGGAGAAGCACCTTGATCTCCTCAAGCTCTGGTATCTCGTCAGGCATTCCGGTCCCTACACCTCTGTACCTACTCTGGCAGCATAGAGGTTATCTATGCTGGCAACCTGGCATAATGACCGGCACTTCGGCGTTCCACGGGCAGATCGGATGGGCGTACCGAATATTTTCCATATTTGCTGAAAATTGTTGGATATTGTTTCAAAATAGCGAGCGATCTTTCGCAACATTTATTGTCACATCGGGTTAATCTGCGATCAGCATATGCATGCATATGAGTGTGCATATCGGGAGTGAACCTCTCGCGAGGAGTATCTCCCCGGCACCCCGGAAAAACGGCCAGGTTTTCTACATTCACCAGCCAGACCCACCGGCGGCAGAGCATACCCGGATAGACCATCCACGCCCTTGAGCGCACACCCCAGTCCCGTTGCCGCACGAGTTCCTCCTGACCCGTAAAGATCCATTCCGCAAGCTGGCGGACGCATCGCCTCCGGAAGAACTGATGAAGGAAGAGAATGATCTACGTGGAAAGCACGCTGGAATCATCTGACAACAATACGTTCGATGCCAAAGAATTCGGAATACGCGCCGACCTGATACGCCTGCTCAAAAGAGCCGCCAGCGGAAAACTGGATCTCCGTGCCGACCTCTCCAAGCACCAGAGAGGCTTTTGCACAATCATCGAGGGCATGAACGACGTCCTCGATGCCATCGTCGACCCGATCGAAGTGACGGCGAACTACATCGACCACATCAGCAGCGGGGCGATCCCGAAGAAGATTATGACCGATTACCGGGGCGACATCAACAAGATCAAGGTGAGCCTGAACCAGTGCATCGACGTCCTCACTGCCCTCCCGAGGCCTCCGGGGGGTCGAACATCGGGATCGTCGACGACGTCCATAGTGTCATCCTGGTTGCGGAGACCGATGTCGAACGGATTGACGAGGCAATCTCAAGCCAGGCCTACATGAAGGGGATCATCGAGTTGCACGGCAGCGACGGAATTGACAGAGAGAAGAAGGGTGATAAAGACCTTACCATCTGGATCGATATCCAGAAGACCCTCCGGGATCCGGTGAACGGCAGGGATGCCCGATAGAAGAAGGTGGAGACGAACCGTCGGCGCCCTCCGGCGGCATGTGGCAGTTCTCGGCAATGCAGGGGCTCTCTCCTCCGGGAGCGTCGCCGAGAACACCCGGATGCACACCTTCCTCCGGCGCCTCGGGAGGGCGGTGAGGGTGAGCCGGGTCTGCCTCGCCAGGGCCGCCCGTAAGCCGGGCACGGGAGAGGTCTGCCTGCGTCTCAGGTGCGAATGGGCCGTCGATGGGGTCGGCCCGCAGGGTAAAGGGCAGTCTCTTTCCTGCCGGGATCTGCCTCCCGGGTGGGAGGAACAGCTCCGGGCAGGCCTGCCTGTCCGGGGAGTATCCGGGGAGGTCCTGATAGCCCCTGTCTTCTGCGGGTCGGAACTCCGGGGTGTCCTGGGGTTCCGGGGACGCCCGGGGCGAAGGAGGTGGGGCCGGTTCGAGATCGATGTGTTGAGGGCGGCCGCCGCAGCCCTTGGTTCAGTCATGAAGGGTCCCTGCTCGTGCGAAGCGCTGCATACCGTCGGGGCCTACTACCGCGCCATCGTCGAGGACCTGACCGACCCCCTCTGCAGGATCCTGCCTGATGGAACGATCACCTATGCGAATGAGGCATTTTGTGCCTTCTGCTTGCGGGAACGCGACGGAGTTATCGGGATGCGCGTGCAGGACATACTACCACCCGAAATCGCAGGAGAGCTGTCCCCCGGGACGGCTCCACCCGACGCGGCCAACTCCATCGTCACCCGGGAATTCAGGGTCGGTGAAGCGGACGGTGAAGAACGCTGGTACCGCAGTACATGCCGGGCGATCCTCGACGACGGGGGTGCTGTCTGCGAGTACCAGGTGGTCGGCCACGATATCACCGAACGCAAGCGGCGGGAGGCCCGGAACACCTGGATAAACGATCAGAAACTGGCCCTCATGGCCGATGCCGCATCCGACGCGATCGTCGTCCTGGACGATTCCTGCAGGATCACCTACTGGAACCACAGCGCCGAAGACCTCTTCTGGTATACGGCGGATGAGATTGTCGGGAGCGATGTATGCCGGCTGTTCCCGTCCGGGTATTTCCATTTTCCGTACGTCGAGGGCGTCAGGCATGCCGCTGCGGCCGCGCCGCAGGGCGTCGCCCGCCGGAGGTTCCCCGACGTCACGTTCGCCCGGAAAGGGGGTTCCGTGTTCCCCGCGGAACTCTCGGTAGCCGCAGTGATGACCGGGGACGGGTGGTACAACGTCGGGATCGTCCACGATATCACCGCACAGAGAGCACGCGAGCAGGCACTTCGCGAGGAGATGGACCGTACCGATACGCTGCTATGGATCGCGGCACGGCTGAACCGCAGCGGCACGCTCGATGCCGTGCTCGATGCGCTCTGCGAGGAGACAGCCCGGGTGCTCCGTGTCCCGGTAGCGGCCGTCTTCCTCAACGAGCCTCACCCGGGCCTGCTCGTGCCGGCCCGGTCGTTCGGGGTGCCGGAGGAGGAACGAGAGTCTCTGCCGCTCATCCCACGGACGATCTACGAGCGTGAACTCCGAGGACAGGGGCCGGTCTTCACTATCCCCGACCTGATACCCCGGATGGATGAAGTATCCTGGAGGAAAACCCCGGAACAGCTTCCCCGCACGCTCGCGTTCGCGGCAATCCTTCACGAAGGAGCCCTGATCGGGGCTCTGGGGGTGGTGACGTTCGACGCCCCGCGCGTCTTCTCCACGGAAGAACTCGCGCTCCTGAAAGGGATCGCGGACCAGGCCTCGCTTGCCATCATCACCGCCCGGCTCTTTGAGGAGCGGACGGCCTACGAAAACCGGCTGCAGGCGTCGCTCGACGAGAAGACCGCCCTCTTAAAAGAGGTCCACCACCGGGTGAAGAACAACATGCAGGTGATCTCAAGCCTCCTCTCCCTGCAGGGCCGCTTGATAGAGAACGCCGGGGCCCGCGAATGTATCCGGGAGAGCGAGAACCGGGTGAAGTCGCTGGCACTCGTCCACGAGACCCTCTACCGGTCCGAGTCCATTGCCACCGTCGATATCGGCGTCTACGCGCGCCGGCTCGCAGACGACCTGATCCGGTCATATGCCCTGCAGGACTACATCTCCGTCACCGTCGGGACGGCAAGGCCGATTACCCTTTCCAGCGATGCGGCGGTCCCGCTCGGCCTCATCCTCAACGAGCTCATCTCCAACTCCCTCAGACACGGGTTTGCCGGCAGGGATACGGGGACGATCGCGATCCGGGTCGCCCGGTCGCCGGACCACCGGCTCACCGTCGACTACCGGGACGACGGGGTCGGGATGCCCCCGGACGTCATCATCCGGTCTCCGGCAACCCTTGGGCTGCAGCTGGTCCGGATCCTCGCGGCGCAGCTCGAAGGGACTGTCACTTTCCGGGCAGGGGAGCCCGGGACAATCGTGGAGATCGTCATCCCCGACGATGCCGGTGAGGAGGATAAGGCATGACGGAGGGCCTGCATCGTCCTCCTCGTGGATCTAGATCCCGTCGCCGCCTCAATCGAGGCATCCGGTCCGCTGATTCCCCCGGAACGGCCCCGGCGCCGGGGTTGCAGTCCGTCCTCAACGCCGTCGGTCTCGCGATCCGCGATGCGGTTGTCGGGATGGGGAGCGACGGGACAATCGTCACCTGGAATCTCGGTGCGGAGGAGATCTTCGGCTACCGGGAGGATGAGGTTCTTGGAACCACCATGAACTGCCTCTTTTTGGCCGGCGAAGGCCAGGGGACGGGGGTGCTCCCGGCGGGAACGTTCCTGCCCGGCCGGCCGGCCCGGTTCAGGACGAAAACCGGCGCGGAGTTTGAGGCGATCCTGACTATTGCGCCGGTATCGACGGACGGGGGGAACGCCATGGGGAGCGTAGCCGTCATCGCGAAGGCGGCCCGCCTGGAACCCTGCCTGCAGAAAGAAGTGCTGCAACGGATCGAGGAGAATATCATTCAGTCTGCGACCCTTAACGATCGGATTCGCAACCCGCTCCAGGTGATTGCCGCATTGGCCGGGTTCGTGGACGGTGACATGCGTGATAAGATCCTGCTCCAGGTGGAGGCGATCGACGAGGTTGTCCGGCAGCTGGACCGGGGGAACCTCGAGTCGGTGGCGGTCCGGGAATACCTCCTAAAGCGTCACCTGACGACGGCGCCGTGAAGGCGCCGCCGGAGATTCACCGCCACTCTTCGATCACCTTCCGAACAAGCGCCCTCCTGCCCGGCCGCCCGGCGGCGAGCGCCTGGAACTTCTCCTCGTAGACCGGCTTTTCCACCGAGTAGAACGTCCCGAGCGGGATCGGCGCCTCCCGGTCGTAGTCCCACTCCCGGATCTTTCCTAGAGCGCTCTCGAACCGGCCGGTGTCGACCTCGCCCTCCTGCATCTCGTAGGCATGAGCGTTGTAGTAATCGGTCAGGTTGAAGTAGGTCGCGCAGATCTGGAGGACGTCGACGAACGAGAACCCCCGGTGCATGATCGCCTCCTTGAAGATGTCCTTGAGGTGCCGGACCTTCTTCGTGTAGCCTCGAGCGATGTGGGTGGCCCCGGCGGCGAGCATCACCTCAAGAGGGTTTATGGGATGCTCCGTTATCCCGCCGGGGGTGGAGCGGCCCTTAAAGCCGGTGGGCGACGTCGGGGTGTACTGCCCCGTCGTCAGCCCGTAGACCCGGTTATCGTGGACGATGACCGTGATGTCGCTGTTCCGCTTGGCCGCGAAGATGAGGTGGTCGAGCCCCTCGGCATAGATGTCCCCGTCCCCGACGTGGCAGATCACTTTCAGATCCGGGTTTGCGAGGCGTATCCCGGTGGCCGCCGGGATCGATCGCCCGTGGATGCCGTAGAGGCTGTTGACATTCAGGTAATCGACCAGTTTCCCGTGGCACCCGATGCCGCCGAGGAGGACGAAGTTCTCGAGGGGTATCCCCTCCTCCTCCGAGAGTTCGGTGATGGCCGACTTCATCATATGCTCTATCGAGAAGTTGCCGCACCCCGGGCACCAGGTGTTCTGCGCCGGGCTGATGAGCCCGCCGCCCAGCCGTCCGGCAGACCGTTCCGGGGTCATGCGAAGACCTCCCCGAGCCGTACCGCAAGTTCGTCGACCGCAAACGGCCGCCCGTCGTACTTCAGGACCGATCGGCCGGGGTCGAAGCCCTGCTGCCGGAGGAGGCGGGCGAGCTGCCCGGTGGCGTTGTTCTCGACGCAGGCGACCCTGCCTGCTCCGATCATCGCCTCCTTCCACTGCCTGGCAGGGAACGGCGCAAGAACGAGCGGCTGGACGACCCGCGCCCCGAACTCCTCGGCGGCCTCGATGCAGGCCCACTTCTGCGACCCCCAGCAGACGATCGTCGTCCCGGAGTTCCATGTGCCGTAGGTCTTCACCGCAGGATAGGTGGCGAGCTCCGCCCTGAGGCTCTCGCCCTTGTCGAGCATCTTCTCCTGCAGCGCCGTGACGCCCTTTACGGTCTCCGTCGTGAACCCGGCCTCGTCGTGAGCGTAACTGCTCGCCTTGACGACGGCGCCATCCCTTCCCGGGAAAGCGAGCGGCGATACCCCGCTCTCGGTCCGGGCATAGCGGCGGTACTCCCCTGCGCCGTCCCAGAGCACCGGTTCATGGTCCGGGGGCGCTGTGACGGCCCCGATATCGAAGGAGAATGCACCTTCGGCGAGTGTCTTGTCGGTGAGGACGATCGCGGGGACCTGGTACCGCCAGGAGAGCATCAGGGCGGTCGCCGACCAGGCGTAGGCCTCCTCGAGGTCGCCCGGGGCGACGACGAGCCGGGGGAACTCACCCTGGCCTGCGTTCAGGACGAAGTGGAGGTCGCCCTGGGCGGTGTAGGTCGGCGTGCCGGTGCTCGGGCCGGGCCGCTGCCCCATCACGATCGTCACGGGAATCTCGGACATCCCGGCGAGGGAGAGGCCTTCGGTCATCAGGCAGAACCCGCCGCCCGAGGTGCCGACCGCCGTCTTCTCGCCGGCGTAGGCAAGCCCGAGCGCCATCTGGATGACGCCGATCTCGTTCTCCGGGTGGATGACCCTGACTGCGAGGTCTTCGGCATGGTTGGCAAGGAAGTGAAGAAGGCTCGACGACGGGGTCATCGGGTAGGCGACGTAGGAGTCGAGCCCGCCGTGGACGAGGCCGAGCCCTGCGGCCTCGTTTCCCGTCAGGACCGGGAGTGGCGGGGCATCGAGCGGCTCGACGATGAAGACCTCGCCTGCGGCGTCGTAGCCCCGTCCGGCGACCCGGAGATTCGCCTCCAGGTGCTTTGCGGGGACGGCTGCGCGGAGGACGTCCTCGAGAACCCCCCGTCCGATACCCGCCACCCGGGCAAGCGCCCCGAGCATCGCGGAGTTTTTGGTGATCGGGGGAGCCTTTTCCTCATCGAGGATCCCATCGAGCGGGAGGCCGTAGCCTTCCGCCCGCACAACCTGCGAGGCGTCGTAGATGACCGTCGTGCCGGCATGGAGCCGCTCCCGGTGATTCTCGATGCTGTTCCGGTCGAAGGCGAGGAGGACGTCGGCCGGGGTGCGGTGCGCCCCGATCGTTCTGTCCGAGGCCCGGATGATCGCGAAGTTGTGCCCGCCCCGGATGAGCGAGGGGTAATCGAAGTACATGTAGGTGTGGTAGCCGAGGCGGGAGAAGAGGCCGGCGATGGAGAGGCCTGCCGTGTTGATGCCCTCGCCGGCCTTCCCGCCGATGATTACGGAGTATTCGCCCATGGTGATCGGGCATGGCGTAGATTGGCTGGCGGTATATAGGTTGTGACGTGCGACGGGCTGAAGGGTGCGACTGCCGGAACGGCAGGAGCTTGAGAAACCCGAAGGGTTTCGAGTCCGGAGCAGGAGAAACCCGTAGGGTTTCGACTTGCGACTCCCCCGAAGGGGGAGGAGTTCGAGCACCGCCAGGTGCAGAGTGCGACGGGCGGCACGCCCGGAGGAACGTCGCACTTAGGAACGTCGTTACTCGCACCTGGCGGTGCTCAAACTCCGCCTGCCCCTAGCGGGGCACGCGTCGTTACTCGAAAACGCTTCGCGTTTTCTCGAACTTCTGCCGCTCGCGATGCTCGCGCCGGTCGTTTACCTTACAACCGGCGACGCCGTCTCGTCGAAGGGGTTGCTCCGCATCGCAAGCGAGAAGAGGTAGGGGTAGTTCTTCTGGAGGTACTCCATGTAGCCGAGCCACTGGCCGATGAGCAGGCCGTATACCCGTTCGACGTCCCCGGCAAGATGGGCGATGTCGCTCTCCGGGAGCCCGGCGAAGTCCCCCCGCCGTTCGAGTTCCTCGGTAAGGTGGAAGACCGCCCGCAGAAGGTCGGTGAACGACTCGTGCTCCAGGAGGACGGGGTTCTCGAGCAGGCGAAGGAGGAAGCCCCGCCGCTCTGTGAGGTACCGGCAGAGATCCTGCAGGTCCGCGGCATCGACGGCGACCCGGCAGCGGTGGTGCCGGAGGCGGTCACGCACCGCGGAGAAGATCTCCGGCGTCCAGGCGTCCGTCACGACCAGGTCCTGCCGGACTTCGGGCAGGTGCGGGTCGCGGTTCGAGAGGTAGGTGAGGAGCCCGGTGCCGACCTCCGAGAAGAAGGTGCCGATGACCATGTTCAGCTTCTCCAGCCTCTCGCGCTTTGCCCGGATGCTCAGGAGCTGGTTTAAGATGAGCGTGACCAGGAGGACGTTTATCGGCAGAAACCCGAGGGCGTTGAAGATGTACTGGTAGGTGTTCCCGGCGTCGCCCAGCAGGAGGTATTTCACACCGTAGATGACGACGGGGAGGGCAACCAGGACGATCCCGAGCCGTACTTCCCAGGTCTGGAGGCTGAGGCGCATGATACGGTTACGTACGTCCTGCGGGAAAAATAAAGGTTGGGCTCCGGGCGGCCTTCAGACCGGGAGGCGGGACGGCTTCGGCACCTCAAGGGATGCGGGAACCTTCCGCCGCCGTTCGATCTCCGCATTGACCCAGGCGACCAGGTCGATCAGGCCCGCCTCGAGCGAGACCTCCGGATCGTAGCCGAGAACCTCCCTGGCACGGCTGATATCCGCGATGCAGTGGCGGATATCACCGATCCTGCCGGTCCCCGTGATTTCGGGGGAGAGGTGCTGCCGCCGGGTTATCGTCGCGAGAAGACCGGCGATGGTCCGGAACGTATAGGGGCGGCCGCTCCCGATGTTGAACGTCCCGCCGGCAGCAGCCGGCGATTCAAGAGCCAGGCGGAAGGCGCGCACAGCATCGTAAACGCTCACGAAGTCGCGCTGCTGGTAACCGTCCTCGAAGAGGCGCACGGGAAGACCCTGGAGCAGGCGGGACGCGTACTCGGTCAGCATGCCGGAGTACGGGCTGGTATACCCCTGGTGCGGGCCGTATACGTTGAAGAGCCGGAGAGCGGTCGTCGGGATGCCGTACGACTCCCCGATCAGCCTGCACATCTCCTCCTGGTCGTACTTGGAGATGGCGTAGACCGAGAGCGGCGACGCCTCCTTCGTCTCCGGTGTGGGGAGGGGGTAGATCACCTCCCCGTCCGGGCTCCGGGGCTCCCAGTCCCCTCTTGCCGTCCGGTCGGGAGAGCGCCGGATCTTCGGGTAGACGGTGCCGTTGTACGAGCAGTATAAGCCTTCCCCGTAGACGGCGCTGCTCGAGGCGACGATGAGCCGCTCGATCGGATGGTCGAGCAAGGCCTCGAGGAGGACGGCGGTCCCGGCGGTGTTGACGCTCATGTACTTCTCGAGCCGGTACATGCTCGATCGCTCCCCGACGACCGCCGCCAGGTGAATGACGGCGTCGACCCCGTCGAGAGCCTCCCGCAGCCGGTGCGGGTCCCGGATATCCCCGACGACGACTTCGGCCCGCCGGTCGAGATGGCCGGGCCGGTGCCGCTCCGGGCCGTGCACCCGCGGCGTCAGGTTGTCGAGGATGCGGACCCCATAACCGTGCTGCAGCAACTCCGTTGTGAGGTGCGATCCGATGAATCCTGCTCCGCCGGTGATGAGAATGGTCGGACTGGTATCCCTGTGCATGGTGTATCAGGCACACCTGATGCACTCTTTGCATTAAATATTATCGCGGGTGCAGAATATTATTAAAAAAGGTTTGTTTGGGGAATCTGTATCTCCCGGGGTTGTTTTACTGCCCTCCCATTTTTCGGGATGCGGCATGTGACCCCCGGGAGAGGAGATTCGCCTCTCTGTACCGCCCCGTGCTCACGAGTCGAGGATTGCCTCGGCAGCGTCGCGGTAGGCCCGCATCACGTACGGGATGCCGGAGACCGCTTCCGCCTCCTCGGTCAGTGCCATCAGGTCGCTCCGGGCGACCGTCCCGAGGCTGAAGTTCCGGCTACCGGCCATGACCTGCTGGAGTCCGGTCCTGAACTTCTGGGCATAGGTGTAGATCCCGAGTGCTCCGAGCGGGATCTCGTTGATCCGGTTCGGGTATTTCTCCTTGAGCTCCTCGTAGCAGACGAAGATCTCCTCGACGTTGCTGCCGTACTTCGAGACGGTCTTGGGGAGTTCGCCGGCTGCGAGCCACTTCTCGATGTTCTTCCCGACCATGCCGGGGATCATCAGGCCGCGGCCCATGCAGACCGCTCTGACGTAGGGACTTCCCATGGCGAGCGCCTTGAAGACGTTTGCCTCGTCTGAAAACCCGCCGGCGATGGCGAGGTCCGGGACCCGGATGCCCCGTGCCTTCAGCCGCTCGGCGAACTGGTAGGCGAGGGACTCGATGTAAAACGTCGGAATACCCCACTCGTTCATCATCGGCCAGGGGCTCATTCCCGTACCGCCGGGTGCGCCGTCGATGGTGAGGAGGTCGATCTTTGCTTCGGCACTGTACCGCATTGCCATTGCGAGTTCGACGGCCGAGTAGGCGCCGGTCTTGAGAGTGACCCGCTTGAACCCGATGTCGCGGAGCCGGTCGACCTCCTCGAGGAACCCTTCACGGGTGACGAAACCGAGACGGGAGTGCCGTTCGAACTCCTTTATGGCGCCGTCCTTGAAGGCTGCCTGCACTTCGGAGGACCTGGGGTCCGGGAGGACGATGTAGCCGCGATCTTTGAGCTGGTTCGCCCGGTCGATGCTGCCGACCTTGATCTCGCCGCCGATGCACTTTGCGCCCTGTCCCCACTTCAGCTCGATCGTCTCCAGGTTGTGCTTCGAGGAGACATACTCCGCGGTTCCAAGCCGCGTGTCCTCCACATTCAGCTGCACCAGGAGTTCGCCGTACTTGTCATGGAATCTCCGGTAGGTCTCGATACGCCGGTCCATCTCAGGCGACCTGCTGACCATGCCGTTGTGGTCGAGTTCCAGTTTCGGGTCGACCCCGCAGACGTTCTCCCCACAGACGAGGGTGATGCCCGCTATGGCGGCCCCGATGGCAAAGTGCTCCCAGTTGGCCCTGGCGATCTCGGTCGACCCGAGCGCTCCGGTGAAGATGGGAACCCGCATCGGGACTTTGATGTCCCACCCGTACTCGGTCCTGGTGTCTACTTCCGAGAATACCGCGGTGTCGGGGTTAGCCGCGACGCCTTCGGGGAGTCCCTTCGCACCCTGCGCGTAGCCCTGGATGTTCAGGTGCGAGTAGTCGATCGGGTAGTCCTTGTCCGCACCGGCGGTGATCTCACCGAACGGGCCGGGATAGAGAACTTCCCTGCCCCGGAAGGAGGAGAGCCAGATCTCGCAGCTTCCCTTGCAGCCGTCGACACACCGGGTGCAGATGCCCGACATCGGTACGACGTCCCGGGAGCGGTTGGTCGTTCCCGTTGCTTCGTTAGCGTTTGGTCTTTTTAGGTTCATTTTTGCACCTCTATGGGTGTAGATAGAAGTTTCCTTCTCGCAATCATAAACGTTGTGTATTTTCACGTGCCAATGGCCGATCCATCCGGGACATTTTCAGCCTTCGTTGTGTTATTGCTCTGTTCTGGGTGAGATTTCCTCACGGCATCCAATCTGGCAGCGATGCCCGGTATTTATAATGTCGCATGCCGGGATACGCCGCATGTGTGACGAAAGGGTGAAATACCTTGATGTGCATGAATGCTTTATGAACTTCAGGTTGCTACCTGCTTTGATTGTGCTTCTGCTCGCATTTTCGTTCTGTGCCGCCTGCACCGGCTCCGGCGAGCCCGCCGGACCGACTCCGAGGGAGACGGCGGTGATCACGGCAACCCCTGCGGCCACGACAACCGCGGTCTCGCTTACACCCGGCCCGACGCAGACGATGCCGCCGGGAAAGGAGGTTGAGTTCCAGCTTACGGGCGGATACCCCTCGCGGGTTACGAACGACCTGTACATCGCGTTCAGCGGCGGCAAAGGCCAGGACTTCGTAACGAGCATCGACGTCCGCGTGACCAAGTCGACCGGGGAGGTCGTCACCGAAACCATGCAGCCGATCCGCGGCGACGAACTCATCATTCATAATGCAAAAGGGGAGAACCGGATCGAGATAACTGTCGCTCTCGTCACGGGCGGCTCCTACAAGATTAAAGATCAGATCGTCGAAGTCCCCTGATCCAAACAACCTTTTTTCCGATCGGCCTGTCAGAAACGTTCGTCCGGGCAGGCGATCGGCTCCGCTTCTCTATTCTTTGGGCCGTGTTGGAACACTCTCAGGAAAGTCATCGATTCGTCCCTGACACGGATTCCGAGGGGTTATCGCCATGAGGGGGGTGGGGACGGGGGAGGGGGGGATACTCCCCCCTCCCCACCTGACGGTGGTCGAGCTCCGTTCCTGTGGAACGTCGCACTCCCCGTCAGCCCCTCCCCCCAGACGCGATATCCCCACGGTCCACTGCACCGTGATATTTTTCCCGTTTTGATTGCTCTGTTTGCCACATAGCGAAGGCCTTTGGCCTTCTCAAACTCCTGTCCTACGGACAGTCGTTCCTCGCACCTTCGGTGCTCACGCTCCTGACATTCACACGTCCCTCAATTATGCCCTCCAGAATCAAAAAATGCTTTCAACAGAGTCTATTTTTGAAAAAAAGATATCTAACGGGTTTTTCCTGCTTCACTTGTTCTCCACCCTCCACCGTATGAGCAGGCCGTCATCGATCCGTTCGGCCTCAATGAGCGCGAGCCGCGCGAAATCCTCTTCCCGGAGAAAACCGGCGCCGTCGGCGGGCGTGGGGGCATCCTTTCCGCCGATGACGATGTTGCCGACGAACGTCTGGAGTTCGTCAACGAGCCCCTGCGCAAAAAGTGCCCAGATCAGGGTCCCGCCTCCCTCGACCATCAGGCGCCGGACACCCTGCCGGTGCAGCTCCTCGAGCAGGGCAGAAAGGTCGACGGTCTCGTCGCCGGCGGTGGCGACGGCGGCATGCTGCCGGAGGACCTCCACCGTTCCGGGAGGCGCTTTGCGCGAGACGGCGACGATACGCTTCCCGGTTCCCTTGTGGAGGATGTCCGCGTCCAGGGGGATTCTTCCTGCACTGTCCACCACGACACGGATGGGATTCTCGTCCTTTCCGGCCGCTCTCCGTCCGGCCCGGAGTTCAGGGGACTTGACGGTGAGCGAGGGGTTGTCGGCGAGCACGGTACCGATGCCGACCATAACGGCATCGCTCTCCGCCTTGATCCGGTCGACCCGTGAGTAATCTTCGCTCCCCGAGATTCTCACCTGCCGCCGCTCTCTCGTTGAAATTTTCCCGTCAGCGCTCATGGCGACGTTGACGAAGACGAACGGGCGCATATTCTAGGGTTACACGACGATCTTCATATATGCTATCCTCCCGGGCGGTACGGAGCATGCCACGGCCCTCGCCACCTCTTCTCCGGAAACCGGGGGAAATTTCCGGCATCTTTCCCTGGAACTCCAAGAATTATACTTCATTTTTGGAAATATTATTTATTTCTCGTCACAGGATTTCGAATGGTATATATAGATCCCCCGGGATATTTCTCTGTATCCCGTATGTCTCCAAACCGGTGCCTCTTTAGTTATTTCCGGGAAGATCTCTTTACCGAGACGGATATCGTCAAAATGATCGTGGTTGTTTCGTTTTCGGCGGTATCGCTCATGTTGACGGCTGTTGCACCGGATTACACCGCTTACGTTGTTTCCCCCCTGATCTACTGTATTCCCATACTCCTCGTCGCTTTCTGGTTTCCCCGGCAGGGGCTCCGGGTGACCGCACTCCTGGTCGTCGGATTCATACTCATCCGGGCGTACCTGTCGATCCTCGGCTTCATCGTAGATCCGGTGATGACGGGGTTGCACACGGTGATCTTCCTCTGGGTCTTCGGGGCCACGACCCTCTTCTCGCAGGATACCCGTATGATTGCTCTCCGGTGCAGGCAGATCGTCGAGGATACCCGCGACGCAAAGTTCCTCTGCGACCCCGAAACACTCAGGCTGGTCTGCGTCAGCAGACAGTGTGCCGATATACTCGGTTACGCCCCCCAGGAACTCGTCGGCATCCCGGTGGAGAAATTCTGGGCGGATGAGGCCGATAAGGACTGGTTTGTCGAGGAGATGGAGCGGGAGAGTTACATCGGGAATGCGGAGGTGACTTTCCGTACACGAAACGGCGATGCCCGGGTGATCCTCCTCTCCTGCCGTGTTCTGCCCCTCGAGAACCTCTTCGAGTGCACGTTTGTGGATACCGGCAGGCTCCGGGACGAGCACGAAGACCTCGTCCAGTCGAACGGACGCCTGATGGAACTCATCCGGCAGTCAAACGATATCTTCTTCATGCAGGACGCTACGGGGCGTATCCTGCACTTCTCCTGGCTGCGTGCCTCCGAGCACGGGATCTCTCCCGACGAGATCGTCGGACGCGGTGCGGATGCCCTCCTGCCCGGCGATCTTGCCGCGCAACACATGGAGCAGGTCCGCAAGGTGGTCCGGGAACGGAAGAACGCCTGCTACGATCTCGACGTGGTAATAGAAGGTGCCAGGCACACCCTCTCCGTCACGATCGCCCCCTATACCGGGGTGGACGGCGTCCTCATCGGCGTCGTGGGGTCCGCACGCGATACCACCGAGATGCGGCGGCAGAGGCTTGCCTGCAGGCAGATGTCCTGGGAGGTTGACCAGTGGAAGGGGCTCGTCACCACCCTGTCCCATGAACTGCGCACGCCGCTGCAGCCGCTTATCGGGTATCTCCAGATTATCGTCGAGGATCCCGGACATTACGGTCTCACGGAGGAGACGGAGAAACTCATCAGGACCTGCCTCGAGTGCGCCGGGCAGGAGCAGGCGGTGGTAGAGAGGGTGGTCGAGTTGAGTCTGCTTACAATGGACTGCGGCGACCTGACCATTCAGGACATACCTCTCCGCCAGCTCGTCGGTTCCGTCATCTCCGGCGGTGAATACGATAAGAATGCTCAAATTTATAACGAAATACCAGAAACTGCCCATATCCTGGGAGATCCCGATCGGCTTTACCTGGCGGTGGAGAGCCTCGTATCAAATGCGGTTAAGTATAATGAACCACCAGAGAAAGTATGGGTCCGCTACGCGGGATCAAATGAAAATCATTATATCATGGTGTGCGATAATGGCATCGGTATCCCGGAGGATATCACTGACGCGATCTTCAGGCCGTTCTACATCGGGGAAGCCGAGAAACAGGGCCGTAAAGGCGGCAGAACCGGGCTGGGGCTCTCGATTGCAAACAAGTATGTCCTGCTGCATGGAGGAGAAATAACGGTGACGAGTATGGTGGGCGAAGGAAGCACTTTCACCATCAAGATACCAAGGGAGGTATGAATTTTGGGAAACAAGATTATGGTCGTTGACGACGACCTGCCGACGCTGGAAGTAATGGAACTGCTGCTAAAAAAAATCAATAGGGAACCGCTTCTGGTTCACAACGGGTGGGATGCCCTGCGTGCAATCAAGAAAGAGAAGCCCGCACTCATCATCCTCGACGTGATGATGTCCCCCATAGACGGATGGCAGTTCCTGGAGGAACTGAAGCGGAATGACGAGTTCAAAGACATCCCGGTCCTGCTCTTTACCGCGAAGCACGTCTGGCCCGAGGAATACTCGAGGTATGCGGACGACATCGTCGGTGTTCTGGAGAAGCCCATCTCGCTTGCCGAGTTGAAGACTGCGCTGGAGAGAGCCCTCCCCCGGGACGCCTCTTCTCGCACGGATGACGACCCTCACCGTACTCCGCAGATCCGCAGCGGGTAACCTCTTTCAGGATATGCACCGGCCGGCTTCTGCTGCCGGACAGCCTGCCCCCACCGAAAGGCATTTTATCGGCTGGATGTGTATTACCCGGCAGTGGAACTCTCATGATCGTTACGGACCTCCCGGGATATCCTTCTCTCAAAGAATACCAGCGGATCGTGGGCAGAAAGCAATTTGCAGCGATCGAGGACCTTGCCGACCGCCTCTCGGGCGTCAGGATGCAGGAGATAAACTCGACCCGTTACGGGGGAGGCGTCTCGGAGATCCTGATATCATACGTCCCGTTCCTCAACGCGCTCGGCCTCGAGACGACCTGGAGTATCATGGAGGCCGACCCGGCGTTCTTCGACGTCACCAAGACGCTTCATAACTTCCTCCAGGGCCGGGACGGGTTCTCACCGTCGATGGTCGAGACCTACTGGGAGGCACAGCGGCAGAATGAAGGGCTGATCGAGGACGATGCCGACGTTGTGACCGTCCACGATCCCCAGCCGCTTGGTCTCGTCGAGTTCCTGACGGCCCGGGAACTCGAGCGAAAGAGGCTGCTCTGGCGGTGCCACGTCCAGCTGGAGACGGTCCCCACCACGACAGTAGGAAGCATCGGCAATATCTTACGAAGGCTGGTCGAGAAGTATCACGCAAGCGTATTCTCCAGTTTTCAGTATCTTCCCCTCTGGAACGTGCCGAGTTTCATCGTCCCGCCGTTCATCGACCCCTTGTCCGAGAAGAACCGCGACCTCCCCGGGGCCGAGATCGACGCTACCCTTACGAAGTACGGTATCGACCCGGAAAAACCGATCGTCACCCAGGTCTCCCGGTACGATGTCTTCAAGGACCCGGTCGGGGTCATCCAGTCGTTCAAGAAGATCCGCCAGAAGACTCCCTGCCAGCTCGTCCTCGTCGGCGGGCGTGCGTGCGACGACCCGGAGTGTTACCTCGTCCTGCGCGAGGTCCGCGAGACCGCCGAGGACGATCCCGATATCCATATCCTCGACCTCCCGCCGGACAGCCACCGGGAGATCAACGCGCTCCAGCGGGCGTCGGACGTGATCGTCCAGAAGTCCATAAAAGAAGGGTTCGGGCTGACGGTGACCGAAGGGCTCTGGAAGGGGAAACCCGTGGTCGCCGGGAACGTCGGCGGCATACCGCTCCAGATCCGCGACGGCTGGAACGGCTACCTGGTCTCGACGATCCAGGAAACCACCGACCGGATCCTCCACCTCCTCCGGCACCGGGAGTTGGCCGAGGAGATGGGAGCACGGGGCAGGGAGTTCGTGCGGGAGTATTACCTCCTTCCCCGGGGCGTGCACGACCACCTCACCGTCATCGACCAGGTAGCGAACGGCAGGATAACCGCCCGGGACAGCGTCATCTGCTACCACCCGCAGGTGGTGACGACCCGGATGGCCGGGTGCGCGGCCCGGTACTGATGAGTGCTCGCCCGGTGCCCTGCCTGTTATATACTTTAGCGGTTAAGGTGGGCCGGTGAGCCACGCATGAAGGTAGCAGTTGCCGGTATGGGGGGCGGGGGGCTTGACGATACCGTCTCGCCGGAGTTCGGGGCATCGCCCTCGTTCACCCTGGTCGATGTGGAGGACCAGGAGACCCTCGCGGTGGAGATCGTCGTGAACCCGAAGAACTGCGTGCCCGGGACCACCTCCCGGCCCGCACGTGACCTCGTCGACCGGGGCGTGGACGCCGTCATCGCCGGGGCGTTCGGGCCGGAAGCGATCCTGGTATTTTCATCGGCCGTCATTCGATGGGGATCTCCTTTCCTCCGCGTCCGGGTTTTATCTGCACTTTCTTTAAGCGCACCTCAAGGATGCCGTTCTTAAAACCGGTCTCGGCGCCCTCTCCCATTACGCTCGCGGGCAGGCGTATCAGCCGGCTCAGGGTGGCGTTCCCGCGCTCGTGGATGTAGTAGGCTCCCGCCCTCTCCTCGACCGGCCCGGCACGCCTTGCCGTTACCCGCAGGGTATGCGGGTTGAGCAGGCTGATCCGGATCGCGTCCTCCTCCGCGCCGGGCAGTTCCGCAACAACGATCACCTCATCGCCGTGGTCGAGGATATCCACCCGGAAATCCGTGGATAGGCCGGGAAAGTCGCGGCTGCCCCCGCGGGAGACCGCCGGCAGCCTGCCCGTATCCCTGTCCGTCCTGTCAAACCCTGACTCCCGATTGTCTGCTGCCTCATCCACGTCCCGGCGCCCGGTGCCGGGGGGATCGTCTTCTCGCCCTGTCATGGTCCTTGCCTCCTGCAGTCTGGTAACCATCGGATGGTCGATCGCCATCCGGCGATCTCTCTTGAGCCGGCATACTTAACCCTTCGTACCGGGGTTTGGGGCGCACCCGCGGCGGGTCTCCTTCTGCAGCTGCACTCGATAGTGTATATTTTGCGGTATTCCGTGATACCGGCACGGTGCCGTGCGGATAATTTGTCCGATACTTTCGGTGCTACAGCCGGAGCATTCGAAAAGAGCCTTCTTTGCGGTCCTTCCTGCCGGCCGTTAGATTTTTGTGGCATGACCCGTATGGTGGGGGACCCCGGGTTTTCCATGGTGCGGGGGTGGCCGCAAAGGCTCACCGCCTGTACCGCTGTACTGCCGGAGATACCCGTGCCGACGGATTCGGCGGGGGTTACGGAGGGAGATGAGATGGCCCAATTCCGACCATTCGACATGGAGGGCATGCCGATAGAAGAGCAGCCCATGAACTGGAAAGACATGGTCCCGGCCCCGTACGACAAGAAGACGGTGGATGCCTACACCCGGACCCGGATCATCCTCATGAACGGTATCGAGAACAACGCCGTCCTCATGTCGCACGCGATCGAGCGGATGCACCCGGACCCCGAGGTGAAGCGGTCGATGGTCCTGATGCGGCGGATCGACTCCCAGCAGCAGGAGCTGGTCAACTGGCTCAACCCGGCGGACCAGTCGATCATCGAGACCACCCTCGGCTACGAGCAGGTGGCGGTCGACCTCACCGCGAACCTGGCGAAGAACGAGCCGGACCCCTACGTGAAGCAGACGCTGGACTTTGCGCTGCTTGAGGACTTCGACCACCTCTACCGCTACAGTTGCCTCTACGACTACATCGAGGGCGGCGACCCCGAGGCGATCGTCCAGGGCAAGACCGAGGTCAAACCGGGCAGGCCGACGAGCATCGAGCACCGCCACCCCGACGACTCGATGCGTAAGCACTACGACAGGGACACGGCCGACATCAAGACGAAGATGAACTACAACACCATCGTTGCCGGGGAGCAGCAGACGATGCTCTTCTACCGGTCGCACGGGTTCATGTACCCCGACGAGATTGCACGGCAGCTCTACGCAGAGATCGCGGAGATCGAGGAGCAGCACGTGACCCAGTACGGGCTGCTCGGCGACCCGAACGAGACGATGCTTGAGAAGATGGCGATGATCGAGCTCAACGAGGCTTACCTATACTATTCGTGTGCCCAGACCGAGAGCGACCCGAGGATCCGGGGGATCTGGGAGAAGTTCATGACGATGGAGGCCACGCACTTCAACGAGTGCGCAAGGCTCATCAAGAAGGTCGAGGGCCGGGAGATCCAGGATATCGTGAAGGCCGACGTAATCGAGCCTCTGATCGTCTTCGAGCAGAACAAGGACTACGTCAACAGCGTCATCGATGCTCAACTCGATCTCGCGCCGAGCAACATGGAGTTCGTGCGGATGCGCGACCTCCCGGACGACCGGGCGAGTTTCGGCTATCTGCGCGTCATGAACGCAAAGGGCGCCCCGAGCGAGGAGGTCGTCGGCAAAGCGGGTCCGAACCTTGCAGAGCGCGACCAGGTGGAGAACATCCGGAGGGTCAAGCAGGAGATGGCCCGCAGGGTGGAGAAGGGCATGGCAGCGGTGCCTGCCCGGTGAATACTCTTTTTACACAAAACATCCGGAATCAAGTGGAGAGCAGCCGCAGTCGCCCTCTCGCGTTACGTCTCCGCTGGTTCCCGTGTTTCGCCTCCCCTGGCCTCCCTGAGCGTGAACACAAACGCCGCTCCTTCTTCAGGGCTGCCGGGCACCCGGTCCTCCACCCGGATCCTGCCTCCGTAGCGTTCGATGAGGATCTGCACGAGATACAGCCCGAGCCCCTCGCCCACGCCCCGCTGCTTCTTCTCGTAGCGGTGGAAGATATCCTCTTTCTGGTCGTCCGGGACGCCCCGGCCGGTATCCGCGACCGTCACCCGGACGAACCCGTCCTCAGCCGAATCAACCCGGATCTCCACCTCGACGCCGGGGCCGCCGTGTTTGACGGCGTTGCCGATCAGGTTCGTGAAGACCTCGGAAAGAAGGTCGTCGGCAAGGGCCTGCCGGGAAACGCCTTCGTAGGAGATGGGGAGATCCGGGAAATGGTCGATCTCCGCCCTGATGACCGCATCGAGATCCGTCGGCCGGAGAAGAGGCGGGCCGGCGTGAATCCGCCGGATCTTCGAGACGGTCTCGAGGATCTCGATGCTCTTTGCTATGCTCCGCTTCAGGTTCGCCACATACCCGGCCGACTCCCCCTCTACGGAGTCGATGAGCAGTTCGGCATACAGGTTCGAGACGTTCTCGGTGTTCCCGATGTCGTGGGTCAGGATATCGAGGTAGAGGTTCGCCTCCCGGTGGGCGGACTCGAGGTCCCGGTGTACCCGGGCGAGTTCGGTGGCATCGCGTTCGCGGAGAGACTGCTCGAGTTGTCTCTTCTCCGTGATATCCGTAAGGGCCACCCGATACCGGCATTCCGCCCCGCCTGCACCCCGCTGAGAGCGCCCCTCCGCAATCAGCCAGAGGGGTCTCTTCCGGCCAAGATCCACGAGCTCCAGCTCGCATCTCTCCTTCTCCCCGGACTCCCCCATGCGGGCCAGGAATTCACGGAATGCCGGGAGGCTTGCCGGGGCCACAAAGGTCTGGAATCGCATTTGAATCAGGGATGCCCGTTCCACGTGCAGCAGTGCGGAGCCGGTCAGGTTCACCTGCCGGATCCGGCCTTCACCGTCCAGCGTGAGGTAACCGACGGGAGCAAACTCGTAGAGGTCCCGGTACTCCTCCTCCGAGGCCCTGAGATGTTCCTGCGTCTGGCGGAGCTCCGCGTTCTGCAGCTCCAGGTTGGCCCGGTGCATATCGAGTTCCTGGCAGAGTGCCAGCGTATCCATCCCGGAGCGCTCCGCTTTGTCTTCTCCCGCAGGCGCGGTCTGCTCCGGGGTACGCCGTCCCGAAGAGTCCTTGCCGTCAGGGCTGTTGGCTTCATGCATAAGACGAGTTCACTCAAGTCTGCCGGTGAGACCCATCACGGGTGTTCTGTGACTCCTGCATCGGGACGCCGGTAGTGTCCTCGATGGCGAGGAGGATCATCTCCTTCGATGCAGCAGGAGCACGGAGTTGCCGTGCGTTCAGGCGCATCACATGGCGCCCGATCCCGGGGAAGGTGTGGTCGATGGCGAACCCCTCGAACTGCGTCTCCCGGGGCAGGATCTCCTCGAGAAGGTGGCGAAGTTCGGGGATGTCCCACTGGTTGTCGCCCAGCGCATAGAGGTTTCGCCCCTCCGTCTCCCCGGGCGTTGTCTGGAACATCTCGTAGAACGACCGGTTGGCAGATACAACCCTCAGGTCGGCGTCGAGCACGATCAGGGCTTCGCGGATGGTGCTGATGATGCTCTCTGCGTAGGCGGTGCTCTCCTGGAGGGACTGCTCCAGATGCTTGATCTCGGTGATATCCACGAACGTGATCGCCACCCCGTCAATCCGGTTGTCCGAGGTCCGGTAGGGAAGGATACGCATGAGGTACCAGTCTCCATTCGTGACCTGCACCTGCTTCTCCCTGACCGCCAGGGTATCCAGCACCTGGCGTGCATTCTTGAAGACGGAATTCCCGTCCTGGACGTTCGTGCCCAGGTCCGTAACCGGACGGCCGACATCCGACGGGATCAGGTTGACGATCCGGGTGGCGGGTTCGGTGAACCGCCGCACCCGGAGTTCGGTATCGAGGAAGACCATGCCAATCTCGGTACTCCTCAAGAGCGTGGCCATATCGTCCGTGGTCTGCGTGAGCTGGATGATCTTTGTCTGGAGTTCGGCGTTCACCGTCATGAGCTCCTCGTTTAAGGACTGGAGTTCCTCCTTGCTCGTGGTCAGTTCCTCGTTGGTGCTCTGGATCTCCTCGTTGGTGCTCTGCAGTTCCTCGTACATGGACTTCATCTCTTCCTGCGAGGTCTGCATCGCTTCCATCGTATTATTACGCTGTTCCCGGCATTGGGCGAGCTCCTGCTCTAACTCCTTCCATGCTGCATCCTCAAGGTTCGGGCCGCTGACCTCTGCCCGGGCTGGGCCGCTCTGTTCCTCCTCGCTCTCCTTGCTCTCCTCGAAGGTAACCATCAGGAGGTCTCCCGTGCCTGGAGGGCCCCGGACCGGCCGCACGGTTACCGTGACCTTCCGGAGCCCCCCGTCCCCGACCGTAATCTCACTGCCGGTCACATCCGCTTTCTTGTGGATCGCGGTCTGGATGGCGGTCGTGATCTGGTACCGGAATTCCTCTCGTGCCATGGTGAAAATGTTCAGGTCCGCCCTTCCCGTCGGCATCTCGAGGTATTTCCCGGTCCGGCCGTACACGTAGAGAATGTCGCCGTTCTTTGTGATGATCACTGCAGGTGGTGCGTAGTACCTAAGCAGCTCCTGCTGGGTAAGGGTGCCGACCGGGATCGCCGTTTGGGGCTGCAGACTGCGGGCCCTACCCGCCGTCTCAGGGAGATTCCAGCTGCCCGGGAGCCCGATCTGCTGTATGGTGGTCGACCCGTCCCTCCTGGCGACGAAGATCTTATTCTTTGTATCGACAGCCGAAAACAGGTCCGAGTGCTCGCCGATGGTCTCCGCTGCACCGAGGAAGAGGATCCCGCCCGGGTTCAGCGCGTAGTGGAAGAGCGGGATCAAACGCCTCTGGATCTCGGGGGAGAGGTAAATAAGGAGGTTCCGGCAGGAGAGTACGTCCAGGCGGGTGAACGGCGGATCGGAGATGACGTTCTGAACGGCAAACACCACGGTCTCCCGGATCTCCGGCCGGACCCGGTACGAATCGCCCTCCCGGACGAAGAAACGTTCCAGCCGCTCGGGAGAAACATCCGCAGAGATATTGGCGGGATACCTCCCGAGGCGTGCGGTCTCGATGGCATCCGCATCCAGTTCGGTTGCAAAGATCTGGATCCGGATGTCTCCATGCCGCTGGAGTGCATTCAGCGTCTCATGGAGGGCAATCGCCATGCTGTAGGCCTCCTCGCCGGTGGAGCACCCCACGATCCAGACCCGGAGCGTCTCCCCGTGGGATCGGGAACTGATCAGGTCGGGGAAGACCGTCTCCTGGAGAACCCGCCAGGCATCCGGATCCCTGAAGAACTGGGTGACCCCGATGCGCAGTTCTCTGGCAAGGGTCTCCACCTCGCCAGGTTTTTCCCGGAGGTACTGGATATAGTCTTCAATCCGGGCGATCTGATGCAGGCCCATCCGCCGTTCAATCCGACGGACGATGGTGTTACGTTTGTAGAAGGTGAAATCCTGGCCGGTACGGGTACGGATGAGCGCGAAGATCTTCGTGAGGGTGCTCTCCATCTGCCCGGTGTGCGGGGGGGGGGCCCAGGGAACCCTTGCCTGGTGCTGGACATAGTCGAAGAGCAGATTCGGTAGTTCCTCTGCCGGAGCGCTATAATCTACGAGTCCGGTTGCAAGGGCAGACTGCGGCATGGCACCGAATTTTGCCGTACCCGGCTCCTGGACCATCACCATGCCCATGTGTTCTTTCAGTGCTCGCACGCCCAGGGTTCCGTCGCTTCCCATACCGGAAAGAACGATCCCTACCGCCCGTTCTTCCTGGTCCTCGGCAAGCTGGCGAAAGAAGGTGTCGATCGGCAACCGCATCCCCTGGTGCAGGGCCTGTTCGATCAGGGTGAAGGTGCCGTGCAGGATAAGGAGATCGACACTCGGCGGGACGATGTACACGGTATCCGGTTGGGCGCGCATGCCGTCTTCGATCTTCACGACGGGCAGGGTTGTGGACCGCTGGAGGATCTCGGGAAGACTGCTCGGCTGATCGGGGGCCTGGTGCGTGACCACCACGTATGCGATGCCGGTTGTGCGCGGGACGTGAGCAAAAAAAGCTTCCAGGGCCACCAGGCCGCCGGCAGATGCCCCGATCCCGGCGATGGCAACCGGGGTTCCTTCCGTTGCCGCGGCCGGTGCCTCCTCTTCACGGGGTTTTTCTACCGGGGTCCTGCCTGCACTTCTCGATTGTTCTGGTTCTTCCATTACCTCTTCCTCATTGTGTTACCGGGTTTACCGTGCACGGTCGCCCCCGCGCACCGACCTGCTGTGAGGATCTATAACCCCGGGCTGGCCCAATGCACGACTATTCATGGATGTACACGCCGTGCGGCATGCCTCTTAGTATACCGCAGGAACACCCGCATGATTTATCGTCGATCACCATTCTTGATGAACTTTCGCGTAGGGTCCGTGCTCAATCTTCACACTCTTTTGGCGATTACGGGTCTCTGCGACGGCGGGTCTCTCCGATCGGGATAACACCCTTTTCTACCGCTGCTCGGATACGCACCCAGCCGACCGGTGCGGCGTTGTTAGCAAAAAACAACTTCGGGGTTGTTCGCGGAGATCTCTTAACTGTTTTGTGTGGCTTCTTTGAGCGTGAACACAAACGCCGCTCCCTCTTCAGGGTGGCCCGGCACGCGGTCCTCGACCTGGATTCTGCCGCCGTAGCGGGCCACGAGCATCCAGCAGATCCGGAGCCCGAGACCCTGGCCGTTCTCCCGGGTCTCCCCCTGCTCGAACCGGGAGAACATCGCTTCCTTCGCATCGTCCGGGATCCCGGGCCCGGTATCGGTGACGCTGACCTGGACCATTCCTTCCTCCTCCGCATCCTCGACGGTTATGCCTATCCCGACGCCCGGCCCGGCGTGTTTTTCGGCGTTGCCGATCAGGTTCGTGAAGATCTCCGGCAGAAGGTCGTCGGCGAGGACCATCACGCGCAGCCCAGCGTAGGTGATGCGGGCATCGGGGAAGTGCGCGATCTCCTCCCGGATCACCCGGTCGAGGTCAAGGGGCGTAAGTCCGGTTCGTCTCTCGCGAATCTTTCTGATCGTCGCAACGTTCGCCGTGATCTCGATACTCTTTTTGATGCCGGTCCGGAGTTTCTGCAGGTACTTCCGCTCCTCCCCGGTGAGCAGATCCGTGAGCAGGCCGGCGTAGATGTTCGCGACGTTGTCGGCGTTCCGGATGTCGTGGGTGAGGATGTCGAGGTAAAGGTTCGCCTCCCGGTTCGCCGCATCGAGCCTCTGGTAGAGCATTCCCCGCAGGACCCCGGCCCCGATCTCCCGGCCGACCGCCTCGAGGAGCCGCCCCCCCTCCTGCAAGGTCTCCCGGGCGGCGGCGGTGTTCCCGATCACGAGCGCCCCGACGACCGAGGACCCGGCAACAAGCGGGATGAAGGCGAGGGAGGCAACGCCGAAGTCCGCGAGTACGTCCCGGTCCCGGCTCCCCGCTTCCTCCGTCCCTTCAACGAACCAGGGCTGGCCGGCGACGAAGACCCGGTTGTAGGGCCAGTGGCGGACGTTGATGGTCCTGTTCTGCATCAGGGCGACTTCGGAGGCCTCCCGGTGGCACCGGAGGACGGCCTGCATCCGGTCCCCTCCCTCCAGCATATAGATCATCCCGACATCGCATCCGAGATTATCGAGGACCGCATCGAGCGCGTTGTCGAGCAGCTCGTCCAGGGTGAATGCGGATGCCGACGCCGTGATAACCGCGTTCAGGACGGCAAGCCTCCTGTTCCGGACACTGACCTCCTCCGCCGCCCGTATCCGCTCCGTGACTTCGGCAAGCGAGAAGACCAGCCCCTGGACGTCTCCCCGCGCATCCTTCACCGGCACGAGGCTCCAGTCCCAGTGAGTCGTCCCGCGTTCGGGCTGGTCAACGTACGCGAACGGCTTTGCGTATATCCGGAACGCCTTCCCGGTATCCCGCACCCGCTGAAAGATCGCCTGGTTCTCCGGGTTCGGAAAGAGGTCGAAGTGTTTTCGCCCGAGAAGTTCCTCCTTCGCGTACCCGGCCCCCTCTGCGTAAGCCGTATTCACGCGGACGAACCGGAACCCGGCATCAAGGTAGGCAAGGTGGACGTCGGTGTACTCCATGACCGTCCGGAGGAGGTCGCGCTCTTCCGCGAGGTCGGCCGCGAGTGACCGGTTCTCGGCGAGCAGCCGCTCCTGCTCCGCATCCGCCCTTTTTCTCCGGGTGATGTCCCGGGCGAGCCACCTGATCTCGGTAAGGGCTCCCCGGTCGTCCCGGACGGCCGTGGCCGAGAGGGAGACGGGGACGGGCTTTCCGGTCGCCGGCTGGACCCACACCTCGATCCCCCGCAGGGGTTCGGGGGCTCCGTTCGCGAGCCGCGCGACGAGATCCCCGTAGGCCTCCCTGCACTCCGGGACGATCAGCGACTGGCCGGGCGTTCCAATCAGGCTCTCCCGCCCCCTGCCGAGGAGGAGTGCCCCCGCCCGGTTCACGTCGAGGATCGTTCCTTGCGGGTCGCAGACGAAGTAGCCGTCGGGGGCGAGGTCGAAGAGTTCCCGGTAGCGGCTGCGCTCCTGCTCGAGACGGCGGTACTTCTCCTCGTTTTCCTTCCTCGCGGTGATATCGCTGACGAGAAGGGCCACCGTCCCGCTGCTCGGGACCCGGACCGAGCATGCAACCCACCGGCCGGGAGCGATCCGGCACTCCAGCCCTGAGAGCTCTGTCCCTGCCCGGAGCGCCGTGAGCAGCCGTCCGGCTGCTTCCTGATCGGCGATGAGCGGTGCGATATGGGTGCGGACGAGCGCCATCCCGTCCGCCCCGGAGAGGTCCCGCTCGTCCGGCAGTGACAGGAGGCGGCGAAAGGCCCGGTTGACCCGCAAGACCCGTCTATCGGCATCAAGGAGGAGCAAACCGTCCTCGAGTTCGTCGAGGGAGAAGTCCGGAGTGGATCGAGTCGAAGGTGTCGTTGCGTGCATGGCGCGGTCGGTCTCCCGGATATTATTCTGGCTATGTTCGGACGAGAAGATTCTGATGTGGGTTGAGATAAAGGTAGGCAGAATGGGTTCCGGCGTACCCGGTCCTCCAGCCTGGATGCACGTTCATCGGCATTTCTACCTGATGGGTGCCATAAGGATTTTGCCTTTTGGCGCTGCCCCGTGGCGGTGATGCGCGGTGTTGTCCATACGGCGATACGGTATCTCAATCTTCAAGCAGAGCGTTTCTTGCTTCGCGGGCAAAAGCCAGGGTTTTCTCGGGGTTGCGGACGCCGTCTTTCTTGATGCCGGTATGCACGTCGACTCCGTACGGGCGGACTTTCCGTATTGCCCCTCTAACGTTCTCCGGCTTGAGTCCTCCTGCGAGTATCACGGGAATTGCCGAGTTAGCCACAATTTTTGCACTGATATTCCAGTCGTGAGGGATTCCGGTTCCCCCGATCTTCTCTTTGGTCCTGGTGTCGAGGATGAGCGCATCGGCGTAGGGCTCATAGAGTTTTCCCGTCTTGATGGCCGACTCGCCCGTCACGTGAACGGCTTTCACAATCTTGAGGTACGGGAGAGAATCGCGGATGACATCTATCTTGGACGGTTCGACGGTATTCTGGATCTGTAATGTCGTGCAGCGCGAGTCTCTCACCAGTCCGATAAGGTCTTCCGTCTCCTGAAGATGGGTAACTGCGACCGGTTCGATGAACGGCGGGAGTTGTTGTATCATCTTCGCAGCTTCCGCCGGAGTTACGAAATCACTGCTCCGGTGGGTCACGCCCATGATGAAACCCATGGCATCGCAGCCCGCCTCGATTGCACACCGCATATCCGCAAGACTGGCTGTTCCGCAGAATTTGACACGCATCGAATTCTCTCTGTCTTAATGGTAGATAGGCTATCTGTATAGCCGGAAGGCCGTGACGGCACATCCGTGACGCCGGGTGATGATGGCAGATGCAGGTCGGCGGGGTCGCGGCGGCGATGGCGAGGTTGATGGCGTCTTAACCGCATGAGATCCTGCCCGGCTCTCTTCAGGCGATACTGTTATCTATTCTGACCGATGTTTCAGGAACGGCAGCCGGGGGAGTATACGTGGACCAGGACATTATCGAGATGATCAGGCAGGATCACGAGCAGATCCTGAAGATGCTGGACGATCTGGAAGTGCATGATCGCGCAACCTCCGAGACCTACAGCGTTGCCAGAGGATTGCTGTACTCGCATATGTACGGTGAGGAAACGACGATATACGAGCGGATGAGGTTGGAAATGTATGAACGCATCGAGGATTCCCTCGCCGAACACAACTCAATCAGGATCGGCCTGGATCGACTGGACAGGATCGAGATTACCGGAACGGAATGGGTGCCTGCCATCCACGATCTGAAACGGCGGGTGCAATTCCATATCGATAGCGAAGAGCGGCTGCTCAGGGTGGCTGAATCGTTCATTGATACGTCAGAACGGTTCGAGATAGCGGAACGCTTCCGGCGCGCCAAGGGGGCGCAATCCGGTTACACCCTGGCATGACGAAATCGGGCGTCCGGAGGATCTGTCCGGTCTTTTTCTGCCTCATTCGCCGCTTGCGCGGATCGGGGCATCGGAAGGGGACTTCAGGATGAGGTCATCCCAAAAGCCTCTGCCGGGAGGGGGACACCCAATCGCACCTCCGGTGCTCATGCACCCGGGGTTCCGCCGGGTGCACCTTCCCGCCCCCTCCCCCGAGGCGCGATAGCCCATGGGAAGCCGGATCTGCGTTCTGGTCGGACATTACCCAATCATCAGCGCGCATAAGAGCATTCTGGACAATGCGGTTCTGTGATCCCTGAATGTTCCTGGACTGACCTCACCGCATTTTAATCAAAGACATCAGAAAAGTTGCTCGAAGTGCCCCCGCCCGGATTTGAACCGGGGACAACCAGATCTTCAGTCTGGCGCTCTCCCAGTCTGAGCTACAGGGGCTTCTGCTTTACAGTATTGTCGGTCGTCCCTAATAAATTCTGTCCTCACCGGACGGGCAGCCTCCTGCACCGGGGTGGCGGGACGACGGCGGACCCCAAACCGCCTGTTTATCACGTTGTACATCGATGTTAAAGAGCAATGGGCCGAAGCGATCAGAAGCCGGATATCCGGGGCACGAACCTCATGCAGGCTCTCTCCGGGAGGACGGGGACCGTCGTGCACCTCACGCATAACGACCTCGACGCCGTCGGGAGCGATGCCATTCACCGGCGGACGCACGGGGACGTCTTCACGATCTGGGCTTCGGTCGGCAAGTTCCTCTCCCTCCTCGACGCCGTGGCCGGCTCTCCGGGGCGGGGCGACCTCCTCAGCATATCGGATATCGGCTACCAGCAGGGCGTCGAACAGCGGCTGGCGAAGGCGCGGTCCAACGGGTGGCGGATCGAGTGGCGCGACCACCATCGCTGGAAGGACGAGGAGGCCCGGGCCGTCGAGAAGAAGACGAGCCTCCTCCACATCGATGTCGTCACCTGCGCCACCGGGATCGTCGCACGCGATCTTGCCCCCGGCGACGCAGTGGCGGAGGAGATCGCGCGGGTCGTCTGCGACTACGACCTCTGGAAGCACCGGGACCCCCGGTCGAAGATGCTCGGCCAGGTCGTGATGCGGAAGGGCTGCCGGGAGTACGTCCGCGACAACCTCGTCCGGGGCACGATCGTCGATGCGAAGGTCGAGAGCGAGTACGGGCGAATCGTCCGGGAGATGGAGCACGACATCGAAAAGAGTCTCAAGCACACCACCATCATCGCCGATGGCCGGTATCGGATCGCATTCGCCCCCCTCTACGGCTACCCGAGCGAGACCGCCCACGCCATCCGCGACGAACTCGGCACCGATATCGAGGTGGTCGTCTCCGGAAACGGCCGCATCTCCATCCGGTCCGTTCCCCCCATCAGCCATCTCATCGCCCGGGAGTTTTCCGGCGGGGGCCATCCCCACGCGGCCGGGGGCACGTTCCCGTTCAGCCTCCTCGACCGCTTCCTCTTCTGGCTCGTAAAACGGAACCGCCACTACCGTTGCCTTGCAAAAACGGCGGAATCTATCGCGCAATAAACGCCCGGTCTACGAGGCGCTTCCAGTAATCCGGGCAGTCGTCCTCGCAGTAGCCGCCGGCCTCGAGCATATCAGGGTCGACGAGTTCGGCGGCGGCCGCAAGGTCTTCCGTCTCCGCATCAAGGAGGATCAGCTTCCGGACACGGAACCGCTCCATCAGGTCCGCTGCCCGGGAAAGGTCGTTTGCCGGGAGGACGAGAGCACCCTGATACTCGAGCAGCAGTTCGAGGTCGAATTTCTCCGGACTCCGGGGGAAGAAGAGAACTTTTCGGCCGGCCAGCCTCTCGAGTTCGATCGCGTCCGCCGTATCCGCGACCAGAACGTGCCCCTGCACGCCCAGATCCCGCATCTCCCGTGCGAGCCGGGCATAAGAGGTTGCGATCGTCTCGGAAAACTCCTCAACGTCTCCCATGTAGGCGTCGCGGAACCCGAGCAGGTGGGGGGCAGGGAGGGAAAACCAGGCATCCTTCCGCCTCGCACCGATGAGGTGCGCATCCGCGGCCACGACGGACGGGTCGATGCCCGGCTCGTCGACGAGCACCCCGTCCGCCATGCCCTGGAAGGCTTCCCGCCACCGCTCGCCGTAGAAGACGCCGCCGGCGGCGGGCACCGCGACCCCCTCCTGGGCGTCGAGCGAGCGCTCGAGCCGGTAGGTGACGAGGTCCGCCTCCTCCCCCCGTTTCCCGTTCAGCCATTCCGCGAGCTCCGGGACCGCCGGCATCCCGACCTCGGAGCCGAAGGACCGAACTGGTATCGTGATCCGTCGTGCCATGCGCTGGTGTCTTTATTAGCATCGCAACCAGAGTAGATAAGGATGAGTGGTAAGCCGTTACTGGTAACGTGCGGGCTCCCGTACACGAACGGTCCCTGCCATATCGGGCACCTGCGGACCTACGTGCCGGCGGATTTTTACGTGCGGTATATGCGCCGGTCCGGGGAGGAGGTCGTCTTTGTATGCGGTTCCGATAACCACGGAACCCCGATCGTGATCAGCGCCGAGCAGGAGGGCTCGACCCCCCGTGCCCTCTCGGAGCGCTACCATCAGCACTTCTACGAGACGTTCCGGCGGATGGAGGTCGTCTTCGACCGGTTCGGCATGACCGACGACTCCATGAACCACGAGACCACCCGTTCGATCGTGCAGCGGCTCATCGAGAACGATTACGTCTACGCAAAGACCATCAGCCAGAGTTACTGCCCGGACTGCGAGCGGTTCCTCCCCGACCGCTACGTGGAGGGGATCTGCCCCCACTGCGGGGCCGTCGCCCGGGGCGACGAATGCGACCAGGGGTGCGGGCAGCACCTCGAGCCCGGCGAGATCAGGGACGCGATCTGCAAGGTCTGCGGCGGTAAGGCGGAGTACCGGGAGCAGGAGCACTACTTCTTCAAGCTCTCGGCATTCCGGGAGTTCCTTCTCGAGTACCTCCCCGACCTCCGGGGCACGTCCACCGCCCGGAACTACGCCCTCGGGTGGGTGAAGGAACTCCTGCACGACTGGTGCATCACCCGGACGCTGGACTGGGGGGTTAAATTCCCGGGGAGCGACGACCTCGTCGTCTACGTCTGGGTCGACGCGCCGATCGGCTACATATCGTTCACGAAGGAGTGGGCACAGGCGGCAGGCGCCGACTGGAAGGACTACTGGTGCGGCGACGAGACCGGGGTCACGCACTTCATCGGCGGGGACATCATCTACCACCACTGCATCTTCTGGCCGGCACTCCTCAAAGGTGCAGGCTACGGCCTCCCGTATGCGGTGGTCGCGAGCGGCATGGTCACGATCGAGGGCAGGAAGTTCTCGAAGTCCCGCGGCTACGTCGTCTGGACGAACGACGACTACCTGGACCAGGGCCTCCCGGCGGACTACCTCCGTTACTACCTCCTCTCCTACACCAACCACACGAAGGAGCTCGACTTCTCCTGGAAGGTCTACGCCGAGCGGGTGAACAACGAGATCGTCGGGACGCTCGGCAACTTCATCTACCGGACGATGTACTTCGCCGAGAAGGAGTTCTCCGGCGTGCCCGACCTCGCTCCCCGGCCGGCGGTCGTCGAGGAGATCGAGCGGTCGCTCTCCGTGGTCGATGCCCTGATGCGGGACTACGACTTCAAGAACGCCGTCGATTCGATGATGGCCTTGGCGTCGTTCGGGAACGCCTACATCCAGAACAACGCCCCCTGGAAGCTGATCACGGAGGACCGGGGTGCGGCGGAGCAGGCGATCGCCGACTGCCTGCAGATCGTGAAAGCGCTCGTCCTCGTCTTCGAGCCCCTGATGCCTGATGCGATGCAGCGGGCCTGGACGATGCTCGGCTACGCCGACGAGATTGCCGATCATCCGATCGCCGAGGCCACGGCGCCGATAGGAGCACGCCCGCTCGAGAAACCCTCCACCCTCTTTACGAAGATCGAGAAGGAGCAGGTCGCCGACCTCGAGAAGACTCTCAACCTCCGGGTTGAGAAGGCAAAGGCAGCCGCCGAACCGAAGATGCCCACCGTCTCCATCGAGGAGTTCGCAAACCTCGATATCCGGATAGTAAAGGTCGTCTCGGCCGAGCCGATCAAGGGCTCGAAGAAGCTCTACAGACTCGTCGTCGACCTCGGGGGCGAGAAGCGCCAGGTGGTCAGCGGCATCGCACAGTTCTACGCCCCTGAGGAACTGGTGGGCAAAGACGTGGCGCTGATCGCAAACCTGGCTCCCGCAAAGATCTTCGGCGTCGAGAGCCGGGGGATGATCCTCGCCGCCGGCGACGAGGCCTCGCTTCTCGTCCCCCTTCGCCCGGTCAAGCCGGGGACGAAGGTGCGGTGAGAAAGGTGGCAGTAAATCTATCTCTCTTTTATCTGTTCCTCTAGTTGCGATATCCGGGATTCGATTTTTTCTCTATCATGATTTTGCCGTATAATTAAGGAAATTATCAGACCGAGAAGTATGAGTGGAAACCCCCATGTCAATATGATTCTACCATCTGTATCCACTATGGCACCTGAGATAAACAGTGCAAAACCTATGAGCATCAGGATGAAGACACCAAAGTTTGTGTATGAATCCTTTAACTGGCTGGCTTTCGTTTTAGGGTTCTCTTTGCCTTCAGTCGTTTCATCTTTACTTTTGACGTATGCCAAGATCTGTACAATATTCCTCTTATTCTGTATGTCGTTCCACGAACTTGATGCAAAGACCAAGATCGCGAGGAGCAGCCCTAAAGTGGTCAAAGTCTTATAGAACGTATCTTCAAATAAATCTGGGTAAATTACTGGAATAAATAGTGACAATGCAGATGATATCAATATCCCCACAGTAAACGCTTGAAAGGACTCGACATAATTGCAATTCAGAACTAATTTTGCATAACCAAGGAGAGCAAACCCCACGAAAAAACTAACAATAAATATAATTAGAGTAACTTGCCCAACCATATGTGGTATTTATACATTATCTATTAAATACTCACTTAAGATTCCAATAGATATGGTTCTGACATATCTTAGCAAAGTACCCGCATCTGCGTGCTCGGGACGGTGGGGTTGGGGAAGGCGGGCAAGTAAAAACGACCGCATGAGATCGAGGTTGTCCCGAAACACTGCTACCGGGAGGGGGCGCCCCCCCTCCCGGACCCTCCCCCGAATGGCGATACCCAATGGAAAGCCGTTTCATCACCTTTGCCCTAGATCTGGCTCAGATGGTAGATATCTTTAAGGTAAGTCTCTGATCCGGTGTACCGAAAGTTCAGAGATTTTTTGGGCTGCCCTCATCCTACCCTACAGTCATCGCTATTTTCGGTAGGGGAACAGGGTTATCTGGTTGCGTAAGGATGTTGAAATGGGCGCGCAGCCGGAGGAATCACGAAAAACAAGCGGGCCTGGAGGGATTCGAACCCCCGGCATCCGGGTTAGAAGCCCGGCGCTATGTCCTGGCTAAGCCACAGACCCCTGTGGTATTCCCATACATTTTGGTCGCCCGGGGTTATTAACTCTTTGAGGGCGGCGCTCATGCTCCGTTCTGTTGGAACATCGCATTCGAAAACCCTCCGGGTTTTCTCAAGCTCCGTTCCTCGAACTTCGTCCCTTCGGGACGTCGTTCTGCGGAACGTCGCACCCAGAAAAAAGAAAGCGCATCAGCCGGCCCGGTAACACGCCGACCGGATGATCTCGACCTTCGTTGGGTCTCCCCATTTCCGCCCTTCGACGTCGCGGGCGATGGTCGTTCCCCGGAACTGGACCTTGATCCGGGCCGACATCCGCTCCCGCTCCTCGAAGAAGAACGGGTTGGCGACCTCGATCCGTTTCATGCTGATGTTGAGGACGAGGAGGTCGGCCATGATCCCCGGGTCTCCGGGCGAGAGGTCTTCCTCGTTGACCGACGTTATGAAGATACACTCCCCCGGGGAGGTTTCGGTCAGCGTGATGATGTTGTGGGCGCTGTTCAGTTCGAGGGTGCGGGCCTTGCCGCTCTTGAGTTCGGCAATGACCGACGGCGAAATTCCGGTTAACGCTGCGTACTTCATGGTCATCACCCGTACATCGGTAGCTGCTCTCTCCGGGCCGGGGCCTCGTTCTTCTGCACCTGCTCGGCGATCTGGGACATCGCCGCCTCGATCTCAACTGCCTGCTCAAGCAGCGGCTGGATGTCCAGGTTGAGGTTGTAGATCTTGTTCAAGACCTCGATCGTGGCCGCAGAGGACCGCGGGTCGGGGGTGTTCACCGTCTCCCCGAGCAGCCCTATCCCCGGGATGCCCCGGGTCTTGCACTCCGTGAGGATACTTGCCGCGACGCCGGAGATGCTTCCCATGGGAAGGATGATCGTCTCGTCCGAGACGCGCTGCAGCGCCCCGCTGCTGGTTGCGACTCCAAAGACCCGTTTTTCCGGTTCGTTCGTGATGATTCCTGCAATCGTGACGATCTCCTTGACGTCGAACGGGGTGAGCCAGTCCATGATGCCGTTCGCCACCTCGTAGCAGATCATCGGGTGGATGGGGACGTCGGAGACGACCGCGGCGAGGTGATCCTTCTCGTAGAGGCGCACGGGAACGTTGATCACGCCCTTCGACATGAGGGCGACCGGCGGGAAGTATTTGCTCGTGATCGCCCCAATCTGTTCGAATTCCATCTGTTCGACGAGGTATTGCAGGGCAATACTCCCGACGAGCCCGCTGCCGGGGAACCCGATCAGCACCGTCTTTTCGGCGCCGGCGAGCGCTCTGGATATGACCTTTATATCGTCCATGGGATCAATCACTCACTCCTGGATTAGTTTAACATAGCTGGGTGTCCCTTAAAAATATTATGCAGGAATACCAGATCAAGCGCGGATACACGAAACAACTCGCAGAATCCATGATCCAGGGCCTCCGCGACCAGTTCGGGGCCGAACCCACGGCCTCAGAGGACGGCCACTACGCCATCGCCTACGGAGCGCTCCTGCGCCTTGAAGTCTGGTCCGGTTCGGGAGACAAGACGCTGTTCGTCGATACCGAGGCGGACAAAAGCGCCGCCGACGAGACGATCCTCGACACCAACCGCCGGTTCCGGAACTACCTCCAGCAGGTTACCGGGTATACGGCGAAAGAGCGGGCGAAGAAAGCCCAGCAGGTCGTGAAGGGAAAGGAATAACTGGATTTTTCTCTTCGGCAGGGCATCTCTTCTTTTTTGCGGGCTATAATTCCGCACTCTCTGTTCCGATTTGCGGTGCAACGGGGGGGCATATGCGTGAGATGGGGTAGAGTACTCCTGACATTTTGATCGTTGCTTGGTATTCGTACATTTGGTCCTCTTTCGCTTTTGCTTCAGTCAATTGCGTGAACCTGTACACGGATTTCCACTGGATATCTCCATGGGGGGTGGGGACAGGGGAGGGGGGCGAGCCCCCCTCGCACCTAACGGTGCTCAAGCTCGCTTCGCTCGCACTCCCCGTCAACCCCTCCCCCGTGGCGATAAACGACGCGTGCCCCGGGAGGGCAGGCGGAGTTCGAGCACCGGCAGGTGCGTAGTCCCCACGGTCCACTGTACTGGGCTTTTCCCTCGCTTCTACCCTCTCATCGACCGCAATTGAAGATCCCTGATCCTCATGAGTTCTTCTTGATCGCGCTCACCATCTCTCGCATTTTCCGGTGAACCGCCGCCACAACCTGCCTTGCCTCCATCGAAGAGCTGGCCGGGAGCTTAAACAAAATGCTCTAAAACAAGCGTAAAAAAAGAAAGAGCATCCTACTCAATCACAATCGCCGGCTTGAAGGGCAGGGCTCCCGAGGCCTTCGGGTGCGTGCTCGCGTCCGCGCTCTGGACCGTCACCGGCACGCCGAACTCGTGCTCCAGGAACTGCCGTGCGCCCTCGAGGACCGCCTGCTCGTCGGAGGACGACGCCGCGAGCTGTTTCACGAGATCGGGCGGCAGTTTCAGCACGAGCTTCGTGATCTGCTTCGCCGCGTCCGTCGCCTCGCGGCCGCGCTTGCGCATTTCCTCGTTCTGCATGATCTCCCGCACCACCTTCGTCTTGTCGGCAGAGGCGGCGATGATCCGGAAGGCCTCGTGCTTCCAGGCCGGAGCGACGAAGAGGCTGATGGACGTCGGCTCCATCGGGATGAGCTTCACGATCGACTCGATATCCTCGACCGTCCGGGCGAGGAGCTCCTCGGCGAGCTCGACCTCCGGGTTGACCCGTGCCTCGTCCACCTTCGGCCAGGGGGCGAAGGAGACCATGCCCTCCCCGCCGATCTCGCTCCAGAGCGCCTCGCAGGTGAAGGGAATGATCGGGGCGAGCAGCCGCACCCAGGTGCGGCAGAGGTCCTGCATTACGGCCCCGCCGGTCGTGCCCTCGGGCAGGCGGCGGCGGTACCACTTCAGGTCGGCCTCCACGCCGAAGAACGCCTCCTGCAACGCCTGCCGGGTCTGGAACGCATCGAGCGCTGTGGTCGCGCTCTCGATACGGCGCTGGAGCCTGCTCGCGAGCCAGGCATCGATGGGGGAGGTCCCTTGGGCCTGCTTTGCCTCCTCGACCGTGTTCCAGAACCGCTCGATCTGCTTTTTGGTCGACGAAACGAGCTCGTTGCGCCAGTCGAAGTCCTGCCAGGGCTCGGCGCTCCCGACGAGGAACATCCTGACGGTATCGGCACCGAACTCCCCCAGAGCGTCCTCGAGCAGGAAGACGTTGCCCTTGCTCGACGACATCTTCGCCCCGTTCAGGAGACCCATGCCGAAGACCACCATGCCCTTAGGCTGCAGTTCCTGCGGGAAGATCGCCCGGTGGTGGAAGAGCTGGAACGTGAGGTGGTTCGAGATGAGGTCCTTTGCCGAGAACCGGTAGTCGTAGGGATACCAGTAGAGGAACTCGCTCCGGATCCGGTCGAGTGTCTCGCGGTCGACGGTCTCGGGATTCCCCTCCCCCTTGAAGATATACTCGAAGACTTCCGGTGTCAGTTTTTCAGCCGGGATGGCCTTTAAGTGGTGGGCGATCGTGTAATAGGCCATGTAAATCGTCGAGTCGGAGAGCGGCTCGATGATCCAGGTCGGATCCCAGGGGAGCTTCGTGCCGAGCCCCACCCGGCGGGTGCAGGCCCAGTCCTTCAGCCAGTCGACCGTCCGGTCGAACTCGGCCCTGACCTCGGGCGGGACGAGCGCCATCTCCCCGAGCTGGGTCTTCACCTGCTCCTTCCAGCACGGGTCGCTGTACCCCAGGAACCACTGGTCGTGGAGGATCTTCACAAAGACCCTGCCGCCGCACCGGCAGACGACCTGGCGGTTGTCGAACTCGTACATCGGGATGGAGCCGTAGCGTTCCATCATCAGCGCCGCAACGTCGTCCCGGGCCTCTCTCACCGGCTTTCCGCCGTACTTCTCAAAGACCTTCCCGCGGGAGAACTCGGCGCTGTAGATCTCCTGGGTGAGCGCCTCCATCCCCGGGTCGTTCTGGTCGCGGATGCCCGCCCGAACGACTGCGTCCTCTGCCGGGATCTCGCCGTAGCCCTCGACGGAGATGAGCGGGATCGGCCGGATGTACGTGTACTTCCCCTGCTGCTGCAGGTCGCGGAGCGCGATGTAGTCGAAGGGTGCGTGGGCCGGAACGCTCATGACGATGCCGGTCCCCATATCCGGGTCCACGAACGTCGCCGGAAGGACGGGGACCTCGCCGGAGAGCGGGTGGGATACCGTCCGGTCGATCAGCGCCGTTCCGGGGATTTCCTCTCCCACGCGGACGTCATGGTCCTGCAGGACGAGTTTCGCTGCGGCCTCCCTGCTTACGATCCACTCCTCGCTGTCGAGTGTCACCCGCACGTAGGTGACGTCCGGGTTCACCCAGAGATTCGTCACGCCGTAGACCGTCTCGGGCCGGAGTGTTGCGCACGGGATCTTAGCGTCGCCCCAGTAAAAGACCACCAGGGTGAACCTGAGAATCTCGGCCTTGTCGCCCTCGAGCAGGTCGTGGTCGCCGACCGGGTTCTCGCACTGGGGACAGTACTTGACCGGGTGGGCCCCCTTGACGACGTGTTCGTCCTCGTGCAGGTGCTTATACTGCCACTCAATGAACTTGCTGTACTGTGGGTCGACGGTGATGAACCGGCGCCGCCAGTCGATCGAGAGCCCGCACTTCTGCATCACGCGCCGGTACTCCTCCGAGAAGTACCCCACGATCTCCATCGGGTTGATGAATCGATCGAGGATGTCCTGCGGCACCCGGTAGAGGTCGCGGTAGAGCCCGATCGTCTTTGTGTCGCCGTTTGAAATCCTCTTCGATATCCCGATGACCGGGGTCCCGGTGACGTGGAACGCCATCGGGAAGAGAACCTGTTTTCCCCTCATCCGCTGGTAACGGGCGAGGACGTCCGGGACGATGTAGGTCCGCCCGTGCCCGACGTGCATCGCCCCGCTTGGATACGGGTACGCCACGGTCAGGTAATATTTCTCCTTCTCTGCCGGATCGGCCTCGAACGCGTGCTCCCACCGGGCGACGCACTCCTGTTCGTTGCTCTGCATATCTAATCCGCTCACTCTAAGCCTCCAGACACTGGTTCCTCATCTTTGCCCTGCATCACACCGGCCGTAGCCGGATCGTTTCGCCCTCATTGTAGCGCTTGATCATCTCCTGGGCGATCGTGCTGTTCTTGGCGAGGAGGATGTCGCCCTCCTCGTTCACCGTGGCCGTGAAGAGATACTCCTTCCCGGCGAAGACGTCCACGATCTTGCCCTTGTTCTCGGGGGAGACGATCGTCAGCTGCTTTTTGTCGAGGCGGATCTTGATGCCGCCGGCGAGCTGCATCTCCTCCTCGACGTGCTTTTGCTCATCGAGTTCGCTCCTCGGCCGGATGTCGATCCCGATACCGAGTTTGTTCACGATCGCCGAGACGTTCTTTCCGCCCTTCCCGATTGCCGCCGGGACGTCCTTGTCCTCGATGTAGACAACGGCCTTGTTGTCGCTGATGATGCGGACCTCGACCGGGCCGCTCGTGTACCGTCCGATCTCCCGCTGGACTTCCTTTTCGGCAACCTTCCAGGAGACGTTCTCCTCGGGCTCCGCTGCCGCCGGTGCCGCGACGACCGGCGGCTCCGTAACGGCGGGCGACTCTACGGCGTTCCTCCGGACGAGCGGCATCACCAGGGTCTCCCCCTCGTAACGGAATATCTCGATCTCGGGCTCTCGCCGGGCGTGTTCGCGGACGACGATCACCGGGCGGATGTGTGCATCGCCGGGCATGCCCTCCGGGGCCTTGATCGTCAGTTCAAGGTCGTAGATCTTCGTGATCGCGCCCTGAACGACGTAGATGACGGTGTTGATGATCTGCGGCAGGATGCTGTAGTCCACGCGGTCGCAGAACCGCCGGAGGCAATCGTGCACCTCCATGGCATGCACCACGCCGACCATGCCCATCCCGGCGAGGCGCATGTCGGCATAGACGGTGAAGTCCTCGTTCTTCCGGATCTCGTCGAAGACCACGTAGTCGGGCCGGACGAGCAGGAGGGCTTCGGCGGTGTTCGTCATGCTGCCCTCGAGCGCCGTGTACTGGGTGATGTGGTCGGGCACCTGCAGGTCCCGCGGCGCCTCCATCGTCTTGACGACGAAGTCGTGGTCGGCAAGGAACGTCGCAAGGCTCTGGGCGAGCGTGGTCTTCCCCGCTCCCGGGGGCCCTGCAATCAGGACGCCCCGGCGGTTCCCGAGAATCCGCTGCTTGATCTCCGGTGCCATATCGTAATCGTCGAGCGAGAGGTCCACGAGCGGCCGTACCGCCGTGATCTCCATCCCGTCCGAGAACGGCCGCCGGGCAATCGAGATCCGGAGCGACCCGATCTGGACGACCGTGATCCCCCGCTTCTCGAGTTCGATGAAACCGTCCGGGTCGCGTTTTGCCCTCTCAAGGAGTTCCTGCGCCATGGCCTTGAGCTCGTACTCGGTCATCGGCGCATCCCGGAGGGTGACCAGGCGAGTCTCCCGGAGTTTCCCGATCTTTGCCACCGGCAACGCCCGCTCTTTAAGGGTGATCGCGATCGTCTCCTCGTCGAGGTACTGGTCGATCGAGAGCGGCGAGAAATCGCCTATCTGTGGCCTCAAATAAGTGACGTCAAGCCCTTTTGCCTTTGCCACCTCCGCCTGCACGAGGTCGCTCGTGATGAACCGGGCGTCATGGTCGATCGCGACGTTCCGGATCAGGGCATCGATCTCGCCTCCGCTGGAGAGCTTCACCTGGTCGAGGCTCGGGCGTTCTCCGGCAAACTGGAGTTCGATAACATTCTCCTCCGACATCCGGAAGAGTTCCTGGAGTTCCGTCAGACCGGAAAACCCTATCTCCCGTCCCTGATTCGCCTGTGCCTCAAGTTCGGCGACGACGGCTTCCGGTATGATTATTGTTGCGCCCTTATATTCTCCGGTTTTTATCAGCGATGTTATGCGTCCGTCTATTACGACGCTTGTATCGGGTACAATTTTCATAAAAAATCACCATAGTAATGAGGTCATTCACCCTTATTAGCGTATACCTTCTCCGGATCAAAGACCGTTCCGGCGATCTCCTCCCCCTCGACCGTCCGGTAGAAACATGATGCATGGCCGGTATGGCAGGCAGCACCGGTCTGCTCCACCTCGTAGAGGACTGCATCCTCGTCACAGTCGACGAGTATGCGGCAGACCCGCTGGACGTGCCCGCTCTCCTCTCCTTTCTTCCAGAGTTTCTGCCTGCTTCTGCTGTAATAGTGTGCGTATCCGGTGGTCCGGGTGAGTTCCAGCGCCGTAGCGTTCGCATAGGCGAGCATCAGGACCTCACGAGTCCGTTTCTCCTGCACGATGACAGGCACCAATCCGTTTTTGAACTGTATCTCCATATTGGTTCACATTCCCGCGATTGTCTTCATGATTACAAAGAGGATATCTCCCATGAATAGTGCGGTCAGGAATCCCGCCGTGATCGGTATGATGAACGGAATGCCGTAGGATATCCAGACCTTGCCGGCCTTCCGGTAGAGGGCAAGTTCCCTCTGGTAATTTTCGGGATGCAGCCTGAGATCTTTCGTGTATAGCCGCCGCTCTCCTCGCACGATGCGCCCGAGCGACTCGGTAAATCCGACGAATCGCCTGACCAGTCTGCCGTCCTCCTCATCGATATCTTCCATGACAAAACCGAATTCGTTCTGGATTGCTTTCCCGTCGACCGGAAAGCCGAGGAAGAGGCAGGGTAACGGAGCCCTGTTTCCCGCCAGGAGGTTTTTCGCCAGTATTGCAACGGGTGCCGCGATATTGATGAGCACGGCATTGGTCAGCACGGTGAACGGGAAGAACCCGAGTGGCGGGGTACCGAAGTAAGGTTCGATCGGGAAGAACGGGATGCACGCGGTGATGATGATGAGAGCATACGCATCCGCTCCCCCGAAGAGGTTTACAGCCTGGAAGAGGTAGAAGAATCCGCAGAAGACCGCGACCAGGCTGAGGTACCCTGCCGCCGCCTGCCAGCCTGTGAGGATGGTCAGTCCGTATATCCAGACGGCCGCCGGAATCGCGATCGTGAGTGCGGGACGCCAGGTTTTGTGGGGCACCCGCCGCTCTTTCGCGTCCAGGATTGACGCGTACATGAGCGTGACCCCTATCGCAACCGCTGCAATCATGAGCGGGACGGCTGCCACGGGCGGAAGAATCATGGGCAGGTACCTTATCCACCTTTTATCTCTTATTTCTGGCGATCGCTCTTTGCAGGGGATCCTGCCGTTTCGATCCGTTTTCCGGATGGATAAGGCATTAATAAGGCATCTCCTCCCGTTAAAACGGTTTCAGGCTCCGTGATTCTTTGACCGCGGCCCTCACCGCAGCCGGAAACCCTCCGGAGATCGCTGTCCGCAAACGGTCTCCTCTCGCCTTCCAGATACGCCGCTTTCACGAGAATAACTGCCAGAATTGAGATCGGATTATCACAAGGTATTAATAATAGCATACTGATGTGATATATTGTGATAGGGGCAAAATCCCCTTTCCGGCATACAAACACCACCGAATACCATACCTGAAGATGTGCATGGACATAAACGACCTTATGGGCGAGATCCTACGACAGTCGGTGTGTAAGGGGCGCTTTACTCTTGAAGAGTTGCTGCATTGCGGCCCCACTCATTCTCCGACCGGAATAGGGGTCTTTAAAGGGCAGAAGCACACGTTTTTCCTGGTTCTCTCCGGGGGCGAGCCGAATGGCGCCATGTTTGTCGATGAGAAGGGGACACTCTTCGGAGACTCGGCCATCCTGCACCTGACCGGGAAGGAAGAATTCGAACTCTTCCCGGTGGCGCCGCCGATTGCCGACGCACTGGTCTCACGGTGCAGAGTCTTCGAGAAGAGCCACCTGAAGAAAAACGGCCGCCTCGATATCCCTACCATCGGCACTCCTACCCGGCAACGGATAGGGGTGCTCTGCCTGACCGTCCGCGATGGCCGGGCGCCCCTCGCCGGGGCCCACGTCGCGATCCGGAAGGGAAAGGTCGTCATGACGGGCGATGTGACGGATTCCGAAGGAAGAGTCTGTTTTCGGCTGTTAAACGGGCGCTATATGTGCGTGGTCTCGGATCGGCTTGGAGAGCGGACACGGAGCATCATCGAGTTCCATGAACCTCAGGTGGAAGCATGCATTGATATTGGGGGCACAGAGGATGAGAACAGGTGAAGATGAAGAACGTGAATTGATAGCAGCGGTCAGGAATCTTCTCACACAACCCGGGAAACTGGAGACTGGCAATGGGGAAACCACGATGGAGAGTGACGAACCCGCTTCGCCGTTCCAATCCGTTGAAGGGGAGGTGCAGGAAGAGGCGGACCTGGATATCGCCAGACCCGTTTTCGATGAAGACGACGAGCAACCTGAGCCATCTCCCATGGAGGCACAGGAGAGCGAGGAGGTGTGGGAAGAGGCGGTTCCGGATGCCGCCGGGGCCGTTTCCGACGGAAACGACGAGCAACCGGAGCAACCTCCCGTGCAGACGGAAAAGAGCGAGGAGGTCCGTTCGCTCATCGACGCGGTGTCGAAATCGGGAAACACCACCGATCAGCGCGCAGCAAGCGGTGATAACCCGGTCAGGGCACTCCTCAACCGGATCGGGCAGCACGAGGGGGGTGCCGGCGGAAAGGTCGCCCAACCCCCGTCTGCGGCGGGAGATATCGAGGCAGAGCCGGATACGCCGGCCCCCCTCTTCGGGCACAGTGCTCCCGCCGGTATCTTCGACCGGGTGAAGGAGTGGCGGGAGGCCGATGCACCCGGCACCGCCGGCCCGAAGGGCTCCGGTGCGAAGGATATCGATGAGCCCGGGCCTGACGGAGATGTGGACGACGGCGTGGTGACGGTCGAGGAGCTCGGGAACCTGGCGGACCTGATCCTCCCGAAGAGCGCGACGTTCACGGTCGATGAACTGAGCATCAACCGCAGCGAGCACCGTTTTAATTTCGTCGATAATGCCCGGGTCGTGTCGGAGTTCGACGACCTCTTCTCCCAGGCCTTCTCCTCGACCTCGATTGCCGCGGCTGTTGCAGAAGTGGCGGTTCCTGCCGAAGAGGTTGTGCAGCCGCGGTTCGGGTTCTTGAAAAAGTTCCAGCTCCAGAAAGTCGGGACGGTGGCCGAGGAGTACAACCCCTCGCTCCATGGACCGCTCGTCGATCTCACGATGCGGCCGTCGCCGGGACTGGAAGAGATCGAACTCTACCCGGTGAACGAGCCGTATGCCTACGTCCGGGTGACCTACGACAGCACGACGCACGAGTATACTTATAATGTTCTCGAGCCCGTGCTCACGCCCGCGGAGCAGGAACTCTTCGGTGAGATCAAGGAGCGCCTCTTTGAGACCCTCAACATCACCACCCGTGACCTCACCCGTGATGAAGCACGGACGGCGCTTCGCGATTCGGCGAACACCGTCATTGCCGATTACGGAATCCACCTCCCGCCCATCGGGCGGGAGAAGATTCTCTACCATGTAGAGAAGGAGTTCCTCGGCGACGGACTGATCGACCCGGTGATGCACGATAAGTACATCGAGGATATCTCCTGTGACGGCGTGGACAGTTACATATTCGTCTATCATACGACGTACGAGTCGATGAAGACGAGCCTCGTCTACCACGACGCTGCCGATCTGGACTCGTTCGTCACGAAACTTGCGCAGCGGGCCGGGAAGTACATCTCGATCGCCGAACCGATGCTGGACGCCACGATGAGCGACGGGTCGCGTATCCAGATGACGCTCGGGGCGGAAGTGACCGCTCACGGCTCGACGTTCACCATCCGGAAGTTCCGGGAGGAACCGATCACGCCCACAGACCTGATCGAGTGGCACACCTTCTCGCCGCTCGGTATCGCCTTCATCTGGCTTGCGATCGAGAACGCCAAGTCCTGCATATTTGCCGGAGGGACGGCGTCCGGGAAGACCACGACGCTGAACGCCTTATCGCTGTTCATCCCGCCGCTTGCAAAGATCGTCACCCTTGAGGATACCCGGGAGCTGAAACTCCCTCACCCGAACTGGATCCCGAGCATCACCCGCGACTCGTTCTCGCAGGACGGACGGGGCGGGATCGATATGTACGAGCTTCTGCGTGCCGCCCTCCGGCAGCGCCCGGAGTACATTCTGGTCGGCGAGGTCCGTGGCAAGGAGGCCCTGACCCTCTTCCAGGCGATGAGCACCGGCCACGTCACTTACGCGACGATGCACGCCGACTCGGTGGCGAGCGCCGTCCACCGTCTGGAGAACCCGCCGATCGACGTGCCGAGGAACATGCTCTCTGCGCTCTCCCTGGTGTCCATCCAGGTGCAGGCCCGGGTGGGCGGTCAGCGGATCCGGCGGAACAAGCAGCTCATCGAGATCCTGGACATCGACCCCCGGACGAACGAGCTGATCACGAACGAGGTCTTCCGGTGGCATCCGGCGACCGACGAGATCCGGTATTCCGGCAAATCCTACATCCTCGAACAGATCATGGAAGACCGGGGCTGGAGCGAGGAGCGGATGCGTGAAGAGCTGAAGCGGCGGCAGGAAGTACTCGAATGGATGCGCATCAAGAAGATCCGCCACTTCCAGGACGTGAGTAAAATCCTGGTATCCTACTTCCGGGATCCGGAGACGGTCATCCAGCGGGTGCGGGCCGACCTTTACGGGGAGAGTGGTTCCGCATGAACAGTTATGAGCGGTTCTGCTTCAACCTGATCGGTCACGGCTTGAAGGAGAAGCGGGGGGACTACGTCAGCCTCAGGAACAACCTGATGGGAGCCCGGATGAATACGCCGTTCGAGGCCTATCTTGCGACCGCGTACGTATCCTCGGTCGGCGCGGGACTGGTCGCCGCCGTGCTGATCGGGCTTTTGACCTACCTCCTGCGGATTCCTGATATGATCACCTACCGCGGAGCGGTCCCCGAGGTCCTTTACGCGTTAAACGACTACAAAATGCTGCTCGGCACCGTCGTCATCACGGTCGTCTCTCTCCTGATATTCGGGGGCATAACCTACCTGATCTTCCTCCTGTATCCCGGCATACAGGCCGGGGAGCGCCGCAGGAACATCGACGCCACCCTCCCGTACGCCATCAACTACGTCACTGCCATGTCTTCGGCGGGGATCACCCCCGACGAAGTCTTCCGGCTGCTCGGCCAGAGCACGATCTACGGCGAGAGCGCCGTCGAGGCACGTTATGTCTCCCGGGAGACCGACTTCTTCGGGAAGGATCTTCTCGAGGCCCTGCGGACTGTCTCGCAGGCGACGCCGAGCGAGCGGATGCGCGAGTTCCTGCAGGGGGCCGTTGCGAGCATCTCCAGCGGGAGCAACCTTACGGAGTATTTCCGCACCAAGGCTCACCAGTATACGCTCGAGAATAACCAGCAGCAGAAGTCTTTCCTGGAGACGCTCGGGCTGATCGCGGAGTCCTACGTTACTGCGATGGTCGCAGGCATGCTCTTTCTGATCATCCTGCAGTCGATCATGACGCTCATCTCCGGTGACTCGAACCCGTTCTTCCTCTATATCATCATCTACCTGATCATACCGTTCGGAAGCACGATGTTCATCATCCTGATCAGTTCCATGACCCCGGAGGTGTGATATGGGATTCAAAGATATCTTCGACGACGTTTTGGACAGAAACCGCTCCCGGGATGGCGGGGCGCCGGAGCGATCTCCGGCGCCCGACCCGTTCGAGGAGCAAGAGCAGGAGATCTTCGGCAGGATCGCGAACCGGCGGAAGTACCAGGAAGGGTTTTACCGGTTCCTCAAACACCCGCTCCAGGTGATGATGGCGGAGCCCGCAACCATCCTCTTCGTCTCCGTCCCGGTGGCGCTCCTCCTCTTTATCGGCGGGCTCGCGAGCATGGTGCTCTCCTATGGCGTCAATGTCCTCTTCACGACGACGATGATCGACGACGTCTTCGTCTTTTCGCTCCTCATCGCCATCGTGCCGCTCGCAATCCTCGATCTCAAGGAATCGATGCGTGTATCGAGCATCGAGGCGTCCCTCCCGAACTTCTTCCGCGACGTGGCCGGGATGAACGATTCGGGTATGACGCTCCCGCACGCCATCCACATAGTCTCGGAAGGAGAATACGGGTCGCTCACGCCGCATATTCGCAAACTCGATACCGAGATGTCCTGGGGCGTCCCGTTCGTGGAGGCCATTCGCCGGTTCGGGAAGGCCGTGAACACCCCGCTCGCCGAGCGGAGCGTCGACCTTATCGCCCACGCGAGTTCCGCCGGCGGCGACGTGAGCGAGGTGCTGCGGGCGGCGGCGCACGATGCCTACGAGTTCTTTAACCTGAAATCGGAGCGGAGGAACGGGATGATGATCTATGAGATCATCGTCGTTATGTCGTTCTTCGTCTTCCTCTTCGTCATCGGGGTGCTATCGAGCACCTTCCTCACCACCATGGCGGAGGCGGGCGAGGCGGTCGCGGCGTCGGGTTCGAGCCAGGCGTTCATAGGCATCGTGGACCTCTTCCTCTACAACCGGCTCTTCTGCCACGCCGCACTGATCCAGGGATTCTTCTCGGGGCTTGCGGCAGGCGTCATGGGCGAAGGCCGGGCGCTCGCGGGGCTGAAGTATGCCGCGATCATGGTGCTGATCGCCTGGATTGCGTTCCGGTTCTTTATCTGAAGGATCGGGACGGAGTTCTCTTTTTTCGGTGAAGACACCTGTTCCGGGGGTCGGGCTTCACCTGGCATCGATGGGGGCGGCCAGACCCCTTCTAACCGTTCAGCAGTGCTGGGATTCGGATGAGGCCGGATTGAGTGAGAGGAGAGCGATCGCGGGGCTGACTGCATCCCCCTATGGTATGGGTGGTTTGCCCCCCTCCCCGTCAGCCCCACCCCCAGGCGCGATATCCCCTGAAATCCGTGTATAGGTGTGAGCGGGGTTTCGAAGCACGGTATTTTGCAGGAACGACGATTGTAGGATCGAAGCTCGACCGCCGTTAGATGGTGAGTGTGAGTGCGAGCCCGAGAAACCCATCAGGTTTCACACAGAAGTTTGGAAGGCTGTCGGAATTCGAGGCATATCTTCAAGCACCCACTCCCTACCCCGTCCGCTCGCAAGTCTCACCTTCGGTGCTCCTGCTCCCGCCCTTCAGGCGGTCGCAACTCGAAAACGCTTCGCGTTTTCTCATGCTCCGGACGTGCCGTCCGTCGCATTCTCAAAATAGGTCAAGATAGCATCCATATCCACGTGCTCCTCGAAGTGCCGCGCCAGATCGTCGTAGGATGCCGCGGCCCCGAGGGCGTTGCTGGCCGCCGCCACCGGCTCGAACGGCACGCCCCGCCGCTCCGAGAGGTAGGCGAGGAGGGCGTTTGCGGCGCCGGGGTTCTGGAAGAGGCCGTGCATGTAGGTCCCGAAGACCAGGCCGTCGGGGGTCGCGGCCCCCTCCCCGGCGAACGCCTCGGGCAGCGTTCCCCGCTCCGTCTCGCCCATGTGGATCTCGTAGCCCTCCACCTCCCCCATCCTCTCGAGGATGGGGCCGGGCCCGGTTGCCCGGCGCCTGACCTGCACCGTCGTCTTGCGGTAGCCGGTAAAGGCCGTGACGACGTCGAGGAGCCCGAACCCGGGGTAATCGTCGGGGGTTCCCGACTCGATGCCGGCGTCATGGATCCGGCTCCCGAGCATCTGGTAGCCGCCGCAGATGCCGATGATCGGGACCCCCCGCTCCCGGGCGAGCCGGAGTTCCTCTCCCGTCCCGGCACGGTTGAGCACGGCGAGGTCCTCCACGGTGTTCTTCGTCCCCGGAAGGATGATGCAGTCGTAGCCCGCAAGCGGTCTTCCCGGAGGGACGTAGTCCACCGAAGCGTGCTGCTCGAGGAGTTCGAAGTCGGTGAAGTTCGAGATCCTGGGGAGGCGGACTACGGCGATCCTGACCGCACGTCCGGTTTTTTGGTGCCTTTTGTCGGCGATCGAGAGCGAGTCCTCGCTCGGGAGGGGTATGTCCGCATACGGCACCACCCCGAGCACCGGGACGCCCGTGAGTTCCTCGAGTTTTGCAGCACCCGACGCAAAGAGCCCGGCATCGCCCCGGAACTTGTTGACGATGACCCCGACGACGAGCGGCCGGATATCCTCCGGCAGGAGGGCGAGCGTCCCGTAGACCTGGGCGAAGACCCCGCCCCGCTCGATATCGGCGACCAGGACGATGGGGAGACGGAGGGCTCGGGCGAGCCTTATGTTTGCGATGTCGCGGTCGTAGAGGTTCACCTCCGCCGCTCCCCCGGCACCTTCCACCACCACGTGCCCAAAGCGTCTCCGCAACCGTTCGAACGCGGAGACGGCCTCCGCAAGAAGCGCATCGGTCTCGGCGTAGTAGTCCCGGATCTGCACATCCTTATACGGCCGCCCCAGCAGCACCACCTGGGAGACCTGGTCGCCCTTCGGTTTGAGGAGGACCGGGTTCATGTCGGCCTCCGGCTCGATCCCGGCCGCGAAGGCCTGGACTGCCTGGGCAATCCCGATCTCGCTCCCGTCGGCTGTGACGTAGGAGTTGAGGCTCATGTTCTGGGATTTGAACGGCGCAACGGGGATTCCGCGCCGGTAGAGCGCACGGCAGAGCGCCGCGACGGTCACGCTCTTGCCCACGTGGGATGCAGTTCCGAGCACGATGAGAGACATTGCTGGCAGGAGAGTTGGGCACGACGGATTATTAAGGGCGGGGTTTCATGGTGTTGTATGGAGTTCTCCCCGCAAGGCCGCCTCCTCCTGGAACGCCGGTACCTCCTCCCGGGCGAGACGCCGCACGGCCTTTTCTCCCGGGTCGCCGGCGCCGTGGGCGGCCCGAAAAAGTCCCGCGAGTTCTTTTCGCTCCTCTCAAACCTCCTCTTCCTCCCGAACTCCCCGACCCTGATGAACGCTGGCACCCCCGCCGGGCAGCTCTCGGCCTGTTTCGTCCTCCCGGTGGAGGATACCCTCGAGGGGATTTTTAGAAGCCTCGCCCACATGGCGCTCATCCACCAGTCCGGGGGCGGGACCGGGTTCTCGTTTTCCCGTCTGCGGCCACGCGGCGACGCCGTCAACGGGGTCATGGGCGCCGCCACCGGGCCTGTCTCGTTCATGCGGGTCTTCGATGCCGCGACCGGGGCGGTCAGGCAGGGCGGCCGGCGGAGGGGAGCGAACATGGGGGTGCTCGCGGCCTCCCACCCCGACATCGAAGAGTTCGTCGCCTGCAAGCAGGCAGGAGGTTTTCCGAACTTCAACATCTCGGTCGGCATCGACGAGAGGTTCCTCAGGTGCCTTGAGACGGGCGAGGAGTACGACCTCGTCAACCCCCGTGACGGCAGCATCTCGCGGAGCATCGATCCGGGGTCGCTCTGGCACCTCGTCGCCGCCTCCGCCCGGGCGTCCGGCGAACCGGGTCTGCTCTTCCTCGACGAGATCAACCGGAGGAACACCACCCCCCACCTTGGCCCCATCGAGGCGACCAACCCCTGCGGCGAGCAGCCGCTCTACCCCTACGAGAGCTGCAACCTCGGAAGCGTCAACCTCGCCCGGTGCGTTAGAAAGCACGACCTCGATGAAGACCTGCTCGCCACCACAGTCCGGTGCGGCGTCGACTTCCTCGATGCGGTCATCGACGTCAATCGTTTTCCCCTCCCGGAGATCCGGGAGAAAACCCTTGCCACCCGCAAGATCGGCCTCGGGGTCATGGGATTTAGCGAGGCGCTCATACGTCTCGGGATACCCTACGAGTCGGGTGAGGCGCTCCGGTTTGCCGGGAGCCTGATGGAGGGGATCCTGTCGGCGGCCCGGGAGCGCTCGGAAGAGCTCGGGAGGGAGTTAGGGTCGTTTCCGGCGATTGAAGGATCCGTCTACGCCGGGGACATGCGCAACGCCACCGTCACCACCATCGCCCCGACGGGCTCGATCCATCTCATCGCCGGGACCACGAGCGGCATCGAGCCGGTCTTCTCGTTTGCTTACGACCGGACGATCGACGGGCAGCCGGTCAGCATCGTGAGCGATCTCGTCGGTGAATTCCTGCCGAAGACCGCCGGCGGGAGGGACGTGGCGGAGCACGTGCGGCGCTACGGGACCGTCGTTGGCCTCTCCCTGGACGACCATGCCCGGGACCTTTTCAAGACGGCGATCGAGATCGCACCGGAGCACCATGTGCGGATGCAGGCCGCGTTCCAGAAGCACGTGGATAACGCCGTTTCGAAGACCGTGAACCTGCCGGAGAGTGCAACCGTCGATGAGATCGCCCGCGTCTTCTCTCTTGCCCACGACCTCGGGTGCAAGGGCACCACCGTCTACCGTTATCGGAGCCGGCCGGACCAGATACTCTCCCTGGGGTGCGACGTATGCCGTATTGACGGATAGCATGCCAAATAATATATAACGAGAGCTGAAAGGTACATGCAATGAACGGTGGGATATGTCCGACTTGCGGACTGCCAAAGGAACTGTGTATCTGTGAAGAAGTCGCCAAAGAACAGCAGAGAATCAGCGTAAAAATCAATAAGCGCCGGTACGGAAAGGAAGTCACGGTCATCGAGGGCCTCGACCCCTACGACATCGACCTCGAAGACCTCTCGAAATTCCTGAAAGCGAAACTGGCCTGTGGCGGCACGGTCAAGGACTCCTCGATCGAGCTGCAGGGCAACCATCGCGAGCGGGTGAAGGACCTGCTCGCCCAGAAAGGATACAACATGGAAAATATCAGTTGACCGGGTTGGCCTCTATAGAGGGCCTGGACACTTTTTTTACCGAAGACGGCTGCACGGGGAGCGCAAGCCCTTTCCCGGGAGAGGTTGCACCATGCCGGAGCGGCAGACACTATAATCAGCAGACAGGTGCAATATTGAGAGTGGACGACCTATGGTAATGAGATGTTCGTTTGCGCTCGATCCCGACCTGATGGAGCAGATCGATCAGTTCGCCAGGGAGCACGCGTTCGACCGGAACGAGGCGATTCTCGAGCTGATCGAGGCCGGTCTCGCCTGCAAGGACGGGGGGACGGTGCCGGTACGGCAGCAGCGCTCGTTTGAAGAGTTGAGCCGGCTCCAGCAAGAACTTGAGGACGTCAAGGCAGTCCTTACCGAGCTCCGGAACGAGGTCCGGCTGGTCCACCACACGATCGAGACCGACTGGAACAAAGAGGCAAAGGGTGTCCCGTTCCAGACGAAACACCCCTGGGAGTTCTGGCGGAAGTGATCCGTCAACTGATGATGTTCGCGATGCTCCGGAACCCCTCGCCGGAGAGGTCGTCGCAGACGACCGCTTCAACCTTCGCCATATCGATGTCGGGTGCATCGCGGCACCGGCTGCAGTAGGCCCGTGCCGGCGACGGCAGTTCTCTTCCTTTGACCACGACAAGAGCGGAGTGGACGCAGAGCCTGCACCGGTCGACTGGAACGGTCTCTTTTACCGTGCACTGCACCCGGCCCCGGACGACCGGGAGGCGCCGGGGCTCATTCATAGGCCTCGACCCGATAGCCCGCACGGCCGAGAACCCCGGCGACCTCGGTCCGCCAGACGATATCGTCGTCGGTCGTAAGCGGCACGACCGACTCCTCCCAGCACCGGGCGAGGGCGTCGTCTTCGGTGACGAGGCTCCTCCTCCCCTTCACCTTCCCGACCTCCCGGCCGTCGCCGGCAAAGATCCGCATGGCACAGCAGACGTAAGACCGGCAGACCAGCGGGCGGCTGTCGTGGACGGTGCAGACGTACTTCCCCTCCTCTCCCGGGAGACCCCGCAGGAACGGGCACCAGGAAGGGTGCGCATCGTTTTCGGAGGTGTCACTGAAGGCGTCGAGGAACCGCTCCTCGACCCGGGCGCGAAACGTGCCGCCGACGATCTTCTGTCTGCAGAGGTAGTCCCGGCTGGTGAGCCTCTTCTCGACCTCGATGAGCTCGCTGCCTGCGTGCATGCAGCACTTCCCGCAGAGCGTACATTCAAACGCCGTCATCGTCTCTGTAGGATCTTCACGCAACGATGAATAAAGGTTCGGGAACACGGCACCGCATTCATCCCAAGGGTTAAATCGATACGCACACAATGGAGTGGCATGAAGGTGTGCATAATGTGTGGAGGGGAGGGCACACGGCTCCGCCCCCTCACATTCGGGCGTCCTAAACCCTGTATTCCGATCGTCAACAAACCCTCGATCCAGCACCTGGTCTCACACCTCGCCAATCTCGGGTTCAACGACGTGGTGATCACGCTCGGCTACATGAGCGAAGCCATCGAAGAAGCCCTTGGGGACGGGTCGCTCTTCGGGGTCAACGTCACCTACGTCCACGAAAAGACGAAACTCGGGACGGCGGGCAGCGTCAAGAACGCCCAGAAATACCTTGAAGAACAGCCGTTTCTCGTCGTCGGCGGCGATCACGTGGTGAGCCTGAACCTGCTCGAGTTCTACCGCGAGCACCTGGCGAACGACTCGATCACCACTATCGGGCTGATCAGCATCGACGACCCCACCGAATATGGCATCGCCGAGATCGACGCGAACTACCAGATCAAGCGGTTCAAGGAGAAGCCGAGCCCCGGGGAGATCTTCTCGAACCTCGCGAGCACCGGGATGTACGTCTGCGACCCCGATATATTCGACCATATCCCGGCCGGCGAAAAGTTCGACTTCGCCCGGCACCTCTTCCCCGAACTGATGGAGGAGGGCTACCCCCTGAAGGCCTGGCTTGCCCGCGGCAACTGGTCCGATGTGGGGAGCCCCCGGTCGCTACGCGAAGCCGAGCGGTGGAAACTGCAGGAGATCGGGTTCACCAACATCTCCGGCGACCTCTACATCAAGGGCGCCCGAATCCTCGGCCCCGCCCAGATAGGGAGCTGCGTCTCGGTTGCGGCGAACTCGCGGGTGATCGGGCCTGTTTCGATCGGCGCCGGGACGATCATCGAGGAGAACGTCGTCATCGGGCCGTACACGAGCATCGGGGAAGGGTGCATAATCAAGAACAGCGCGAAGATCTTCTCCTCGTCCATCTACAACCGGGTGGTGATCGGGAGAGACACCACCATCAGCGGGAGCATCATCGACAACGATACGCTCATCGGCAGCGGGTGCAACGTCGAGCACGACACGGTCATCGGGCCGCACGCGGTGCTGAAAAACAATGTGGTCGTCCACTCCGGGACCCGGCTCTGGCCGGAGGTGATCATCCCGGAGGGGACGGTGGTCAAAGAGCACGTCTTAAACGAGGACTACGACACCAGGACCGAAGGGTCTTAGCCGTGCCGCACGAGCCGGTGCGTCAGCGCGACGAGGGGATGGCGGGCGTAATCGAGCACCTTGATGTCGTCGAGCGTGCTGAGGTTGAGCGTCCGGGCCGTCCGCTCCATCCCGAGCTCGATGTTCTCCCGGACCTCGATGATGTAGGCATCGAGGTTCGCAATCCCGAGCCTTTTTGCCGCGATCGCCCGGTGGTGCCCGTCGACCAGGATCCAGCGGCCCGGCCGCCGGACCACGATCAGGGGTTCGGCGAGCCCCTTCTTGATCTCGTACATCCTCCCCTCCAGTTCGTCCTCGTAGATCTTCGACTGGGTGGGCAGGAGGTCGGCGATCGGAACCGAGCCCCGTTTCAGGGTCGGTTCGACCCCGTAGAGTTTTTTCAGGGTCTCGATGAACTTGAAGACCTTCTCCGGCGAGACGTGCTCGATCTGGGACCTGATGACGTCGGAGTTCGACATGATCCCGATGAGTTCGTTCTTCTCGTTGACGACCGGGAGTTTCTGGATGCCGGAACGAAAGATGACGCGGGCTGCATCGTTCACGCTCATGTCGGGGTCGGCGACGATGAGGTGGCGGGACATCACCTGCTCTATCGGTGTCGACGGATGGGCAAAGAGAAGGTCCCGCGCCGAGATGTAACCCACCACCTCTTTTGAGTTCTCCACGACCGGGAAGCCGTCATGATGCGTATTTTTTATTGCTTCGATGACGTCCCGGACCGTTCCGTGTGCGTCGACGGTGACGACGTCGTAGGTCATGTAATCCTTGACCTTCTTTTTATCCATCATGATAGTGTCACGCTGGCCTGACATGAACTATTCGGTTGAAATAGGTAAAGGCATGAAAAATAAGGTTATTCGATGGGGATTGTAGTCCCGGTCTCGGTCGGCGCTTTCTTCAGCCGGACCTCGAGAACACCGTTCTTAAACGTTGCAGCGGAATTCTCCTCGGTCACCTCGGCGGGAAGCAGCACCGTGCGGCTCATCTGGCCGTAGATGCGCTCTCGCATGAAGAAATCCCTGGTCTCCTCCTCGGTCTCGCCCGTCCGCCTGCTGATGATCTCCAGGTGCTGGGGATCGATGAGCCGGACGGCGACGTTCTCTTTCTCGACGCCGGGGAGGTCGGCAACAACGAGTACTTCGTCCTCGTGGTCCCGGACATCCACACGGAAGTCGCGGACTGCCGGAACGACCCGACCCCTGACCTCTTCTCCCCGTGCGCCGATTCCTCCGAGCATGGACTGGAACCTGCTCTCCATCTCGGCCATAAGGTCGTCGAAGTCCTGCCATATCGTGCGATACGGCCCCCGTTCAATTCTTGCCATTGTAATCGCTCCTATCTACTTGTATTACCCCGAGGCGAGCAGGTCGCTCCGGGCTAACCTTAAGGTAGTGTTACTTTGGTATAAATATTTTCTTTGATGCCCCTTCTCCTCTCCAGAACAATACCATTTTATTTCACCAAAAGGCGATTGTACTCGTGATGAAAAAGACACAGCAGAAGACACCGAAAAGCGACACTGCGCCATGGATGAAATGGGCCTATGTGGGCATCGCCCTGATCTTTGCGGTGGCCATGGTGGGGACGTACCTCGCCCCGATGTTTGAGAAGAAGCCGACTGCGCAGGTAGGAAATATGGCGGTGATCGGCTACACCATTCTCGGCGAGGACGGGCGCCCCCTCATCACGACCGACCAGAACCTCCTCGCAAGCGAGTACGAGAAGGGGAACGTCGTCCTCCTGACCCACGGCCTGGAGATGCCCGTCGGCGGACAGGTCTCGGGTGAGAACATCGCCGTCATGCCGATCGTATATCCAGAGATCACCGGCTTCTCGGGCTTCGGGCTGCTGGGCTTCGAGACCAACACCATCTCCGTGGGGCTCGTCGGGATGCAGGCCGGCGAGACGAAGACCATCAGTTTCTCCTACGGGGCAAACGACCTCGAGATGAACCTGAGCGAAGAGGACGCAAACGGTATCGGCCTCAACTTCACGGAGACGGAAGTGGGCGACCTGGTCCCGCTCGGGTTGACGGCGTCGCCGGATATTCCTCTTGGCAACGAGACAAACGAGGCCCCGGCACTGCGCTTCGGGGAGGTCGTCGACAAGACCGACGACTCACTGGTCATCATGCACCGCTACGGCAGCGCCCGTGTCACGCTCAACGGCATAACGGGGTGACGGCACCCCCACAGTTTTTTATAATCTCCCCGCGTCCTGCCATATATGGCGATAAAAGTGATAAGTTTCTACCAGGAAGGGTGCATGGGGTGTGAGGAGCAGGCCCCGATCCTTCGCGAGGTGGAGAAGAATCTCGGGATCGATGTCGAGGAGATCGATGCCGTGAAGAACCCGGAATATATCAAAACGTATAGCCTCCGGGTGACGCCGACAACCCTCGTCCTCGAGGGCGACGAGGTCGGGGAGCGGATGGAGGGGCTCGTCCACCGTGAAGACCTCGAGGCTGCGATCCGGCGCCACCTGCCAGAGCCCCTGCCCCGGTGAGGGATCACCGCCTCTGGTGGCGTCCCTCGAGATACCCGTAGATCCGCTTTACCCTGCGGGCCACCGTCTTCCAGCCTTCTTTCCGGATGACCGGACCGTCGCGGAGTTTGATGTGCGATATCCGGATCCGCCGCCCGCCGAAGGTGTAGGTCTCCCCGACGACGAACTCGTCCTCGCCGTCGACGGTCTGGTAGAGCGGGAGGGTCGTGCGCCCGGTGTGGATCGACGCCTTCACCACGACCTGCTCGATCCCGCGGGTCCAGAGGGTCGTCACCTCCCTGGCCTTCGCCCGGCGGACCCGCTTTGCTCCGGCCTCGATGCCGGTGACCTCGACTCCGAAGACCTCGTCTTCGCACTCCGCGGCGATCTGGTCCCCGAGGGAGACGGCCTCGTCCTCAAGCATCTCGACGCTGCAGACCATTGATTCGGTTTCATGGCTCACGATGGCTTTGACGGTGAGAATTTCGGGCTCGGGGGGCTTTGGTATCCGGTGGACCTGGCCGCACTCACTGCACTGCACCACCAGTTCGGCGGCTTCCCGGAGAACCTGGTGTTCGCACTCCTCTTTACAGACGGGGCAAACGATGCTGATCATTCATTAGCAATAGAATCCCTCTCCTAATAAGCATGAAGGCGAGAGATATCGTGCGGGCACGGGGGCACCCGCTGGTCCGGGGAACCCACCCGACGACGTTTGAGGTGACGAAAGACGAGACGCTGACTGCGGCCGGCGACTGCATCATCGGCGTCGCCGCCGACAAGGGCGCCGCCGACCTCGATCCGGGTTTAAAAGAGCTGCTCCGCGACGACCGGGCGGTGCTCACGACCCGTCTTACCGCGGGCGGCGAGACCGTCGAGGTCCGATCGCAGGGCAGCGCGGCGTTCACCCTGGACCACCCCGCCGACCTCGTCTGGCGGCGGAGCGACTTCGTCTCGGACCGGACCGTGGGCATCCGCTCCGACCGGGTGGCGGCGACCCTCCCCCGGGAGTTCATCGAGGCCCTCCGGCGGGGCGAGGAACTGGTGGTCGAGCTCGAGGCGGAGGTTCCGGAAAACGACGCTCCTGCGGAGCGGAGTTTGAGAAACCCGAAGGGTTTCGAGTAGCGACGGGCCGTAGGATGCGACGGACAGCGTCCGGAGCTTGAGAAGCCGCCAGGCTTCGTGCAGGAGTTTGGGTTTCGAGTAACGACGGGCCGTAGGGCCGGAGTTCGAGAAACCCGAAGGGTTTCGAGTAACGACGGGCCGTAGGATGCGGTGGTTCATAAAACCGGAGTTCGAGCACCGTAGGTGCGAGGGTTCTTGACGTGCGGCCCCCCCGGCCCCGGCAACCCATTACGCACCCGGCATGACGCCTTAGATAGATTTATGCACTCAAGATGCGGGGGGACAGGTGAGGTATGCAGCCGTTCACCCCGGCGCTCGAAGACCTCCTCGAACACCTGGAGGCGCTCGACCGCCGCCTCCGTCCGCTCAGGGCCGGCGAAGGTGCTGTTCCCGCGGAAGACCTGCTCCTGCAGAAATCGTATCTCGCCGAGATTTACGGCCTTGTAGACGCGATGGTCGCCGGCATCCGGAGCATCGACGCCGAATACCGGCGGTACCGGGACAGGTTTGCCCGCCTCCCGGCGGGGTGCCTCTGTACCGGGGCGGACGGCGTCATCCTGGAGGCGAACCGGGCGGCGGGCACCCTGTTCGGCCTCGCTCCCGACCTCATGCAGGGTGTTCCTCTCGACGCGTACCTCCTTCCGGAAAGCTTCCCGGCGTTCCGGTCGGCGGTTGCAGCGCTCGGCCGGGGCGAAGAGGTCCCGTTGCAGGAGTTCTCGCTCGCCCGGGCCGATGGCACCGCCATTCCGGCCGCCGTGGCGGTTTCGCCCTCGTACGACCCCGGCACCGGTGCGGCCGAGTATCTCTGGACATTCTGCGAGATATCGGGAGAAAAGAGGGTTGAGGAAGCCCTCCGGGAGAGCGAAGAGCGCTACCGGGAACTGACCGAAAACGTCAGCGACGCCTTCCTCGCCCTGGGCCGGGACGGCCGTATCGTCTCCTGGAACCGGGCGGCCGCCCGTCTCTCGGGCAGCCCGGCGGAGGAAGCCGTCGGGAAGAGCATCTACGACCTGTTCCCGGAGCTCCGTGCCGAGGAGGTTGCCGGGTTCTTCCGGGAGGTCACGGAGACCGGCCGGCCCGGCGTGAGCGAATGCAGGTTCTCCCTCCACGGGCGGGACCATATCTTCGAGGTGCGTGCCGTCCCCACCCGTGTGGGTATCTCCGTCTACCTCCAGGACATATCGGCCCGTCGCGAAGCCGAAGAGGCGCTCCTCCTCGCGAACCGGAAACTCAACCTGCTCTCCGACGTGACCCGGCACGACATCTTAAACCGGCTCAACGTGCTCTCGGGGTATCTCGACCTCTTCCGGGAGCGGACGGATGATGCGGAACTGCTGGAGTACTGCCGGAAAGAGGAAGAAGCCGTCCGTGACGTCCGGCACTACATGGCCTTCACCGCGGAGTACCGGCATGTCGGCATGGCCACTCCCGCCTGGCAGCCTCTCTCCCGGATCGTTCGCGAGGGGATGGCGGGGCTCGACCCGGGAGAGGTCGCCGTCGAGGTGCAGGCAGGCAATCTCGAAGTGTATGCCGATCCCCTCATCGTCCGGGTCTTTGCAAATCTCATCGACAACTCGCTCCGGCACGGCGAAAGGGTTACCCGGATACGCATCTACCCCGAAGAGTCGGACCGGGGGATCAGCCTTGTCTACGAGGACGACGGCATCGGCATTCCCCATGCCGAAAAAGGGAGACTTTTCGAACGGGGGTTCGGGCGGCAGACCGGATTCGGGCTCTTCCTCGCCCGGGAGATCCTTGCCATCACCGATCTCTCCATACGGGAGACCGGCGAGCCCGGGAAGGGTGCGCGGTTCGAGATAGATGTCCTGCCGGGATTCTACCGGTTCAGCGATCGCGGCCGAGTTCCGTGAGTTTCATCTCGGCCGTGCCGAGGAGGTCTTCGCACTGCTTCACGAGGAGCGCACCGCGTTCGTAGATGGCGATACTCTCCTCAAGGCTCGTCTCGCCGTCTTCCAGTCTCCGGACAATCCCCCGCAGTTCTTCCAGCATCTCTTCAAAGGTCTCTGTCATACGTTATCTCCTCCACGACGGCGCTTGCCCGGCCGTCCTTCATCTTCAGCACCAGACGCTCGCCCGATCCGAGGTCGCGAGCGCTTCTCGCAATTCTCCCGCCCGCCTCGACGATGCAGTAGCCACGGTCCAGGATGGCGAGCGGGTTTTGCCCCGCGAGGCTCGCGCGGACTTCCGCGAGGGCCGAGCGCTCCCGCTGCATCCGGGCGAGCGCCGCCCGGCGAAGCAGTTCCTCGTGTTCGGCGAGGCGCTGCATCCGCTCGTGAACCCTGCGTGCGAGCCGCCGGGGATGCATGCGCTCCCGGAGTTCCTCGACCTCGCTTGCCGAGGCATGAAACCGGTGAAGGAGAAGTGACCGCATCCTCTCCTCGCAGCCCCGCACCTCCCGGAGCACCTCCCGGCGCTCGGGCACGGCCCGTTCCGCCGCTGCCGACGGGGTCGGCGCCCGAAGATCCGCGGCGAAATCGCAGAGGGCGGTGTCCACCTCGTGCCCGACGGCGCTGATCACCGGCGTTCTGCACGCGGCGACGGCTCTGACAACGTCCGGGTGGTTGAAGGGGAAGAGGTCCTCGAAACTCCCGCCGCCGCGCCCGACGATGATCACGTCCACGAGCCCGTCGATCCGCCGGATCGCTTCCGCGATCTCGATATGCGCCCCCTCGCCCTGGACGGCCGTCGGGGAGAGAACCACCTCGGCCGGATACCGCCGGGAGATGACCGAGAGGATATCCTTCACCGCCGCGCCGGTCGGGGAGGTGACCACGCCGATCCGCTGCGGGAAGAGGGGCAGTGGCCGCTTCCGTTCGGGAGCAAAAAATCCCTCGGCGTCGAGCTCCTGTTTCCAGCGCTCGACCGTGAGGTGGCGCTCGCCGAGGCCCGCCGGGAGCATCTCCCGGACGATGAACTGGTACCTGCCGTGAGGCTCGTAGACCTCCACGGACCCCCAGGCGAGGACGTCCATGCCGTCTTTGGGCTCGAACGCGAGTGCCGACGCGTAGGTGCGCCACATCACGCAGTTGATCAGCGCGGACCTCCTCCCGTCCCTCTCCGAAAGCGAGAAGTAGCGGTGGCCGGAGGCGTGGTCCCTGTAGTTGGTCACCTCCCCCCGCACCCAGATCTGGTGCAGGCGTGTGTCGTCGAGGAGGTCGCAGATGAGTCCCGAGACCTCCGAGACCGCGAGAATCGGGGTGCCGAACCGCTCCGGACCGGTGGAATGACCGCCGAGCATCATCACAATCTATTAGACCGATGGTTTATATCAAGTAGTGTTATGGGCCGTTTCGCCGTCTCGACCATGTTCTTCCACGAGTACCCCTGCGACTACATCTTCGACTACGTTGCCGAGTCCGGCCTTGATTCTCTCGAGTTCTGGGTAGAGACGCCGCACTTCTGGCTGCGCGACCGCCCGGAGGACGAACTCGCCGGGTGCATCGCCGGCCACCCGGAACTCTCGCCGATCACCGTTCACGCCCCGTCGCTGGACTTAAACCCCTGCTCCATCAACCCGCGGGTCGCCGAGATATCGGTCGAATACGCCCTCGAAGCGATCCGGATGGCCGACCGGATGGGTGCGGGCGTGGTCACCGTCCACCCGGGGAGAAGGACGGCAAAACGGCAACCGAGCGCCTACGACTACCGGCGGTTCGAGAGTTACATCGACAGGCTCCGGGAGGTGGCTGAGGGGACGCAGGTGAAAGTGGCGATCGAGAACCTGGAGCCCCGGGTCAACGCCCTGCTCTCCACGGCGGAGGATGCGGCCGAGGTGCTCGAGCGTGAACCGTGGCTCTGGTTCACGCTGGATATGGGGCACGCCATGATGACGTCCTGCGATGAGGTGATCCGGTTCATCGACCTCTGCATCGAGCGGATGGCAAACGTCCACGTCAGTGCACTCGGCGGGAACGGGCGGCCCCATCACCCCATCCATAACGACAGCCCGGCGAAGCGGGTGCTTGCGGAACTCGCCGACCGGGGCTACGGCGGATACCTCACCCTGGAACTCGAGGACATGGTCTTTCCGGGAGCCCTCTCATCCGAAGAGAAGGTTGTACTCCTGATGCGTGAATCGGAGGCATTACAAGAGGTATTCTCCTGAAGCGCTGGTTTTATAACATCTGCCCGCGACATAATTCATATAATCCCAGCAATTAATCAATACTGGATGCTGCCGCTTGATGCGGCGTGGAGTAAATGGTAGTCGTAGACCTTCTGACCATAGAGATCATTTTATTTGTTGTCTGTTTGCTCCTTTCGGGCTTTTTCTCAGGTTCCGAAGTTGCCCTGATCTCGATAACCCGGGCGAAAGTCCGCGCACTCTTAAGCCAGGGTCGAACGGGAGCGAAAGCACTCGATACACTGAAACGATCGACCGATGCCCTCCTGATCACCATCCTGATCGGGAACAACATCGTCAACGTGGCCGCAGCATCGCTCGCGACTGCGATCGCCATCGCCGTCTACGGCGACGTCGGTATCGGGATAGCGACCGGCGTCACGGTCATCCTGATGCTTATCTTCGGCGAGATCGGGCCGAAGATGTACGCCTCCCGGCACACCGAGGCACTCGCGCTCCGTGTCGCCCGGCCGATCCTCTACTTATCGAGGGTGCTCTACCCGGTGCTCTGGGTTGCGGACCGCATCAAGCGGCAGTTCGCCTTCAGGCCCGGCACGACCGAGCCGGTCGTCACCGAGGAGGAGATCAAGGAGTGGATCGACGTCGGCGAGGAGGAGGGCACCATCGAAGAGGAGGAGCGGGACATGCTCTACTCCGTGCTGCGCTTTGGGGATACAACGGTTCGCGAGGTTATGACGCCCCGGGTGGACGTCGTTATGATCGAGGATACGAGTACGCTCGAGAATGCCCTCTCCAGCTTCAACGAGACGGGTTTCTCCCGGATACCGGTCTACCACGAGCATATCGACAACGTCATCGGGCTCTTAAACGTCAAGGACGTCTTTTCGGCAGTTTTCCGACAGCAGACGAGCGCGACGATCAGGAACCTGATGTACGAGTCCTACTTCGTCCCCGAGAGCAAGAAGATCGACGAGCTCTTAAAGGAGCTCCAGGTGAAGAAGCAGCACATGGCGGTCGTCCTCGACGAGTACGGGTCGTTTGCCGGGATCGTGACGGTCGAAGACATGCTCGAGGAACTGGTCGGCGAGATCATGGACGAGTTCGACGAAGAGGAGCCCGAGGTGCAGCAGATCGAGGAAGGCGTTTATCTGGTCGACGCACGGGCGTGGGTGGAGCACCTCAACGAGGACCTTGACCTGGACCTCCCGCTGACGGATGCCTACGAGAGCATCGGCGGCCTCGTCATCGACCGGCTGGGGCACATCCCCCGCCGCGGCGAGGTGGTCAAGGTCGAGGAGAGCAACATCACGCTGGTGGTGATGCAGATGCGGGGCCGGCGGATCGTCAAGGTGAAACTGATCACCGCACCCCCGGTTGCGCCGGCGGGTTCCTGATAAGGAACCGGGAAAGCGATAGTATGAAACCAGAGACACCTGTTGACAGGAAACGGATTGCAGTGCTCGCCTCGGGAAGGGGATCGAACTTTCAGGCGGTGATCGACGCCGTCGCTGCCGGGGATGTCCCGGTGGTCTGTGTCGGTCTCGTCACCGACAACCCCGGAGCATACGCGATAGAGCGGGCGAGAAGTGCCGGTATCCCGGTGACGATCGTCGACTATGCACGGTTCCCCTCGAAGGCCGCGTACGAGGAGGCGCTCCTCGCTGCGATGCAGGGTTGCCGGGCCGATCTCTTCGTCCTCGCCGGCTACATGCGGATCCTCGGGGCCGGGATCGTCCGCGAGTTCTCGGGCCGGATGATGAACATCCATCCCGCCCTGCTCCCGGCGTTTTCCGGCCTGCACGCGCAAAGGCAGGCGATCGAGTACGGGGTGAAGGTTGCGGGCTGCACCGTCCACCTGGTGGACGAGGGGATGGATACCGGCCCCATCATCGTCCAGCGGTGCGTGCCGGTCCTCCCGGACGACGACGAATCGACGCTCGCCGACCGGATCCTCGCCGAGGAGCACGAAGCCCTCCCGCTCGCCGTGAAACTCTTCTGCGAGGACCGCCTGGAGGTCGCCGGCCGGCGGGTGCGGGTCCGCTGACCCCGGCGTCAGACTCTTATATATCCTCCCGCCTCCAACCTCACGACCTACCATTGGAACGGATCGCACCATGGCAGATACTGCACGAAAATCAGGCTCCCGGAGACTCGCCCGCGAGAGGATCGCCGTCCTCTTTGCGCGTGCTGCGGAGTTTTACCCGGAAAATCCCACCTGGAGCAACCGCTGTGTGGAACTGGCCCGGAAGATCGGCATGCGACATAGGATACGGATTGAACGGCCGCTGAAACGCCGCTTCTGCCGCCGGTGCAACACCTACCTGGTCCCGGGATCGAACGCCCGGGTCAGGGTCCACCGGGGCCGCGTGGTCGTCACCTGTCTTGCCTGCGGGCACCGGTCGCGGTATCCGGTCGGGAGGTCTCAACCATGAGGAAAGAATCGTTTCAGGACCTCAAACCCACCATCTGGGTCGGGAAGCGGGGCATCACGAATGTCATGATCGACGAGATCCGGCGGCAGCTCAAAGACCGGAAGGTCGTCAAGGTGAGATGGCTCCGCAACACCGAGGTCGATCCCGAAGAGGTAGCGGCATCGGCCGGTGCGGTTCTCGTTGAGGTCCGGGGGCGGACGCTTGTCCTCACGGAGCGGCGGAGCCGATCGCCCGGGCACAATCCTCGAAATATATAAAACATCACTGGACGAATATGTAAAGACTGTTAGCGAGAGTGAGGTTCATCTATGACGACTGTATATGACATCCCTGCCGATATGTTCATCCGGCAGGTGGCAGAAGAACTCAAGAAAAACCCGCAGATTCAGCCCCCCGACTGGGCCGCTTTTGCAAAGACGGGGGTACATAAAGAGATGCCCCCCGAGAATGACGACTGGTGGTACATGCGTGCGGCGTCGGTTCTCCGGCGTATCTACACCGACGGTCCGGTCGGTATCCAGAGAATGCGCTCCGTCTACGGCGGCAAGAGTGACCGGGGTTCGTCTCCCTCCCGGTTCAGGCGCGGAAGCGGATCCATAGTCCGGAAACTCTTCCAGCAGCTCGAAGCGGCCGGGTACGTCTCCCATGGAAGCGAGGGGCGCACGGTCACTGCGGCCGGCAGGTCTTTCCTCGACAACGTCGCAAACGGCTTGAAGGCCCAGGCTACGACGGTTGCGCCGGGTCTTTCGAAATACTGATTGAAAAGGAGGTATGACTGATGGTAGACGACGAACTCGCGGAACTCCGCCGCCGGAAGATGGAACAGATGCAGCGGCAGGCGATGGACCAGCAGGCTATGGAGGAAGAGGCAGCACGCCAGCAGCAGATCGACTCACAGATCCGCGCCGCGCTCATGGAGATCCTGGAACCTGAAGCGAGGGAGAGACTCAATACCATCAAGTTGACCCGGCCGGAGTTTGCAAAAGCGGTCGAGCAGCAGTTGGTGATGCTCGCCCAGAGCGGCCGGGTCCGGCAGCGGATTACCGACGAGCAGTTGAAAGCCCTGCTTGCCCAGCTGACCCCGTCGAAGAAAGAGTTCAGGATTACGCGGAAGTAATGGAAGCGGGTGTGCTCTTCTCGGGAGGGAAAGACAGCGCGCTGGCGGCGATCATGCTCGCGCGCGATTACGGCGTGGAACTGAATACCTGTGTATTCGATCCCGACCGCGAGGTCCCGGAGGTGCGGGCTGCAGCGGCCGCCCTGAACCTTCCCTTTAAGAAAAGGGTGCTCGGGAGAGACCTGCTCGAGAAAGCCGTCGACCTGCTTCTAACGTGTGGTTACCCGAACGACGCGATCGACATGGTCCACCGGACGGCGATCGAGACCCTTTCCCGCGAGTATGCGGTGGTCGGCGACGGCACCCGCCGGGAAGACCGGGTTCCCCGGATCGAACGGTCCGAGGTGCAGCACCTGGAGATGACCACCGGCTGCTCCTATGTCCGGCCGCTTCTCGGCTACGGAAAACAGGAGGTGGAACGCCTCGCCGGACGGCTGCTGGTGGTGCGGTACGGGGAGACGGGCAGTATCGGGAACGGCGACTACGAAGGGGAGATCCGGGACGCGCTTCGCGCTCGCGGCATCGATCCGGCGCCGTTCTTTCCCCCCCATCACCTGCAGTCGCTGGTGGTCGGCAGGAAGGATACCTGAAGATTACGAGAGTGAGAACTATGAGCAAGTTAATGAAGGGCCGGAAGATCCGGCTGGCAAAGGCATGCGAGCAGAACCGCCGCGTGCCGGCATGGGTGATGATCAGGACCAACCGTGCGGTTGCGTCGCATCCGAAGCGGCGCAACTGGAGGCGGAGCTCCCTGAAGGTGTAAGGCTATGGCAGAGGCATTGAAGGAACATATCTATATCATCCCTCTCCGCGAGGTGAAGCGCTCACCCCGGTGGAAGCGGGGCAACACCGCCATCAAGGACATCAGGGCGTTCCTTGTACGGCACATGAAGAGCGAGGACGTCAAACTCGATAAGAGCATCAACGAGAAGGTCTGGGAGAACGGCAGTTCGAAGCCCCCGCGAAAGATTCGCGTCCGCGCGATGAAGTTCGAGGACGGGCAGGTCCAGGCCGAGCTCGCCGAGGAGTGAGATGACAGGGACGATCGATCTGTCCGGCGATCCGAACATCGGCGTTTACGCCCGTGTGTTTGAGGATATAGCGATCGTGTATCCCGGGGCGCCCGGTGAGTTTACCGGGTTCCTCGCACGGGAGCTCGACGTCGAGATCGTGAACACCTATATTCAGGGCAGCAGCATCATCGGCTCGCTTGTTGCGGGAAACAGCCAGGGCCTGGTCGTCAGCGGTCTTGCCACCGACGAGGAACTGGCGGTCCTCAGTGAGTACCGCGACATCCTCCTGCTCGAGGGCACCATGAACGCGGCGGGCAACGTGATCCTCGCAAACGACTATGTTGCCGCCGTCCATCCCGAGATGGAGATCGACGTCGCCGAGGAGATCGGGTCGTTCCTCGCTGTGCCGGTGGTCCGGCTAACGCTCGGCGGTATCAAGACCGTCGGCATGGCCGGGTCCGCGACGAACACGGGTATTCTCGTCCACCCGAGAGCCAACGATACGGAGATAGCGAACCTCGAGCGGGTCGTCGACCTTCCGATCGGCCTCGGTTCGATCAACATGGGAAGCGGTCTCGTGGGCTCCGGGCTCCTTGCGAACAGCAAGGGCTACATCGCAGGATCCGTTACGACCGGGTTTGAGCTGGGACGAATAGAGGAAGTCTTTGGGTTTTTGGAGTGATACAGTCATGGAGAACCAGACGTTTGAAATTGTAGGCGCGTGTAAGATCAACAACGAGTGGAAACCGTACCGCAAGGTAATCTGCGCCCCGAATGAGATCCAGGCAAAAGAGAGAACTTTCGCGGATATCGGGAGCAAACACCGCCTGAAGAGAAGTTATATCACCATCGAATCGGTTAACGTAGTAGCTGGTGAGTGACGTGGACCAGGCAGATCCTCGCGAGATACAGACCCTCCAGATGTACTTAAACGAGTACGGGCAGCAGATAGAACTCCTGACGCAGCAGCTTTCGATGATCGAGCAGCAGCGCCTTGAGGCCGCCGCCGCCATCGAGACCCTCCGGGCCATCGAGGAGAACAGGGACAGTACCGTTCTTCTCCCCATCGGGGGCGGCGCTTTTCTTCGGGTGAATGTGCTCGATGCCGGTCATGTTCTGGTGAACGTCGGGGCCGACGTCTCTGTCGAACGGGCCAGTGCTGATGCGGTTGAGTATCTAGGGGATCGGATAACCGAACTTGAGGCAGTGGAGAAGAAAGTCGCAGGTTCGGTCGAGCAGTTGCATGGGCAGGCAACGGAGATCTCCCGGCGCCTCGAGGCGGCTTACCGGGGGGCCCGGCAGGCTCAGGCAGGCCAGGGCGGAAGCTGATAATGTTTGATTCCTTAAAGAAAAAACTTCAGAATATCAGGACCAAATTCACCTCGAATATCGAGGAGGCTGCCGGGGCCGAACCGGTACCCCCGGTTACCGAAGGGTTTGAGGAAGCGCAGGCTGGGGAACCCGAGCCCCCTGTCTCCGGGGAGGGTCCGGAGAAAGAGCGGGAGAAACCCACGCTTTTTAACAAGATGAAGGTCCTTGTCCGGGAGCGGGAGGTCCTCCTCCGGGAGAAGGATATCGAGGAGCCGCTTTTTGAACTCGAGATGGTGCTCCTGGAAAACGACGTCGCACTCCCGGTCACGGACGAGATCATCGGCCGGATGCGAAAAGACCTCGTGGGCCGGCAGAGGAGGATCGGCTCCTCGGTCGACGACCTGGTCGCGTCGACCCTGCGGTCCGCGCTCTGCGGCGTGCTGGGCGAGGGTCTCGATCTGCGTGACTTCATTGAGGCGCGCGAGCGGCCCGTGAAGGTCCTCTTCACCGGCGTGAACGGGACCGGCAAGACGACGACTGTCGCGAAGGTCGGCAACTACCTCCAGAAGAACGGGTTCTCGGTCGTGATCGGCGCAGGCGACACCTTCCGCGCGGGAGCGATCGAGCAGATCCGGACTCATGCCGACCGTCTCGGGATCAAGACGATCCAGCACCAGGCAGGCGCCGACCCCTCCGCGGTCCTCTTTGATGCCGTCCAGTACGCAAAGGCGCACGATATCGACGTCGTCCTCGCCGATACCGCCGGCCGGTTCCACAACCGGGCGAACCTCATGAACCAGCTCGAGAAGATCCGGCGGGTCATGAAGCCCGACCTCGTCGTCTACGTCGACGAGGCGGTTGCGGGCAACGACGCGGTCGTCCGGGCCGACGAGTTCAACAGGGCTGTCGGCACCGACGCGGTCGTCCTGACGAAGGCGGACATGGACCCAAAGGGGGGTGCGGCCATATCGGTTGCGCATACCGTCGGAAAACCAATCCTCTTCCTCGGGACCGGCCAGGGCTACGACGACATCATACCGTTTGAGCCCCGGGTCGTGGTCGACGAACTTCTGGGAGATGAGGCCTGATGCTCGATAACCTCGGTACGTCCTTAAAGGACGCCGTCAAGAAACTCGCCGGCAAGACGGTGATCGACCGGGCGGCGGTCGACGAACTGGTGCGCGACCTGCAGCGGGGGCTCCTCTCCGCCGACGTCAACGTCAAGCTCGTGATGCAACTCTCCCGGGCGATCAAGCAGCGCGCCCTCGAGGAGGAGCCTCCGAAGGGGATGGGCGTCCGGGAGCACGTTCTGCGGATCGTCTACCAGGAGCTCGTCCGGCTGATGGGAACGCCGGGCGAGGTGGCGCTCGGGCCCCAGACGATCCTGATGGCGGGGCTGCAGGGGAGCGGGAAGACCACGACGACGGCAAAACTCGCCCGCTACTTCCAGCGCAAAGGGCTGCGGGTCGGGGTGATCTGCGCCGATACCTTCCGGCCGGGTGCCTACGACCAGTTAAAGACGCTCTGCGACAGGATCAGCGTCCCCTGTTACGGCGACCCGAACGAGCCCGATGCCGTCAAGATCGTCCGGGACGCGCTGCCAAAGTTCCACAAGCTCTACGAAGCGATCATCATCGACACCCAGGGGCGGCACGCCCTCGAGGAGAACCTGATCGAGGAGATCGTCAACATCAACGAGATCTCCCATGCCGACCACAGGTGGCTCGTGATCGACGCGGCGCTCGGCCAGCAGGCGAGCGAGCAGGCCCGCCGGTTCCACGAGGCGATCGGGATCGACGGCGTCCTCGTCACAAAGATGGACGGCACGGCGAAAGGCGGCGGCGCGCTCTCGGCCGTCTCGGAGACGCAGAGCGGCATCGTCTTCATCGGGAGCGGCGAGACGATCGAGGATCTTGAGCGGTTCGACCCGGACGGGTTCATCTCCCGGCTGCTCGGGATGGGCGACTTGAAAGCCCTCGTCGAGCGGGCGGAGGAGGCGGTCTCGGCCGAAGATATCGACGTCAGCGCCATGCTCAAGGGAAAGTTCACGCTCCGGGACATGTACAAGCAGCTCGAGGCGCTGAACAAGATGGGCCCCTTGAAGCAGATCATGAGCATGCTCCCCCTCGGCGGCATGCAGATCCCCGACGACGCCTACGACATCACCAGCACCAAGATGCAGCGCTACAAGGTGATCATGGACTCGATGACGCCCCCGGAGCTCGACGACCCGTCGATGATCGGGAGCTCCCGGATCCAGCGCATCGCCCGGGGCGCCGGGGTGACGCCCGACGACGTCCGTGATCTCATCAAATACTACAAGATCATGCAGCGTGCCTTGAAGGGCATGCGGGGCATGGGCGGCGGCAAGTTCAACATGCAGCGCATGATGAAGAAGTTCGGCGGACCCAGTAGATGAAGCGGTTTGCCGTCGTGGGCCACCTTGCCGTAACGAGCGGCACCTTCAGCCTCAACGACCTCGCCGGGAGCGGTGGGAGGATGGACGTCCTCTGCCGCTGCATCAACTCCTCGTTCTTCCTCTCCCACGACCTCCGCCGCGACGTCGAGTGCTACCTCATCCTCTGCGGGGAGCCCGGCCCGGAGAAGACCGTCCTCTTCCGGGGAAGCGCAGTCCGCTACCTCTCGCCGGACGAGCGGAGCAGCGCCGCCCTGATCAAGAAGGCGCTCTCGATCCCCTGCGGGGACGAGTTCCGGGAGTCGACCCCGGGCGTCTACGTCCGCCGCGGCGGGCTCGCACGGCTGCTTGCCGAGATCCCGTTTGCAGTCCTCGACGAAGAGGGGGAGGATATCAGGACTGCTCCGGCGCTCCCGGAGTCGTATCTCCTCTCCGACCACCACAACTTCACCCCCGAGGAGCAGGACCTGATCGCGGGCTACCCCCGCTACTCGGTGGGGCCGCGGTCGCTGCACGCCGATCACACTATCACCGTCCTCTTAAACGAGATGGATCGGAGGGAATCCTGATGGATATCATACAAGTGGTAGAAGCAATTCTCGAATACGGCGACACCTGCAACCACTGCCTCGGGCGTTTCTTCGGCAAGCGGTCGTTTGCACTGACGAACGAGGAGCGTGGCCGCTCACTCCGGATAACGCGGGAGATCGCGGCAAACGAGCCGCATCACGAACCGGACCCGGAGTCCTGCTGGATCTGCGGCGGCGAACTCTCCCATACCGGTGCCTGGGCCGCGAAGGTCGTCGAAGCGTTAGGCGGCATCGAGTTCGACACGTTCCTCATCGGGACAAAGGTCCCGCCGCTTGTCACGGAGAGCGAGGAGATGGTCTGGAGCGACCTATCCCTCCGGGACCCGGAACCGCTGAAGGCGGAGATGAACCGGGAGGTGGGCAAAGCCGTCTCGGCCCTCTCCGGTAAGACGGCCGACTTGAAAAGGCCCGACGTCGTGGCGATCCTCGACCTTGCCGAAGGCACCGTCGAGGTGCAGGTCAACCCCGTCTTCTTTGCCGGCCGGTACCTGAAGTACGAGCGGGGCATCCCCCAGACCCACTGGGACTGCCGGGCGTGCCGGGGAGCCGGGTGCGAGCGGTGCAACTTTACCGGCAAGCAGTACGCCGACTCCGTCGAGGAACTGATCGGCCGGCCGGCGATCGAGGCCTTCGGCGCGGAGAACGCCGTCCTGCACGGTGCCGGCCGGGAGGATATCGACGCCCGGATGCTCGGGTCGGGCCGCCCCTTCGTGATGGAGGTCGAAGCGCCGCGGAAGCGGGAGGTGGACCTCGCTCTTCTCGAAGAGGAGATCAACCGGGAGGCTGCCGGCCGGGTGGAAGTTCGTCTCGCCGGATGGGCGAACCGGAAGATGGTGCAAAGCCTTAAATCCGACAAAGCGCATAAAAAATACAGGATCCTGGTCGAGATCGACGGTTCTGTAACGCCAGATGAGTTCAGGGCGGCCCTCGATCAGCTAAAAGGTGTAACGATACGACAGCGCACCCCCCTGCGGGTGTCACACCGACGGGCAGATAAAGTTCGGGAACGGCAGGTCCTCGATATCGGGTGTACGGGCAGAGACGACGGCAGGTACTGGGTTGAAGTCGTCGGCGAAGCGGGCCTCTACATCAAGGAACTGGTATCGGGTGACGGCGGCAGAACCCAGCCCAGCCTTGCCCAGATCCTGGGGCGCACCGCAAGTGTTGTCAGCCTCGATGTGGTGCTGGTCAAAGCAGCAAACGAGTATGGTGAGTAATCATGGCACATCACAATGGACCACGCAAGAAGACGCGGTATAAGTTCAAGAAGGACCTCAGAAAACGCGGTATCCCCCCGGTCACCTCGGTGATTCAGAATTTCGAGATCGGGCAGCGGGTGCACGTCGTGGTCGAGCCGAGTGTCCAGAAGGGCATGCCCCACCGGAGATTCCACGGGAAGACCGGCACGGTCATCGGACAGCGCGGACGCGCATGGGTGCTCGAAGTCAGGGATGGAGAGACGATAAAACAGGTGATTGCGAGACCGCAACATCTAAAAGCGCAGAAAGTGTAACCCTCAGCAGTAGTGATTGGCATGAAAGTAAAACGAGTCATCAGCGAAGAGCGGATGCTGCTTCCCGAGCTGCGCGATACCCTCCTCTCCGTGGAGGCAGCCCGGCTCGAGTCAGGAGAGGAGATGTCATACGAGCTTCGTAAGAGTATCGAGCATGCCAATCATCTCTCAAAGACATCTTCCGAGAGGGCCCGCGACCTCGTCGGCGAGCTCATGAAACTCGAGAAGATGAAGGAAGAGATCGCCTATCGCATCGCGAACCTTATGCCGCGGACCCGGGACGAACTGCGGGCCATCTACGCCAAAGAACGGTTCAATCTTACGATGGAAGAGCTGGACGAGATACTCGACCTGGTAATGACCCACTTCTGAAGCGTTGGGGTGGTGCCGATGAAGACCGAAAAGAAAGAGGAGAACGCTGTAGTCATTGATGTCCTCCCTATGGGATACATGAGCGACCAGCGTCCTACCTACAAGCGCGAACCGGTTGTCCAGGCGGTCGGCGTGGACCAGTTCAAACTGCTCGAGCTCGTCCCGAAGCCGGGTGCGGACATCCAGATCTACGACCGCGTCTACATCGGCGATGCGGAGCGGGAGAAGGTCGAGCGTGTCAAGCGGCGGATCAGCTACGATGACCTGACGGCGACGGCAAAACTCGAACTGCCGTTCGTGGTCGAGCAGATCGTCCGCGAGAACGAACCGCGGTTCGTCGACTTCTTCAATAAGTCTGTCCCTATCACACCGAAGTTCCACATGCTGCACCTGCTTCCCGGCATCGGGAAGAAGCTGATGTGGGAGATCATCGAGCAGCGGGGGAAGAAGCCGTTCGAGAGTTTCGCCGACATCTCCGGGCGGATCAAGTCGCTCCCGCACCCGGATCGGATGATCGTCAGCCGGATCCTGCACGAGATCGAGGACCCGGACGAGAAGTATCATATCTTCACGTCGAGATGAGTGCTCCGAAGGATCAGCATTTTCTCGTCGACAAAAGGGCCGTCGAGAAGATTGCCGGTTTTATCGACGTTTCCGGCCGGAAGGTGCTCGAGATCGGGCCCGGCGAAGGGATCCTCACCCGCGCCCTCCTTGATAGGGGTGCGAACGTAATTGCGGTAGAGATCGATCCGGCTCTCGTGGAAGAGCTCGAGATTGTCTTTGCCGACGAGATCGAGGAGGGCCGTCTCCGGATAGTCCCGGGCGACGCGAAGAAAGTGGATATCCCGCCGTTCGATATCGTCGTCGCGAACCTCCCCTACTCCGTTTCTTCGAAGATTACGTTCAGGCTGCTCGAGATCGGTTTTGAGGTCGCGGTCCTGATGTACCAGAAGGAGTTCGCCCAGCGGATGATCGCGCCGCCGGGAACGCCGAACGTCGGGCGGCTCTCGGTGATGGTGCAGACCTATGCGTCCGTGAAACCGCTGCTCGATCTCGGGCCCGGCGCTTTCCGCCCGAGGCCCCAGGTCCGCTCCTGGGTGGTCCGGATCACGCCGCACGAGCCGCCGTATCCCATCGCGGACCGGAAGGTCTACGCGGACGTCGTCCGGGTGCTCTTCTCCCACCGGAGGAAGACCGTCCGGAAGGGCCTCCGGAGCGGCAAGGACACCTTTCCCGCCCAGGCGATCGAGCGGACGATCGCGGACCTCCCCGACGACGACCTCCTGCAGCGCCGGCCCGAAGACCTGACGCTCGAGGAGTTCGCGCTGATCGCGAACAGAATGAGCGGGTGCTGACGATGAGCGGCCGCGAGGTCCCCGACCAGGTCTATCCCCCCGCCGAGGACTCGTTTCTCCTCCTCCGGGCGGCGCTCCGGGAGGTCCGGCCGACCGACCGGGTGCTCGAGGTCGGGACCGGGAGCGGCTGCGTCGCGGCCGGGCTTCCTGGCCGGGCGGCGGCGGTGGTCGCGACCGACATCAACCCCCACGCGGTGGAGTGTGCCCGCGCCCGCGGGGTGGAAGCGGTCAGGACGGACCTTTTTTCGGGGCTCTGTGGCCCCTTCGACCTCATCCTCTTCAACCCGCCCTACCTCCCGACTACCCCTGAGGAGCGGATCGACGACTGGCTGGAGTACGCCCTCGACGGCGGGCCTACGGGGAGGGTCACGATAGAGAAATTCGTTGCGGACGCCGGCCGGGTGCTCTCGCCCTTCGGGCGCATCCTGCTGCTCGTCTCGTCACTGACCGACCCGGGGGCGGTGCGGGAGCTCTTCGCCCGGCAGGGCTTCGTTTCGTTCATCGTCGATGAGGAGCCGCTCGAGGACGAGACCCTCTACGTCCTCCGGGCGATGCGGGACCTCTGCCGGATGGGGGAGTGGGGTTCCAGACTGAAGTAGAGAGCCTTCGGCCTGCTTTCTTCGTAATAATAGGCAGACCGCCCCTTCTCATCGGTTGCTTTATCATGAGCTGCGTTCTATGACTTTTCGCCGGAATGCACGGCGTATGGTAGTGCCGGTGAGGATCTCATGGACGCATCGTATTTCTTCACGCAGTTTGCAGCCTACAACACGGAATGGCTCATTGCGAATATACTCATGTGGCTTTTGCTCGTGATCGCCGCGATGGCGGTGTTCGCAAAACCCGGAGGTGAATGGTCGAACACGCTTGTCAAGGGTGTCCTGGCGCTGCTTTTTCTCTGGAACGGCATCGTGTTTTTCTTTTTGTACATGACTCAGTCCGCGATTGCCGGTGGGATTCCTTTTGTTGTGGTCGGGGTGCTGTTTGCCGCAGACATGGTGCGGAAGAAGATCTACATCGCCCTGCCCGCATCCGGGTGGCTGCGGTACGCCACCCTTGCCTGGGTAGTCTGGGCGCTGGGGCTGTACACGGTTGCAGGATGGTTCGCGGGGCACCCGTATCCCGGAGGGCCGCTGCCAACCGCACCCTGCCCGACCACGATGCTCGCCATCGCCCTCCTTTCGACGTCGATGGCCACGCTGAAGACCGACCGGCTGTACTTTACGCTGCTGTTTGCCATGCTTCTCTGGTGGGCATTCTTTGCCGGGATCTTTGCCCCGGCGTTATATGGCTTCTACCTGGACCTCACGCTGCTTGCCGCCGGTATTTACGGGCTCGTGGTGCTCCGAGCGCACTGGAAAAATCCCGGTCAGGCGGAGATCGTGGACGGCGACCGATTCTCCTCCTGAAAATCAATTTTTCTGGGAATAATACACCCGCGAGGGGTTCGTTTCGTTCGTCGTCGACGAGGGGGTGCTCAAGGGGGAGCGGCTCTACGTCCTCCGGGCGATGCGGGATCTTTGTCGGACGGGGGGGTGAGTGTCCGGGGTATTTCACGGTTCTATTCTCTCCGGGTGAAGGGATCGGACTTTGAGGGCTGTCGTTTTAAGGCAATGCGGTAGACAGCATCTGCAGTTGCCCTGTGTCTTCGCATGAACGTCGCCGAAGGTGATGTTTCAAGGATATACTGGTGACAAACTGGGTGTTAAGTGCAAGGAGATATAGTCTAAACCAGGCCTTCCCCCGGGTTGTTCCCATGCAGTGGACCGTGGTGGCTATCGTGTCTGGGGAGAGCGACTGGCCGTAGGGCAGGAGATCTCGAGAAGAACGAAGTTCTTCGAGTGGTTTCAGGGGAGGGGGGAGACCCCTCGAAACTCTTCGAGTTTCTCATGCTCCGCGTACGCTCGCACTCCCCTTTGTCCCCACCCCCCGATGGCGATATCCCCTCGAAATCCATGCCTGAGAGCATCAACGAGCAATGTTCCAACCTGCTCAAACAATAACATTCATGCGAATAAACAAGGCGGAGCCTGGCACCCCCGCAGAGCACCCCCGTTACGACTCGTCGCAGATGACTTGATGCCCTGTGGCGGCGATACCTCTCACCTGCGAGGACCTGACCGCTGCTCCGGCCGGGCGACTCGCACGGAGGGAGTACCATCACGCACGCGTGGAATCCGGATGATTACCGGCAGCACTCATCCGCCCAGGCCAACTGGGCGCGGGAACTGATCGCGAAGCTCGGCCTTTCAGGTGACGAGCGGGTGCTCGATCTCGGCTGCGGCGAGGGGAAGGTGACGGCGGAGATTGCGGCCTGCCTCCCCGCCGGCTCGGTGCTCGGCCTCGACCTCTCCCGCGAGATGATTGCCTTCGCCCGGAGCCGTTATCCCTCGGAGCAGTACCGAAACCTCCGGTTCGTCGAGGGCGACATGCTCGGCCTGCCGTTTGACCGCGAGTTCGACGTGGTCTTCTCGAACGCGGCCCTGCACTGGGTTCGAGACCACGGCAGGGTCTTTTCGGGCATCGCCCGCGCTCTCCGCCCGGGAGGGAGGGTCCTCCTCCAGATGGGCGGGCGAGGGAACGCCGCACCGGTCCTCGCAATCGCGGACGAGATGCTCGCGGAGGAGCCGTGGAGGGAGTTGTTCGACGGTCCGCCCTCGCATTATGCCTTCTACGGCCCCGAGGAGGAGCGCGAGCGGCTCGCGGCGGCGGGGCTCACGCCGGTGCGGGCCGAGCTGATCGGGAAGGACATGGCCTTTGACAAAGCGACGTTCCGAAGGAACGGAGCTCGAGCACCGGAGGTGCGAGGCCTGGATGGTCTTATGGGATGGGTCCGGACCACCTGGCACCTCTACCTCGACCGGCTTCCCGAAGAGGCCCGGCCGGCGTTCGTCGCGGAGGTGGCGAGCCGGTACGTGGGGCGATACCCTTCGCCCGACGGCCGCATTCACGTCCCGATGGTGCGCCTCGAGGTTGAGGCGGTCAAGCCGCTGGAGTGACGGCCGCCCGGTCCCGATCGCCCTCCGGAAACGATCGAGCCTGCACAGGGTCCCCTCTCCTGTCCGGCGATGAGAACTATTATGTCGCACCGGCCCCAGGGGGCGGTTGTTTCAACCGGGGTTTACCATGCAAGGACCGGACTCAACCCGCACCGCACCAGAGGAACGCCGTGCGCTCTGCGGGATATGCTCTGCCGGGTGCGGGGTGCTCGTTACCTACGACGACGAAGGAAGGATCGCCCCTGTCCGTCCCGACGAGGAGGCTGAGATCGGGGTTCTCTGCAGGCTCGGCGAGGTTTCGCCGGAGATCGTCTACTCCGAAGACCGGGTCCTCTACCCGCTCCGGCGGGTGGGGCCGAAGGGTACCCATGCATTTGAGCGGATCACCTGGGACGAGGCGTATGACGCCATCGTCGCGAACCTGACCCGGATCAAAGAGGAGTCCGGGCCGGAGGCGGTCGCAATCTACACCGGCTCGGGGAGTTTCGAACTCTCCTTCTGCGACATCTTCCAGCCGAAGGATGTGGCGGTCTCGTCCGCATCGAGTGTCCTCTTTCCGTTCGGCTCCCCGAACACCATGGGTGTCGGGGCGCTTTGCTACGTCTCGTTTGCCATGATCGCGCCCCACGTGACGATGGGCGAGATGTACCTCAACATGTTCTCCGACTATGAACAGAGCGACCTCATCCTCGTCTGGGGGACGAACCCGGCTACCAACTGCCCGCCCCTGACGCTTCGTGCCCTCGCCGCGGCGCGCCGGCGGGGAGCGGAGATCGTCGTCATCGACCCCCGCCGCACCCGGACGGTGGACCTCGTGGATGCGGAGTGGGTGCCCATCCGGCCGGGGACGGACGGAGCGCTGGCGCTCGGGCTCTGCAACGTCATCATCGCGGAAGAACTCTACGATGCCGACTTCGTCGCGAACTGGTGCCACGGTTTTGAAGAGTTCGCGACCTACGTCCAGCACTACCGGCCGGAGGTGGTTGAGCAGATCACCGGTGTCCCGGCGGAGACGGTGGCGTCGCTTGCCCGGCGTATCGCCCGCGCCCGGGGCGCCTCGTTTGCGATGTACACGGGGCTTGAGTACAGCGACTCCGGCGTGCAGGCGATCCGGGCGGTCTTCGTCCTCTGGGGGATATCGGGGAACCTGGATGTTCCCGGCGGCCGCTGTATCGCGATGAAGGAGAATGCCTTTCCCATCAACCGCTCTGGCTACATCCAAAATCCTGACCTGAAACGGGCGATCGGGACCGACCGGTTCCCCGTCTACACCCATTACCGGCAGGAGGGGCACGCGATCGCCCTGCCTGATGCGGTCCTCGCGGGGAGGCCCTACCGGATCCGCGCCCTGATCCTCCAGGCCGCCCATATCCTGATCTCCTGGCCCCAGACCCCGGTCTGGCGGGAGACCCTCGCGAACCTGGACTTCCTGGTCTGCGTCGACCGGCACCTGACGGCCGATGCGGCCTACGCCGACATCGTCCTCCCGGCAACGACCCTCTACGAGCGGGAGTCCTACATGACCTACGGCCCGGTCTTCCGGCTCCGGGAACGGATGATCGAACCCCTCGGCGAGGCCCGGGACGACGTCCTGATCATGGCGGAACTCGCCCGCCGCCTCGGCTACGGCCACCTCTATCCGCAGTCCGAGGAGGAAGTCCTCCGGCACGTCCTGAAAGGGTCGGGGTTCACGCTCGAGGACGTCCGTGCGGCCGGCGGGACCGTCCGGTCCCCGGTGGCGATGATGGAATACCGGAAGTGGGAGAAGGGTCTCCTCCGGCCCGACGGCCGGCCCGGCTTTGATACGCCGACGGGAAAGTTCGAGATCCGGTCCACCATCCTCGAGGAGTACGGCTACGACCCCCTCCCGGTCTACACCGAGCCCAAAGAGAGCCCGGTCTCGCAGCCGGAGCAGGCAAAGCAGTTCCCGCTGATCTTCAACTCCGGGGCGCGGGTGACGACCGACTTCCACGCCCAGCACCACAGCGTCGCCTCACTTGTCGCGGAGCGGCCGGAACCGACGGTCACCCTCAATGCCCGCGACGCCGCGGACCGGGGGATCCGTGACGGCGACCGGGTTTTAGTCCGGACCGTGCGGGGCGAGATCCCGCTCCGTGCTATCGTCACCGACGGCATCGTCCGGGGCGCCGTCGAGGCGAACATGGGCGGCGGGTGTTACCAGGCACCGGAGGCCTGGCGGGAGGGGAACGTGAACGAACTGACCGATCTCTCCCGGTATGACCCGATATCCGGGTTTCCGGTCTACAAAGCGCTTCTCTGCGATGTCGTGAGGGCGGAGGGCAGCGGCGGGAGGGTCGCCATCGGGACCGGCGAGGTCGCGTTCGCCACCGGTACGGCACCGCCGCCGGAGGCACGCCGGATATACCTTGACCATAACGCCACCACGCCCCTCGACCCTGCGGTCCGGCAGGCGATGATCGCGTGCCTTGAATCGAATCCCGGCAACCCCTCAAGCATCTACCGGGAGGGAAAGGACGCAAAGTTCGCCGTCGAGTCGGCCCGGCGGAGCCTGGGCCGCCTGCTCAACTGTACCGCCCGCCGGATCACCTTCACCGGCTCCTGCACCGAGGCGAACAACACGGTGATCAAGGGCCTCGCCTTTGCCTGCCGGGACGGAGCGAGGCGGCAGATCATCATCTCCCCGGTCGAGCACTCCGCGGTCATCGAGCCCTGCCGCTGGCTTGAGCAGTTCGGGTTTCGTGTCGTCTTCCTGCCGGTGGACGGGTCTGGCCGGGTCAGTCCGGCCGATCTTGCAGCGCTGATCGGCACGGAGACCCTCCTCGTCTCGGTGATGATGGCGAACAACGAGACCGGGACGGTCCAGCCCGTCCGGGAACTGGTGCGGATCGCCCACGCCCACGGCGCACTCTTCCACACCGACGCGACCCAGGCGATCGGCAAGATGCCGGTCGACGCAGGCGACCTCGACGTGGACTTCCTGACCCTCTCCGGGCACAAGATCTACGGCCCGAAGGGCGTCGGGGCGCTCTACATGAAGAAAGGGATCAGTATAACTCCGCTCATCCACGGCGGCGAACAGGAGGGCCGGTTCCGGGCCGGGACAGAAAATACCGTCGGGATTGTGGGGCTCGGGCGGGCAGCGGAGGTCGCGGAGCAGCACCTCGCCCGCATGGACGCCGTCCGACGGCTGCGGGACCGGCTGGAAGCAGGGATCCAGGACCTGGTTCCCGGGACGCGGCTGAACGGCCACCCGACAGAACGGCTCGCGAACACGGTCAACATGGTCCTTCCCGGCTACCGCGGCGAATCGGTGGTCCTCGCCCTCGACCGGAGGGGTATCTGCATCTCCTCGGGCTCTGCCTGCCATTCGGGCTCCCCGGCGCCGTCCCATGTCCTCCTCGCGATGGGCCTCTCCGAAGAGGATGCACACTGCTCGGTCCGGATGACGCTCGGCGCTCACACCACTGGGGAGGAGATCGACCGGACGCTCGAAGCCCTCCGCGACGTCCTGTATGGGCCGGGGGAGACCGTCCGGTTCGTGGCCTGCCGGTGACCGGGAGCCTCCCGGATCATCAAGGACGCCCGTTCGCGGGGGCGGGTGGTATATATGCCATTGTCGGCATTGATGTCAGGCTATGGCAGGCCACGTGATGACCTCCCCGGTGCGGAGCGAGTTTCGCAACTACCTCGCCCCTGGCTACCGGGACAACCTCGCCTCGGATATCCTGGCCGGGATGGCCGCGGAGCAGAAGTGTATCCCGAGCAGGTACTTCTACGACAGCAGGGGTTCGCAGTTGTTCGAGGAGATCTGCCGGCTTCCCGAGTATTACCAGACCCGGCTGGAACTCTCCATTCTCGCGGAGGCATGCGGAATACTCATGGAATCTTTCGGGGAGGGCGACCTCGTGGAGCTGGGGCCGGGAACGGACCAGAAGATCTCGCAACTCATCGATGCGGCGCCGGGACCGGGCGGCGAAGGCATACGGTATATACCCGTGGACGTGAGCGAGTCCGCCCTGGCCACCGCAGCGGAGGGGCTGCTCCGGAGGTACCCGCGGCTGCATCTCCTTGGGATCGTGGGGGACTTCACCCGCGATATCGGGCGCATTCCCCGCGGGAGAAAGAGGCTCGTCACGTTCTTCGGGAGCACCATCGGGAACTTCGCCGATCCTGCGGCGCATCGAATACTCGGGAGCGTGGCTGCCGTGATGGAAGACGGCGACCGCTTCCTCGTCGGGCTGGATATGGTGAAACCGGTCTCGGTGCTTGAAGCCGCATACAACGATGCGGCCGGGGTGACCGCCGCGTTCAACAAAAACATCCTTGCCGTGGTCAACCGGGAGCTCGGGGCGGACTTCGATCCCGGTCGGTTCGAGCACCGTGCATTCTTCAATGGGGACCTGGAGCAGATCGAGATGCACCTTGTGGCATCGGAAGCGATGACGGTCAGGATACCTGCCCTGGGCATTTGCGTGGCGTTCGAGCGGGGCGAGACGATCCTCACCGAGATATCCCGGAAGTTCACCCGGAAGAGCGCCGGGCGGCTCTTTGGGGCCGCCGGGCTTGCCGTGGAGCGCTGGTTCTCCGACGCGAAGGGCTGGTTCGCACTCGCCGAGGTCTCGCGGGCAGGCTCGCCGCTACCTACGCTCTGTTCCCGGGTGGGCGAACGAGCGGTTGGCGGCGGCAGCCCGGTAGGGCACTCCGTAAAACCGGCGGTAGAACCCGTCCGCCTCCTCCTCGATCCGGAAGTTGAAGCGATCGGGGTGGAGAGCGTTGGCGATCGTCATCAGGCCGAGGATCCATCGGGGGCTCCCGAAGTCCCAGGACGGATGCATCGAGTAGACCAGCCCGTCCCGGACCGCCGGCACGTCGAGACCGTGCTCCGCGCAGTAGCGGAGGGTGTCCTCCACCGTGGAGGTGAGGAACCCCGATGTGAAGAGGTACTCGGGCGCGAGCGCAAGGAACTCCTCGCGGGGTATGCTGACGCCCGGTTTCCCCTCCCGCCCTATGGCCTGGTTGACGTAGGTGCCGCCGGCGGCCTCCACGAGTTTCCCCTCGAACCGGCCGGGGTTGAGGGCGAAGAGCGGATGGCCCATTGCGTAGTAAACCCGGGGCCGCGGCGCGTCCGCCACCCGTTCCCGGACGAAATCCAGCCGCTCCCGGATGTAGGCACAGAGGTCCCGTCCCGCCTCCTCGCGGGCGGTCCGGTGTGCGAAGTCCATGACGAGATCCAGGTAGGCGTCGATGTTGTTCATCCGGTCGTGCAGTTCCTTTCCGAGCATCCCGGTTCGGAGCACCTCGCCCCAGATGCCGGCGAGAACTGATTGGTCCTGCACGCCGAGGCAGTTCAGGATTGCCCAGACCATCTCCAGCCCCCGGGTGACCCGGTATCCGCCCATCATCCCGGGTTCGTAAAAGACTTCGGGAGTGATAGACCCCCGGACAGGGAGGGCATGGCCGCACGAACAGGTCGTCTGCACCTTTCCCGTGAGATGGGAGCCCATCGGGCCGAAGAACTCCCGCTCGATGCAGGGTTTCCCGCACTCCGGGCAGAACGTCGTCAGGTGCGCCGTTCCCGGCGAGTTGAAGAGGTAAACCCAGGGGAGGATGCCGCGAAGGCGGTCGCAGAGTTCCTCACTCGCGTAGATCGTCGGCTCCTGCCCCAGACCCGCGTCGCCGAAGGGGACGAACCGCATCACCTGCAGGGGGATATCGGGGGAGATTGCCGCGAGCATCCGCGCCGCATCGAGCACCTCGTCTTCCCCACCCCGCCGGTAGACGATCGAGGTCTCGACGTGCACCCCGCCCTCGCGGAGCAGCCGGATCGTACGGAAGACCGGTGCGGCGTCCCTCGCCCCGCAGGCACGGTAACTTGCGTCGGTTGCCCCCTTGAGCCCGATGTTCGCGAAGTCTATCCGCTCGCGGAGGTGCAGGGCAGAGGACTCTGTCATGTAGCCGTTCGTGGAGCAGCCGACGGAGAGGCCCTTCTTCCTTGCTTCCTCTGCGAGGCGGCAGAAGGTTGGGAAGGAGGCGATAGGGTCGTTCAGCGCGAAGGCGATCCCGCTGCAGACGTGGCTTGCGGCGAGGTCCAGCAGGTCGCTGGTCGTGAGAGCCGTCCCGGAGGCTGCAAGCGATTCGGCGTGCCCGACGAGTATCTCCGAGACGCACCCGCCGCACGCGAGGTTGCACCCGACCGTGCAGACCTGGAGGAACTTAGAACCGGGGGAAAAGTGCAGCATCGGCAGTGTCTCGATGGCGACGGGAAACGCAGCGAGGAAGGCGTCCGGGAACCGTTCGACGATCCGGGTGCCGTCGTTTTCGTACATCCGGCACCTGCCGGTTCCCCCCTGCGGGATTTCGCACCCGACTTCACAGATTGTGCACCGCATCCGTTATCACTTCCGCATGACGATCCAGAACCCGGCCTCGTCCTGAAGAATCTCGCAGACAGGTATCCCTGCCCTCTCCAGGTCGCGGCGGACCGCATCCGTGTTTTTTCTGGCAAGGCGCCCTGCTGCCTTCGCCTCCCACTCGGGATCGATCTCGCGCATCTTCTCTGCAATTTCTGCCTTCAGAGCAGCAGTGCCGAAACCGCCGCCGACGAACGTCCTCCCACCCGGCCTGAGCACCCGGTAGAACTCTCGGAACGCTCGTTCCCTGTCGTCCCAGAAGAAAAGCGAACCGCGGCTCACGATCAGGTCGACGGAATCGTCGCCGTAGGGCAGATCGTGGACGTCGCCACAGACCGTCCGTACGCGGTCGGTGAACCCGGCTTCCCGGATATTTTGCTCTGCGATCGAGAGCATGTCGATCGAGGAGTCGAGAGCGTCGATAGTAAGATCGCTCGCGGCGCAGAGTGCCATTGCAAGATGCCCGGGCCCACACCCGATATCGATACATCTGCCTTCTGCAACGCCGCAGGCATCAAGGATCTGCCGGGCGATGACCGGGTATATCGATGCAAACGGCCCTTTCGCGATGGCATCCATCTTCCCGGCACCCTTGCCGGTAAACAGGTCATGTGATTGTTCAGTCATGGTTTCACTCTGCCTGCCACGGGTACGCAGATCCGCCGGTTGAACGGGTCGCCAAGATGCAGGATCCGGACGTCCGTCCCGTAGACCCGGCGCATGGTCTCCTCACGGATGACGTCCTCGGGGCGCCCCATGGCAAGAATTCTTTGATCCTTCAGGATTGCGACCCGGTTCGACGTCAGGAGAGCGTGATCCGGGAAATGGGTCGCAAAAACGATGGTTATCCCGTCTCCGGCGAGTCTTCGGATGACATCGAGCACCCGCATCTGGTTGCCGAGGTCCAGGTGCGACGTTGGCTCGTCGAGGAGGAGAACGCCCGGACGCTGTGCGATCGCCCGGGCGATCAGGGCAAGCTGCCACTCGCCGCCGCTGATCCCGGTGCACGGCCGGTCGGCAAGGTGAGAAATCCCGACCCGGTCAAGGGCATCGGCGGCAATATCTTCGTCTTCTGTTGACGGGATAGCAAAGAGGCCGAGGTGGGATGCCCTGCCCATCAGGACGATGTCCCTGACCAGGAACGGGAACGGCGAGGCCTGTGTCTGGGGGACGAACCCGACCCGCCGGGCGATCTCGTGCGGCTGCATCCCGGCAATGTCCCGCCCGTCGAGGAGGACGCGCCCGTGCGAGGGGGAGATGAGCCCGGCCATGCACTTGAGGAGCGTGGACTTTCCGGTACCGTTCGGCCCGAGGAGCGAGTACACGCTCCCTTCTTCCACGGCGAGCATGATGCCTGTAAAGACGGAGGCTCCGCCCGGGTAATTGAACGCTACATCCTCTACGCTGATACTGTTTCCCGTGCCTACCACCCCGGGTTGTTCCGCCTGAGCAGCACCGCAAAGAGTGGTGCCCCGATGACGGCCGTCAGGATACCGATTGGAATCTCGGCGGGTGCTGCCGTCCTCGCAACGGTGTCGACTGCAATCAGGAATGCTCCGCCGAGGAGCACCGAGACCGGCAGGAGGTAGCGGTTGTCGGGTCCGACGAGCATTCGGCCCATATGCGGGATGACGAGCCCGATCCACCCAATGATCCCGCTCATGCAGACCGCTGCAGCGGTGATCACCGTCGAGAGGAGGATGATGATGAGCTTTAAGTGTTCGGTGTTCACCCCGAGCGCCCGCGCCTCCTCGTCACCCATCGTGAGGACATTAATCCGCCACCGAACGGCAAGCAGCCCGCCGATGGAGATGGCGATGATCGGTCCGAGGACCATCAGATCTGGCGTCGAGACGTGGTTGAGCGACCCGAGCAGCCAGAATACGATCGCCGGCATCTTGTTCATCGGGTCGGCCACGTACTTTACCATCGAGGTGAGAGCCGAGAAGAGCGATGCGACCACGATGCCCGAGAGGACGAGCATCAGGATCGGGGTCGTGCTCCTGACCCGGCTGAGACCGTAGGCCATTCCCACGGCGAGCAGGCCGAAGACGAACGAGAGGATCTGGACGACGATGAGGCTATCGAAGAGGAGGATGCCGATCGCCGCCCCGAAACCTGCCCCGGCGGCGACGCCGAGGATCTGGGAGGATACCAGGGGATTTCTGAACATCCCCTGGAACGAGGCCCCGCTGACGGCGAGGCCGGCTCCGACGAGCAGTCCGGCGATGATCCGGGGTATGCGGACCACGGTGACGGCGCAGGCCGTCGTCGACGACCATGTCGCATCGATCGGGAGAACCGAGCCCAGGATCACCGCCGCCACCGTCTCCGGCGGGACCATGTATCTCCCGACCATCAGGGCGGCAAACGTAACGGCCCCGAGCGCAGCAAGGAGGAGCACCTGGATGGTGCCCGGGTGTTGTTCACCCCAGCCCCTGCTTTGAGCCTGCAACGGCAACGCTGTCTCAGTTACCGGGGCTCCCCCACCGTCGTCACACGCACTCCGGGCATCCGTCGGCTTTTGTCTCATCCGGACTGTTTCACCTGGCCGAATGTTACCCGGTCGTAGGTACCATTGACGATTTTCCGTGCCTGCTCGTCGGTGATGGGGTACTGGAAGATCTCGGTGTAGAACTCCTTAACCCGGTCGGTGAGCGGTACATCATCGAAGCGGTCGGGGTAGGCTGCGTACGCAAGCCAGAGCGGGTAGAGGACGGCGGACTCGGCGGACGGGCGGCTCCAGAGGAAGAGTGCGGTTGGTTCCTTGTAGACCCTGCCTCCTTTGACGGCACTGAGTTCCTTCCAGCGTGCATCGGCTGCGAGGTCGGCGGGGCTGCCGGTATCGATGACGATGATCCCGGGGTCGACCGCAAGGACCTGTTCCATCGAGATCTCGTTGATGCCCGTGTGCATCCCTTCCTGCTGCCCCTGCGTGGTCTCTATCGCGGCGACGGCGTTCCTGCAGCCCGCGGCGTCGGCCCACTCGGTGAAGAACGTGTCGCCCCCGAGCGTCTGGAGGTGGCTGACGCCCTCGCCCAGGAAGACGGTGACCCGTTCGTCTTCGGGGATGTCGGCGGTGCGGTTACGGAGGAACGCAAGGGTCTCGTCGAGGTAGTCGATGTAGGCCTGCGCCCTCTCAGGCTTCCCGAAGACCTCGCCCATGAAGGTTATCTCCTGCCGCATCTCCTCGAACCCGGAACTCATGGTTCCGGAGAGATAGATGACCGGAATTTCGGTGTGCGACTCCACGATCTTGCCGTCGACATCGAAGGCGATGACGCAGTCGGGGTTCGCGACCAGAAGTTCCTCGACGTTCACGTTGCCGTTTGTCGTCCGCGGCGCCGCTTTATTGGCGATGCCCGGATCCATCTCCCGCATCATCTCCATCATCTGCGGCCCTTTCGTGACCGCAGTGACGCTGGCGTTCGCCCCGAGGAGGTAGGGCACCTGGCTGATGGGGCCGCCGAAGACGCCGAACGTCGCTCCTTCTGTGGGAATCGTGATCTGGTTCCCCTCCATATCGGTGATCGTCCGCGTTCCAGGGGCTGGAGTCGCTTCTTCCGGCGCTGTGGTCGAGGTCGTGCAGCCGCAACAAAGCATACCGGCTGTGATGATGAGTGCACAGAGCACGTACATGATCCCGTTCATCCTTACACCTGTAATCTTCAGCCGGGAGCAGGCCGGCTCTCCGGCCCCTCCCGCAAGATTGGTAAAAGTTATTTCCAGGATATAAAAACGATTTTCTTTCGCGCCCTGGTTAATTGCTTGTCATTTACTCCTCTCTCGACGCATCCGGTTTCGGCACCGGACCCGAATTCTTCGACCGTTCCTGCCAGTCGGGAGCCCGTGCGGGCATCTGATCCGGAGCGCTGCACCGGCCCTGCCGGGGAGCGGTGCCCCCCGGTCGCACCTCGAAGACCTTCGGTCTTCTCAAGCTCCGTTCCTTCGGAACGTCGCTTATCGGAAAGGTATATATCCGGATGAATGATATTCGGGCAGCGTATGCGCATACGGGAGAAGACCCTGACGATTCTGCTCGTTCTATCGCTTGTTGCGAATGTCCTTCTCCTGGCAGTCGCCCTCATGCCGGAAGACGACACCTCCCCGGCCCTCTCCAAACCGGATGGGGTCGATCTCCTCCCGACCGCGACCACGGCCCCTCTCTCCCCGGCGAGGGGGGCGGAGAACGCGAGTGCGGCCTCGATGCAGGTGCCGGTCATCATCCAGAGGGTCGAGGTCGATCGGGCCGATCCGTTCCTCTACGAGGAGGTGACCGAAGAGGGGGCGATGGTGAACGTCTCGGTCGAGGTCGTGCCCGGGAAAGGAAGGGTGCTTGTCCAGACGACGCCCCTGATGGGGATAGCCTTTCAGGATGCTGCGAACCTTGCGGTCGTTGCCGCCGCCAACCACTCCCGCGTGGACCTCGCGGGGAGCGACATCATCTTCAGCATCCAGGGTCCGGAAGAGGTCTCCGAGATCGACGGCCCCAGTGCGGGGGCGCTGATGGCCGCGCTCCTCCTCTCGGTGCTGGAGGACTTCCCGCTCAACGAGAGCGTGACCGTGACGGGAACCATCGATGAAAACGGGAGCATCGGTCCTGTCGGCGGAATCCTCGAGAAGGCCGAGGCTGCCGCAGCGAGCGGCAAAACGCTCATGATCCTCTCGGACGAGAACAACCAGGTGTTCGATTACCGGGAGGAAGCCCGATCGTTCGGCGGGCTGAGAATAGCGCGGCAACGGCCGGTCGTCGTGGATGCGAAAGAGTACATCGAGGAGAACATCGGTATCCGGGTAGAATACGTGGATACCCTCGACGACCTGCTCGCCGACGTCCGTGCTCCCGCGGCGGCGCCGGTCGCCGGGGCTTCCTGACGGCGGACTGTCGCCGCGGGGAAAGCGCTTGCCGGAAAAACGCTCCGGACCCATGATCGGGGAGCAGATCCCGGCCGTCGGCAGGACCCGACTGAAGGTATTTATTCTCCCCCGGGCCACGTACCCGAATAGTATGAGATCACAGAGACTGCTGATCGCCGGGGTCCTTGTGGTTGCTCTGGTCGTTGTCCTGGCGGTTCTGCTGCCGGGACTCTCTTCGCCGCAGCCGCCCGGCCCCGGCCCGACCCCTACCCCGGCTCCGACCCCGGCCCCGGTGCCTGTTTCCGGGAACGGCACCTACGTCAACACCACCTACGGCTATGCCGTTACCTGCCCGGAGGGGTGGTTCTATACCGAGTCCGGCGAGAGCGTATGGTTCTCCTCGCCGGATAAGCACGAGGAGGTCCGCGTGAACACGAACCCGCTCTCGGGCCAGGGGCCCGCGGGTGCACAGAAGGTTCTTGAAACCCTGAACGCGACCTACATAGAGGATCTCCGCGCCGGGATCGATGCCGAATGGGTGTCCACAACGAACACTTCTCTCGACGGGGTCCCGGCGTACGAGTCGGTCTTCTCCGTCCCCATCGTCGAGGAAGACCGCTATACCTTCGTCATCCGTTACGCCGTCAGGGACAACGTCGCCTACTCGGTGATGCACACGGTGTTCCCCCCCGAGTACGATGTTTACAACGCCGACGCGGCTCCGGCGGCGGAGTCGTTCCGGTTCCTCTGACCTCCTTTTTTGACCGCCCCGCGAAGCCGTGTCCCTGCCCCTGCCCCGCAGTGCCCGGGTCCGGTGGAGATAGCGTTCCCAGATGGGTTCTCAAAAAAGGTGGCGGATAGTATGAGATTCGGAGTTAGAGGTGATTCGTTCGGCAGGACGTTTGGGTAGGCTCCCCGTCACTCGATCTCTTCCAGCGGGATATCGGGGATATCCGGAGAGAGGGTCGCCTCGGGGTAGATATCGAAGTAGGGTTCGATAATCAAGTCGTTTTCACAATCGTGATACTGCTTCCCTCCGCTCCGGGTCTTCATCCAGAGGCGGATCTGCTGGAGTAGTGTCAACGTGTTCAATCCTTTCGTCTGCAGCAGGTGGGTCCCGCTGTGACATATAGCCGTTCTGATCTCCCGAGCATAAATCCATTATGATACGGGATTTTGTCCCTTGTGCTAACGAAATTCTCCGAATTCCAAAAATGGTTGGTTATTGGCCGTATCTTCCGGCAGGATCCGCCCGGTCCCTTTACCCCCGCCGGAAGATCCCGTCGAGCTTCTTCCTGTCGAACGCCACCACCGTCGGCCTCCCGTGCGGGCACGTCCAGGGGGTCTTCGTCCGGGTGAGTTGTGCGAGGAGACGCTTCTGCTGGTCGTGCGTGAGAAGGGCGCCGGCCTTCACCGCCCCCCTGCAGGCGACGATGCAGGTGACCGCCTGGCGCCGGTCGGGGGCGGTGCGGGCCTCGTCGGCGAGAAGGTCGGCGATCGTCTCCCGAACAGTCCCGGGGTCCTCGACCGCGCCGAGGGCGGCAGGCACCGCCCGGACGGCGAAGGTGTCCCGGCCGAACTCCTCCACCACGAACCCCTCGTCTGCGAGATGCGCCATCGCGTCCCGGAGTGCGGCGGACTCTTTCGGGGGGAGCGAGAGGACGACGGGCATGATGAGTTCCTGCGACCCGGCCCCGGCATCGCGCTGCTCCACGACCTGGTCGTAGAGGACCCGCTCGTGGGCCGCGTGCTGGTCGATGAGATAGAGGGTGCCGTCGGTCCCCTCCGCCACGATGTAGGTCGCCGCCACCTGCCCGATCGGCTCCATCGCGGGGAGGAGGTTCTCTCTCCCCTCCGTCTCCGTCCGGCGGAGCTGCTTATCGGAGAGGGTGAGTCCCCGGTGCCCCGCTGTGTAGGACGTCACGGACTCGCCGATCGCCCGGGCCGGCACCGGTCCGGGCTCCGCCGTAACAATCTGCTGCTGCACCGGTTCGGCCGGAACGTCGCGGGCGAGGTCGTGTCCGGCGAGCGCCTCCTTGACGGCGGCCGCGATCGCCGGGAGGATCTCCCGTTCCCGGGAGAGGCGGACCTCCCTCTTCGTCGGGTGGACGTTGACGTCCACAAGATCGGTATCGATCGAGAGGTCGAGGAACGCCACCGGGTAGCGGTCCTTCGGGAGGAGGGTGCCGTAGCCCTCCCTGACTGCGGCAGCGATCTGCCGGGAGGCGATGCTCCTTCCATTGATGCTGACGGAGATCTGCGACGGGTTCCCCCTGCTCTCCGACGGCCGGGAGATGTAGCCGCGGATGCGGAGGATCGGGAGCCTTCCCTCGACCGGGACGAGCGCCCGTGCGAGGTCCGCGCCGTAGAGCCCCGCGATGGTGTTCTGGAGGCCCGCGGAGCGCTGGGTCGCCATCCGCTCCTTGCCGTTGTGCACCACCCGGAAGGCAACCTCGCCGTGCGCGAGGGCCAGGTTCTCCACAACGGCGTAGACGTGGGCGAGCTCGGTGTTCCTGCTCTTCAGGAACTTCCGGCGGGCGGGGGTGTTGTAGAAGAGGCGCTCCACGGCGACCGTTGTCCCCTCCGGCGCCCCTACCTCGCTCTTCTCCACGACCTCGCCTCCCCTGACGACCACCCGGGTGCCGGCGAGCGCCCCGGCTCCCCGGGGACGGGTGACCAGGGTCACCTCCGCGACGGCGGCGATGCTTGCGAGCGCCTCCCCCCGGAACCCGAGGGTGCGGATGGCCGAGAGGTCGGCGATATCCCGGATCTTGCTCGTCGCGTGGGGGGAGAACGCGAGAATTGCCTCCTCCGGGGCCATGCCCTCGCCGTTGTCGGTCACCCGGATCTTCGTGATCCCCGCCATATCCGAGGAGACGTCGAGGAGGATGCTTGTTGCGCCCGCATCGATCGCGTTCTCGAGGAGTTCCTTCACCACCGACGCGGGCCGCTCCACGACCTCGCCGGCGGCGATCCGGTTCACCGTGTCGGGGTCGAGGACGCGTATCTTCGTCATGGTTTTTCCTCCTCCCCGTTTGCAATCCTCTGGAGCCTGCAGAGGATGGTTAAGGCTTCGATCGGCGTCATCTCGTTGGGATTCAGACCTTTGAGTTCTTTGACCGCCGGGTTCTCCTCCACGACCCCCTCGCCGGGGTCGACGAGGAGCATCTGGGTGTAGCGGGGGGCCCGCGGACCCCCGGAGAACTCCCGCGTCGACGCCTCCTTCAAGAGCGCCATCGCCCGGTCGGTCACCTTCTTCGGGATGCCGGCAAGGTGCGCCACGTGGACGCCGTAACTCCTGTCGGTCGCGCCGGGGATGATCTTTCGGAGGAAGACGACGTCGCTCCCTGTATCCTTCACCGCGAAGTGGAAGTTCTTCACCCGCTTGAGCGTGCCCTCGAGGTCGATCAGGTCGTGGAAGTGGGTCGCAAAGAGCGTCCGGGGCCCCGCGACCGCCTTCCCGTGCAGGAACTCCACCACCGCCCGGGCGATCGAGCACCCGTCCAGCGTGCTCGTCCCCCGCCCGATCTCGTCGAGGACGATAAGGCTTCGCGGGGTCGCGTTATTCAGGATGTTTGCGAGTTCCAGCATCTCCACCATGAACGTGGACTGCCCGGAGGCGAGGTCGTCGAACGCCCCCACCCGGGTGAAGACCCGGTCCACAAGCCCCACGGTGGCGTGCCGGGCCGGGACGAAACTCCCCATCTGGGCCATGATGCAGCAGAGCGCCACCGCCCGCATGTAGGTGGACTTGCCCGCCATGTTCGCCCCGGTGACGATCATGATCTGGTCGCCGGCGGCATCAAGGTCCGTGTCGTTCGGGACGAACGGCACCGGGAGGTGCCGCTCCACCACCGGGTGGCGCCCGTCGCGGATGATGGTCCGGCCGCTCTCCTCGATCGCCGGGCGGGAGTAGCCGTAGCGGGCGGCGACCTCCGCAAGCGCCGCGTAGACGTCGAGCAGCCCCACCGCCCGGGCGGTCGCCTGCAGGCCGGGGACGTCCGCTGCGAGCGTCCGGATGAGTTCGGTGTAGATCTCCGCCTCAAGCGCCGAAAGACGCTCCTCGGCGGTCGCGATCATCGCTTCTTTCTCCCTGAGGTCGGGGATCGTGTAACGCTCGCCGTTCGCGGTCGTCTGCCGGCGCTCGTACTCCGGCGGCACCAGGTGCAGGTTCGGTCTGGTCACCTCGATGTAGTAACCGAAGACCCGGTTGTAGCCGACCTTGAGGGACTTTATCCCGGTTCTCTCCCGCTCCTGCTGCTGGAACTCCGCGATCCAGTCCTTCCCGGACGTCGCGAGGTGCCGGAGCTCGTCGAGTTTGGCGTTGAACCCCTCGCGGATCATCCCCCCTGACTTCGCGAGCGCCGGGGGTTCGTCCACGATCGCCCGGCCGACGAGGTCCCTGACGGAGACGTGGTCGCTCATCGCGTCGAGGGCCTCGCGGACCAGGGCGGGGGCGTCGGCGGAGAAGAGCGCCTTCACGTCCGGGATCGCTTCGAGCGACTCCCGAAGCGTCGCCAGATCCCGGGGCCCGGCGTTTCCGTAGGCGATCCTTCCCGCGATCCGCTCGATGTCGGCGAAGTCGCCGAGGGTTGCGCGAAGCGCCTGCCTCTCAAGGGCATGGTCGAGGAGCCACTCCACCGCATCGAGCCTCGCCTCGATGGCCTCCTTCCCGAGCAGGGGAGCGATCAGGAACGAACGCATCGTCCGGCTCCCCATCGAGGTCTCCGTGACGTCGAGCGCGGAGAGGAGTGTGTTTCCGTCGCCTTCGCCCCGTATGCCCGTCGTGATCTCCAGGTTCCGGAGGGTGATCGCGTCGAGCGCCATGTTCCCCGACGGAACCTTCGTCGCGAGCCCCGATATGTGGGAGAGGGGTGACTGCTGGGTCTCCTGGGCGTAGCGGAGCGCCGCCCCGGCCGCAGCGATTGCCCCCGCCATCCCGGCGCACCCGTAGCCGTCGAGCGTCGCCGTCCCGAACTGTCCGCAGAGCCGCTCGTACGCCGCGTCGGGATCGAAGGCGTCGTCGCGGTAGCGGCTCACCGTCACCCCGAGGGCTTCGAGCCGTCCGGGGAGCGCGTCCGCGAGGCTCTCCGGGACGATCACCTCCGACGGGCGGTACCTGACGACCTCCGAGACGATCTCGGCGTAGTCGCGTCCGCCGCTCCCCGCGGAGACAAAGAACTCGCCGGTGGAGACGTCCAGGAACGCGAGGCCGAGGGTCTCCTTCCGGTCGGGAGCGACCGCCATCAGGTACTGGGCCCCGGCCGAGCCGAGCATCGAGGAGTCGATCAGGGTTCCCGGGGTGATCACCCTCGTGACGTCCCGCTTCACGACGCCTTTGGCGGTCTTTGGGTCCTCAACCTGATCGCAGATCACCACCTTGTAGCCCTTGTTCACCAGGCGGGCGATGTAGCCGTCGGCGGCGTGGTGGGGGACGCCCGCGAGCGGCATCCTGTCGCCGTTCTTATCCCTGCCCCGGGCCGTCAGGGTGATATCGAGTTCCCGGGCCACCACGCCGGCGTCCTCGCCGAACGTCTCGTAGAAGTCCCCCATCCTGAAGAAGAGGACGGCATCGGGATACCGGGCCTTCGCTGCGTAGTACTGCCGCATTGCCGGGGTCGGTCCGTCGGTCATCGCTTCTCCTTATAGAATCCGCACGGGGCCACATAAGGGTAATGTCCCGGGAAAACGGCCGGAGAGGGCTTCGATTCCCTGCACCACCCGGAAAGGTCCCGGCAAACTAAATACGTCCGGAACGCGTACCAGGAACACGATACTTTATGTCGGCGACTATCGCAGAAAAGATATTTTCGCAACGGTGCGGCAGGACCGTCCGCGCGGGAGAGGTGGTGATGGCGCCCGTGGATGCAGCGATGATCCACGACATCACCGGCCCGCTCGCGGTCCGGGTCTTTGGTGAGATGGGTGGAGAGCGCGTCTACGATCCGGAACGGATCATCATGCTCTTCGACCACCAGGTACCCGCCGACTCGATACCGGCTGCCGAGAACCACGTCTTCATGCGGCAGTTTGCGGATGAGCAGGGGATCCACAACTACGACCTCCTCGAGGGCGTCTGCCACCAGGTCGTGATGGAGAAAGGGCGGGCGGCGCCCGGCGAGATCATCGTCGGGACCGACTCCCACACCTGCACCTACGGTGCCGCGGGCGCGTTTGCCACCGGCATCGGCTCGACCGATATGGGGTTCGTGCTGAAGTTCGGGGCGCTCTACTTCCGGGTGCCGGAGAGCATCCTCGTCGAGGTGGACGGGAAATTCGGCCGCAGGGTGGGGGCAAAAGACCTGATCCTCTCCCTCGCCGGCGATATCGGCGCAGACGGCGCGACCTACATGGCGCTCGAGTTCACCGGCCGGGCCCTGCACGAGATGAACATGGCCGGCCGGATGACCTGCGCGAACATGGCGATCGAGATGGGGGCGAAGGCGGGGATCGTCCGGCCCGACGCGGCCACCTGGGAATACGTAACCGCCCGCCGCGATATCGAGCCGTTCGACCTTGCCGGTGATGCGGACGCAGGCTATCGGGAGCGCCGGCACTACGACGTCACCGATCTCGCCCCGCAGGTCGCCGTCCCCCACAACGTCGACAACGTTGTGGACGTGGGCGACGTCGCGGGGACGAAGGTCGACCAGGTCTTCATCGGCTCCTGCACCAACGGCCGGTACGAGGACCTTGCCGAGGCGGCCGAGGTGCTCGGGACCGCCGATGCGTTCGCCGACGGCGTCCGGGTGATCGTCATCCCGGCCTCGCGGACGGAGTACCTCAAGGCCCTCCGCGGGGGGCTGATCGAGCGGTTCGTCGAGGCGGGAGCCCTCGTCGAGGCGCCCTGCTGCGGCCCCTGCATGGGCGGGGCGTTCGGGCTCCTCGCCCCCGGCGAGGTCTCGCTCTCCACGTCGAACCGGAACTTCCGGGGCAGGCAGGGGAGCACGCAGGCCCTGGTCTACCTCGCCTCGCCGGCGACGGCGGCGGCGAGCGCCCTCTACGGCGAGATCACCGACCCGAGGGAGGTGTGAATCATGCGGGTATGGAAGTTCGGCGACGATATCGATACGGACGCGATTATACCGGGCAGGTTCCTGACGATCTACGATCCGGCGGAGCTCGCGAAGCACGCGTTCGAGGGGACGCGGGACGAGTTTGCGAAAGGTGCGCGGGAAGGCGACGTCGTGGTGGGAGGCACCAACTTCGGGTGCGGCTCCTCCCGTGAGCATGCGCCGCTCGCGCTTCTCGGCGCCGGGATCGGGGTCGTGGTCGCAAAGTCCTTTGCCCGGATCTTCTACCGGAACGCCGTCAATACCGGGCTCCTGCCCCTGGTCTGCCCGGAGGCGGATAGCATCCGGGACGGCGACGCTGTATCGGTGGATATTTCCGGAGGCTACATCGAGGCGAACGGCAAAAGGCTCGCCGTCGAGCCGGTGCCCGGGTTCCTGAAGAGGATCGTCGATGCTGGCGGCCTCGTGGCCTACGCGAAGAACCTTGATGAGGTGGAGACGTGCAGCACCGAGTAGCCGCCATCGGCGGGGACGGTATCGGCCCCGAGATCGTCGCGGCGGGCAAAGAAGTCATCGACGCTGCAGGAGAGCGCTTTGGGTTCGACATCGCGTGGACCGACTTCGATATCGGGGCCGACCGCTATCTCGACACGGGCGAACTCCTCACCGAGGATGATATCCGCGAACTCTCGAAGTTTCCGGCGCTCTACTTCGGGGCCATCGGCGACGACCGGGTGAAGCCCGGGATCCTCGAGAAGGGCATCCTGCTCGCGATCAGGTTCCACTTCGACCAGTTCATCAACCTCCGGCCGATCAAACTCCTCGAGGGCGTCACAACACCGCTCGCGAACAGGAAGCCGGAGGATATCGACTTCGTGGTGGTCCGGGAGAACACCGAGGACTTCTACGTCGGTATCGGCTCGCGGTTTAAGGGTGTGCGTGAGCAGAAGACCCTCGAGGTCGTCCGCGACCTCTACAACGTCAAATTCGGGCTGGACGTCGAGACCGACGCCGACGAGCTCGCCTACCAGATCGGCGTCGTCACGCGAGAGGGTGCAGAGCGGGCAATCCGCTACGCCTTCGACCTTGCCGAAAACAGGGAGAGGAAGGTCACGTCGGTCGACAAGGCGAACGTCCTCTCCGACGTCTACGGCCTCTGGCGGGACGTCTTCACCGACGTCGCCGCCGGGTACCCGGACGTCGCGACGGAGTTCAACTTCGTCGACGCCGTCACGATGTGGTTCGTCAAGAACCCCGAGTGGTTCGACGTCGTCGTCACCCCGAACATGTTCGGCGACATCATCACCGACCTCGGCGCCATGATCCAGGGCGGGCTCGGCCTCGCCCCCGGCGGGAACATCAACCCGGACGGCACCTCGATGTTCGAGCCGATCCACGGCTCCGCGCCGAAGTACCGCGGCCAGGACGTCGCGAACCCGCTCGCCACCGTCTGGGCGGGCTCGATGCTCCTCGACCACCTCGGCGAGCACGAGGCCGCGGCGGCGGTTCTCAGGGCGATCGAGAGGAGCATCCTCGACGGGTTCGTCACCCGGGATATGGGCGGCGCGAAGAAGACGAGCGAGGTCGGGCGCTACCTCGCGGCGCTTGTGAAGACGGTGTAGGGCCGCCGCTCCCTCTTTTTTTATGGAAAATCGGCCCGGTGCGTCCGCTCTATCCCCCTGAACCGGAAGTCGGGGAGAGGTTGAGTTGCCACTCCCGGTAGACCCCCTGCCCCGCCGTCACTTCTCCTTCAGCAGGCATCCAGCCCTGTGGGTCCCCGGTGATGGTGAGAGAGTAGGAATCAGAATATCGATTAGACGGATGGTAATCAAATCCTTCGCCCCACTCATTCACTCCAGAAATGCTTGAGTCGATCTCGACCCGTGTCCCGTTCTCATAGTATGCGTAGACGGGGATGGTGTAGGAGTACCGATATCCGTCGGGGTTGTAAGCTCCGCTCGTTTGAACCGCATCTGGCGAGCCTGCGGTCAGGGTGAGGTTATGCTTCGGGGAGAAGAGAGACTCGTTGCCGAGCGGATGCAACGTATTGATCATCTGTGGGACGATCCCGAGGCGGAGTTCATCTGCAAGAGGGGTATAGTTATGATATATCATACTAACCGGCTCTGCGGGGTCCATGAAGGGAGCAGTCAACTGGAGGTAGTACCGACCGTCGATCGGGATGACCGCGAGCGTATAGTGATCCGGAATACGTAAAGGATAGGATGAATGGAAGTCGTTGTCCGGGTCGTAAAACTCCGCGGTAATCGGGACGGGACCAAGGGCTGGCCGGTCGCCGCAGGTCGGGATGGGGACGAGGAGGGTCACGTTTTCGATGGGTGTAGCCGTCCTGATTCCGAGGGAATAGTCGTAGGATCTTGAGATATAATGCGGTTCCTCCGAGAAACAGCCGCTCAGGAAGACCAGGGCAATGACGAGGACGAAGAGGGCAACGGGGAGCCGGCGATGCATAGAGGAGTATACCCCTCTCGATATACATTCATTTCCCCGGAGATGCTCCTTGAACGGTTATCGGTTCATTTCCTGCTAGCCTCTGCCGCATCAGATCGAAACATTCGTTCTATTCCCCTGAACCGGAAGTAGGGGAGGAGTTGAGTTGCCACTCCCGGTAGATCCCTTTTCCCGCCGTCACTTCCCCGCCAGCGGGCATCCAGCCCTGGGGTTCGCCCTTGACGACGAGGCGATAGGTGTCACTGTATTCATTCACCGGATTACTATCAAATCCTTCACTCCATTCAATAAGTCCCCTAATATCTGAATAGATTGTGACTTTTGTCCCGTTTTCATACTGGGCGTAGATAGGGATGGTGTAGGAGTACCGGCAGCCATCGGGGTCGTAATAACCGCGCTCGCGGGGCCTTTCAGGAGACCCAGCGGTCGAGGTAAGGTTCTGCTTCGGGAGGAAGAGGGACTCGTTGCCGAACGGGTGCCGTGTTTCGATCAACTGCGGGACGATCCCGGGGCGAAATTTGTCGCGGAAAGAGGTATAGTTGTAATAGTCCACATGAATCGGTCTTGCAGGATCCATATAGGGAGCGGTCAACCTGAGGTAGTACTGGCCGTCGACCGGGACAATCGCGAGGGTATGATTATCAGGAAGACCACTGCGAAGGTTTTCGGGATCGGTGTAAAACGCATCGGAGATCGGGTCATGACCGATGGCCGGCCGGTCGCCGCGGGCCGGGACGGGAACGAGGAGGGTCACGTTCTCGATGCGGGTATCCGTCATGATGTAAAGTTCGTACGATAAAGACGTATGCAGGTAATCTGGTTCTTCCGAGATACAGCCGCAGAGGAAGACCAGGGCAACGACGAGGGCGAGGAGGACGACGGGGAGCCGGCGATGCATGCAGGAGTCTGTTCCTTCCGGGTATACATTCATTTCCCCGGAGACGTTCTCTGTACGGGTATCAATTCATTTCCTCCTATGCTCTGCCGTATCAAACCGAGGCATTCGTTCTACTCCCCCGGCACCGGAAGTGGTGGAGAGGTTAAGTTGCCACTCCCGGTAGTTTCCTTCCCCTGCCGTTACCACACCTTCGGCGGGCATCCACCCCCCCGGAGAGCCGGTGATGGTGAGAGAGTAGGAATCGGAATATCGATTAGACCGATGCTGATCGAACCCCTCGCTCCATTCATTAATACCACTAATCACCGAATATATCTCGACTCGGCTTCCGTTCTCGTAGTGCGCGTAGACGGGGATGGTGTAGGAGTAACTGTATCCGGGATTGTTGCCGCGTATTTCAACGATCTCCGGCGAGCCTGCGGTCAGCATGAGGTTCTGCTTGGGGGAGAAGAGCGACTCGTTGCCGAGCGGGTGCAGCGTGTCGATCAACTGCGGGATGAACTCGGGACGAAACTTGTCACCAAGAGAGGTGCGATTATAATAGTCCACACCGATTTGCTCTGCGGGATCCATGTAGGAAGCGGTCAACCGGAGGTAGTATTGGTCCTCGACCGGGACGAGCGTGAAGTCGTAACGTTCCGGAAGTGTTGAGGGGTAGGGCGGGTATTTCCAGAGGTTGTCGGGATCGGTGTAAAACGCACCGGAGATCGGGTCATGGCCGATAGCAGGCCGGTCGCCGCGGGTAGGGATGGGAATGAGGAGGTCCACGTTCTCGATGCGAGTATCCGTCTTGATGAAGAGTCTATATTCGTAACGCGTGGAACTAAAAGCGGGTTCTTCCGAGATACAGCCGCAGAAGAAGACCACAGCAACGACGAGGGCAAGGAGGACGACGGGGAGCCGGCAACGCATGCAGGAATCTGTTCTCTCCTGATATACATTCATTTCCCCGGAGATGTTCCCTGTTCGGTTATCGGTTCATTTCCGGCCGGATCCCGAACATAGGGCAGATCTTTCAGGCCTTTGAGAATATTCGAACCCTCACCACATCCAGTAACCGTTTCTAGCCTCTTTGACGCGATTAATATTCACCACATCGGCGAATATTCATCATAACAATAAATAAGTCATTTAGAACGGTCCTTTTACCTGAAGAACTTCTCTCACGGACTCCGGAGGGAATCAGACTATGGAGAACAGATCTCTTGTACGAATCATGGGTCTTGGCATGATCCTGATGCTCATGCTCATGCCGGTATCGCCTGTCCTCGCCGCGGGGTTCGAATCACCCTCCCCGGCGAGCGCAATGACCGCTGCCAACATCGAGAGGCCGGATATGACGGCTGTCTCCTCCGCCCTCTGCGACGTTTTCGGGATCGAGTGTGACAGGGCCACGATGGCGAAAGGCGTCTACATCGACCCCGCTGTCTGGGAATTCTCGCCGCAGTGGACGCTGATTATGCTCGGTTCGACGAAGCAGCGGGACGACGTGCTGAAGTTCGTCGACGGGCTCGATGCCTCGAAGGAGGAGAAGACCGCCTGGCGATCGAGCCTTGAAGCGCTCTGGAAGAAGTACCCGGTCCGGGCCGTGAAGACGGAAGACGGCCTTGCGCTGACCATCGTCCCCGAGAAGAGCGATGTGCGGCTTGCAGTGTCTGAAGACTCGGCACTCCGGGAACTCGACGAGGAGATCGGCCGTGCGATGGCATCGAGCATGGACGGTGAAGTCGGTGTGCGGTGGTATGGTGGAGCTCATAAATGGATAATCGAGGCTGCATGCGCGCATAACTCAGTGGCTGATGAGGAATATATTAGAATTGCAGGGGACAACGCATCTGCCCCAGATGGCTGGTACAGCCACCTTCCGGAGCTCGAGGAGATCCTCCAGCGCTGTTACGACCACGGCTACGTCCCCCCAACGCCCCTCCCCCTCATTCCCGGTGTCCCGGAGGGGTTCGGTGCAGCCCCCGAGAACTGCCAGAAGAACGCAACCGATGCGGCGACCGCCTACTACAATAACCACCTCACCGAAGCTTTCACCTCCCTTGGACATTCGAGTCACTTCATGACCGATATCGGTAACCCGATGCACACGGGAAACCTCTTCGTGCAGGGCTCCCTGACTGTCATGGGGTGGGAGATTCACTCCAAGTATGAAGACTATGTGGACAGCAACTGGGGAACCCTCGGGTTCGGCGAGCTCGTCGAGAACACGGTAGAAACAGAAGTCTGGAGTAACCCCGATTATTCGACGCGGCTCCTCGGCTGGAAGACCCAGTGGGTCCGCGATCCCCTCATCCTCCTGGTCACCCTGAACTACATTACTCACGGCGGAGAGTTCCACCTCGAAGAGAGCCCTGCAATCCGTGAAATCACGCTATGGACCCTCGCCGAGACGACAAAGCACACCAACGGCCTCGTGTACTACGTCATCAAGGACGGCATCCGCACCCACGTCATCACCGCAACCGCGGGCCCGCACGGCTCCATCTCGCCCTCGGGCGACGTCCAGGTTCTCTACGGTGAGGAGCAATCGTTTGAGATCACTCCCGATAACGGCTATACCGTGGACGACGTCCTCGTGGACGGCGAATTCGTCGGAGCCCGCACGACCTACACCTTCGAGGCGGTAGACGCGGATCACACCATCGAGGCGACCTTCAAAGAATTCACCGGCTCCGGCAGCGAATGGATCTGGTCGAGGGACGGATGGGATGGATGGTCGCACGAGGCAACGTGGTCGGGGACACAGACCGGACCCTGCTCCGAATACGGGCCGGTGATCGTCGACGACCACGGCGAGCATGGGACCGATATAAACCTTAGCGGCGGTTCGACGACCGCTCGTGTAGAGCGGCAGTTCACGGACGCTTCGGGGACCGGGTGGAATACCCTCACGTTCGTCGGGCTCCTGACGGCGTCGGACGTACCCGGCGGACGGTGGATGACGATCGAGGTGAACGGGCAGCAGGTCTTTGCAGGCACCGCCTCGCAGATACCCCCGGGCAACGGCCAGATGTTCGAGATCAGCGTCCCGTTCCCGCAGTCGGACGAGGTGAACGTCGCGATCTCCCACGGGCAGAGCCCGGCCTGGAGGACGCGGTTTGCAATGCACTACTACTCCCTGAACCTGACGCTGGACAACAACCAGAGAGGCACCGCTATGGGAGATACACCCTTCGTCATACCGGACCCCGGCTCGCTGGTGGTCAACGGGACCGTCGACGAACCCTGAGCCTGTCGCCCGCCTGCGGGCGGTGACCTGCACTCCCTTTTTTTCAAGACCGCTCTGCGAGAATCACGTCCCCACGGGTGCACCTGACGACCCGGCCATTCCCCGTCATTTATATCCCCTCACCGCCATGATCTTGTAGATCGATGCAAAAAGACCAGCATATGCCGTGTGAAAACCCGCTCTGGCCCTGCGCGATGACCGGGGCGGTCGCATGCCTCGCGGGTTTCGAGGACGTCGCCGTCATCGTCCACGGCTCGAGCGGGTGCTACTTCTACCCCGCATCGCTCGTCGGGGTCCCCATCCACGGGACGTTTCTCGTCGAGAACGAGGTCATCTTCGGCACGGAGTCCCGCCTCGCGGAGGTGATCCGGGAACTCGACGGCCGGTACTCCCGGATAGCCGTGGTCAACACCTGCGTGCCCGCCATCATGGGCGAGGATATCGGCGAACTCGCCTGTGAAGGCCGGGTCCTCGTCGTCGACAGCCCCGGGTTCCTCGGGGACCTCGAGGCCGGGTACCGCCGGGCGCTCGAGCAGGTCGCGCCGGAAGTGGACCCCGATACCCCCGGCGTCAACATCGACGGGATCTGCCGCACCGACCCCTTCTGCCGGGGAAACGCCGTCGAAGCGCGGCGCCTGCTCAACCTCGCCGGCGCCGCCGTCGCCACCACGTTCTGCCTGGACCGTTACGCCGCGACCCGCCGGGCGGCGCCCTTCACCGTCGGGACGAACCCGGACCTTGCGAGCGGTGTAGGAACCGCTTGCGGCTCGCTCCTCGGCCTTGATTCCGTCGGCGAGGCCTTCGAGAGGCTTGCAGCCTCGGTCGACGGCATCGACACCCGGCCGGTCGCAGAAGAGATCGCATGGGCCGACGCCCGGATCAAGAAGGCCTGCGACAAGTACCTCAAGAGGTTCGACCCTCCCCGGGTGGCGATCTCTGCCGGGCACGCCTACGCCGTGTTTGCCGCCGACCTCCTCGACCGGTATCTCGGTGCCGATATCGCCTGCATCGCCGCCCGCAGCGATCCCGGCACAGGGAACGATGCCGTCACTTATACGACCGACTTCTCGGTCATCCGGGGGATGATCCGGGACGCCGAACCGGACCTGATCCTCGGCTCCTCCTACGAGCAGGCGATTGCCCCGGGCGCTGCATTCGTCGGGCTGACGCCGCCGCTCCGGGACAGGGTCGTCCTCTCCTCCCGGGCGCTGATCGGGATCGAAGGGGCGCTCCGGCTGATGGACGAGGTGCTCAACGCCTGCATCAACCGGAACCGGCGCCCGGGGAGCGAGAGCATGGACCCGTTCTAGGAAAGCGTTAATACGCCCGGTGCCGGAACACTCATGCAGGAGAACGGGGATTCGCCCGGATCCCCGGCTGCCGCGGGAGTTGGTCCACATGCCGCTTGTAAAAATCGAGATCCGTACCGGGAAGCCTGCCGGGTACCGGCAATCACTTATCGAGAGCCTCCGTGAGGCTTTCATGGACGCACTGCAGACGCCGGAGGCCGCCCTCTGGATCCGGCTGTGTGAACGAAAGGAGGAGAACTTCCCGATGCCTCCCGGCCGATCCGATGACGCGGTCCTGATCGAGGTATCCCTCATGCCGGGGCGCAGTTCCGGAAAGAAGGAGGCGCTCTACCGGGCGATCGTGGCCCGCCTGGCCCGAAATGCCGGGGTTCGTCCCGAAGACGTCTGTATCGTCCTCTACGAGCCGCCCGTCGAGAACTGGGCCGAACACGGCGAGATGTTTGCGCCCTCCCGGTAAGCAGCCGGGTATGCCATAAAGTTTTTATGACCCGGCGGGCACCGGGGTGCCGGCCTGTCCGTAGGGGGACCGGCCGGTTGAGGGGGGTTATGATATGACACATTACGGCGGACCCGCCGCCCACGGTATGCTCCTTGCGAAGATGTACGATCTTCTCGACGAGGACCAGATGCGGCAGCTGATGGTGCGGATGATCGAGTCCCGTATCAGGATGAAAGAACAGTACATCGAGACTATGCAGTACAAAATCGAGACCTACAAGATGGCGCGCGACATGCTTGCAGAAGGCATGCAGCAGAAGTGAGCCGCAGGCCAGGAGGCGCTCCGGTGTCCAGGCGGCCCGGGCCTGTGGCCTCTTTTTTATCTTTCGCGACGAATATACCTGTATGGACCCGATGATCAGGGGATACCGTGAATCGGATTTTCGTTCGGTTGTTGCCCTTGAGCGGGAGAACAGCCCGGGAGACTGCAAGCCTGAGGTCTTCATCCGGCAGGCCGGCGTCCTCTTCGCTGATACCTTCCTGGTCGCGGAACGTGACGGGCGGGTCGTCGGCTACACCATCGGGGCTCTCGTGCAGCACCGGCCTGCCACGGGATGGATCGTCAGGCTGGTGGTGGCGGAGGGATACCGGCGCCGCGGGCTCGGGGGAGACCTCGTTGCCGCCGTCACCGGCAGCCTCAGGGAGCGCGGGGCGGGGGAGATCTACCTCTCGGTCGCGCCAGGAAACCGCGTCGCCCGGGCACTCTACGAGAGGCACGGCTTTCGGGAGACGGACTTCTGCCCGGGCTACTTCGGCGAGGGGGGCGATCGCCATATCCTCAGGAGTGACCTCGCCGGCCGGGAAGACTTAATCTGTCCGGATTGAGATTAGTGTGATAACATGCCCCTTACTCCGCTCCGTATCGGCGAGGCGTTCGGACCGGTGCCGCGGTTCCGGTCGTACCTCTACGTGTCCCTGGTCCTGGCCGTCGTCGTCTTTGTCCTGCCCTGGCTGGTCCCTGTCGTCGTCTTCAGCCCGCTGCCCGTTGCTGCAGCCATCGCAATACCAGCCCTTGCCGTCATCGCCTTCGTCGTCTACTGGATACCTCTCTACTACGAGAGCATCACCTACCGGCTCACCGTCACCGAGGTCACCTGGCAGCGGGGGGTCTGGTTCCGGCAGACGGGGATCGTCCCCTACAACCGGATCACGAACGTCGATATCGCCCAGGGCCCCCTGATGCGGTTCTACTCCTTCTCGGCGGTCCGGGTGCAGACCGCCGGGTTCTCGACCCAGGCCCGGGCGGAGATCGTCCTCAACGGGATAGCGGACGCAAAGGACCTCCAGGAGAAGATCATGAACTTCGTGCGGAGGACCGGTCCGGTCGCGACCGAGGGCGAGCCGGAGCAGCTGCCGGCCGCCGATGCGGTGGTGGAGGAACTGCGGGCGATCCGGATGCTGCTGGAGAGCCGGCAGGAGCAATAAAAGACTTTTTTGGGCGCGACGGACGGAACGTCCGGAGCGGGAGCACCGCAGGTGCGACTTGGGACGGGCCGGAAGGCGCGACGGACGGAACGTCCGGAGCGGGAGCACCGCAGGTGCGACTTGGGACGGGCCGGAAGGCGCGACGGACGGAAC
>JAHDQM010000032.1 GCA_018433835.1 Methanoculleus sp.
AAGATTCGGCGGGGATCTGAAGGCACGAAAATATCGGTATCAGGTCAAGGAGATCAAGATCAAACTCATTCTCCATAACCTCACCAAGGCACCTCAATCGGTCGTAGTTGTTGTGATTGTTGAGGAATTCAACAGAGCCGAAATCATACCATTAGTGATATGCTTACAAGTAAAGATACATACGTCAACCATCTTGCATTAGGCATGAATTGTTTTATTAGGTGTTGGTATGATTCGCCTGATTGTTACTCTATTTATGAAATTAAAGATTTAGCATATGCATACTTTATATCAAATCTGGTTAGCATGCTTACTGATCGGCACAAGTGCGGAGATCTTAAGTGGTTTCTATTCCCTATACCTGAAACAAAAGAAGCGCACAGAATCGCTGTGCTTCCTACACAATATTCGAATCCTGCTGGTGAGAATTCAAATTACTAAAATTAACGTGACATTTGACCTCCAACCCCTTTCAAACCCCCTTTCAACTACTTTCCCGCGACATCATGCCGGGCATGTACTCACTAGATTACATTTAAACGATACATTCCACGAATTTATCCAATCGGAGGCCGTAAAGGGGAGTCACCCTTGCCACGGTAGGGGCCGCAGGCTCAAATCTCACCCGGTCCATGTTGCTTTTCTGAATGTATTGTTGTGAGTTGAGTTCCGGAGATTGCGTCTTTTGCTAATGCGTCGAGGAATCGGCTGATGTTTCCAACGCGGTTTTTCAGATAGTCGTGGACTTTCGGGAAGATGGTGATGTAGATGCGCTTCAGGATACGGTTAATTTCGCTTTTGCCTTTTCTTTTTTCTTTTTTCTCTGTTTGGAGTGTACATACACTTTTGTGGCTTAGGGTTGATGACTGGATGTCTTCGACGGGAAGAGGGTGGAGAAGAGGGCGTAACAAGGGGAGAACCTAAAGGCTGGTAGCGAATAGCGGTTTCAAACCGTGTTCTAAAGTACTTTGGTGAAATTAAGAAGGTGTTTGAAAAAGAAACAGGAGATTCAATTTCTTCTAATTCAGTCGTTTGATCATCTACCTCAGGTTAGAGCTCAGAAGTAATTGTAGGGTTGCTGATTCATTTTCTTATATTACTCTGATTTTAAGACTGAAAATCCAGCGTTCAGATTTTAATAATAGCAGGAAAACCAAAGTGCTATTATATCAGGCGGTGATTTGGCTTGTATGGAAAAAGATAGTGGAAATGGAGAATACAATAAGAAAAGAGTCTTTGAGTATATAGTATGCCAGCACGAACGTGTTTTACGTCATGTTGATGCATTAGACATGAAAATAGCACAAGTTGTAGCATTGAACGGTGTTGTATTAAGCTTTATCTTTGATAAACTACCCGGTGCGAATTCCGAATTTGTATTTGAATTTGGATTAATTCTGATACTGCTTTCTATAGGTTTTGGGGTAGTGGCCTTTGTTGGCAGGGATTTTAGCGACAGTCCAGATCCTTCTTCATACGGAGACAAAGATACGGTTGAGGAACTAAGAGATTTACTCATCGATGATATGAAACAGAACCTCAAAGTACAACAAACGAAAGTAAAATGGTTCAATGCAATGCTAATACTTAATATACTTGGATTAACATTTGTTGTACTAGGTTACTATGGCTGAACGCAGCAATGAAAAAGGTTTAAAGCCGGGAAAGGTTCCTAAGGCGTCACCTAGAAGAGAGAATCAATCGAATCAGTCTGCCACAAAAAGAACGCCTAATAAGAAATAAGCAAAATACCCATTTCATTTTATAGAGCCATAATTACTACTTCTTTTTTGCATTTAAAACTGGATTTTCCCTAATGTCAGTTTTTTCTCCAAAGTTCTGAATGCTGTGTCAGGTAATCAACCCTCACATCTTAGGACAGAAGGGATTTAATGGCATCTCTAATTGGTATGGATTCGTGCGATAATTCGCGTTTTCAAAGGGCGTTACTGCTCGTTCTACAACCCAAAAAGTCCTTCCCTTGTAATTCTGGAATTACCGGGCCAATGTTCTCTCGAAAAAACCGCTTCACAAAAATTCGACCTATTGCCTCCCCTATGACCCTTTCTCAAAGGTTTCTGCTTCTTTAAACTGTATGGCGTGCATCTTATTCACATCATAATTTGCATTGTTCTGTTGGACTAATTAGGAATTGCTGTAACTGGATGGTATAAAGAGTATCATCGACTCTGATTCGATTTATCTTCACAACAGATCCTCAATCCCCTCCCGTTCAATCCCGGCCTGCTTGAGGATCTCCAGGAGCGTGCCGGTCGGGAGGTCCCGCCCATGCACCGGGACAGTGACCCGGCGCTTTGTCTCCGGGTGATAAAAGAGGTGGTGGCTTCCCTTCACCCGGTCCAGCACAAATCCTTTCTTCTCCAGGATCTTGATGATCTTCTGGGCCGTGAGTACCGGAAGTTTAGGCATGGGCTTCGACGGTGAGGGTGTATTCCAGCAGTCCTTCTTCGGTGGGAACTTCCTCACCTCTCGCTAGCATGCCCTCAATGTAGAGTTCAATAGCCTCCCGTGCCATCGCTATTGCTTCGTCAACAGTCTCCCCGAATGTGACACAGCCGGGAAGGGTCGGCACGGTGACGGTATACCCGCCTTCCGGCTCTCTTCGGAGGAGGATACGGTAATTCAGGCTTCTCATCATAGTGCACCCCTGCTCGTGATAGTACATTACCTGATGACGTATAAAGGGTATCCGTGCGGGTGTCACCCTGCAGTTGATACCTCATAGAGAGATATACTCCCCGAAACACTTCTGCGAAAGTTGCAGCTCACCGTTCGAGATGCTTGAAATTCTCATACGTTGCGATCTGTGACTTCACAAGCGAGGAATTACCCTCCTCAACTTTCCACAGGAGTATTTCCATGTCGATTTCGTCGGCATCGAGATCGACCGCTGCCCGAGCAGCCTCTTCGACGATGAGTGAAATGTCGGAGCGGGCATAATCTTCTGTAAGCTCGGCTAATTTATCGAAATCGATATCGTCTGCACAAGGTCGGCGGGCCAGACCGATTTTAAAAAGTGCCTTTCTCGCTTCGTGGTCGGGTGGGGGGATATAGATCCGCCTATCCATACGTCCGGAACGCATCACTGCGGAATCTATTAAATCAGGCTGATTCGTAGCGCCTACAACCAAGACATTGTGTTTGCTCGCATTATTCAGTTGCGTCAAAAATTCGTTTATCTCCTCTTGCCTGTGACCCTCGGATGATGAGAGATTTTCACGCCTCGGCACCATTCCTTCAATTTCATCGAAGAAAATAATGGTTGGTGCGTGGTTAATCGCCTCCTGGAACTTTTCTGCGATATTCTGAACGGTTCCATGCTGATATGATGAGCCTATGCTTGAGTGGTGCACCTCAATGAAATGATACCCTATTTCCTCGGCTAACTTTCTGACAATGAATGTCTTCCCGCAGCCGGGAGGGCCGAAGAATAAAATTCCATTGGGGATTGAAACTTTGAATTTCTTATATTTCTCGGGATTGCGCAGTGGTTGAATAACGCTTTTCTTAAGCTCATCTTTTAGATCTTCCATCCCGGCAACACAGGCGAAACCCCTCGGTTCCTCATCTGTTTGTTCTTTTGAGGATCGTCTATAGGGGATGGGCTTCCTGGTCCGCCGTTCGGCCTGCGGCGTTGTCTCCTTTGAACCACCATTCTCGGGTGTACGCTCACCGTCCGGGTTGAGCGCGCGTGGGGTTGCGGTCTCTGTTGACGGTGCCGCCGTGAAAGGACTGTCAGGTATCATATCGTTGTCAGGAGAAAGAGTCACCTGTCCACGACCTGGAGAGGAACTATCAGAACAATGTACCAGGAATTCAATCATTGGGTTCGTCGCAATCGTCGCATCGATTGCTATCGCTTTGTTGCGAGCGATGCGGGAAGTATGATTCTGACCGAATTTGTCCAGAATCAAGGATTGCACATACCAGGCAAGAGCATTTTCCCCGTCAACTTCCAGGTAACTACTGATGTCATTGTGTGCTTCCTGAAACTGCCCAAGAGCATACAGACACACGGCTCTTTTTAGGTAGGCTCCTACATCCGATCCATTTAGTTCTAATGCGGTACTATACGCCTCCAGTGCTTCCTCCATTTCGCCCAAATATAGGAGAGCGTCACCTTTTCCGATCCAGGCATCGGCAGCATGCCAGTCTGTGCTTAACGCGGCTTCGAACACCTCTAGTGCTTCTTGGCAACTATCCAGAGTGAGCAATGCTTGGCCTTTTCCGACCCAGGCGGCGGTACAACTCTCATCAAGTGCAAGAGCAGTATCGAATGCCTTTATCGCTACACGAGGCTTCCCCATCTCAGCTAATAATAGGCCTTTGAGAGTTTCGAGATAGGCGAATGTCGATATTTTGATCTCACGTAAATCAACGGAGAAATATTCCGCAAGATCGTAAAACACACCGTACGTCTGCTGAATAGTTTGCAGAGAGTCATATGCGACCTGATACTGCTCGTTTCCTATCTGGTAGTCGATCAGACCCGCAACAAGTTCACGGCTTTCATCGTACCTTTCTGCGGCCTTTTGGAATGATGAAGCGGCGGCAGATGAATTTCCCTTATTAGTATAGTATTGGGTGTTCTCGATTGCCTGAATTAATTGTGAGTATGGACCATTGAACTCATCAAATGGATTATTGCTTTTCTTTCGTCCACCGGTGAATCTCTCGAACATCGTACGACCTAAAAATCAGATGTCTATAGGGAGGGATAACGTTTACGAATTACGTCCCGCGCAAGAACCATGGGGATTCAGATAATCAGACAATTTGCCCTCGCGCCTTGCTTGAGAACTCTTAGGGCTATTCAATACAGCAGAGAGTACCAGAAACCTTCCCGCGACATCATGCCGCGCAGGTATTCCCCTGATTATATTCCAGCGATAATTTCAGCGATTTTATTCAAACCGGGGCCGTATAGGGGGGAGCGCCTTGGCATGGTAGAGGCCGCGGGTTCAATTCCCGCTCGGTCCATCTTATTTTCCGCAAAAATTGGCTTTGTAGAAATCGTATTCGGGCTTGCCAGGTAAATTCAGCGAAGTTGTTATGAGAATGAGAACTCCTTGTTTATCCGACCAAAGACAACAGCAAGGAGCTACTCTAAGTGTCGTCATCCCGGTATATCAGGTTAACCGAGGCAGCTCTGTCTGCCGTCAAGGCGTCCCACATTCCGCTCTATTCGTGCAAATACTCGAAGAAG
>JAHDQM010000025.1 GCA_018433835.1 Methanoculleus sp.
CGTATCACGGTAGTCCGTACCAAGAACCTCCCGGAAGAGAAGGATCGCCAGCAGTTGATGCTGCGTATACGTTCTCCGGGAGTATTTGCAGGAATAGAGAGGTATTCGGGAAGAACGGACTGCTTGAAGACAGGCTTTGATAAGGTTGATATATCTGTTCGTCGACACTATCTCTGCTCCTTGTGCTTGATTTGGTCATTAACTCAAGGAGCAACGATTTTATAGATCTTTCCCCTGCAGACGGGAACGGCCGACGCTAGGGTTTCAACAAAGCCATGATTTCGGAAATTATTGGCTTCGTAAGAAAAAATCCCGTTGAATACTGACCATTTATCCTTATTTATCACTTCACCGTTATGTATGGCTTTATCTATGGATTCAGCCAGTATCTGTCCATTCACTTTAGAGAATTTCGAAAAACCCGGCCTCAACCAAAGTACTTTATAGCCCCGGATCGACCTTTTTCCCATGAGCACGTTTACCAATTTTGCGATTCGGCACGAATATGCCTCTCTTGCTGCCCGGGGTGATCGGTTAGGTGAGATCAGCGATTTGATTGACTGGGACGCCTTTCGCCCTCTTCTTGCGGATCTCTACACGAACGCCGAGGGTCGAGGCGGTCGTCCGAACTATGACGTCGTTCTCATGATCAAACTGCTGGTGCTCCAGCAGTGGTATGGCCTGTCGGATCCCGAACTGGAGCGTCAGGCGACGGATCGGATCTCGTTCCGCCATTTCCTCGGGTATCCGGAGACCATTCCTGACCGGTCGACGGTCTGGTTGTTCCGGGAACGCCTGGCCAAAACCGGGAAAGATCCTGCGATCTGGGAGGAGTTTCAGCGGCAACTCGATGAACAGGGTCTTACGATCAAGCGCGGCGTCATGCAGGATGCCTCGTTCATCACCCGCCGATCCTGGGCACGCCTCTGCCGACACACCCCGGGGAGAGGGGGCACAGACGCGGCGCAGCCGCGACGGCACCTGGGCGAAGAAGGGGTCGAAATCCCACTTCGGCTACAAACTCCATATCCTCATGGACAAAGAGTACCAGCTCATCCGCCGGATCGAGACCACTACCGCGTCGCTCCATGATAGCAGGATCGACCTCTCCCGGAAAGGCGAGACGGTCTATCGCGATAAGGGCTATTTTGGCGTGAAACCTCAGGCATCCATGGACAAGACCATGCATCGGGCGACTCGTGGCCATCCCCTCTCCATCAAGGAGAACCGGCGAAACAAAGCCATCAGCAGAACACGATCATTGGTCGAACGGCCGTTTGCCGTGCTGAAGCGGACGTTTGAGGCAGGCCATCTCATGGTCACGACGGTTGCCAGAGCCCACGTCAAAAACACTTTCTCATGCATGAATTTCAATCTCCGGCAACTCCTCACTCTTCAAGCGCAAGCTGCTGAGCGGTAGCTCTCAAGAAAAGTCAGAAGAACCCTGAAAGTGCAGGGTTCCGGAAAGAGGCAAGGCAAGAGGGAGCGAAGGCGTGGCGAGAAAAATACGTTAATCGCAATCCTCTAGCTATTTCTGCTCGATTAAACGTTTATTGACAAAATAATACTTTGTATATAACTATGTAGATAAGTGTGCTTAACTTCGCTCAGCGCAGATCACTCCAACCTTCCGCTCCATAATAACACCAATGGCCTCATCAAAACGATTTTCAGTCAGTAATACCGATAACACCGCCTATGAGCGCAGATTCGACACATTCTCGAAATGAGACGGGGCTCGATGAAGGGCTCATGATGATACTCAATAACTACTAGCATCCTGGTGCGCTCCTGACTTTTTCCACCGCCTTACCCTTATTCATGTTACTGAGTGATGACTCCGATATGGGCGGTTACTCTAGAGAGGGTAAGGGAGACCGAATTCTTCCTTAGTCCCTCCATGAAGATACGAGGTTGTAGTCGTAGGCTGACTACACAATTCGAAAAATAAAGTACTGCTGAGATCAAATTATTTTAATTTAAAATTCTCTTTTAGGTTCTTCTCTATTTGTTTCGATAATTTTTTTCTTCCATCTCCTGTTATCGCCTTGTTAATTTTTCCCTCAGTTGTCTTTGGCCCTTTTGACATGGAAGAGTATCCACGCATAATCTTATAAATACCTTTTCTTGAGGTGAGATTGGGCAGAACCTTTCACTTGAATGGATGCTCAGACGAGGGCTGGCATGAGTATTCTTCGTGCATCACTGCGACAGTGACCACCTTTTGCCAAAAAGGAGTGAATAGCTGAGGTTCGATAACACAAGGAGAGGCCTGACACTTTCAGGTGAGCGCTTACCGAGAGCAGTTTGAAAATAATGGAGATGAGGATGATTTACTTACTTATTGAAACTGTCCGGACAGTTGCCCATCTGTCCGGACAGTGGAATCAAAGCGATTTCGAAAGATAGAATGTAGAAATAACTCCTGAAAAGTCCTGGATTATATCTGTCGAGATCAGAGATAGATCAGGGGGAGATCGGGAGAGGTCACAGATCATCTGAAATACGGCATAAACTGCCCCTGATGTGCTTATTGAGCTAAGGCATGGCCTTATTGCGTAAAGTAAGCCCGCTCGTAACTTGATATCGAAAAACGAATGGACCGAGCGGGAATTGAACCCGCGGCCTCTACCATGCCAAGGTAGCGATCTACCCCTGATCTATCGGCCCGTGTTACCCTACAATGTTGATCGTAATCACATAATAAGGATTGGGGCAGGCCGTCCCCCTATCCCTCCCCGGCAAGGGCCGGGAGGCGGGAGAGCACCCGTTCCCGCGCATCCTTCATGTCCGGGCGCATGAGGCCGACGGCGGCGACGCCGTTCTTGATGCAGTGGGCGAGGAGCGGCACCGCGCCCTTCGGCGCCGGGGTGCGGGCGGGGAGCATGAGGCGGCCGCCGCCGGGCAGGTCGTAGACCTGCTTGACGCCGCTGCGTTTCCCGCGCTTCGCGTAGGGCCGGCCCTTGAGCTCGACGATGTCCAGCGCGAAGTCGATCACCGGGGCGTTTGCTATCGCGCCCCCGACGCCGAAGGCGTCGGCGACGTCGCGGTAGGCGGCGACGTCTGCGCGCGACAGGCCGCCCGAGAGGAAGATCTTCACGTCAGGGTAGCCGTTGACGTCGAGCTCCCAGCGCACCTCCTCGATGATCGCCCTCATGTCGCCCCGGCGGGACCGCGGCGTATCCAGCCGGACGGCCGTCGCCCCGCATGCCGCCGCCCTGACCGCCTCGTCCTTCTCGTCGGAGAAGGTGTCGGCGAGCATGATCCGCGGCACCTCCGGACCGGCGCCCTGCGCGAACGCGAGCCAGGCGTCCTCCTGCTCCGGGTAGCACATGATGAACGCGTGCGGCATCGTGCCCGCGAGCGGGATATCCTCCGGCGCGCAGGTGTTGCTCGCCCCGTCCACCCCGCCGATCCAGGCCGCCCGCTCGATCATCGCCGCGATCGCCGGGTGCTGGCGGCGCGAGCCGAAGGAGTAGACCGGGCGGTCTCCTGCAGCCAGCTTCATGTGGGCGGCCGCCGACGCCACCCCCGAGGCGTGGCAGAGGAACCCGAGGATGGCCGTCTCGTAGACCGCGAAGTCCCGGTAGCGTCCCGATATCCGGAGCACCGGCTCGTTCGGGTAAAAGACCGAGCCCTCCGGCATCGCGTCCACGTCCACCGGGAGGCCGTCGAGCAGTTTAAGGACGTCGTCGAGGCCGCAGAAGACCCCCCACGGGTCCGGGAGCGTTGCCGCCGTCACCTCCATCGTGACGTGCGGGTTCACGCCGTCCCGTTCCATGACCTCCACGACCCGCCGGAAGTAGACGTCCGTACACTCACCGTTCTTGATGGCGTCTTCATCGACCATCTGAAACCTGCCCATGACTATTCCGGTCGTCGCGGAAGCGTAAATTTTTATTGAACCGATCCCGCGGCAACGCAACGGTGAATCTTTTCCGCTAGGACGTCTACCCTCTAGAGAGAATGTCGCACGGAGAAGCGTATGCCGCTATAGTGGGGCGGGCCTGGTGCTAGGAATCATCGGGGGCACGAGCCTCCTCTTCGCCGACCTGCCGCCGCTCGAGAAGCAGACCGTCGCCACGCCCTACGGGAAGGCGGAGGTGCACACCGGAGCCTTCGCGCTCCTCCTGCGCCACCAGCACAACCTCCCCCCGCACCGGATCAACTATCCCGCGTGCCTCGCCGCACTCGCCATCCTCGGGGTGGACGAGATCGTCGCGTTCGGCTCCGCCGGCTCCCTGAAACAGGAGATCCCACCGGGCTCGATCGTTATTCCCACCGACTACTTAAGCCTCACCGACATCCCGTCCATCCACGAGTGCACCATCGACCACGTCCGGCCGGAACTGGACGCGGACCTCATCAGCACCCTCGCCGAACTGGTGCCGGAGGCCCGGACCGGCGGCGTCTACGCCCAGACCCGGGGGCCGCGGATCGAGACCGTCGCCGAGGTCAAAGCGCTTGCCCGCGTAGCGGACATCGTCGGCATGACGGTCGCGAGCGAAGCGACGCTCGCCCTGGAGCTCGGGATGCGGTTTGCCGCCGTCTGCACCGTGGACAACTACGCAAACGGCCTCGGGGAAGAGACCCTGACCTACGAACACATCCTCGCGACCTCCCGGGCGAACCGCCGGAGGACCGAGAAGATTCTTGAAAATATCGTGGAGCGACTTGCATGAACGAGATCTTTACCGCCCAACGATCGGTCCTGATCGCCGGGGTCACCATCGACGGATCGACTGTGGACATCGCGATCGACGAGGAGGGCCTGATCGCGGGGATAGGGGAGGACGTGAGGAAGGCCGTCGACGCCGACATCGTCATCGACGGCTCCGACCGGCTCGCCGTCCCGGGCCTCGTGAACACCCACAGCCACGCCGCGATGAGCCTCCTGCGGGGGTACGGGGACGACATGCTGCTGCAGGACTGGCTCTCGCAGAAGATCTGGCCACTCGAAGCGCATCTCACCGGCGAAGACGTCTACGCGGGGACGAAACTCGCGTGCCTCGAGATGATCAAGAGCGGCACCGTCGCGTTCAACGACATGTACTTCTTCATGGACCGGGCGGCGCAGGCGGTCGACGAAATGGGCATCCGGGCGACGTTCGCCTACGGGTTCATCGACCTCGGCATGGAGGAGAAGCGGGAGGCCGAGATCAAGGTGACGGAAGCCCTCGTCGCCCACGTAAAATCGCTCGACAACCCGCGGATCAAAGCGGCCGTCGGCCCCCACTCCGTCTACACTGTCTCCCCCGAAGGCCTCTCCTGGTGCGCCGAATACGCGAAAAAGCAGGAGATCGGCATCCACGTCCACCTCTCCGAGACCGAGAAGGAGGTCGTCGACTGCGTCGCCCGGTTCGGCAAACGCCCCGCGGTCCTCCTCGACGAGTGCGGCTGCCTCACCCCCCGGACCGTCGCCGCCCACTGCTGCTGGCTCGACGAGGCCGAGTGCCGGCTCCTCGGTGAGCGCGGCGTCTCCGCCTCCCACAACCCGGCGAGCAACATGAAGCTCGCCGTCAACCGGGCCATGCCCTACCACTGGCTGAAGCAGTACGGGGCGAATATCTGCCTCGGGACCGACGGATGCGCTTCGAACAACAACCTCGACATGATCGAGGAGATGAAGTTCGCCGCCCTGCTGCAGAAGTTCGCCTGGAATTCGCCGACCCTTCTGCCCGCCGGCGAGGCGATCGCCATGGCGACCGCGGCAGGCGCCCGGGCGCTCGGCACCGGCCCCGGAACCCTGACCGTGGGCGCCCCGGCCGATATCGTCCTCCTCGACGCCCGTGCGGCCTGCAACACCCCGCTCTTCCACGCCGACTCGAACACCGTCTACGCCTGCAACGGCGGTGCGGTCATGACAGTCCTCTGCGGCGGAAGGATCCTGATGCACGAGCGGGAGGTGCCGGGAGAAGAGGAGATCGTCCGGGAAGCCGCCGACATCGCCCGGTCACTGGTCGACCGGGCACAAGAGGCCCAATAACTTTTTATCGCGGCCGTCGCGACTCGCAGGGCACGCCGGTCTGGCAGAAACCGCAGCTCGCGACCGGGATGCCGAGTTAGTCCTCGACGAAGGGCATCGTCGTCTCCCGGATGTACGCGAAGCATCGCTCTTTATCGTGCCCCTCTGCCGAGATCGCGCCCGCGGGACAGCGGCGGATGCAGGCGTCGCACTCTTTTCCGGAGAGGCGGAGGCAGTATGCGGTCCTGTCGCCGCACGGCCGCGGCGTCGCGGGAAGGTCTATCGCGGCCACGATCGACCCGAACTGCACCGCCTTGCCCCGCTCCGTGATCAGGCCGTCGCAGAGGCCGAAGGTGCCGAGGCCCGAGGTGTAGGCGGCGTGCCGCTCCGACCAGCGCGAGGCGATGCCGAACCGCTCCGAGGTCGCCCGCCCAAACGCCGGGAGCCTGACCGGGGCGACTGCCGGGTATCCGGCATCGACGAGCGCCCGGACGAGACGGTCGCGGACACGGTCGTTCACCGCCTCCCCGTAGTGGCGGGCAAGGCTCCAGCGCCGCGAGGGAAGAGCCGCGCACGCGCGGTGGTCGCGCCGTGTCGCGGCGGTCTGCGGCAGCGCCCAGACGACGACGGCGAGATCGGACGCCGTGACGCCGGTCCCCGGAAACCCGGTACGGAACGCCTCGATAGGCATCCAGTGAAACGGTCCGATCGTCTCCTGAAACTCGGTATACAGCGGATCGTCGCCGTGGGAGACGCCGATGAGCGGGCTATCCTAGGCGGGTTCCGCCACATCCGGACCGAGCCGGTTTACGTCCGGGTCGGCGAGGATTGAGCGGATCTCCTCGAGGATCTCCCGGATGCCGAATGAGTCGTGCAGGATTAGAATCGCCTCGTGCGTGGTAAATAAAGTGGGACGGACGTTATGCGGTCTCGATCTTCGACTCGTCCTCGAGCCCGAGCTCCTCGATCGCCGCTTCTCGCATCTTGAACTTCATGATCTTGCCCGAGACCGTCATCGGGAAGTCGTCGACGAACTTGACGTAGCGCGGTATCTTGAAGTGCGCGATCCTGCCGCGGCAGAACTCCTTCACCTCGGCCTCCGTGAGAACCGCGCCGCCGTCGGTCTTGATCCAGGCCATCAGCTCCTCGCCGTACTTCTGATCCGGCACCCCGATCACGTAGGCGTCGGCAATCTTTTCGTGGTTGTGGAGGAACTCCTCGATCTCGCGCGGGTAGATGTTCTCCCCGCCGCGGATCACCATATCCTTCAGGCGGCCGACGATCTTGACGTAGTCCTCCTCGTCCATCGTCCCGAGGTCGCCGGTATGGTTCCAGCCGTGCTCGTCGATCGTCGCGCGGGTGGCGTTCGGGTTGTTGTAGTAGCACCGCATCACGCAGTAGCCGCGGGCGCAGATCTCGCCGGTCTCCCCGCGGGGGACGATCTTCTTCGTGTTCGGGTCGACGATCTTGATCTCGGTGTGGGGGAAGGGCTTCCCGACAGTCGAGACGCGCCGCTCCAGGGGGTCGGCGGTCGTGGTCATCGTGACGCCGGGCGAGGTCTCCGTCTGCCCGTAGACGATCACGATCTCGGACATGTGCATCTTTTTGTTGACCTCCCGCATCACCTCGGTCGGGCAGGGCGACCCGGCCATGATCCCGGTTCGGAGCGTCTCAAGCCAGTACTTCGGGAAGTCCGGGTGGGAGAGTTCGGCGATGAACATCGTCGGCACGCCGTGCACCGCCGTGCACCGCTCGTCCTGTATGGCGCTGAGGACCGATTCGGGGCTGAAGACCGGCGCCGGCAGGACCATCGCGGCGCCGTGGGTGACGCTCGCCATATTGGAGAGGACCATCCCGAAACAGTGGTAGAACGGCACCGGGATGCAGAGCCGGTCCTCGTGGGTGAACTTCATCCCCTCGCCGATGATGAAGCCGTTATTCAGGATGTTGTGGTGGGTCAGGACGACGCCTTTCGGGAACCCGGTAGTCCCGCTGGTGTACTGGATGTTGACCGCGTCATCAAAGTCGAGCGACGTCTCCCGCTCCCGGAGCTCGTCGGGGCTGATGAGTTCGGCCTTCTCCATGAGATCGTCCCAGGTGTACATGCCGTTGTAGGGAATATCGCCGAGGAAGACGACGTTCTTTAAGAACGGGAATTTGTCGCTGTTGATCCGGCCCGGCTTCGCCTCGAACGCCTCGGGGCAGGACTCGTAGAACATGCCGACGTAGTCGGAGGTCTTGAACCGCCCCTGGATGAAGAGCGTCTGGACCTCGGACTGTTTCATGGCGTACTCGAACTCGTAGGTCCTGTATGCCGGGTTGATGTTCACCATGATGGCGCCGATCTTTGCCGTGGCGAACTGGACCAGCACCCATTCCGCGTAATTCAGCGCCCATATGGCGACCCGGTCCCCGCGCTCCACGTCGAGCGCCATGAGGGCACGCGCCAGGGTGTCGACGCGCTCGAGGAATTCCGCGTAGGTCCACCGGATATTCTGGTGAACGGAGACGATTGCTTCGCTGTCCGGGTGCGCCGCTGCGATTCGGTTCAGCATTTCACCGATGGTGATGCCGAGCAGGGGTATCTGCGAGTTCCCACACGCGTAACTGCCCTCAACCATTCTATATAAATGAGTAGCGGTACGGTTATATGATTACTGGTTTTTTCCAGCGTAACCCTTATAGCACATGGCGTCAACAATATGGAGGGCAGGGGGTCGTGGCCTAGTCCGGAATGGCGACGGGCTCCAGCGGTCTTTGCACGTGATGAACAATGGGTCTCCTGATTGAGAGATGATGACCCGTTGGAGCACTGATGCATGTTCGGAGAGACCCGTCGATCGTGAGTTCAAATCTCACCGACCCCACATTCTTACGATGTTGATCCGATACCGCAGGGTATCTTCGTTTACACTCGTCCTGAGGACCGGGAGATTCACGATTCACCGACCGGACCCGGCAACCATCGCTGCCTGATGGCGGAGCGGCCGCGATCTTCGCAAGCGTGGAATCACACGAGATCCGTCATACACCGTTCGTTCACGCCCGGCGTTTCAGTGCCGGGGTACTGCGGGGAACCTTCGCGTACCCGATAAGCCGCCGGAAGACGTGCACAACCGGTCCCGGGAAGACTATACGTTATTTCCCGCCTCCCCCGAACGGGATGTTCAGCGGTTAACCGTATCGATCCGACCGGGAGGTCTTTAATACCTGTTTCACCAATATTTCAGCACTATCTGAGGGCATCCATATGTATCTCATCGGTGAAGCATTGGTTGGAGACGGCGCAGAACTTGCGCACATAGATCTGATAATGGGAAACAAAGAGGGCGCGGTAGGGCAGGCGTTTGCGAACTCCATGTCGCAGCTCTCGAAGGGGCACACGCCGCTCCTCGCGGTCGTCAGGCCGAACCTGCCGGCGAAGCCCTCGACGCTCGTCATCCCGAAGGTCACCTTGAAGAAGGAGTACCAGGTGAACCAGATGTTCGGGCCCGTCCAGGCGGCGGTGGCGAAGGCCGTCGCCGACTCAGTCGAGGAGGGCGTCTTTGAGGGGATCGACATCGAGGACACCGTCATCATGGCAAGCGTCTTCGTCCACCCGACCGCCGAGGACTACAACAAGATCTACCGGTTCAACTACGGCGCGATGAAACTCGCGCTCCGCCGGGCCCTCGACCGGTTCCCCGACGTCGAGACGCTCCTGCACGAGAAGGACCGGGCGGCCCACGCGGTCATGGGATTCAAGGTCCAGCGCCTCTGGGACCCGCCGTACCTGCAGGTCGCGATGGACCTCGTCGACAGAAACCAGATGCGTAAGGTTCTCGAACAACTGCCCCAGAACGACCACCTGATCATCGAGGCAGGGACGCCCCTGATCAAGAAATTCGGCCTCTCGATCATCTCCGAGATCCGCGAACTCCGCCCGAACGCATTCATCGTCGCCGACTTAAAAACACTCGACACCGGGAACCTCGAGGCCCGGATGACCGCCGACGCCGGCGCCGACGCCGTCGTGATCTCCGGCCTTGCGCCCCTCTCCACCATCGAGAAAGCGATCGAGGACACCCGGAAGACCGGCATCTACACCGTGGTGGACATGCTCAACGTCGAAGACCCCGTCGCCGTCGTCAAGCAGCTGAAGGTGAAGCCGGACGTCGTGGAACTTCACCGGGGCATCGACGTCGAGGAGACCGCGTACGCCTGGGGCGACATCCCCGCGATCAAGAAGGCGGGCGGCGAGCGGCTGCTGGTCGCGACGGCGGGCGGCATCCGGCAGGACGTCGTGAAGGACGCGCTCAAGGCGGGCGCCGATATCCTGGTCGTCGGCCGCGCCATCACCGCGAGCAAGAACATCCAGCACGCGGCCGAAGAGTTCCTCGAGGGACTGAGCACCGAAGAGATCGACCAGTTCAGGATTATGACCGATTTTTAATCGGTCATTATTCTACTTCCCTTTCTTGCATACTCTACTGTATGTTATAAAATTACTGTCCAAGAGGATCTGGCAAAAGTAACGTCTACGAAGTGATGACCCCATTTTTCGGTGCGAGGTCTTGGATCCCGAATTATGGGTTTCCGACAAAAAAGGGGAGTTTGAACGAATATTATGGAGCAAGAATTTGGACTTATTAGCCTGTGGTAGGGTATGCCTCATAACTGTCTGTATCCGAAATAATTTCTTCTACTGTATCAGTGTTTGTTGTCAAGGGGACTACATACACGGTTGGTATATCCTCAAAACCAACCAACTGCTTTATCGAGTATTTTGCATTGTAGTTGCCGAAAGGTACGATTTGGCAGGTGATGCTTACCCCTGAATCTAACCGGCTGATCCGCTCATTATTCCTCATGCCACATACCTCCTATACTCCGGGCCATAATTCCAATCTCTGGCGATTGTCTGATTAACTCCTGTTGCACCAGCCGAGGAATCTGTTGTGAGACACTATTCATTATATTATTTAATATTTGTTGCGTTTCAGGACCAACCTGTTTAGGATCCATTCCGGGTGGAAGCTGTAACTGGAGGTTAATATTTATTTGAGGATTTTCAGGGACTTTCCGGCTCTTTTTCATTTGGAACTTGGCTCTGAATATATGGCGTTTATCTACAGATTCGATTACCGCAATAGGCATATTGAGGATCTCCTCCTCATCTTTCTTTTCTAGAGCAAGCGCGGGGTCAATCGGTTCCCGCAGTTGAAGGAACTGCTCATAGTAAAGGAAGAGATTCCATGTTAATTCCTCTAACTCAGGTTTTGGATAAATGACTGGTAATCCTATTTCTTTTGCTTCTTTCCTTCCAATAGCATGACCGTGTGAATACATTTTTTCAGTAAGAGTTTCGATGATGGTATTGATCTTCTCCTCATCGATCTTTTCACTGCGTGATGTAAGCAACTTTCTTGCAACTAAGCGAATGTGGTAATGCTGGCGATTGACTGTACCCAGAGTTAATGGCCCTATTTGCCCGATAAGGCTATTCATCATCGTTGCAAGCGCGGTTTGATCAGTGATATGAGATCTATCCCTAACAAAGGATAGGAATGAGTTTACATCCTCTACTGCGATTTCTGCAGGGGGATTTCCAGCATCTCCTACAACCGCTCGGACCAATGATGGATCGATAGGCCCCAATTCAGCCTTTTTTCCCATCACAATTGTATCCGCACCGAGAGAGAGCAGTGTTGCGGCACTTTGCGCTCTATATGGGATGAGAATATTAAACTCGTCACAAAATTCACGAATCATGCTAACAATTCGCCAAGGCACACTGACGTCCCCCCCGCGGCTATATAAGAATAAATCGATTATCTTTTTCTTTCGTTCTCCGAAGTTGAGGTTGTGAAGGTGATCATATAGGGGACGCACGGCGTCTTCTGCTATTCTAGCGGAGTGGTTGGTTCTATCGCCAGTATAATAGACTATTACCTTACTCTTTCGAGATTCCTCGATTTTTTGGATAAGGTTGGCAGCATTCATCTTGGGTTCTGGCATGAACGTTTGATCTACACCAAATGTTATATATCTAGATCGATTTGATTTCGATATGCGCAACTGGAGTTAAGTATGGTCTTGGGTCTGATTCGATACTTTTCATCATCAGACTCTTCACTCTGTAATCTTAGATTACCTCGTTATTCAGAGAGAAGTTTTGCGCTCCCCTCCCCCACTGAATCATTCTTGATTAATTTACCATTAAATCCCTGTATAAGCAAAATCAATATGGTTACCAGCATTGCAAAAGAAATTATTACAGTGACCGAATCCCAGAAAGCATTTGGTGGTTGAATCGGTAGTATGAACCGACCAGTATATTGCCAATTAGTCCTCCTCCTACGCCCGTTAAAACGCCCCAAAAGAGTAATTGATGGTTCAGTCTGTCATCCAGAATGGCAGTCTATTTCTCAAACATCAACACTGCACATTGAATTTTATTACAGATTCGGCGAAAAGAAAGCGATAAAATTTAACATTTACTGCTGGAATAGAGTATTATGGTAACAATCACACTAAATGAAGCATATCTCTTCTTCGGTGCAGCAACCATCGGAATCCTTTCTGGTGTGCTAGGTAACTGGTACGTGACTGCATGGTACAAGTATAGAGAAAATAAGACTCGTGAAAATTTGAAAGACGTATTGATGCCAGGAATAAGCATATTAATTGTTATCGGATCTTTTCTCGCAGCCTTTCTCCTCTTAGGAAGCACATGATCTCGCTAAAACTCCTCTCATTTTGTGGCTTCTCTAGTCATCTCTTAAAATGGAACCAAACGAAAATTTTATAATAGAATGATAGGGCACTCACCCCCATCTGGCGGTTTCAGGCGAGAACAGGATTCCGATATCGGATTGAATGGGGGCGTTTCCTTGTCGTTTTCCGCATCATGACAGGGTCGTTTCATATTGTCCCCATCAAGGCGGCAGATGCAGTGCTTGCATAACTTAGGGCAGATCCCATAACGATGCCAAGATTTCGATGTTCTGTATCAGCCAGCTGGAAATCGCTCAAACTCCAGTTCTAAGATCCTGTTCTAAGAGGAGCATTTAGGACTTTGTGTCTTCGTGCCTTCGCGTGATCAACGATGTGTAAGGCGACGCAGCCCCGCGCGAAGATCGGAGCCGCTCAACCACCAAGCAATGGTGGTTGCCGGGTCCCGATTCAGCAGGAGTCTCCTGACTTTAACAGTGGAGAGTGTCACGCCTCTTCTCTTCCACCCTGATCTTCAGCCCCTCGTTATCGACCTCCGTCGCGATCGCGACCCGCAGATCCGCCGACGTGAGGATCGCTTCCACCTCTTCCTCCGGGCGGCCGCTGATGACCGCGATGGAAGGGCCGACCGAACTCATGCCGACGAACTCGAGGCCGGCGTCCCGAAGCGCCGCCATGTAGCGGTAGATCTCGAACCCGTGGTGCTCCACCTCGGCGCGCTTCGAGCCCCGGAACTCGATCTCCCAGATGATATCGCCGGCTTTCCGGAGGTCGCGGCGTTCCAGCGCCGGGATGAGATCCATCATGATGAGGTAGGACTTCAGCTCGCGGTCGCGGTAATCGAGGGCCCGGGCCTTGTTCATCAGGAGGTCGAACTCCTTCTCACCCGCCGACGAGACGTCGGTTGGCGGGATGGCGATGTAGACTTTTTTGCCCTCGGCAAACGCGTGCCGGTAGATGAGCGTCAGCTCGTCGCCCATCACCGCCATGCCCCCGTGGAGGCTCGCGGCAGGGCCGACGCCGGTTTCGAACCCGAACGCGACGCTCCCGGCCTCCGTCTCCTCGACGAAGTTGCTGCCGAGGAGCAGACGGAGCTCATCAGAGGTCAGTGGCGAGCCCACCGCGGTGTTGAGGGCGTTTGCGACCGCGATCAGGATGGTGCTCGTGGACCCGAGCCCCACGTGCTCGTACATGTGGTCGCGTGCACGGATCTTAAAGCCGCCCGTGTAACCGACGACCTGCCTGAAGGCCTCCACGAAGTGCCGGAGGATCGGTTCGCGGGTGTAATCGATCTCGAGCCCTGAGGGCGTACACTCGACCTCGGCGGTGCAGTAGACCCCGATGGCAAATCCGATCCCGCCCCCGCCGGGACGGTCCGGGGAGAACCGGTTCATGTCGAGCACGGTGAGGTGAATCCTCGCCGGGGCGCGGGCGACGACGGTGCCGGAGACCGGCACAAGCGAATACTCTCTCTGGAGGCCGCACAGCCGGATATTCTCGCCGGGGGTGAAGGAGGAGAACTCGTACTCGACTAGGTCGAGGTCCCCGCCCCGGATCTTCATAATAGGCATGCTGTTACCCGGTTAGCGTGTACGGTCAAAAAAGATATCCTTTCCCGATGCCCGGAGCGGGATCCCGTAGGCGACGCCGCAGCCTTCCAGCCACCCGAGCGAGAGCGCACCGACACCGGCGGTATACATGACCCGGTTGTCGACGTTGTGAATGCTCGCGGTTTTCGCCGCGGAACCGACCGCGATCCCGAGGTCCGCCATCCTGACGACGCAGTTCGGGCCCCGGTACGGGGTGGCCGGCGGGTTTATCTCGCGCTGTGCATCGAGCATCTCCGCACAGGTGGAGTAGCCGCACCCGCCGCAGTCGAGGTTCACGGCGTCGGCGAGGAGCGAGCCGATGAGGAGGCAGGCGTCGCTTGCCGCGACGTTGCCCGCATCCCTGATGAAGAACCCAACGTTGTGCTTCTCGCCGTACTCCCGCATCGCCTCCGCGAGTGCCGTCTTCTCCTCTCCGGTGACGATCATCGTCTTGATGACGTCGATGCCCCGGGCTTTCGGGGCGGTGCGCGCCGAGAGCGCCATCAGCCGTGCGACCATCTCTACGGCTTCTGATTCAAAGGCCATGTGAGTACGTGGCGGCGACCGGGGATAAGGGTATGCCCGGACGACGCCGATACATTTTTCACAGATCCGCCTCCTGGCGAATCTGTCATGGCACCGGAAAAGAGCCTCGAGCGCGCCACCTTCGGCGCAGGATGTTTCTGGGGCGTCGAGGAGACGTTCCGGCACGTGCCGGGCGTCGTGGATACGGCGGTGGGGTTCATGGGGGGCACCGTCGAGAATCCGACCTACCCCGAGGTCTGCACCGGGAGGACCGGGCACGCTGAGGTCGTGCAGGTGACCTACGATCCGGCCGAGGTCCCGTACCGGGAGCTCCTCGACGTCTTCTGGAACGCCCACGACCCGACCACGCCAAACCGGCAGGGCCCCGATATCGGGACGCAGTATAGGTCCGTGATCTTCTACCACACCCCGGAGCAGGAGAAGGGGGCACGGGCGTCGAAAGAGGATATGGAACGTTCGGGCAGGTTCAGGCGTCCCATCGTCACTGCCATCGAGCCTGCGGGGACGTTCTGGCGGGCCGAGGAGTACCACCAGCAGTACTTCGCGAAGCACGGGGGAGGGAAGTACAGGGTGTGGTAGGGATTGAAGCATTCTGGCAGTGTTCGATGCTTCTTCCAGTCGCGCCTCGCATCATCGGCGCTTGATCCTGTCTACGCGAATAGGTAAGATGAGGAAAAAACCCCGTACCGTGGACCGTGGGGATATCGCGTCTGGGGGAGGGGTTGCAGGGGAGGGGGTCTCCCCCTCCCCGTCAGCCCCTCCCCCAGACGCGATATCCCCA
>JAHDQM010000015.1 GCA_018433835.1 Methanoculleus sp.
CAGCGGGAGCGCCTCCTACACCGATGTATTTGCTGGCACGACCGGAATCTCAAACCATCATCTGCAGATTCTGTGGAGCGATAACACGGCGCCCGGCCGAGTCGTGCGGATGGACTGGATCCGGGCGCGGAAGTACGTCGAGACCGAACCGACATTCGCCTACGGTACGCCGGAAACATACCTGACGTATTCCTTCTGCGCCGAATGGGTGGGCGACTATCACGGCATGCAGACTCCTCTCTTCAGCGCCGAGGAAGAGGCCGAAGGCTTCTACGACACGCTTGAAGGGTCGAGTTCGTGGACCGGCCAGTTCATCAACGGCAACGACGCCGCGATGGAACGGCACTGGAAAGACCCGGCCTTCGGCGGGGAGGATTCGGACTACATCGACAACACGCACCTGGCCTTCTTCGTAGGCCACGGGTGGGATGGGGGGTTCGTCTTCGGGACGGCCGCCGACGATTACGAGCTGAACTACAGCGAGGCGCGCTGGGGCAACACGAAGACCGACTGGATTATTCTCGGATCGTGCAGCACCCTGAATGAATCCACGCGGGAGCACTGGGAGGATGCCTTCGAGGGGCTCCATTCCATATGCGGCTTCGACACCACGGGGGCCGCTCATCCGGATATGGGGTGGTATTTCGCCCAGCAACTGATGCGCGGAAAAACCATCTGGCAGGCGTGGTCTGCGGCGACAGACCAGTACGTGTTCCCGAACGACGGCAGCCTGCGCTCGGCGATTCTCGCCGCTGATATTGACGGGGACCTGAGCACGCACGATTGTCTTGATGACCATATTTACGGATATGGGTCGTCGACTAATCCGCCCGGTGATCCACCAGCATTCCAATACGTGACAAAGCCATGTATACGGGAGATTTAAATGACAACAAAACAAGTTGTAATCGGAATTGCTGCCCTTTTGCTAATTATTGCCGGGACAGCACTGTTCCCAACGGCATCTCTGCAGGATGATGAAGGCGCGAACAGAGGAATCGAGATTGTCGGACCGTACGGCGTGCAGAGCGTCTCCGAGATCGCTCTCGACACTGCCCTCCCCAAGGATCCCGGGCAGGCCATGGTTTATAAGACAGTCAATTCCACCGTATCGAAGGACGATGCGCTGAAGATGGCGGAGAAGTTCAGGATGACCGGACCACTTGAGGAGGACACACTGTCGTATTATATCAAAGACGAACCCTATACATTTGATATTGAGAAGGAAGGCGGTTGTCTATCCTATACCTGGGAAGGGCGGTGGAATGAAGGCGAAGGATATCGGGATTTCCCAGAACACCTCCCGACCGACGAGGAGTGCCGGAAGATCGCCGAAACGTTTCTCATCTCCCACGCTCTCATACCCGAGGGGGCTGTATATTCTGGTGTTGCACATGGTGAGGGGTTCTTTTCAAATCGTACCGACAGTACGTCCATTCAGACCTACAAAGACACCCAGGTCTCATTCACCGGCACTCTGAACGGGCTCCCGGTATTCGGGAACTGGATGTACGTCACTATCGGCGGCGATGGAGACATCCTCAGGGTCTTCAAGCGCTGGCGCGACGCCGAACCTTACAAGGAGTTCCCGATCCTCTCCCCCGAAGAAGCGATCGAGGAACTCAAACAGACCGGGGTCGTCACCACGGTAAGTTCGCCGAAGAAGGCGGTCGTCGACGAGATCAAAATTGGGTATTATGCCAGTCCTCCACGGGATGAGCAACCTTACCTCAAGCCGACCTACTACTTCCGCGGTACCGTGGAAGGGGAGAACGAGACCGGGACCTTCTTCCAGTACGTCCCGGCGGTCCCCGAGCTCGGGAAGGGGTTGTACTGACCCCTTTTTCGTGAAATACTGATGCTATGATGAAACAGGTTGCAACCGGATTTACCGTCCTCGTGCTGCTCGTTATCGGGACGGCACTGCTGCCGACGGCGTCTCTGCAGGACGATGAAGGCGCGAACGGAGGAATCGAGATTGTCGGACCGTACGGCGTGCAGAGCGTCTCCGAGATCGCTCTCAGTACTGCCCTCCCCAGGGGTCCCGAGCAAGCCATGGTTTATAAGACAGTCGATATCCTCATATCGAAGGACGAAGCGCTGAAGATAGCGGAGAAGTTCGGGATGTCCGGACCGGTCGAGGAGAGCGGAGGAAGGATCAAACGTTACATTGTCAAAGAAGAGCCCTATACGTTCGAGATCGAGGAAGAATCCGGGTATATGACCTATGCATGGGACGGCCGCTACTCCGGGGTAGACCCCCGGGACCGTCCCGAAAATCTCCCGACCGACGAGGAGTGCCGGAAGATCGCCGAGGCGTTCCTCACCTCGCACGACCTCATGCCTGAAGGAGCAGTATTTTCGAGTATAGCCCATGGGGAAGGATTTGCTTCCAATGCTGCGAAAAAAATCAGCATTGCCACCTACAAGGACAGCCGGGTTCTCTTCACCGACACCCTGAGCGGCCTTCCCGTGGCCGGAAGCGGAATCGCTGTCACCGTCGGCGGGGGCGGCGATATTCTCGAAGTCAGCAGACGCTGGCGCGACGTCGAGCCCTATAAGGAGTTTGCGATCCTCTCTCCCGAAGAAGCGATCGAGGAACTCAAGCAGACCGGGATCGTTACCTTGGTGAGTTCTCCAACGAAAGCAATCATCAACGAGATCCGGCTCTGCTACTATGCAACCCCGCCCGGCACCGAACAGCCTTACCTCAAACCGACCTACTACTTCCGCGGAACCGTAGAAGGAGAAAAGGAGACCGGGACCTTCTTCCAGTACGTCCCCGCGGTCCCGGAACTCGGGAAGGAGTTGTACTGATCTTCTCCCCCCTGTTTTTGCGAGACACTGATTATCATGAAGCACCAGATCGCAACCGGACTCGTCATCCTCGTGCTGCTCGTTGCCCGGTAGTTACAACGTCACGTCCCGTACGTGGAACGACCACGGGAGCGGTTCGGGGCGTCTTATGTCGCCGATGTGCTGACCGGGTCGAAGAGTGCGAGGGTCCGCGAGAACGGGCACGACACCCTCCCCGCCTACGGCTCCGGCAGGGGATCGGGCCGGAGCGCCGGAGCGGGTGAACCAGGCTTCCGGCAAAAGCGGCGCGACCCGCCGGGTCACAGATCTGTAGCGCCGCCGCCGCAGCTACAGTTTTCTGACGAATCACTATATAAATCTGTAGTTCAGAGATTGTACTGGTGAAAAACGATGGTTGCACTTACTGAAGAGATGAAGGCGGCGTTCCGGACGATGAAGGCCTTCCCGGTCGCCACAGCCTCGAAGGACGGCTGGCCGAACGTGGTGCCGATCGGGTTCGTGGAACTCGTCGACGACGAGACGATCTGGATCGCGGACAACTTCATGAAGAAGACGCTTGCAAACGTCCTGGAGAACCCGAAGGTCTCCATCTACGTCTGGGGGGCCGAGACGAAGGGCTGCTTCCAGGTCAAGGGCGACGTCGAGGTCAGGTCCGAAGGACCGGAGTTTGAGAAGATGCAGCTTACCGTCCGGTCGAAGATGGCAAAGGCGCCAGCGAAGAACCTCCTCGTCATGAAGATCCGGGAGGTCTACGAGTGCTCTCCCGGACCGAAGGCGGGAGAGAAGATCCTCTGAAGCCAGCATTCTGGTGAAGGACCTTCCTATCGTGTAGCAAGCGCACTTGTACACGGATTTCCACTGGATATCCCCCTTGGGGGGTGAGGACAGGGGAGGACGACGTTCCGAAGCGCGACGGTTCGTAAGAACCGGAGCGTGAGCACCAAAGGTGCGAAGGAACGGAGTTCGACCACCGCTAGGTGGGGAGGGGGGCGAGCCCCCCTCCCCTGAAACCCCTCGAAGAACTTCGTTCTTCTCGAGCTCCTGCCCTACGGCCAGTCGCTCTCCCCCGGGGGCGATAAACGACGCGTACACCGGAGGTGCAGGCGGAGTTCGAGCACCAAAGGTGCGCAGTCCCCATGGTACACTGTACCAGGATTTTTCCTCGCGTGAGTTGGTGGTGAAGAGGAGACAATACGGTCTCACGACCACCAAAACCGTATGTTCGCGCACCGTCTCGCGGATAGCCCGCTTCCCGGTTCCGCACATTTTTCCCGCATCGGAGCCAACGTTTTCTCCAGGAAGTGACGGAAGCGTGAAGATAGCTGCAGTTGTGGGAAGTCCGCGGGGGATACGGAGCAGGACGAGGAGACTTGCAGGCCTCGTGCTTGCCGGGGCCGAAGAAGCCGGTGCCGAGGTCGACCTCATCGAACTCGCCGATCTGCAGATCGTCCCCTGCCTCGCCTGCGAGAGTTGCAGCCTGGACGGGACGTGCGTCTTTGCTGACGATTTCTCCGCCGCGTACGACCGGATGCTGGATGCCGACGGGCTGGTGTTCGCCTCGCCGGTCTACGTCGACAACGTCAGCGGACAGATGAAGGTCTTCATCGACCGGCTGGCGGACGCTATGCACTACCAGAGCTTTGCCGGAAAATACGGCTGCAGTGTCGCGACCACGCAGGTCTCGGGAGGCGACGCGGTCATCGGCTATCTGAACCACGTGCTCAACTACCTCGGGGTGACAACGGTCGGGGGGGTGAGCGTCGCACTCGGTGATGACCCGGAGGCAATCGACCGGGCAGAATCGGCGGCACGCGAGCTCGGGCGGCGGCTCGTCCTTGCCATCACCGATCGGCCGCGATATCCGGATCAGGAGACTGAGATGGCAGAAAACCGGGAATACTTTGCCGACATCGTGCGGGCGAACCGGGACTGGCGGCCGGACGAGTACGAGCGGTGGGTGCGGGAGGGCTGGATCAGGGAGGAGTGAGGTGACGGGTGGAATTATCTCAAGCACTACCGTTCTCGAGTTCACGGGCAGTTGAGTTACGCGCATGCTCCTTTTAATGTGATGGCATTCACGACCGAATGCAGGCGAACTCTGCATGAAAGAAGGTCAGAAGAAAGGGCCATGCTTTTCGCCGCGGTTCAGGCATAAATAGTGAGCGCCGGGAGGGAGATTTGAACTCCCGAGGTGCCAGGCACCAGTGGCTTTCAAGGCCACCGCCTTCCCGGACTAGACTATCCCGGCTCGCCTTAACCTATTGGTCACCTGACGAAAAAAGGTTGTTCATCCCCGGCGCGCGAGGACGACGGCGAGAATGGCAAGGAGCGCGAGAGCCGCCGGGACCGGTGCAGCCTGGGCGGGGGTGGGGGTCGCGTCCCCGAAGAGGCCGGGCGCGGTCTGGCTCACCCTGACCGAGTCGGCATTCGAGGCCGAGACCTGCACCGTTCCGCTGTCGTTGTAGCTCATGGGGTAGACCTTGACGTAGACCGGACCTCCCCGCGCCGCAACCTCCACAGTCTCGGCCTCAAGCATGCCCTTATTATTCACCTTACGGAGGATGTCGTCCTCGTCGATGTATTCGATCACCCAGTCGATCCCGGCCGATGTCGCGATCGTCACCGTGCCGCTCCGGGTGTCGACCTCGAAGTACGCCGGGGCGGACCGTGTGGCCGGGGAACTGGCGGAGATCATCGCCTGCGTCGCCGTGGGACCCGGCGTGCCCGTCACCACAAACTCCTGGGCGCCGATGTAGCCTTTGTTGTCGGAAAAGGTGACCTCGTAGGTGCCCCCTGCGGATATGGGCACTGCAACGGAGAACGCCCCGTCTTTGTCGGTAGCGATGTACTTCGGCCCGTAGACGGTAGTGCCGTCGTGCTCGACCAGGATCCGCACGCCCGTGTCTCCGATCTCACCGATCGAACCCCGGAGATCGAGGGTGCCGTCGAAGTCCTGGTTGAGAGGAGAGTCTATCCTGATGCTCCCGGACCGGTCGACCAGGGTGACCGTCCGCTGTGTCTTCGAACTGCTCCCGAAGGTGGTCTGGGTGGGATCGACAAGTTCGACCGAGTACGTTCCGGCCTCAAGACCTTCGGTCTCGAACGTCGCCGAGAACGCCCCGTCCTCCTGGACGACGATCGTTTGTCGGCCTACCTCATGCTTTGCGTACTGGGCACGGTACAGGATAATCTCCGTGCTGAACCCGGGGTCGAGCGAAGGTTTGGGAAGCCCCTCTACGACTGTGGTGCCCGTGACTTTGAGCGGGTCGCCGACGTATACCGTCTGTGGGGCACTGATTGAGACGTATGCGGCCGATGCCGTACCGACGAGCATCATCGCGGCGATGAGCGTCAGCCATGCGATCCTTTTCATACCAGTACATCAACGAATATGAGGTATAATGCTATCCAAATTAACCGAGAAGCCGCTGGCGTCCTGGCGCGGGAAAGACCTATATGAAGGGCGGATCCTCGATACGCTGACGGTAATCTTTCGGAGCGGCGGGTGTTCCTGGAACCGGTGCAGGATGTGCGGCTACCGGCACGAGCGCTACCCGGACCTCCCGCAGGGCGAACTCGCCGAACGGTTGATCCGCCAGGTCCGCTGGGTGAAAGAGAACTTCTCCGACGAGGATTACCAGATGCTCAAGATCTTTACGTCGGGGAGTTTCTTCGATCCCGACGAGGTCCCCCCCGCCGTCCGGAGCGCCGTCGCGGAGGCGTTCCGGGGCAAGGCCGTGATCGCCGAGACACGGCCCGATTACGTCGATCACGACGTTCTCCGGGAATTTCGGGAGAGCATCGATACCGGTGCCTGGGCAAGACCGCTCTCTGTCGCCGTGGGCCTCGAGACCACGAACGACGTCATCCGGGAGAGGAGCATCGACAAGGGGTTCTCGTACACCGATTTTCTCCGCGCCACAGGGGTTGCGCACGCCGCCGGCGCGGGCATGAAGGCCTACCTGCTGATGAAACCGCCGTTCCTGACCGAACGCGAGGCGCGCGACGACATGATACGCTCCATCGGGGACGTCGCCTCCGTTGCGGACAGCATCTCCATGAACCTCTGCACCGTCCAGAGCAGGACCGAGGTCGAACGCCTCTGGAAACAGCACGCGTACCGGCCGCCGTATCTCTGGAGCGTCCTCGACGTCCTGATCAGCTCGCCGGTGCATATCCTCTGCGACCCCGTCGGCGGCGGGCAGACCCGGGGTCCGCACAACTGCGGCGCCTGCGACGGCCCGATCGTGGAGGGGATCGGCGACTACTCGCTCTCTGGCGACGTCGGGCTCCTGCGCGCCTTGAAAGAGACGGAATGCGGGTGCAAAGAAGAGTGGGAGTTCGTGCTGGACCGGGAAGAGCCGTTCTGTATGCCGCTCACCCGCTAGCACTTCCCCTGTTCTTCGAGCTGCTTCTCGAGCAGCGGGAGGAACGTTCCGGCGTCGCTCACGACGCCGATCGCCTGTGTCGTGCCCCGATCCATCAGCTTCGTCACCGATGCGGGGTTGATATCGACGCAGACGGTCTTGACGTACGAGGGGAGGCAGTTCCCGACGGCGATCGAGTGGAGGAGTGTTCCCACCATCACCACCATCCCGAGATCGTGAATATGGCGGCGCATGGCGTCCTGCGCCTCCACGACATCGGTGATCACGTCGGGGAGCGGGCCGTCGTCCCGGATGGAGCCGGCGAGCACGAACGGGATGCCCTTCTTCACGCACTCGTACATGATCCCGCCGGTGACGATCCCCTGGTCGACCGCGTTCTTGATGGACCCGGCCCGCATGATCTCGCTGATGGCGCGGATGTGGTGCTTGTGCCCGCCTGTGACGAGCGTGCCCGTCCTGACGTCCATCCCGAGGGACGTGCCGAAGAGGTTGGACTCGATATCGTGGGTGGCAAGCGCGTTCCCCGCAAAGAGCACGTCGATACAGCCTGCACGGATCATCTTCGCAAGGGCGTCGGCCGCTCCAGTATGGACGATGGCGGGGCCGCCGACGAGCGCGATCTTCTCGCCTTTCTTCTTCGACTTCAGGATCTCGCGGGCGATCTTTGCGATGATCGCCTCGCTCGGCCGTTCGGACGAGACGGTCCCGTGCATGAACTCGAATGTGCTGACCTTCCTCGGCCGCTCGGGGTAGACCACCCGGACACCTGTCTCGCTGACGACGACGGCATCTCCTGCCCTTATCTTCGATATCGGGGTGCAGATCGCCCGTTTCTCTTTCTCATCGACCACGATATGGCAGTCCATCTCGATACGCTCGACGGGCAGCCATTCGTCCCGGTATTTTACGAAGGTCGGGTGGTTGGTGGTCGAATAGAATCCCTTCGGAAGGATCCGGTCGCCCTCTGCCGGTACGAGGGTGACGTTCCCGATCTCGGGGGTGCGTGCGCCGAGCCGGTGCAGCTCGGAGAGGATGGCGTCGAGTTGCCGGTCGGTGGGTGCCGTCACGCGCAGCCGCGTGTAACTCGTGTCCGTCTTTTGTTTTCCGACATTGAACGTGAGGATCTCGAATTCTCCCCCCATATCCATGATCCTGTCAAATACCAGGGTCATGACGCCTGAGTCGATGATATGGCCCTCTAGCTCGATTTCCCGGCAGGAATTCATATATATGGGTTGGTGATAGTCCGATAATACAGTTTCCCCGCGTGCCTGTTCCCCGGAACGCCGTCCCTGCCGCCGGTCCGTGATGACGGGCAGTCCCGGACGCCCTCCCAAGTGGGCTGCATACCTCTCCGGCGCTCAAACTCCGGTTCTCGAAACCTTTCAGGTTTCTCAAACTCCGTTCTTCCACAACATCGTTCTGCGAACCGTCGCACATGCCAGCAGTCATTCCTCACCCGGCCGAACAGTAGGAGTTTGAGCACCGGAGGCGTGAGGCGCAACAGACAAACCTCAAAATGACGAAAAGCCTGGTACGGTGGACCGTGGGAACTGCGCACCTTCGCACCTCCGGTGCTCAAACTCCGTTCCTGAAGGAACGTCGTTCTTCGGTGCTCGAACTCCGCCTGCACCTCTGGTGCATGCATCGTTTATCGCCATGGGGGGGAGAGCGACTGGCCGTAGGGCAGGAGCTCGAGAAGAACGAAGTTCTTCGAGGGGCTGACGGGGAGTGCAACGTTCCCCGCCCCAGGGGGGGGCGGGGGCAGTGCGTGGCGATAAGCGACGTTCCGGTAGGAACGGAGCTCGAGCACCGCCAGGTGCGAGGTGCGACTGGCCGAAGGGCAGGAGCAGGAGAAGACCCCCGGTCTTCAGCTGGGAACAGGGCTTTTGTCATCCATTATGAAACACACGAGCGTTGCGATCAGCACGGCGGTGCGGTTGATCTCCACAACAGCGTATGGAGCCAGCCGTCCCCCCGGTGCTACTCGCCCCGCTTCCGGCAGAGGTACCCCTGCACCAGCGCCAGTTCCTCGCGCGTGTTGATGTTGAAGACGAGTCTTTTGTCGTGCAGGAGAAGCCGCAGTTCTTCCTGGGGCTCTTCGAGGCCGCCTGCCGTCAGGATGTTGATCCCGGCGGGGCAGGCCGGCGTGCCGTCGATTACTTCCGTATACTGCGTGCGGCAGCCGTGCTCCTCGCAGAGGTCGCGGGGCACCCACGTCGAGCATGCCGGTGCTCTCGCCCGGCGCCAGGCGTCCTCGATGCCGGCGACGATATCCGGCGCGAGGCAGGGGAGGTCGGATACGCAGGTGAAGAAGGGCGTTCCCTCTTCCCCGAGGTCTGCCGCCGCCGCCCGGATATCCTCGACGTAGCCGAGCCCTTCGGCCTCGTAGAGGAGGAAACCCCTTACCCGGCACCAGTTTTTGGTGAACGGCGTCCGGTGGGAGGCGACCACGACCACCTCGTGCCCCGCGGACGAAAAGGCATCGATGACGTAGGAGAGCATCGGTCTCTCGCAGATGGTCACGAGCGGCTTTTCGCCCATCCGGAGCCGGGACCCCACCCCCCCGGCCATGATCAGGGCAAGCATGCTTCGAGCGCCTCGATGAGTTGCCTGTTCTCCTCCCGGGTCCGGACGGCCACGCGGATGTGGCGGGGAAGCCCGAACGACCGGCAGTCCCGGATCAGGATGCCGCGGGAGAGGAGCCGCCCGACCAGAACCTCCGCCTCCATCGGGACTGCTATCAGGATGTAGTTTGCGGACGGAGGCTCATAAGTGAGGCCGAGAGCGTCCAGGCGGCCGGAAAGCCAGGTCCGTTCCCGGGCAATCCGCTCCCGCGATGCAACGAGGCGGTCATAGTGCCGGAAGGCCTCGATCGCGAAGGACTCGGCGAACGCGTTCACCGTCCAGGGAAGGCGCACCGTCTCGATCTTCTCGATGAGTTCGGGCGTGCCGAACCCGTATCCGAACCTGATGCCCGGCACGGCGAAGCTCTTTGTCAGGGAGCGCAGAACGAAGAGGTTCTCGTGGGCGACGTCGGCGAGGCTCTGGCGCGGGTCGGAGAGCTCGATGAACGCTTCGTCGAGGAACAGGCACGTCCCCTGCCCGGTGACCGTATCGAGCAGCCGGAGGACTTCCAGGCGGGAATGGAACTTCCCGGTCGGGTTGTTCGGGTTGCAGAGGAACCGGACGGCAGCCTCGCCGTCATCGGCGGTGTACCGGGCACCGGCAAGCCGGACCGCCATCTCGTACTCGGCAAACGTGGGCGGATCGATACGGGCGGTATCGCCGGCTCCGAGCATGGTATAACAGAACGCGCGGATTAACTCGACGGATCCGTTGCCTACGGCGACCTCCGCCGCATCGCGCCCGAATGTTCTGCCTATTGCCCCCTTGAGCGCCTCATAACGGTCGTCCGGGTAATCTTTCAGCGCCGAGGGGTCCGGTTTCCAGGGGAGCTCCGGAGGATACGGGTTCACGTTAGCACTGAAATCGAGCAGCTCGCCTCTCTCCCGGGTGCGATGCCAGCGCACCCGGCCGCCATGTTCCGCCTTGTTAGGGAGATTATCTCTCATATCCGTGGCAACTCTTTGAAGATACGTTGTCGGCTGCTATCCATAAAACCGTTATGTCAGACATGAATCTATTTCGAAAAGTATATATATAATACAATTATTATTATGGCTTATCTGATGTAGTCAGACGAAAAGGTTACGATTGTCTGACAAATGGCAGACACTCGGCTGCTAAATGTCAGATATGAGTGATTGAAATGATGGATCGGATCACAATCAGATTGCCCCGGCAACAGGTTGAGATGCTCGAGAGGCTGGTGGAAGCTGGCGAGTTCCCCACAGTATCGGAGGCTGTGCGGTATTCGGTCAGAGCGCTTCTCGAGAAGCATGGAAACCGTGTTCTACGCGAGGCCGACCAGATTTCATTCAAAGTTTAGGAGGTATACGATGCAGACGATCATCAACGAGGCGTTAAAACACGCGGAACGTGAGAAGTACCTGAAGACAGACTCGGCAGAGGACGAAGACGACATCCTCGGCCAGCCACGTATTGTCATCGTAGGATGCGGCGGTGCAGGCAACAACACCGTCAACCGGCTGTACCACATGCAGGTCAGCGGCGCAGAGACGATCGCGATCAACACGGACAAGCAGCACCTGGACATGATCCAGGCCGACAAGAGGGTGCTTGTCGGCAAGTCCCTCACCAAAGGCCTTGGGGCCGGCGGGTTCCCGGACGTCGGCAGGCGTGCGGCCGAGATGGCCCGGCCGACCCTGGAGAGCCTGCTCTGCGATGCAGACCTCGTCTTCATCACTGCCGGCATGGGTGGCGGTACCGGTACGGGAACAGCCCCGGTTGTCGCGCAGATAGCAAAGGAGCAGGGAGCGATCGTCGTCGGGATGGTCAGTTATCCCTTCCAGGTCGAGAAGGCCCGGCTTCTCCGTGCGGAAGAGGGGCTTGAACAACTCTCTGCTTCTGCCGACTCGGTGATTGTGCTCGACAACAACCGCCTCATCAAGTACGTGCCGAACCTCCCGCTCGGCCAGGCGTTCTCGGTCATGGACCAGCTCATCGCGGAGACCGTCAAGGGTATCAGCGAGACGATCACGGAGCCTTCGCTCATCAACATCGACTACGCAGACGTGCGTGCCATCATGAGCAAGGGAGGCGTTGCCGTGATGCTCGTCGGAGAGAGCAAGCAGCAGAACAAGGCCGAGAGCGTCGTCCACGAGTGTCTCAACCATCCCCTGCTGGACATCGACTACCGTGGAGCAACGGGGAGCCTCATCCACATCACGGGCGGGAACGACCTGACCCTCCAGGACGCCGAGGAGATCGCAAGTTCCCTGACCTACGAACTCGACCCGCATGCGGACGTCATCTGGGGAGCGCGGGTGAACAGCGACTACGAAGGAAGAGTTCGCGTCATGGCGGTCATGACCGGCGTGAAAAGTGCACAGATCCTCGGCAGCCACCGCACCTACGAACCGGCAACGCAGCGGTCCAGCGCGCATTCCGGCAGGCGCATGGTTGGGGACGCCCCGAGCGGGCATCTGATCGATTTCCTCTAAAACTCCATAACCCTCTTTCCATACCTTTTTGGCCGGAATCGATTAACGGCGGCGTGCCTTCCGGCCCCCCTACGAAATACTTAATAGTCCGGATGACGTTTGAATTATAGACGTTCTTGTATAATCCCTCCAGCACGGGGTGTATTGTGCAGGGCGCAGATCCTCCGGGTCTGCGATTGCCAAGTACCGGGGTTGAACACATGAGCAGACAGATGAACGACGGTCTCGATCACGAGTCCGGGAAACGTCTTTTCTTGTGGTGTAGCCGCTACATAAGCCTCCGGCATCCCTGCGGCACATGGGAGCGGTCTTCTGCTGGTGGGGATATGAGACAGGTACCGAATGTCGAGGATTGGTAGAGAATGCTGAACGATTTGATTGAGAAGAGAAAAAAAGTCCTTGCGGAGTCTGAACAGCACAAAGACCGGCGCAACGAGTTGAACGCGCTTGCCAGCAAAAACGCCCGCGAGCGCAACACGTTAAACACACAGACCCGCGAATTCGTTGAGGAGGCGCAGCGGCACAAGGAGCAGCGGGATAAGATCAACGAGGAAGTCCAGGCGCTGAAAGACCAGAGGAACGATCACAACGACAAGGCGAACGCGCTTTTTGAAGAGATTGAGTCCTTCAAGAAGGAGCACGGCAACCTCCAGAACCGGGGCATCAAGGAGCTGCAGAAGCAGATCGAGCACCTGGAGTTCAAACAGCAGACCGAGGTCTACAGCACCGACAAAGAGCGCGAACTGATCGAGAAGATCAAGCACCTGAAGGCGGCGGCCAAGGATCAGGAAGCTGAACTCGAGCAGAACAAGGAGATGCGGACGAAACTCACCGATGCCCGTGAGTTTCGCAGGCTGGCCTCCGAGATCCACAAGGAAGTCACCGAGAAGGCCGAGGCTGCACAGCAGCACCACGACCTGATGGTGGAGTCCTACCGGAAGGCCGACAAGTCCCGCGAAGAGGCCGATCTGGCCCACCAGCAGTTCGTTGAAGCCCAGGAGTCGGCGGATGAGGAGCACAAGCAGTTCATCGCCTGCCAGAAGGAGCTCCGGGACTACGACAAGGTGATCTCGGGCCTTCGGAAGAAGACCAAGAAGACCAAAGTTACCAAAGAGCAGAAAGCCGTCCGAAAAGAGGCGGAACGCGTCTTCCAGCAGTTCCGTGACGGTGAGAAGATCACGACCGACGACCTGCTCCTGCTTCAGCGCGCAAAACTCATTTAATACTTTTTTACCCCTCGCTGCAAATTATTTAATAGATCCGGGGCGATGTTCTATTGAATGGCAAAAGAGCGGACGCTCGTCCTCTGTGTCGATCGCGACGATGATCTCGGGTTTAAAGCCCGGATCGATGGCCCCATCGTGGGCAGAGAGGCATGCCTCCATGCGGCAACTTCTCTTGCTCTGATCGACCCCGAGGACTCCGACGTCAACGCGATCTTCGAGACTATCAAACTTTACGACGAGCTTACCGGGCGGGGGGAAGAGGTTGCCGTCGCCGTCATCTGCGGCAACCACATGAACCTGCTCGAGGGCGATCGGCGTGTGGCGTCCGGCCTCGATGCGATCCTCTCCGCGACGGGCTCCACATCCTGCGTCGTGGTGACGGACGGTGCCGAGGACGAGTACGTCCTGCCGATCATCCAGTCCCGGGTGCCGGTCAGCAGCGTGCGGAGGGTCGTGGTCAACCAGATGCCGAACATCGAGGGGACGTACTACATCTTGAGACGCCTTCTCGACGACCCGAAGGTCTCGAAGATCGTGCTCGTGCCGCTCGGTCTCGCCATGCTCCTCTACGCAGTGGGATACCTGCTGGGATACCCCGAGGGGGCAACCATCGTCGTCGTCGGTGTCGTCGGCACCTACCTGCTCTTCAAGGGCGTCGGGATCGACGAGGTGTTCGGGTACCTGATCACCTCGCTGAAGGCGTCACTCCATGGCGGCAGGTTCACCTTCGTCTCTTACATCGCCGCAATACTGCTCTGTATCGTCGGGATTATCCTCGGGCTCATAAGCCTCCTCGACTACTACACCTCTACCGGCATCTTCTTCCAGGTACTCGCGTTCATCTACGGCTCCATCGCCTGGTTCACCGCCGCCGGCCTGGTCGCATCGGTAGGAAAGATCATCGACGTCTTCCTGAACGAACGGGAGACGATCCAGCGGGTGGTCGCCCTGCCGTTCTTCGTGCTGGCGATCGGGGCCATCGCCTACGGGGCAAGCACCTACATCCTCTCGACGATCAGCGACATCTCCGGGTTCCCCATAACGACCGATGTCGGGGTGATGTACATCATCTTCGCCACCATCGGGGGCCTCTTCTGTGCCTTCTTCGGCGTCTACCTCCAGTCGTTCCTCGGGCGGTGGGTGGACGAACGTGAGCCGGTCGCGCTGAATAGAGAGGCGTAAGCCGCCGGACCCCTCATCCTACTTCTCGACGACGTACCTGATGAAGCGCCTGGGCCTGATGCCGACCACGTTGAGGAGCATCACCAGAATGTAGACGGTGCTCAGGCGATACTTCCCCATCAGGTGATACCGCCGCGGCGATACGATGATGGGGCGGTCAACCTGGACGAGCCTCCCGTGCCGGCGTGCCGCCCGGGAGAACTCCACGTCCTCCAGGTAGGGAAGCGATTCGTATCCGCCGATCTCAAAGAAGGCCTCTTTTTCCACGAAGATGCCGAAGTCCCCGAAGAAGGTCTGCGTCCTTGCCGCCAGCAGGTTCCCGAACCAGCTTGTCAGGTAAAGCAGGGAATCGCGGCTCGCGAACGCGTGACGAAATCCCCCGCCGATCACCCCCTCCCGCTCCAGTGCCCGGCGGATCGCGTCCGGGGCGTCCGGCGTTATCCTGCAGTCGGCGTGGAGGAAGAGCAGAACGGCTCCCGTGGCGTGCCGGGCTCCGGCGTTCATCTGGACGCCCCTTCCTGCCGGGGAGGAGAGCACAGTGAGTCTATGGGAGAACGACCCCGCTGCCGCCTCGAGTGCTCGGCACGTACCGTCCGTGCTCCCGCCGTCGACGACGATCAGCTCGAGCGGGTCCTCGAGATCGTCGATGTGGGCCAGAAACGCGAGGATGTTCTCTTCTTCATTGAGCACCGGCGTGATAATCGAAAGCGTCAAGAAAAGCCCCCCTCCCGTTGGGACCTCGTGTCCGTCACCCACTTATATGATGATGCTCATGGTCGGGTGTGTTCTGCGAGGCTGCTGTCATGGATGCGGGAGGACGGAATGTCGATACGGTCATCGTCCGGGGCTGCCTCCATCCCGCTACGGGAGAGGCGTTGCGATACTTTGAGGAAGGGCGGGTCTATTCCCTGCAGATCGAGTCGACCCTGGCCTGCCCGCAGGGATGCCGCTACTGTTACGCTCCGGCCGGTGCCGCCGGGGTCAGGGAACTCTCCCCCGACGATATCGCTGCCGTCCTCTCCTCGGCGGCGACGATGAACGTGAAAGCCGTCGACTGGCTGGGGGGCGACCCGCTGGTCCGCGAGGACTGGTACGATCTCGCACGACATGCACGGGACCTCGGTTTCGTCAACAACATCTGGTCGAGCGGCATCCCGCTCGCCGACCAAAAAGTCGCGGAGCATGCTGTCGCCGCAACAGAAGGGGGCTTTATCTCCGTGCACCTGGACACCCTTGATGCGGCTGTCTACGCCCGGCTTCACGACGGGGATGCGGGGAAAAAGATCCGGGCTATCCATCGCGGCATCGAGAACCTTCTCGCCTGCGGCAAACCCGCGAGCGAGCTTGTCAACTGCATCACGTTCACACGGCCGCTTGCCGGAAGCGATCTTGCGCAGACGATGCGGTACTTCTGCGAGGAGGTCAGGATGGCGATCTGCCTGACGCAGATGTGCACGGTCGGCAGGGCATGCCGCCATCCGGAGTGGGTGCCGACGCCCGGGGAGGTCCAGGATGCCTGCCGGACACGGGACGCGATCTGCTATCCGGGTTCTTCCTGCTCGTTCGGGACGATGGACGTCAACAAATTCTACTGCGGCACTGTGATCTGCGTAACGGTGGACGGCGACGTTACGCCCTGTTCGGTCATCAGGGAGGGGTTCGGGAACATCAGGGATCAGCCGCTCTCTAAGATCGTCGAAGAGCACCGTAACGAATTGCTCTTTCTGGGGATGAGGCAGCCGGGCCCGGACTCTTCCTCCTGCACCCGGTGCGAGCAGAGCGCCGTCTGCTGGGGATGCCGGGCGATGGCATACTACGAGACCGGAGAACTCTTGGGGCCCGACCCGAAGTGCTGGCGGGCAGCGTCCGGAAGGTGAGGAAAGATGCCGGATATCAATATCGGCGACGTCACGGCCGCCTACGAGGGGGCCGTCGGCGTCATCTGGGAGATGCTGATGGGCGAGCAGATCCATGCCGGCGGCGAACAGGAGACCGATATTCTCGCGAGGGCAGCGGGGGTGAATGCGGGTACGCGGGTGCTGGACGTACTCTGTGGTCTCGGAGGGCCTGCCCGGCACCTGGCACGCACCTACGGCGCGACGGTGACCGGCCTCGATGCAACGGGACGGATGGTGGATGAGGCGATTGCACGCACGGAGAACGTTGGCCTCGGCGACCGCGTCACCTTCCGGCTCGGGAACGGCCTCGATATGCCCTTCAGGTCGGGGATCTTCGATGTCGTCTGGGGACAGGACTCCTGGTGTTACGTGACCGATAAGGACCGGCTTATACGCGAATGCCGCCGCGTGGCGGTGCCCGGCGGCACAATCGCCTTCACCGACTGGGTACAGACCGGGTCCATGAGCGATGAAGAGCTGCACGGCCTCAATACCTTCATGCTCTTCCCGTATATGGAGACCCTCCCTGGGTACGAGAAACTGCTCCGGCGGCACGGATTTATCGTGAGAGAGTGCGAGGACCTCAGCGAAGATTTCGCGTCGCACATGCACCGCTACCGGGATGCCCTCACCGGCGACCTGAAGGGCCGGATCGTCGGACTCCTCGGGACGGACGCTTTCCGGGATATGGAGCGCGGCATCGACCTCTGGGTGGAAGCCGCCGACGAGGGGAAGGTCGGAAGGGGCCGCATTTTGGGCCGGAAACAATGATGCGGGCGGCTGCCGTTATGGCCCGGATGCCGGTTCCCGGGCAGGTAAAAACGCGGCTCGTCCCGCCGCTCACGCATCTCGCGGCAGCGCGGCTGTACGCCGGTTTCCTTCGGGACACGATCGACCGGCTCGCCCGCATCAACGATATCCGCCCGTTCGTGGCCTACACCCCTCCCGCTGCGGACGGCTTCTTCGCCGGCATCGTTCCCCCCGGCTTCTCCACCCTCCCCCAGGCCGGCGAAGACCTGGGTGAACGCCTTGACAACGTTACGGCAGCGCTCTTTTCCCCGGGGGCAACGGCGGTCGTGCTCTGCGACAGCGACAGCCCGACCCTTCCCGGCCGGTACATCGAGGAGGCGTTTCTCAGACTTGATGAGAACGATGTCGTCATCGGGCCGTGCGACGACGGCGGCTACTACCTGATCGGGATGCGGAGGTGCACCCCCCGCCTCTTCTCCGATATCCCCTGGGGCTCGGCCCGGGTGACGCAGCTGACGGTGAAAGCCGCCGAACGCCATGACCAATCCGTCTCCCTGCTCGAACCCTGGTACGACGTCGACACGGCGGCCGACCTGGACCGCCTCTGCCGCGAGGTCGCGGCGTCGCCGGAAGACGATGCCTTCGCCCGCCACACCCACCGTGCCCTGGCGGAGATCGGGTTGCTGCCGCAGGCACGAACGGGCGGGCGCAGCGCTTGACACAATACTCGGTACTTCGCTAATTTTGGCACCCGGCAACGATGCGGTCGCAGCGAAGCCGTGAAGAACGATGGGCCGAAGGAACGGAGCATGAGCACCGCCAGGTTGCGAGAATAGTCAGTGGCTTGATCTCCGAGAGCTGCCTCAAAATCCTTCGCGAAGTACTGATACTCGAAACACCTGCAGGTAGCGGCACCGTAACCAGACTCACGGAGGGTTAAGCAAAATAGCCGAGTCCGTCAGGGAATTCGCTGACGTTCTCGTAACGCCTGACGTCCTGCGGCGTGATGACGGTGAGCGAGGGCACGACCACGCCGAACCTGTGAGCGGGGAACCAGTACGACCCCTGCCCGTAATCGTCCGCCGCGCCCTTCACGCGCACCTCGATGCGATCGAGATCGAGGTGCTGGACCCAGGTGTCGTTGAAGTTCAGTATATCGAGCGCCTTCTGCTTCAGGTCGGATTTTCCGATGAGGAGAACGAGGAACCCGATGCCGTCGTCTATCGTATAATTCATGGTGACGACGGCATCCGCTTTCTCGAGCCGGACGGTGACGTCTTTGACCGTGATGTAGCCGTACCGCTCCTCACCCGCCGCCAGCGCGGGAAGAGCGAGAGCAGATACCAGCATCAGCACTATGCCGACCGTCACCCACTTCATTATACAATACTTATGGTGGTGATCATAAAGCCTTTATGGTCGATACGGGGGCAGAACGACCGTATACAGGAGCGTCAGACAATTTGCTTCCGCAGGATCGAATTTTTTAATGCTTCGAAAACCCACGAAGCAACGTGCGTGAGTACCGGCACAACAGAACCCCTCCCGTTCGGGAGGGGTCTTTTTACTCTCCTCCGGTTGTGTTTCTTTGAAGGATACAAAAAGTGCTTCGGGATTTACTTCGCCTGCGCAAGGACGATCTCGATGCTTGATACGTTGGTCTTCCCCGTATCGGTGTCGATCATCTCGGTTGACGTGAAGATCTCTTTCTTGTCCACGTTCGCCAGGAACCGGTTGAGCGCGATCTCCGCCGTATCGACTGCGCGTGAGATGGCCTTCCCCCGGGCTTTAATCGCAACTTCCTCCGCTCCGTTATTGAACTGGGTGACCACCGCGAGCACGTAGTTCATGACCGGTTTGTTTCCCACGAATACTGTGTTGTCTTTTATCATTAGCCCACCTCGTTTAAAGGTACTTTCTCGAGTGTATCAGTTCTGCGTTGAGGACGGATGCGCCTGCAGCCCCACGGATGGTGTTGTGGCCGAGCGCAATGAACCGCAATCCTTCACGGATTCTCCCGACGGACACCGTCATGCCCCGCCCCCGGTTACGGTCGAGCCGTGGCTGCGGACGGTCGGACTGGTCGAAGAGCTCAACTGCCTTTGTCGGCTGTAAGGGTAGATTGCTGAAAGGTGACTTAAAGTTTGCGTAAGCTTTTTTCACTTCGGCAATAGGTTCTTTCACGTCGATCCAGACCGCAATGGTGTGCCCGTCGATGACGGGGACCCGGTGACAACTTGCACTCACGCTGAACGGAGCCGGGATCACCTCGGAGCCGTTGAACGTCCCCATGATCTTTAAGGTCTCGGTCTCCATCTTCTCCTCCTCAGAGCCGATGTAGGGGATGACGTTGTCGTAGATGTCCATGGCGGAGACGCCAGCAAACCCGCCTCCCGAGATAGCCTGCATGGTCGCCGCACGCACGTCATGGAACTCGAACGACCTCAGGGGTGCAAGGGCCAGCACAAGGACAATCGTCGAGCAGTTCGGGTTGGTCACGATGAACCCCCCGCTTCCGCGGTCCCGCTGGACGTCGATCAGGCCCAGGTGATCCGGGTTGACCTCCGGGATCACCAGCGGGACGTCGGGGTCCATGCGGTGCGACCGGGCGTTGCTGCAGACGGCGATGCCCGCGTTGGCGATCTCCGTCTCAATGGACGTCGCCACTTCGGCGGGCAGCGCCGAGAAGACAAGGTCGCAGTCCTTCAGGCTCTCGACGGTTGTGGGAGTGACGACGATATCGTTGACATTGTCCGGGTACGGCGCATCGAGGCGCCAGTTGACCACCTTTCCATACGGTTTTCCTGCACTCCGTTCAGAAGCGGTGAGAGCCTCGATATGAAACCAGGGATGATCCGCTAAGAGCTGAACGAAGCGCTGTCCCACCGCTCCTGTGGCACCAAGCACTCCTACATTTATCATAGACAAAAATATCTGTAGTGTAGGTGGTATTAAAAGAGTTGGTTTCTTTATTCCATTGTGATTGCTTCGGACGGGCATTCATCGACGCAGGTCTCGCAATCAACGCAGAGATCGACGTCGACTTTTGCCTTCCCGTCCTCCATGCTTATGGCGGCAGCCGGACAGACGTCCACACAGGTCTCACAGGCGGTACACTTCTCAATATCAACAACTGCTGGCAATTTTGTTCCTCCGAACGTACATAATTTACGAGTGCATCAAAAATAAATTTCGCTTCCCCTTTCACAGCCCGAGGACTTCCTGCATGGAGTAGATGCGCGGTCCCCTGTCCTTGACCCAGCGTGCGGCCCGGACGGCGCCCTGCGCGAAGACCGCCCGGTCGTAGGCCCTATGAGAGATCTCGATGCACTCGAAGTTCCCCGCGAAGAGGACGGAATGATCGCCGACGATATCGCCGCCGCGAATGACGTGAACACCGATCTCGCCTTTCCGCTCGGTCTCGCCGACACGGCCGTAGACCTTCTCGCGGCCCCCGAGTTCCCGGTCCAGGATCTCGAGGATGGTCTTTGCCGTGCCGCTCGGGGCGTCCTTCTTGTAGCGATGGTGGGCTTCGGTGACCTCGATGTCGTAGTCGCCGAGCTCGCGGGCCGCTTCCCGCACGAGTTTCCAGAAGATGTTGACGCCGACCGAGAAGTTGCTCGATATCACCGCGGGGACGTTCCCCTCGACGGTGCCCCGGATCGTTTCCCGCTGTTCGGGAGAGAATCCGGTCGTCCCGACGACGAGCGCCACGCCGTTTGCGGCTGCCGCCCTGATGTTCTCGACCGCAGCGGCCGCAACGGTGAAGTCGATGAGGACGTCGGGCCTCTTCTCTTTGAGGAATGAATCGATCCCGGCCGCAGGGACAACCTCGGTTCCGAAGAGCGTCCCCTCCTTCACGTCGACGCCTCCGACTAACTCCATGTCGGGGGCCCCATCGACGATCCGGCCGATGGTGGTGCCCATGCGCCCCAGGGCCCCGGATACGGCTATCTTAACCATGATTTACCAGCACCTTCCTCAACTGTTCCGTCTTTGCTTCGTCGAGCTCGTCGAGCGGCAGCCGGACCGGTCCCGCGGCCATCCCGAGGAACTCCACCGCCTTCTTCACGGGGATGGGGTTCGTGTCGACGAACATCGCCCGCATGAGCGGGCCGAGTTCGTAGTGCAGGTCCCGTGCGCGGGCAAGGTCGCCCGCACGGAAGGCCTCGTACATCTGCACCATCCGGCCGGGGTCGACGTTTGCCGCCACCGATATCACGCCCGCGCCTCCTATGGCGAGGACGGGAAGAGTCATCGCGTCGTCCCCGGAAAGCACGACGAACTCCTCGTCCCGCGTCCCCTCGATGATACGAGAGATCTGGGTGATGTCGCCGCTTGCCTCCTTGATCCCGATGATGTTGGGGTGCCGGGCCAGCTCGATCACCAGGTCGGGCTGGAGGTTCTGCCCCGTCCGGCCGGGGACGTTGTAGAGGATGATCGGAAGATCGAGGTCGGCAAGCTTCGTGAAATGTTTTATGAGGCCGGCACGGTTCGGCTTGTTGTAGTACGGGCTGATGACGAGCGCGCCGTCCGCACCCGTATCCTGTGCCGACCGGGTCAGGCTAACCGCCTCTGCGGTGTTGTTCGACCCCGTCCCTGCAAGCACCGGCACCCGCCCGTCGACGACCTCGACGGTCTTGCCGATCACCTGCTCGTGCTCCTCGAACGTGAGCGTCGCGGACTCCCCGGTCGACCCACAGGGCACGATACCGTGGATCCCGCGTTGCAGGAGTGATTCTATGTTGGACTGTAATCCTTCAAGATCGAGACTCGCCCCGGAGTCCCGGTGAAAAGGAGTAATGATTGCCGGAAGGATTCCTTCAAACATACTGGAAGTTTACCGCTTCCTTGTATTTATCTTTCTTGAGATGTACCCGGCAACCCTGTTCCGGACACCCTTGCTGTCGATCACGGCAACTTCGGCGACGGCGTGTTTATTCTCCTCGAAGTCTCCGCTGAACCGCTCCCGGTGCTTGACGATGAGTTCTTCGCCGAGGTTCTTGATATATGATGGTTTTATTCCCATGTGGACCTTCCCTTATAATTGTGCATACGTAATGCGATTCGACAGCTTAAGAATATTTTGTGCGACCATGACCGGATCCTCCGCGAGAACCCGGATCATCGGCTCTTTTCCCACGGCCCCCCGGTCGTAGATTATGTCGGGCACGCCCTCCCTGCAGCAGGAGGCGACGCCCCAGTCCATCGTCTGCACTCCCTGGGGCTCTTTTTCCCGGTCGAACGAGCAGACCTCGAAGAGAAGGTTCTCGAGCTCCGGAAGGATTGACTCCGAGAAACGGATGTTTGCCGCGCTCCGGACACGCGGGTCAAAACGCATGGCCGTGATGACGATCCGGGCAACGTGGTCGCTTGCCCCGAACGCGATCTCCCCGACGGGGTGGACCGCCTCACCGAGCCTGACGATCCGGCCGAGGACCCCGGCGACGTCGTCTTTGCTCCGCGCGTCGGGCAGGGCGTAGACGATGTTCATCCCGACCTCCGGGATGAGCCGGGCGTCCATCCGCTCGGCGAGGAGCTTCACGGCCTCTCCCAGGCGGCCGGCAACCTTCCCGCGGTCTTCCTGTGTCATGCTGTATCCCTCATTCCGGGTGCCATATATGGGTTGCGCTCAGGCAAGCCCGATATCCACGCGGACTTCCGCGAGCCCCTCGATCGCGAGACGGTAGAACGTCTCCAGATCCATGAGGGATTCTATCATACGGATCCTCTCGCGCTCGCAGCCGGCGGCAAACGACTTTTCCTTGAACTTCTTCTTCACCGTCCGCGGCGTGACCTCATCGATCGCTCCGCCCTTCACCAGGGCGCAGGCGATGATCAGGCCCGAGGCGCTGTCGGCCGCCTGGAGCGCAACCTCGACCGGGCGCTCGTAGCCGGACGTGAGCAGGTGGTTGTGGCGCCTGACGATATCCGCAATCTCCTCTGAGACCCCGTTATCGAGAAGGATCCGGTAGCCCTCGATGCCGTGCCGCTCCATATCCCCGCCGACAAGGTCGTAGTCGATGTCGTGCAGGAGGCCGATGACCTCCCATGTCGCTGCATCCTCGCCGAGGTGCTCTGCGACCTTCTTCATGATGGCCGCCGTGGCGTGGCTGTGCACGAGATGGGACGGCGACGCCACGTAGCGCCGGAGCAGGGCCAGTGCCTCGTCTCTCTCCATGCGGGAGGGGTTGTCAACCGCCCCTGATAAGCATGTGGGTCACCCGTCCCGGGGATAGAGATATACCTGCACCAATCCCATTCCTGTACATGAATCTACGGGTTCTTGAGGTGCTGGTCGCATTCGGGTGCCTCGCACTGTTCATCGTGCTGCTGGTGATGCTGCCCACGCTGATGATGGGGATGGAAGGGCTTGCATATGTCATCGCGCTGGTCGTCTTTATCGCCGTGCTCAGTACTGCGGGCTATACGATCGATAAACTGACTGCTTAATCCCGCTTCTTCTTTATGTTTTTCCTGAGCCGGTAGTAACTCAGGGGGTGACTGACCCGCTCGCAGTCCTTATCGCGACCGGTGCAGAGCCCGAAGGTGCGCATGGTGGCGCAGGACGGCGGAGTATACTCGGTGCCGCCCCGGCCGGAGATGTGCTCCACCTGGTACATCGTCATATCCGGGTCGAAGTCGGGCGCTTGTGCGAATACATCTGCAATCTGCGCGACGTTCATACCGACGGTATGGAGGAACGACGTGATGGCGAACCGGCCCATGTGCGTCAGGTTCGTTCCCGCGGTGATCGCCTGGATGAGCGCACTGATGCAGGGCGGGAACGCCTCCTTTTTGATCTCGCCGAACTCTTCGAGGATCTGCTGCTGCCGCAGCGCGACGATCTCTTTTGTAACCGGGAGAAAGCGTTCGCAGATCCCGGGCGGGACCCGGAGTGGAAGTTGATCGACCAGGATGGCCCGGATCCGTTCCCGGATGAGTTCGTCGATCTCGCCCGCTTCAAGGCTCACGCCTCCCCGTTGCACGTCCCTGTTGACGAGCCGCCAGCGCTTATCGCGCAGGTGGGGCACCAGTTCCACGTAACCGGTGACGGGCATGGTAACGGCATCGGGATCGATCTGCAGTCTCAGGGCAACAAACCGCCGGATCTCCGGGTCTTCGGCCGCGAGAAAGAAGGATGCGCGTTCCGCCTCGTAGCGCGCAAGGCGGTCGATGAGGGACCGGTCATTGATGCAGGAGACCAGCATCCGGGCAAGCGCATAACTCGCGATCTCGAGCTCGGGTTTGAGGCTCTGCGTATTTTCGTCTCCAAACTCTTTCTTGAACGTAAGCGCAGCGACGACACGCTCCTTCGCCCGCTCGAGCGCCACGGCGCCCGGGCTGCTTTCGAGAAATTCTTCGAGCGACTCGACGTGCCGGCGGGCCAGCTGCTGCGATTCTTTCAAAAAGGGATATTTGATGAGTTCTTTGCGGTCGAGTACAATATCCATCAATCGGCCTCGATCCGAGGAGCAAGGAGGTACTCGACGCGGCCGTTCCCGTTCGCAATCTCAAAGGCAAACCGTACCGGGTGATCGATGCCGAGGTAGACCTCCACCTCGTCCGCGCGTGCCATGACCCGGCCCATGTCCTTTAAGTAATCGATCGAGAAGAGGGAGCGGGCCCTCACCGGGTTCAAGGCGACGAGTTCATCCTCGCCGAGCGCGAGTTTGATGTGGTCGGAGTCCCCCTCAGCCTCCATGTAGAAAGTCATGGCATCGGGGTCGATCCCGAGCGCGATCTTGTCGGAGATGACGGCGGCTGCCTTGATGGCATTGTTCAGCGCTTCTCCCGAGAGGACCGCCTTGCCGGGGAGGTCGATCCCCGGGGTGTTCGGATCTTTCCGGATGGTGTTGACGTCGAGGAGCGTGATCGAGTAGCGGTAACCGCCGAAACTCAGTTCCAGTTTCCGCTCTTCGTCGAGCAGGTTCAAGGTCAGCGCGTCGCCTTTCCCCATCATCCCGATGATATTCTTCATCTTTGCGATATCCAGGCCCAGTTCCCCGGTAGTCGCCGAGAAAGAGTTGAACGCCGTGCTCTGGAGTTCCAGGGAGACCATGGCTACGTTTGCGGTATCGACAGAGCGCGTCCGGATCTGGTCCTCGGCCGTGTGGAGACGGCATTCCGTCACCAGTGCGGCGATCGCATCGATGGATTCCCGAAATATTTCTGCGTCAATCGTTGCCTTTAACATTGTGACCCCTTATTAAACTCTCGTTGAAAGTATATAATCACCCTATTCATTATAGTGCTTTACGATCAAAACCGGCCAAAAGCCCATGGTGCCGACCTCTGAAGCGGTCGCGGCAGATACCGATCGCCCCATACTCCAGAACCGGATCATTCATGATTGACTGCATCAAATACTATACATAATCTTCTTGATCGTGCCGGCGGTGCAGGCAGCTGTCCGTCGGCTTCAAGTGGAGGGTAACCTCGCAATGGGTTCTCAATGGACAAAAGACAGCGTCTATCGAAAGGCGATGAAGGCAGGATACAGGGCACGGGCCGCCTACAAGCTGCTGGAGATCCAGCAGAAGAACGGGATCATCAGGCCCGGCGATAACGTCGTCGACCTCGGGGCGGCGCCGGGCAGCTGGCTGCAGGTGCTCCGCGATCTGACCGGAGGGAAGGTCATCGGCGTGGATCTCAATCCTATCGCGCCCATGGAAGGCGTCACCACCGTCGTCGGGGACTTCACGGATCCTCTCGTCCAGGAGCGCATCCGCGAGGAGGCCGGCGGCATCGTCAATGTCGTGGTCTCCGATGCCTCGCCGAAACTCTCCGGTCAGAAGAGCTACGACCAGGCCCGTGCGATAGGGCTCGGCGAGGATGCCCTGGCGTTTGCCTGCACGATCCTGAAGCCCGGCGGCAACCTGGTGATAAAGTCGTTCCAGGGCGAACTCTTCGGGGAACTGATGACCGAGGCAAGGAAGCATTTCTATTCCGTCCGGGGGTACAGGACGAAGGCGTCACGGAAAGGAAGTGCCGAGACCTACATTATTGCAAAAAATTTCAAGGGAACATGCGATGGTGCTGAAAGACCCCTATAACCGGACTGTGACCAACCTCCGGATAAGCCTGACCTCCAGGTGCAACCTGCGGTGCATCTACTGCCACGCGGAGGGCGAGGTGAACCCGGAGGAGCAGATGAGCGCCGAGGATATCGCCGAATTGATGCAGGTGGCCGTACGGTTCGGCGTAAAAAGCATCAAGTTCACCGGCGGAGAGCCCCTGCTCCGCCGCGATCTTGCCGAGATCATCCGCTCGGTGCCGCCGGGCGTCGAAGCCTCCCTGACGACGAACGGGACGCTGCTTGCGGCAAAGGCCGCGGAACTCAAAGAGGCCGGGCTTGCCCGGGTGAACGTCAGCCTCGACACTCTCCGTCCCGAGCGCTACCGCCAGATCACGGGGAAGGACTGCCTCGCGGACGTTCTCGCGGGGATCGACGCGGCGATCGAGGTCGGGCTGACCCCGGTCAAGCTCAACATGGTGCTCCTCGACGGCATCAACGAGGACGAGCTGGACGACTTCATGGCGTTCGTCCGGGGGAAGCAGGACCTCATCCTCCAGGTCATCGAGCTGATGGAGTTCAACGAGTGCAAGTTCCACGGGGACGTGGACGGCGTCGAGCAGGACCTGAACGAGCGGGCAACCCGGGTCGTCACCCGCAGGATGCACCACCGCAAGAAGTACTGCCTCGACGGCGCCGAGGTCGAGGTGGTCCGCCCCCTCCACAACACGGAGTTCTGCGCATTCTGCAACCGCCTGCGCGTGACCTCGGACGGGAAACTCAAGCCCTGCCTCCTGCGGAGCGACAATCTGGTCGATACCAGGGGCAAGCACGGCAGGGAACTCGAGGAAGCGTTCCGCGAAGCCGTCGGCAGGAGAGAGCCGTTCTTTGTGTAAACGACGTTCGGCCTGAGAAGCCGAACGGAGTTTGAGAAAATTGCGCAGCAATTTTCGAGCGGCGATGTTCAGCCCGTTTGGCCGAACGGAGTTTGAGAAAATTGCGCAGCAATTTTCGAATGGCGATGTTCAGCCCGTTTGGCCGAACGGAGTTCGAGCACCGAAGGTGCGAAGCGCGACGGGCCGAAGGGTGCGACGGACAACGACCGGAGTTTGAGAAGCCGCGGAAGCGTCTTCGAGCAGGAGCGTGAGCACCGGAGGTGTGAAGGCGATGTTCGGTCACCTCACACTCCGGTTCTACCGAACCGGCGCCCATCGCCGCCCTCTTTTCTGCATAGAGGGAATACTTTTTGAACCACTCTCCCCAATAGGAGAGAATATGCTGGAAATGAACGAGTACGTCCGCGTCATGCATAAGCTGTACGGCAAATCGCTGATCCTGGAGAGCCCCACCGAGTTCCACCCGGTCCTCCACTTCTACTTCACCGACGCCCTCGCCCACATCGACTTCACCCTCGGCATTCTCGCCTACAACTACATGTCGCCCAAAAATATCATGAGCATGGAGTACATGCGGTGGCGCCTGGACGAGGAGAAGGTCGGCGACCGGGTACACTTCCCCGGGTTCGTCAACTGGCTCAAGGAGGAGCACCCGGAGAAGTACGAGGAACTCCCGATGCTCTGGTCCGGTGTCTACGACCGCGACGACCCCGCCCAGTACCGGAGTTTCCGGATCGTGCTCAACCCCGACGACAAGAAGCCGATCCCGGCCGATTACCTCTCGACGTTCATCGACGAGTTCTTTGATGCGAAGTTCATCAAACAGCTCTATAAGACCTCGTCGCTCGCCCGGCTCTTCGACGAGTACGTGACAGGCAGGTCTGCATAAGGAGACCGTATATGGATGTCGCCCGACTCACTTCATCGCTTATCCGGATCAGGAGCGAGAACCCGCCGGGGAGCACGGCCGATGTCGTCGCGTTCATCGCGGAGTTCCTCGACTCCCTCGGGGTGAAGAACCGCATCGTCTCCCACCCGGGCGGGCGGGACAACCTCATCACGACCGAACCCGACCCCCGGCTCCTCCTCTGCGGCCACGTCGACGTGGTCCCCGCCATCCCCGACGACTGGACGCACGACCCCCGCAGCGGGGAGGTTGCCGGCGGCTACGTCTGGGGGAGAGGCGCCACCGACATGAAAGGGGGGTGCGCCGCCCTCCTCGTCGCCTGCCGGGACCTCATCGAGAGCGGTGTGGAGCCGAAGATCCAGTTCGCCTTCGTCTGCGACGAGGAGACCGGCGGGGAGCACGGCATCCGGTCGCTGCTCGCACAGGACCTGCTCGAACCCCGTGACTGCCTGATCGCCGAACCAACGCCGGAGATGAGCCCGGCGATCGGCCAGAAAGGCCTCTACCGGGTCGACCTCTCCTTCCGCGGCAGTCCGGGCCACAGTTCCCTCTATCCCCTGGTCGGGAAGAGCGCCGTCATGGCGGCGTTCGATCTCATCGGCTACCTGCGGGAGGTCCACGCCTGCCCCTTCCCCGTCGACGAAGACCTGCAGCCGCTCGTTGCGCAGTCCGCCCGGGTCTTTTCCGAGATCTTCGGCATCGAGGGAGGGGACGAGATCCTCACGAGGGTGATGTTCAACCCGGGCCGCATCGAGGGCGGCGAGAAGGCGAACATCGTGGCGGAGCAGTGCCGGATGGAGCTCGACATCAGGGTGCCGTGGGGGTGCTCCCTCGACGCCCTCCGCAACGGCATCGCCGAACACGCCCCGGATGCCGTGATACGCGAGACGGACGTCGCCGAACCGACCCTGACCCCCCCGGACGCCCGGGTTGTCCGGACGGTCTCTTGCGAGGTGGAGCGGGTCTACGGGACGGTGACGCCGTTCCTCCAGTGGGCTGCAAGCGACGCGAAGTACCTCCGCGACGAGGGGTTCGATGTCGTGGAGTACGGGCCGGGGGAGATCCCGACGCTGCACGCGGTGGACGAGCGGGTCGGCGTGGAGCAGCTCGAGAGAGCAGTGGACGTCTACCGGGGCGTCATCCGGGCGTACTCCGGGTGAGCCCTGCAAACCATTTTTTCACGGCTCCTTTTATGCCCCTCTCCACGTGTAGCGCCTGTTCGCCGTGTAGTTCCAGGCAAACGCGATGAGTATCCCGGCAAGGTTCGCGGCGAGGTAGTAGACCCCGGCGACGTCTGCGAGGAGGTAGAGGATCCCCATGTTGACGACGAGCCCGGCCGTCGAGACCGCCTGGAACGATCCGAACCGATGGAGGTTCCGTTCGAACTTCAGGTCTCCTGCGGACTTAAACGTCCAGACGTCGTTCCAGACGAAGTTGTTCACGATCGAGAGTTCGATCGCGATCGCGGCGGAGACGAGGTAGTAGAGGCCGAAAACCTCCGTCAGGGCATAGAGGATCCCCATGTTGACGAGGATTCCGGAGAGCCCGACGAGCCCGAACCGGAGGGGCCTCGTCAACTCGTCAGAAACAGGTCCGGCGCGACGCGTTATCGAGAAGCGGACGATGCCGGCGCACTGCCGGAGGTAGTCGATCACGGTGCCGGCCTGGAGCTTGCTCTCCCCCTCCTCGCGGTCCCTGAAGACGAACGGGATCTCGGTAAACGAGTCCCACCGACCTCTGCCGAGCACCTCCATCAGGATCTTGTAGCCCCGCGGTTCAAGCGGGGCGCCCGAGACGACCTCGCGCCGCACGGCAAAGAACCCGCTCACGGGATCGCTGACCTCCGGGAAGAGGATGCGCCCGAATGCGGTGGCGCCAAGCGACATGACCCTTCGTGCCACCGGCCACTCTTCGATAGCCCCGCCCTTCGTGTACCTGCTCCCTACGGCGATGTCCGCACCGCCCCGTATCGCTTCGTAAAACCGGGGGATGAGTTTCGGCGGGTGTGAGAAGTCGGCGTCGATGACGAGCAGGATATCAGAACGCGCCGCCCCGAACCCCTCGACGACCGACTGGGAGAGGCCGTGATCCTCGCTGCGCACGATCAGCCGCACGTTGTCGGCTTTGCCGGCAATCTCCCGGACGATTCCGATCGTGTGGTCGTTCGAGTCGTCGTCCACCACCAGGATCTCGCCGCGGATGCCGGACTCTCTGAAGACAGCGTCGATCGCCCCGATCATCGCGGCGATGTTCTTCTCTTCGTTGAAGGTAGGGACGATCACCGAGAGATCGTAGGATTCGGCCATTGTTTTCTCCTACCTGGGCGATACGAAGAGACGGATCCCCGTGTGCTGCCCGACAGCGCGTGTATTCTCTTCGAGCCAGCCCGCCGCACTCCCCGAGGGGTCCGCGGCAAAGATGTCCGCGGTCGCCACGTAAAACGCACGCCGGCCGGGGTAGCGGTCCCGGACAGCCTCGAGGTCGTCCCCGGTCGTCGCCGCGAGTTCGATAGTTCCGTCGGTCGCGTTGCTGTAGTAGTAGTCGAGCGGAAGCGTCATGTAGGACGGCAGCGCGACGACGAGGTCCCCTTCCCCCGTCATCCCGCCGAGTTCCGCGGAGAAACCCCGCCAGTCGTTCTTCTGGGGTATCGTGTAGTAGGTCGCGAGAAAGGGAGCGCCGGCGATGACCGCCGCCGCGATGAAGAGACAGACCGCCCATCTCTCCCGGACGAGGGCCAGGAGCGCGGGATACGCCGATGCTATCCCGATGAAGTAGACCGGGAGGAGGTAGATGAGGTAGCGCGGGATCATCGGCATCTTTGATGAGAGGAGGAGGCTTGCCGCCAGCGGGAGGACCATCATGAAGACGAGGAGGAGCGCCCCGGCCCGGTCCTCGCGCCAGGCGTACGCGACGCCTATCAGGAAGAGGAGGATGAACGGCACCAGGATCAGATCGCTGAACCCCGAGACCTGGAAGAGGGTCAGGTAGATGACGTCGAGTTTCTGCATGCCGAACGTCGGGGCGGACGACGTCCTCACGAAGAAGAGGTTCATGGTTACGATGAGCAGGGGAAGGGTGGCGACGACGAAGACAGCGAGTGCGAGGGCCGGGTTCCTCGCGTTCCTGACGTCCTTGCGGATCTCGCCGGCGCGGGTGACCAGGGCGTGGAGGACGAGGACGGCGACCGGCACGATGGCGTAGAAATGCATCCAGAAGGCGACCGCGGAAAAGACCCCGAAGAGGACCCAGGACCGGGTCTCGTTCGCTCTGCTTGCCCTTACGTAGAAAAGCAGCGCGAGAGAGAAGAAGAAGAGCATCGGGGCGTATGCCCGGGCCTCCTGGGAGTAAAATATGTGGAAGGGCGAGAACACGAGGAGGGCGGCGGCGATGAGCCCGACGTTTCGGTCCCGGAATTCGGTTCCGATGTAATATACAACCGGGATCGTCAGGATGCCGAAGAGTGCGGGGAGAAGCCGGAGCACGAACTCGCTCTCCCCGAAGACGAGCATCCCGTGCTCCAGCCAGTAGAAGAGCGGCGGGTTGAACTCTCCGGTGGCGGTGCTCTCCCAGATGCGGGCGAGCGACTGTCGGGCAAACGCAAGGGTCGCGGCCTCGTCGAGCCAGAGCGAGTTTCCGCCGAGGTTGTAGAGCCGCAGGAGGGCACCGATACCGGTCAGGCCTGCGAGGATCCAGAACGCCGGAACGCCGTGCCGGGTTTTTGCGCTCTCGCGAGAGTCGCTCGCGCCGTCCGGAACAGGTGTTTCGGCGTCTCTGTGTTGCGTCTTCTGTCTCCGGGGTACTTTCATCGGCCGAGCGATAGAGATACGAGTGTCCGATAAAAAGGTTCCCCCTCACGCGCGTGTACGGTCGACCCCTCACAGGAGTATCTCGTGGCGGTTCTCCTTTTCCACCCGTACACCTTCCGAAATCGTGCCGCGAAAACAGGCCGGCTTCCAATGATATTTCTGCCGGTTAATAACTATTGAATAAAATGTTTCTTTGAATATTCAAGAGTAAAAAAATAAATATCCCTCTGCATAATCCCTCTACGGTGACCAGGGTGTATAAATCGTTCTTTGTAGCTGCAGTGATGATCCTTATCCTCGCATCCGCCGGGTGCGCGGAGTTGCCCCCCGGCGGCGAATCAGGGTGGTCCGGTCTCCTTTCGTCGGAGCCGGAGGAGACGCCGGGCGCGTCGGACGACGACCCGGGGTACCTGACGCCGGCGACCCCGTATCCCACCGCGACGAAGGGTACTGCCGGCCCCACGCTCAGCAGGCCGCCGGAGACCGCGCCGACGCAGGACCCCTACGTGACGCTCTACAACAGGACGACGCAGTTCAATCTCACGCACTCGACGGATGCTTACTCGTTTGACCTGACCGCGCCCCCGCTCATCATCGAGTTCGACGTGGAACCGAAGATGATCACGCGGGAGAAGTATACTACAAGCGATTACGGCAAGAAGGAGGATGTGGTCGTCAAACAGACCTACCCGAGCGAGGACTCGTGGTTTACGGTGACCGTCAGGGACCGGGAGTCCGGCGAGATCGTGGCCGAGGACGGTTTCGGGAAACTCCTCGGTACGGACACCCACAAAAGGGTCTTCGTGGGCCGAATGGGCGACTTCCTGATCGAGCTCTCCGGAAACGAGGTGACGGTGCACGTGCTGATGCGGGCGGGGGGCATATAGGCCCGCGTGTACCATACGAATTCACCGGAGATCGGGTTTTATTCCTGGCGAGTCCCGGACCCTGCGGCCCTCTCCGCGGGGTTCGGATCCTCCGGTGAGCAATCCTTTTTAACCAGAACAACCTAGTTGTTAGGGGAAAGGCACTTATTCTCGTGTCCCGGTAGGGTAGTGGATATCCTAGAAGCCTGCGGAGCTTTTGACCCGGGTTCAAATCCCGGCCGGGGCGCTTTTCGATTTTGCATTTCGAGTCTTTCATCGTTATCCGGGGCCCTGGATCGGTATCACGGCCGGCCCCGCTCGACGGTGACGGTGTACTGGCGGACCGGCCGCAGAAGGCAGGCGAGGTCCCGGACCCGGGCATTCGCGGAGGGGGAGGTGCTCCGGGACGAACGTGAACGCGAAAGACCTCGGGGTCCCGGAAAAGCGTCTGATCGTAGCGGAGAAGGGGAGAGCGCGGCATACGTCACTCCAGGGGAAGAAGAGATTGTTAAAGGGGGACCCGGTCTGAAAGTAAGGGGGACGGACGCCCTTTTCGATCGGGTATGCATCGTGACCCTGGGCATCGATCTTTCGATCCTCAAACCGGTTGCGTGCCGGGATCGCTCCGACATTACACACACGTTCTACCGCAAACAATGTCGTCAGTCACGGATCCCGCGGACCCGATGGAGCTCCCTCCACGGCTTCCTCTTCCGCAGCAAGATCGTCGAGGAGGCCCTGCACCGCGGACTTGAGCGGAGGGATGTCATTCCGGATCGTTCTCCAGATAATCGCCCTGTTGATCCCGAAATAGGCATGGATCAACTTGTCGCGCATACCGGCCATTTCGCTCCAGGGAAACCCGGAGTAACTTGCCCTAACCCACTGGGGAATGCGTTTGGTCGCCTCGCCGATCACTTCCAGCGCTCGTGTGACCGCATAGAGGGTCTTGTCGTCCCCGGAAAACTCCTCATACGACATACCCCGGGTGAAGATCTCGATCTTGTCGACGGCGTCAAGGATATCATCCAGATAATCAAGGGTGCTTCGCGGAGCCGTCATATGTATATAACCTCTTTCTGGATGCGGCTGCCGATACGGGGTTTAAGCGCACTCTTTTCGACCAGGTCCACCTTTCTTCCGAGAATCTCGGACAGGTATCGCTCAAGCCTGAGAAACCCGAAGATCCCCGGCACCTCGGAGAACTCGACCAGAATGTCCACGTCGCTCCCCTCGTGCTCCTCGCCACGCCGGCACGAACCGAAGATGCCGATGGACCCAACGTGATAGGTCTCCGCCAGGTACGCCTTTTTCCCCCGGAGAATGCCGATGATCCTCGCGCATTCTCCGCCAGGCTGCAGGGTGACTCCATCCATTCCTGATCGGGATATGCGCCTTCCTCTCTAGTATAGATATCCCCCGGGTATGGCCGGTCCACGGGGCGCCGTGCCCTGTGGCGGACCGCACAGGAGGAGGCACGCAAGTTCCCGGGTCAGGATGTGCCGGGGAGGACGCGATGCTCCGTCAGGAGCGGAGCGTGAGAAAACCCCTGGGTTTCGAGTGCGGAAGAGTTTCGACGATCAGCGCCGGCGCTGGCGGGGTCGTGGGCGGGGTGGTGGCGGTGATCGTGAAGGTGCTCGGCGGGGGGTGAGGGGGTAACGAACAACTACCTCCGTTAATTGTGATGCTATCCCAAAAGATGATTTTTAGGATATAGTTCCCCCAAAGGGGGATTTTAGACCTTCCAGATGGAAAACGCATTAGTCGGTGATTTGAGTCGTACACACGATATTAGTAATTAATTGAGTGCAGTGTTGTCCTTTATCTCCTAGGATCCCCACGGTGCTTGATATGAGAGTCGAGTGGTCTTCAATACTAACACAATTGAAAGGAAACAACCATCCAGTCCCAGTCGGTAGCAGCAGGCATTAATCATCTCCCAAATGTTGAAACGATAGATTAAAATATAATTCCCGGGTTAAACTCTGCATATAGCGTGGGTTTGGTGAAAAGATGAAGATTGAACCCTCTGATGACTTAAGGAGCATTGATCCCAAACTGTTATCGATTTTACTTGAAAATCCGTTTCTCTCACATCCTGAAGATGAAATAGGAGAGACAGCTCTTGTAAAATGGATTACAAAAGAATACAAGTCTCAAACGGGAACCACCATAAACAAGCAGGATATTTATGGCTTAATTACAAAACTAATGCTTGAAGGAGCCCTTCTAGGGAAACGTTATGGACAAAGACTGCTTTTGAAGCCAACGCGAAACTACTATCTACTAAAGAATGGCCAACCCATGGTTCGGAAAAAGAGGGCAAAGACTCAGGTCTCGCTGTTTACTGATGACGGGAGTTACCTCGTTGTCAGTGATAGTGTAGTATCTCAAGAGAACAAGACCGACACGACTTCCAAAAGTTTAGACGATGAACGCTCCCAATGCCACGCACCAATACAGGATAATCAATCCTATTATAGTCTTCTTTTGGAGAAGATCTCCCACTACAGTGGCCCCGACAAGGAACTAGTGAAATACTTTCCATCATTCTTCAATCTTGCCTGCAATATTCTAAACGATAAATATACTGACTGGCACACGAAGATACTCATCAGCTCAGCTCTTGGCTACTTTGTGTTAGAAGAGGATGTTATCCAAGATAGTACTGAGTATGGTTACCTAGATGACTTGTACATCCTCTGTTATGTACTGCGTGAGATCGAACGACACGTTTCGCCGTCGCTTCTAGAAGACAATTGGGAATATTCAGAAGACGTTCATGAGTTAATAGAGAAAGTATATCGCGACACATATACGGTAATTCAAGATTACGCATGCGAAATCCTCCATAGAGTGGGTTTACGGAAGTTCAAAGAATTAGAGTTAGAAGAGTACTCTGGAACCTATCCCCATAAGATCGCCAAACTCGCACAAGAAAAGCGGGAACTGATGGCTCTAACTGCATATCTGATCAAAATGATCTACAATTCAAAAATAGATGGGCGGAGTTTCAAAAAGATCAAAGATTTCCTCTTACAGTATGGAGACTACACAGAGATCGCTCGACTTATTGAACTGTCAAACAGGGACTATGCGATAGAAGAGACAGCTAATACTAGTGTTGAGTCTTTTAAGGCTGATTTGGAGCGGCAACTTCAACAAGCTCGCCTGAAAGCGTTACTTGATGACCCAGATACGGAATAGAGAAATAATGTCGTTTCGTAGTCTCAAGTTAAAACATTCATATTCATCTGAAAAAGATGATCTCCTTGAGAGTTTTTACGTCCCAGTTCTGGGAGAGGCGGTAAGTTATAAGCGTATTACTGGTTATTTCTCTTCAAGTTCATTTTTAACCGCTGCAGCGGGCCTTACCCGGTTTATCAAAAGCAACGGACACATGCAGTTCATTTTGAACGTTGTTCTTTCTGACAAAGACTACGATCAGATCGAGAAGGGAACCCAGAACCCAGAGAAAATTATCGAAAACAATCTCATTCACGATCTCGATGCCCTTGAGGACGAGTGTAGGAATGACCATGTAAAAGTATTGGGCTGGCTTATAGCACATGGTTATCTTGAGGTGAAAATCGGTTATATCAAAGAGAAACGAACCGTCAACGAGCTACTCCACCAAAAGACAGGTATCCTGACTGATAGAGAGAATAACACCCTTTCGTTTAGTGGCTCCAATAATGAGAGTGCATATGGTTGGGTCTATAATTCTGAAAAGTTTAAAGTGTTCTTCAGTTGGGAAATAAACAATGAAACCTTTATTTCACAGGATGTAGAAGATTTTGAGGAATTATGGGCCAATCAATCAATAAAGACTGAAGTCATTCCTTTTCCGGAAGCAGTTAAACAGAGAGTTATCTCTATTGCTCAGCGAGAACCCATTGACATTGGCGACCTTCTAATGAGGATTGCTAAAACTCAAAACCACAATAATCGATGCGAAGTACCCGATGCCGGATTCCAAAACCGGGGCCGCAGGCTTTTTGAGACAGAACAGAAGTACAGAGCGATTCGGCTTCGCAATTACCAACATGAGGCAATTGATGCTTGGCTTCAGAACAGGTGTCAGGGTATTTTTGAGATGGCAACAGGAACCGGAAAGACATATACCGCACTGGGCGCACTCAAACAACTTTTAGAGAATGAACGTAAACTCGTTACGGTTATTAGCGTTCCGTTCCTGCACCTAGCCAATCAGTGGGAGCAAAATCTACCCAAAATGGGCATAAATATCCCTATTATTCATGTAAGCAGCGCAAACACAAAATGGAGAGATGAGTTAAAAACAAAAATCCTAAACAATCGGTTGGATAAAGAACGGCAGTTTATCATCCTTACCACACATGACTCCTTATCTTCCAGCTCATTTATCGAATTGATGCATGATGTGAAGTCCCCGATCCTACTCATTGGGGATGAAGTGCATGGTCTTGGTGCTGTCACAAGACTAGAAGCACTGCTGCCGCTTTACACCTACCGACTGGGATTAAGTGCGACTCCTGAGCGTTATTTTGACGAGTTGGGAACCCGAGAACTGATGCAGTTTTTTGGTAAGGTCGTTTACATCTTTGATCTGCACAAAGCCATAAACGAGATCAACCCTGATACTGGCGAGACATACCTGACCCCCTACGAGTATCATCCGGTTTTTGTTGAACTGACACAGGATGATATGGATGCTTACTCGATTCTGAGTGGGCAGATAGCAATTCTCTGCAGCAAAAAGAGTCAATCGAAATCAGAACAATTGATGCTTGAACAAAAACTCCGCGAACGTCAGGACATCTTAAAAAATACTTGTACAAAATATCCGGCGTTCAGGGAACTCATCAGCGAGTTAGCAAAAAACAATGAGATCAAACAGACTCTTGTCTACTGTTCTCCTCAACAGATTGAAACAGTCCAACAGTTACTTCGGAACCAACGGGGCATCGTTCAGCATCGCTTTACGAGCAAAGAGGATGCAACTCGGCGGCAAGAAAAATATTGTGGCTTGACTGAGAGAGAGTACCTTCTGGACAAATTTGCAAAGGGAGATTACGATGTGCTAGTTGCAATCCGATGCTTGGATGAAGGAGTCGACGTTCCTGCAACCCGGAACGCTATCCTTATGTGCAGCTCCGGAAATCCAAAAGAATACATCCAGAGACGCGGACGCGTTCTCAGGCGTGCCCCTGGGAAGAAAAAGGCAGTTATATATGATATTACGGCTGTACCAACCACAATAGATGGTCGTTATGCGCACGTCGACACCAAAATGCTTGAATCCCAATTAAAGCGGTTAGAAGAATTTGCTAAAGATGCCATGAATCAAGAAGATGTTGAGAGAGATATCTTCGAAATTAGGCGGAAATATTCTGCTTATGGAGGATAAAAAATGGCAGGGAATCTTGAGATCAATCACCTTATTGAGGAAGCAATATACGATCATTCTTCGAATGAATTTGTTGTTCAGTTGATTCTTGACTCATTGCAATACGAACTCGATATCTGGAACAGATATCTCCCCAGAAGTGAGATTGAGAGCCAGTACGAGTTGATAGTTGATCGAATTGTGAAGGAGATGGCAGAGTGAAGTTCGCTATCTCATCAATTATAGTAACCAATTATAGGCAGTACCAGGGGACACAAACACTTGATTTTTCATTTGATAAAGAGAAGAATGTTGCTGTAATCTTGGGTAAAAATGGTGCCGGAAAATCAAATCTACTCAATGCTCTAACATGGTGCTTTTACGGTGTTGAGGTCCATAAAGACCAAAAGACTCAAGAAGCCAATGGAATGCCGATCGTCAATACATCAGAACTCACAGCGCTTACGCCAAATCAGAATACGTACGCTGAAGTTCTCGTTAATATCGAGACTGATATTGGCCCATGGACGATAAAGAGACGTATAGAGGGAGGGAAAACCGCCCTTGGTAAAATATACTTTGACCCTCCAAAATTAACTGTCATCCATCCGGTTGGTGGCCAAGACAAGATTGCTGAAGGCGATGAGACTCAAAAGTTGATTAATAATCTGCTGCCGGAAGCACTTCGTAACTTCTTTTTCATAGATGGGGAGCAGTTGAGAGAATTCTTTAGATTCAGCAGCCCCAAGGAAATTGCAACAGCCATCGATAAAGTATCCCAGTTAGAACTGATGGTGAAAGCGGCAGAAAACCTAACAATGTATGAGAAGACATTGCGAAAAAATGTGAAAGCATCAACACCTCAGCTTCAGGCCGTTCAACAACAAATTCAGATGTTGCAGGAAAAAACTGAAGAAAAAAAGGCACTAATACAGAAGACCGAAGATGATATTTCAAAATACAATCTAGAATTAGATCAGGTTGCAGAATCTCTACGAAAGCATAACGAAGCATCAGTTGCTGCGCTACAGAGTGAACGAGACTCGTTAGAGAAAGATAAAAAATTTTTTTCTGCTCAGATTCGAAACTCAGAAGCGAAACGTAACAGTTATCTTGTGGATATTGCACCTTTTATCTTCCTCAAGGATGAAATTGAGACCGCCTATCAACTCATTCAATACAAAGTTGACAAGGGAGAACTCCCCCCAAGAATAAAAGAAAACTTTGTTCGAGAGTTGATTGAGCGCGGCCGATGTATCTGTGGAAACGATCTCACCGGCGGTGCGAAGCAAGAACTCGAAGCGTACAGCAAAAAGCTTGCGCTCTCGGAGCTGAGCGACATTGGCATAGTAGGGAAGACAACAATTGAAGATATTTTACCCGATATTGAAGAATTTCCTGAGAGAATCAATGAGTACAATGAACAAATTGATGGATTCAGAGATCAGTACGATCAGAAAATGCGGCGGTTAGAACTCATTTCTGAAGAGTTAAAAGGCCACAATATCGACGAAATTCGGCGCAACGAGGAGAGGCGGGATCAGCTGACACGTACAATTGCTAGCAAGAGCCAACTCTTACTCATGTATAAGACTGATATTAACTCTCTGAACAACACTTTGGAACAAAAACTGGATCAAGAGAAGAAAGAGCTCTCGAAAGATAAAAAGAACGCTCTACTTAAAACCAAACTCCAACTGGTCCAAGATGCTCTTAAAACGCTTGGAGATACCGAGCATATCGTGAAATCAAAAGTTAGAAACCAGGTGGAAAAGAGCACCAAGGAGAACTTCTTAGCCCTCATTCGAAAGAAAAAGGCTTTCAAGAATATTATGATCGACGATGACTATAGTGTCAAAGTCCTTCAGTCGCATGGCTATAACGTCATCAATGACCTCTCAGCCGGGGAATACATGATCCTTGGCCTATCCTTTATGAGTGCATTGATGACCATATCGGGATTCCATGCGCCCGTCATAATCGATACACCACTTGGAAAGATAGACGATGAGCACAGAGAATACATCACTACAGAGCTGCCTAAATTTTTATCGAGCACTCAATTGATCCTCCTTGTTACTCCAACCGAGTATGATGAAAATGTTAAAGAAAACTTGCAGAAGCACCTATTAGATGAGAATTTCTTCGAAATTGTTGAGAACGAATCAAACACTACCTCACAGGTGAAGCAACATGTCTGATAGGCACTTCAATGAGCCGAGAGATCTAGCCTATAGTAAGGAGCATGCTGGATTATTTCAAGGTAAAGAATCTTGGATCGACAAAGATTCCGAGAAGATCTTTGCCGGGAAGACCCAAAGAGATCTGTTCATATTTGCTATGGCATTGGGTAGGTCTCGCAAACAAAAATCCGATGTAAAAGACAGGCAGGCCAATATTCCCGTACAAAATATGGCCGAACGGCAAAAGTGGGCGATTCTATCCATTGCTCTTACCGAGCAGAACGATCTGATGTGCCTGAAGGACGAAAATCCCCTCTACAAAGAGGCAGAGCGATACGCGGAAGAGGGGTTGAAAATATTGCGGTCGCATGTAGACAAGTGGAGAGCAGAATATCCACAATTCCTTGAGGCAGAACTGAAGGACATCCTTAAAAAATCCAATTCTACTACAGATTAAAGAAGAGTCTTTCATTTTTCTACCTTAATTCCCAGATACCACGTGGGGAGTTGTTTTTCATGACACCCTCTTGAACCAAACGATACCTCATCCATTGGACATTCTCTTTCCAACGCTCAATACCCACACCGACAATTTCGTAATCGGCATCGGTCAGTTTTCCTCGCAATCGCTTTTCCAACTCACTTTCCACTTGTTTTTTGCTTGCAGATCCCCCTAGGTCTTTGAGAGTTGCAATTAGGTCTTCACGCAATAGAGCTCTGGAGACTGAAACTTTTCCATCGGCTCTAGTGATTTTCAGTGCCTTAATTTGCACTTGCCGCGCCGAACCTTTCGAATTACCGGCCTTCTTTACCTTTTCAGCGATCTTCCGTAACTCGTCTTCTAAAAATGTAAGAACAACTGGTGCCTCATCTTGGCCTGCAATTGCGCCATTTAGCCGTTCTCGAGTCTCCTTAAGATCACTTGGCACAGGAAGGCCATTCATTTCAAGAGCCATTATGGCACTTTCAACCACATGAAGTTGCTTTCTCAATCTATTCAATTCGTCATTTTTGTGAGACTCGATCTCAGTGACTAATTCGTTCAGTTGTTGGATGAGAACTGATGCTTTCGCAATCATTGGGTTCTACTGTATTCGATAGTAGTATAATAATTTGATCCAGCATTTCAACAGGGCATGATTTTCTCCATTTACCTGTATAGTAATTCATGCTAAGTTGTTTCAGACCGATATGCATCACTGAACACTTAAATGTGGAAGAGATGCAAAAATATCGTTCCAATATCCCAACGCCTCCTCGTCATCCAATTCTACGTTTTGAGATAGCTCAAGAGTCTGGAAAAATAAATTTTTAACTAAATCAATGGCAGTTAAGGGAGCTCCCGTGTCATTTAAATTCTCAAAGAGGTTATATGCTGATGCAGCAGAATCCACTTCGATTTTCACAAGAGTCGCAGAATTCAAGTTGCTCAGAAAATCCTTTAACTCATCCAAGTTATGTGCCCGAAGTTTTGAAAGGAAATAGTCATATGCGTTGTGCAAATTGCTATTACCATAATCATATCGCAGGGCAGGTCCAGGAATTAACCTTAACTCCTTAAGAATTGCCTCATAATCCTTATGATTGTCCTCAATAAAAGATAAGCGCAATCTTGGTTGCCCTTTTACAATACGCCGACCTAAATTGGTTCTATCGGTCCTATAATTGTCACGATCGAGATCTGAAGACAAAGGGATTTCACACTCCCGTTCTTGATATGTAGCATATGTGGCCGCCAGCATTAACGAAATTGTTGTCAGCCGTTGTTGACCATCAATTACTTCTAAAACAGGCCAGTGTGAGTCGGTCCCACGGTTAATGCATAGGATCGTCCCTAAAAAGTGTGAAGGATTCGATTTAATATCATTAAAAAGCCTCTTCCACCGTTTTGGTTCCCAAATATAGTGTCGTTGATATTTCGGGATCGTAAAAGAAACGTTTGTATCTAGACCTATAAGCTCTTGGACGTCTTTGGGTGACGCATCGATCCTCATTGTCGCACCTGATATCGAATTAGGCTATTCTGTAATAAATATTCTTAAATTCAATTTGTCTTATGAGCAGCAGATCTCAGTTTCAAACTGTGTATATGCGTATAACAAGAACTGTACCTTCATACTTAGAGCTCACCCGTAACTCTTTAGACGTGATAGCACATGCCAGCGGAATCAACTTGATAAATGAGGCTCCATAACGTTCATATTTACCTAGGGGAAGCCGAGAGATATTGACAAACAGAGGCTTCTAGATCAAAACTTATTGAGGTCAACAGACTTGCAACAGAGTTCCTTTATGTACAGAGTATGTAAAAGCATGTTTTTAGGGTTACGGCCTCAGCAGTGGACGCATGACGGAAGACTAACCACTGACTCTTCTAAGTTTTTTAGAGCCGGATATAACTACATGTATGCAGTGCTCAATCTCCTCTCCAGTGTTAAATCTACCTGATCCAAAACGCACTGTCGAGTAAATATCACTATCTCCTAACCCTACTGCCTTAAGGACATGTGATGGCTCGACAGATGTGGTAGTGCAAGCAGACCCTGCCGAAATCGCGACGTCATTTCGCAGGAGATGTATCAAAGCCTTACTCTCAATTCCCGGGAAACAGACATTAAGGTTGTGAGCAAGCCGTTTCTCCGGGTGCCCATTGAGAACGACCCCCTCAATGTTCTCCTGGAATGCTTCAAGCATCTGTTTGATCCATTTTCTGAACCTTTTGTTCTCCGCCTCCATCTCTTTCTCGGCGATCTCAAGAGCCTTGCCGAGCCCCACAATGCCCGGCACATTATACGTTCCCGAGCGGATGCCTCGCTCATGGCCCCCGCCGAACATCACAGGTGATACCTTCCCCTTTGGGTTCGCTCCTTTGATGTAGAGAGCCCCGATCCCTTTCGGCCCATATATTTTGTGCCCTGACAGCGAGAGCAGGTCGATACCCATCTCCTTCACATCGATGGGAATGTGGCCGACCGCCTGTGCTGCATCCGTATGGAACAACACTCCGTGTGCCTTTGCAATCTTCCCAATCTCTTTCAGTGGGGCAATGGTTCCGATCTCGTTATTTGCGGCCATGATGGAGATGAGTATAGTACGGTCGGTGATGGCATCCTCGACGTCGCCCGGATCGACCAGCCCATATCTATCGACGGGAAGATAGGTCACCGTTTTACTCATCGTTTCCAGGTGTTTCGCCGTATCAAGGACTGCTTTATGCTCGGTCACGCAGGTGATGATATGGTCGCCCTTTGCTGCCATCTTCTCAGCTACACCTAAAAGAGCGATATTGTCCGACTCCGTGGCACCGCTGGTGAAGATGATCTCTTCCGGCCGAGCATTGAGGTTTGAAGCCACCTGTTCGCGTGCTTTCTCCACTGCCTCATGAGCCCGTGCTCCAAAGATATGGTCGATACTTGATGCATTGCCGAACTCCTGAGAGAAGTAGGGAAGCATAGCATCAAGTACACGAGGGTCCACCGGGGTCGTGGCATGATGATCCATATAAATGGGTAGTTTAAACGTCATGGATTTCGACCTCGTTCATTTCGACAGGTTGGGTTGCGCTGTTCTCCATGGGAAGCAGACTTTGAAAATCGCTTAAATCTTTAATTCGGGAGAAGATGGAGAACACGCCTCGGTTCAGGTGCGCCCGGAACTGAGGAAACAGATCCTTTTCCGTGTCAAGACCATCAGCAATCAACCGTTCCCGGAGCAATCCCATATAGAAACAGTCCCACTCTCCCGTCAGGGTGTATCGGTTCAGTTCCTGGCCCTCTTCATCGTACTCTTCAGGATTGGGGATCTTCGGCTCATTAAGGGAGTAACAGACTGCTATTCGAAGCAGAATGTTGGGAGTTAACCCAGTCTTCCCTTTCAGCATCTGTAACCGGTGTGTTGCACCTTTGCTCATGCGTACACGGTTAAACGCCATCAGTCACCTCCGCTTTGTTGTTGTCTGTCCAGAAGTATCCAGGAACAATCTTCGTCGCATTTTCCTTCTCATTAAACTCCAGACGGTATGTCTTGGCCACGTAAGGCATTAAACCTTGGAAATAGACCTGATCAATCTCAGTGTCCGTTGAGAGAATTACCATCTGATGACTTGCATTCGGGAAGAACTCATTAACAATACGGTCTCTATGTTCACTATCTAGCCTGCCAAGCGGCGTATCGATGATGAAGGGGAGTGGACGGCCGGAGCAGATGGTCAGAGCCCAGAGCATGGACACGGCATAGATCTGCTTCTCACCCTCAGACAGTTTGTTCCTGCGGATAGGGGTACCGTGTTTAGTGTAGAGGAGGATCGAAAAGTCCTCCGGATCGATCTCAATATCTTGGATAAATTCATCTTTCCGAAGCAGCCGGTTGAAACATTCAAGGAAGACTTGACGGAACTCGGATAACTTTGCCGTTTGAAGTTCGCCGCTATACTCTTTTAATGCTGCCTGCACTCTGGTGGCCAGAGACAACTGTGTCGACAGGTCTTGGAGCGTTCTCAAGTTGTCCAGCTGACTCTCCTTCCGTCTCTCGCACTCCTGAAGTTTCCACTCTATTTGGCGGATTTCTTCATCCATCTGCTTCAACTGTTCTGCATACTGGCCGATCTCCTGGTGTAATCCATTGAGTTCCTCGATCATCGGAGATATCAGGTCGTCTTCAGGAGCACGATTGATCGCTTGCTCGATGCTTCTCCGCTCACTGACGAGCGTTTCGAGTCTATTGCTGTAGTTTCTCAACCGGGCAGGTATGATTTCCAATGCCTCATTCATCCAGACTGAGACCTTCTGTTGTTCGATCGGCGAAAAATTATGTACAGGAACATAGTTGCTGAACTGTGGGGAGGGAGTGAAAGCCTTCCGCACGAGCGCAGAGAACTGATCAGCGATCTGACGTTTCTGTTCGGATGTCAGTGTGGAATTCTTCCAGAATCCGCGTGATCCGATGGTGTGCTCGATTTCCACGATCTTCTGGCGGGTTACCGCCGTTGTGTTCTTCCACTGGTGATACTGCTCCTCCTCGGCAATCCTCTCCTTCAGAAGTAGACAGTACTTCGGCGTCAACGCGAAGGGGAGAATGGATGAGCACAACTCGCGAATATGACTCCGCTCTGCTTCAATCTCATGGTCCAGCTGAGTTTTGCGTGCTTTCAATTCACTCCGCTTGCTGGCGAAACTGCCGCCCTCACTCGACAATTTCAACTCTAACCGCTCGATCTTACCGAGCGTCTGGTCACAGTAACTTTGTTTCTGTGCTCGTTCTTGATGTTTTATCGAATGCTCTTCTTCAAGTCGCTCGATCTCTGCTGCTATCTCCGAGATCTGCTCATGGAGGTCTGACTCCTTGGAATTCTTGATCCCTCTGGAGACAAATATTCCTAAGTCAGTACGAAGCTGATCAACTATGCGGAGGCCCAGGAGTGACTTAAATGCGTCTTTGAGTTGAATATTTGTGCCATCATCCTGTGCCAGACTCTGGATCTTCTCGCCGTCAAAGAAGAACAGACGGGAGATTCCAGGTGGAATCAGTTCATTAATGAACTCTTGCCACTGTTGGGTATCCAGGTCTTTGATCTCCTCATTATTCTTCGTGACAAATAGTGATTCCTTAATCCCAACCTTACGCCGGTGCCACGACCGTTTGACAGTATACGTGTCGACAACACCTAGGTGTGAGTGCTCAAACTCAAGCTCCACCGCGGCTCTGCTGACATGGAGAGGTGAGCCTGCGATGAGATGGAAGTGTCCGGAGACGTAACTCTCGTACTCTCCCTTCTTTCGAAACCGATACTCTCCAAGATTTGGGCCATATAGGCAGAGACGAATCGCCTCAAATAGCGTTGTCTTTCCGGCTCCGTTTTTCCCACCGATTAAGATAATTGGTTTACTACGACCGTCTTCTGATTCCGGACGAAGATCGAATATCTGTTTCCCTTGGAAGAGGCCAAAATTTTCGAGTGTTAATTTTGTCAGTAGCAAGATAATTCTCCGTTTTCCTTCACCATTGTCACCGTTTGGTGATCTCCTCTTCCGTGCGCCACTCTTCACCGAGCACATCTTCGATTCGGGAGTATACAGCGGCGCGTCGTTTCATTCCCTGTACTTGCCGTTCAACATCAAGCAGTTTCGCTACCAACTGTACGGGGACATCGTGCTTCCGGCAGATCGCCTCCAGAAGATTGCCTTCATCGCTGGAAAACATCTCCAGATCGTCTTGGACCCAATCAAGATCAGTTCCCATTACCTCCCGGTAAATCTTCGGGACTGAGTCCTCCCAGTCGCCTTTCTCCTGACGCCAGATCCGGCGGATTTCATGCAACTCTTCAGGTAGAATCAGTTGAAGATTGGGATTTGGACCGATCTTCTGAATCTCTCGCTGGGTCTCCAGGAGTTCCTTCAAAAACTGCTTACAGTATTCAGACTTATACGGCCCTCGGATGAGTTCTCCGCTTCCGTCTTTTTTGTACTTAATTTTTCCATTCATCCGTTTATAGTCCCGGAAAATAGGTTTTTTGTCCTTATCCTGGGTTTCAGCAAGCATATCACGGTACTTGAGAAGCGGCTCAAGCCACTCTTCTCCACTATCTATGAGGCCCATGATGGCTTTGTCCTTGGTCACGACCGTGCAGACCCAGCAGCCGAACCGGCTATTGCCACAGGGGGGGGAGTATTCATCGACGACAAGCGGGCACTCGCCGCTGTCTGCACTTTTGTATAATGCCAAAAGATCTCGGTTGCTCCCACTCCAGGGATTGGGGTTCTGGAGCAGATACGTCCACACGTCATCTTTCGAGAAGTCCTCGATAGGGGTGTAGACAAAAGACTGGGCAAACTTCGAGTGGCGAGAGAGCAAACTCCCTTTAATTTTGTACAAATTCATGAGCTGCGCCCGGGCAGAACTTTCGGATTTCCTCACACCGAGCACGAGAACGACTTCACCGTGCTCCGACACTTTGTCCAGAATAAAAGTGTCAGAAGTCTTGATCTTCAGTCGATCAGTACACCAGCGGAATGACTTTGAGGGGGTAGGATAGCCCTTGCCAATCAGAAGGACCCAGAAAGAGTTCTCGATCTTGGGGTAGAGTTTCACAGCTTGGATCGGTAACCCTTGCTCCTGAGCAGCCTTGTTGATGAGGTCAAGGTTTCCATTGATGGTATCGATGATGACCGGAGTTTCAACGAGGGTATCGGAAGAGATGACATAAACCTGCTTTGTTCGCTGCTCAGGGGTGAGGCTTTTAAGCGCGTTCCAGATGAGCTGGACAACAGTAGTTGAGTCCTTACCTCCGCTGTAACCTACAATCCAGGGCCTGTGATCACTTAGATACAGGTCTCGAATTTCGGAATAGATTTCTTCGATACTCCGTACATCGAATATCGAGGAAATCTCCTCGGGTACTGCCGGCTCATTAGGTTCAATCTCTGTCATACACCGGCCCCTCGATCGCCTTTAGAAGACGTTTTTCAGCCGTTAACTCATCAGGGGTTAGTTGCAGGCCTAAAAAGATTTTGACAATACTACTTGTCAGAGCCAGATTCGCCTGGGATTTGTTGATACGGCCGCCAACCATTGCCCTGCCTTCCCATACCCTAGTATTCTCGCGGGACCAATTAATTTTCTGTAATTGGGGCAGTTTCTCTCGCCAAACATCGGGATACTGCTCAATTAGAGCATGCCCGACCCTGCCTAGCGCATGAAGCGCAACACCGTGCGCATGAATATACTCTTTCCGCAGTTCTGCGGTTGTCACTCGCTTATCTACTACCCACTGCCATTCAGGGACGTTTTGATAAACTTCATTCCAATATTCAGAAGCAATGTTCATGTAATTATCGAAATTGGTCTCCAAGTCAGGACATTTCCCTAAAAGTGCTTCTGTAGCTTGGTAAATACTGCTTAGCGTGAACATCTTGACAGAGCGGTTTGATATTGTAGTCTTTTCAAATTCCGTTAGGCCATCAAAGATAGGAACTGTTTCCAGAAGAGATAAGACCAGTTGTGAAAAAGGATCGCGATTGTCGTATAAAATTCCAAGCGATTTTGTAGGAGGAACAGCGTGCTTATTTAAGTCTGCAAACATTTGTTGACAGCGTTTCAGCCCCGAATCCATAAAGAGCACGACGGAGATTGTGTCAAGCCCCAACTCCGGGCGCGACCTGAGAGCTGCCTCTATGGCAGCTTTTCGATGCTGCCCGTCATTGACGACAATTTTTGCGGCCATAGGGACTATAAGTTTCCCTATTTTGCTCTCATTTCCTCTTTGCCCAATGGGAACAAACTGAACTTCACTGTCAACAGATGCAGTAATAGAAGATAGGACGTAATCTTTCGGATTGGAAACAAGATAATTAGCGATTACAGGGATACGAGCATGATTTAATGTCCGCTGAGCGCGCATCTTTGGAGGGAGATCACTGTCGTCAAAGGAAAAGAGTTGCACGATGGACTTCAAAGGAAACATCGTTATATAATACTCTTTTCCCGCTTGTATGCCACGGATTGCCGGAAAGTGGTACGTTGAGTCTTCAAAAGAATCAACGTGTCCGGCTTGACCATTTTTCATAATTATTACTAACTTGGAAGTGTTATTTATGGTTTTGGAAGTTAATCTGATGGCAATGGAAGTTAAAAATCTACAAAATGTATGCAGATATTTCCAAACCATCGAACTGCTGCCATCCATCACCCGAACATGGACTTCCGCAGATACGCCCGGGAAGCAACCGAATCGATTCGTTCGCATCAGAAGACCCAGAACTCCATTCAATCCCCGTAAACTCATCGACGGATAAAACAGCAATCCTTATTTCCCTGTTGCCGGATATCAACGACCACCGACACCCGCTGGTGAAAATACCTTTATACCCGGAATGGTTTGTAGAACATACCATGTGTGCCCGGCCGGAACGATTACGATACTTCCACGGCCAGTACCAACTGCAAGCATAGCCTATGAAGAGACTCCGCCCGGACGAGTTAGAATACTTCAAGCACCCCGAGAGGTTCACCTTCGACTACTTCCGGGCAGGGACCCTCGACCCCCTCCCCGAGGCCGCAGCACTCGGTATTGCCGACGAGGAACTGCTGAACTACTACGACAACCGCTATCACAAAGACGCCCGGTTCGTCCTCCGGCTCGACCCGAACAACGGACACTATGCGGACCTCGAAGACTGGGTCGCCGGCGCTGCGTACCGGATCGTCGGGGAGCGCATCGGGGACCAACAAGCGTTTCGGGATATCGAGGACGAGTTTACCGCATTCAGGTGCCGAACGGTCTCTGCGCTCCACTCCTACCCCGAGATCCAGAAGATCCAGCTCCTCAAGAAGATCGCGATCCAGCTGCAGATGCAGCCCGCCATGATCACCGAGATCGCCTATCTCTTCTCGGTCGGGAGTTCGGTCTTTGCGATGGAACTCTTCACCCAGCTGGTCGAGTCGGGGCGCCTGAAGGAGTTTGCGGACCGCCTCTCCCGTCGGGATGAACTCGCCCGCCACTCTACACGGCCGGTGCTGCTCTATTCCCTCTGGGACCACCAGAAGATAGCGTTAGAGGCCTGGCTGAAGAGCGGCGGAAAGGGCATCCTCGAGATGGCCACCGCGACGGGAAAGACGATGGTCGGCCTCGCCGCTGCCGAGAAACTCTTCACGCTCCACGGGAGTCTGCGGGTGCTGGTCCTCGCCCACTCACGGGCGCTGCTCGACCAGTGGCGGCGAGAAACCATCGAGAAGCTGGGGTTCGTGGGCGACCCGAGCGGGGACTACAAGAGCCCGCTCAACTACGACGACAGGTTCGTCGTCGAATTCGATACGCTCCAGAAGGTCTACAGAAATCCCGGGGCATACAAAACGGACCTGCTCATCGTCGACGAGGTTCACCACGGAGCAGGGCTGCAGTTCCGAAAAGCGCTCGATCTGCCGTGCAGGTGGAAGATGGGGCTTTCGGCAACGGTCGAAGGCGCCGAACGGGGGCAGGTTCTCGATCGGTATCTCGGAAAGACCGTCTACACCTTCACGCTCAAGGAAGCCCGCGAGCAGGGGATTGTGCCGGACTTCAAACTCCACGTCCACAGGACCTTCCTCGATGTCGCAGAGGACGTTGAGTTCAGGGAGATCTCGGAGCATATCAGAAAACTGCTCAACTACATCAACGCAAACGACCAGAAACTCATCCAGATCCTCTCCGGACACAGGTTCAGTCGGTTCGAGAGCCTGGGAGACTTCGTGAAACTCATGAGGAACTCCCGCTACTCGGAGACAGAAGTCCCCGAAGAGTGGCAGAAGCTGATCGGCCTGATCTACAGGCGGCGGCTGATCATCCACCGGTCGTCTCCCAAGATGGAGCAGGCGATCGCTCTCGTCAAGCAGCTCGGGAACCGGAAGAAGTGCGTCGTCTTCTCGATGGACATCGAAACCTGCGAGCGGATCTACGGGTCGGTGAAGGATTCCGTGAATGCGTATCGCGTCCACTCGGGCCTGCACCAGGACGACGTCAAGCGAGCGCTCAACGCGTTCCGGAACTGCACGACCGGTGTGCTCATCGCCCCGAAGATGCTTGATGAAGGCATCGACGTCCCCGACGCCGAGATCGGGATCAACGTCGCATCGGCCAAAACCAGACTGCAGCTCGTCCAGAGAATGGGCCGGATACTGCGTAACAGGCCCGATAAGCAACCCGTGTTCCACCACTTCGTCGCTCTCCCGCGGAACTTCGTCGCGGCCGAGGACTCCTTCTCCTACATGAGCGACCTTGCCTGGATCCAGGACATCGCCCTGAAGCTCGGCATTGCTCTGGAACTCTACGATCCGGAGAACAGCGAGATCCTTGACCTCGAGAGGCAATCCGAGGAGGTCGTGCGATCTTACTACAGGACCCACGAGTGCGTCGTTGCCGACGATTTCGGGACGATTCATATCAAGAACATTGTCGATTCAATCAGAACTGAGGCCCGGAAGCGATTGATCGATCTTCTCAAAACCCAATCAGGTGCCGTCACGGATGAGCAATGGCTCCATCTGCTCCGGAGGGCTTACGGCGATGAGCCGATGAACAATGTATCGAGCCTCCGCTGGCTTCTCATCATCTCCGGAAGAGAGCCGAAAACGCTACGATCCCTGCTTCTCATGGGAAAGCTGGATCTGCAAACCTCACCTCTACCGACAGGCTCGCCGGAAATTCCGAAGATAGGCATCCCGGAACACACAGCGGATGCGGCGGATCGAAGGGTTGCGGAACTCATCGCGGCGCTCAAATCGGAGACAGACCAGAGGAAGCGAGACCGCGCCGCCCGGAACTTGATGAATATCGGGCCGCCTGCAGTCGAGCCGCTTATTGCGGAACTGAAAAGCGCGGACAAGAGAACGAAAGTGCATATCGTCCGAATGTTAGGGGTCATCAAAGACCAACGGTCGGTCTATCCCCTCACGGAATGCCTGCACCATCCGGACCGCGAGATCCGTAAGAGCGCTGCTGACGCACTGGGGAAGATCGGGGACCCGCGAGCGCGGCTGATGCTCATGAAGGCGCAGAGAGATAGGGATCCCACTGTGAAAGCAGCGGTTAAACGGGCTCTTGAGAGATTGCGAGAAGATCGGTAACCGGGGAGAACTAAGCAACTCTTCGACCGGTATCGTCCACTTGTTCTTCGACCACCTCGTCGAAAAAAGCGTCTACCTCATCCAAGTCTGGGAATACGAGGCATGGGCGCTCTGACCTGCCCGTTCTGCAGCCCGGCCCCGGAGGAGATCGTGCTCGCAAACAGCCTCTGCTACGCCCGCTATGACAAACACCCGGCGATTACCGGCCACTTCCTCCTCGCCCCCTTCCGCCATATCCCCAACTTCTTCGACGCGACCGACGCAGAGCAGGCCGTCCTCCTCGTCCGGGAGGGAAAAGTCCTCCTCGACGGTCGGATCCATCTTGATGGACATGAACGGAGAGTGGGGCACCGGCAGGGTTTTTTGTGATGGAGAAGGAATGATCAGACAGGGCTCAGGCAAATCACAGAAGATTTGAGGCGATACCGGAAAGATCGCAGAGATAAAGTCGTTATGAGGCGTATTTCGGGATGGATCGTTCAGGAGCAGCCCGGGCACACTCAATAGAGAGGGGATCTTCAAGGTGATTGCACCTAATACAGATCTACGGGTAATCTGAGGTGGCAGGAGCATTATGAACTGCCATAGAAGATTCAAGGGTTACAAAACAGAGAGCCCGGCATTTGGTGGAGACTCCATAAAACCGTACGGGTACGAGGCGGAACAATGAACGGCGATGAGAAGAAACTGATACGGAACAGCACGGTTGAATTTTTGCTATTTACCTCGGCCGCCGGTGAAGACTCAATCGAGGTCAGGTACGAGGACGAAACCATCTGGTTAAGCCAGAAGATGATGGCGGCGCTCTTCGATGTGACTGTTCCGACAATAAACGTACACCTGAAAAACATCTACGAAAGCGGCGAGTTGACCCGTGATGCAACTATTAGAAAATATCTAACAGTTCAAATCGAGGGTGATCGTGAAGTTTCACGGACTCTTGACTACTACAACCTTGATGCCATAATCTCGGTTGGGTATCGCGTCAATTCCCGAAGAGCCACCCAGTTCCGTCAGTGGGCGACTCAGGTGTTAACAGAATTTGCCATTAAAGGATATGTACTTGATAAAAAGCGGATGGAGAACGGTACGTTCCTTGGGGAAGACTACTTCGAGCGCTTGCTGGCAGAAATTCGGGAGATACGGCTGAGTGAGAGACGATTCTACCAGAAGATCACGGATATCTACGCCACAAGCCTCGACTACAACAGGAATGCACCAACAACACGCGAGTTTTTCGCAAACGTTCAGAACAAATTACATTTTGCGATACATGGGAATACTGCGGCTGAACTGATAATGGCGCGTGCCGACAGCAGAAAGAAGCATATGGGCCTTAGCACCTGGGAAAAAGCCCCTGACGGGAAGATACTCAAAACCGACGTATCGGTTGCGAAAAACTATCTGAACGCAACAGAACTTGAATCGCTCGGAAGAATCGTCAACGCCTGGCTTGACCTCGCTGAAGAGCGTGCCAGAAGAAAGATCCCGATGACTATGGAGGATTGGGCAAAACGCCTTGACCGGTTCCTTGAGTTCGATGATCGCAAACTGCTCGAAGACCGTGGAAAGGTCACAAAAGAGATGGCAAAGGAGTTCGCAGAGAGTGCATTTGAGAAGTACCGGGTTGTTCAGGACAGACTTTTTGAGAGCGATTTCGACCGGATGCTAAAGGAGGCCGCCCCGCCCGAAGGAGAGGAACAGGATAACAAAAACAATGAGACTACTGGAGACCTGAAATAAAGTATGTTCGGTGGGCGGCATCAGACGGGAGGAATACTTGACGGGTTGTATTCAGAGTGCCTGCTTCCAGAGATTAACGTCAGCAATACTGCTGACGATCCGCATATATCCGGATATCTGCCGGCTTTACCGTACTTGATGGGTACTTGATCCCGGCCCATGAGATCACCCGCATTCTGTTTTCGGTAAACGTTGCCGGGCGATAGAACAAGGGCATCGATGCTCTCCTCAGCCGGATGGTGAAGTCGTATGCCTCGTGTCTCCAGACGTTACGCAGATCCGGATGTCGAATCTTACCTATCACTCACATGTTGCCCCTTCGGGGTGCCACGGATCGGCTATCTACTCTTCAACAGCGAGATCCGTGGTTGGGCACGGATGTGCTTTATCTCTGGTGCCATGGATCGGCTATCTACTCTTCAACAGCGAGGATACTCACTGTTTCTTCAGGCCTTATTTCACGGAGATATGAAAAACCGCCGACGGTTCCTCACGCCGGCTACGTCGGGGAGGCGACGATCAAGCGCATTGTCATCGGGGATAACCCCCTCGCGTTCTTCGAGACCTTCGGCGATGCGGTCTTCCTCACGAAAGAGGAGGTCCGCGCCTACGTCGAGAGCCAGGAGCGGTGGCAGGGGATCAGGGTCAGGAAGGGCGTGCCCCGAAAGCGGCCCTGGATGGCCCTCAAACTCGAGAATGTCCGGAAGTACGATACGGTGAAGAAGCCGGAGCGGTTCGTGCCTGTCGGGGGAAGGTATCTAAGGGAGTGAATCCATGGGCGATATCCGGAAATCGATATACTGGACTGAGATCAGCTGCAATCTCGCACTCCTGATCCCACACATCTAGTGCTCTTTGTCTCCTAATTCTCTAATATCATCGGGTAGAGTCGCTTCAGTTTCCTCCTCGCATCGTTGGTGGTAAACTGCCAATCTACCCTCTTCTGGGCCTGATTTCTGTTTCGGTTCCAGGTTGCTGTTTCCACCCGGAGTACTTCGATGGTCGGGATTCTCCGGTTCAGGCATTGGCGAGTCAGGACACTGAGTTCAATCTCGGCGATGTTGAGCCAGCTCCCATGCTTTGGCGTGCGATGGATCTCCAGCCGGTTCAGCAGGTTTCTTGCTTTTTCTGGCGGGAACGTCTCGTAGAGTGCTCCCGGGACATGCGTATTGAGGTTGTCACAGACCCAGGATCACCTTCTCTGCATCGGGATAGTCCACTTCGAGGAGGTGGTGTATCTGGTGCGCCCAATCCTTCTTTGTTCGCGTTTACGTGATCGTGATTCGGCGCCACTGTCCCAACGGTTCGGTGAACATGAACCCGCAGGCGACCCCGTTTCTCCGGTACTCGTAGTCCCGCCGTTCCGGACGACCGGGTTGTGCCGGGATCGGTTCCCGCACTTCGGCATGCAGCTGGATCGGCTGTTCGTCCATGCAGATGAGAGGGTTTGCCGGATCAAACGGTCGCTGGTAGACCTCCAGCACGTCTTCCATCGCGGCGACAAAGTTCCCGTTTCCGTCGGGGGGAATAACCCACTGCTTTTTGGTATGTGGCTGGAGCGCGTTTTTTTAGCGTCCGTTCGACGGTCTTGATCGAGATGGTGTCGACGATCTCCAGTTCCACGAGACGATCGGCAAGTAACTGCAGCGTCCAGCGGGATCGACCTTCCGGCGGTTGGCTGCAGGCGATCTGGATGAGACGGGCTTCGCCGGCGCCGTCCAGTTTCCGGGGGGTCGAGCATTCGTCACGGAGTTTCCGGTGCAGTGCCGCGTCGAGCCCCTGCGTGACAAACGCTTTTCGGACGTTGAACACGGACAGCGGGTGACACCGGACAAGCTCGGCAACCTCAGGGTCAGGTTTATCGGCATGGAGCAGGATGTAGGCATGCCGGATCGTGGAGGCCGAAGATTTACCACGGTGAACAAGGTCTTCGAGGAACGAACGCTGGTCGTCGGTAAGGGTAACGGTGTACTTGCTCTTCCCCATGAGAAAATATATTCAGTGGCAAACAATATAATTTTACTTATAATATTTGGAGACAAGAGGCACTAGGGCCTATTCGCGGGCGAGTTTTTTATGAGGCTGTACGGGGTTGTATGCTGCCTCAAATGCAACAAAGTAATCCGCTATCTCGCCTTGCAATCGCTCGCAAGTTGGGCACCCACAAAACCTGATAGCGAGATCGCCGGTTCCCACACGGTGCATGGCCATATAGCGATAACCAAAAGGTTGTCGTTCGAATTCGCAGGCAAAGATGCTCTCGATGTTTTCGGTTTTATGAACAGTTTGTGGAGCCTTAAATTCGATAAATTTTTCAAGGTACGTCAGAATTCGTGGTATGCGGATAAGGTTTCCGCATCCACCACAGTAAAGTCCCCCACCGATATTGAAATTGCTACAATGAGGACATTTTATTGGGTAATGAAAATACCTCTCGCGATCCATAAGGATCAATCTGGTAGGGTCAATATTGATGTTGTGGTTCTCTTCACCTTCGCGAGACTGGATCTATCACCCTGCCGATTCCTGATATTCCCTGGCCCATATCTGGGAGGTCACGAAGAGGAGAGAGGAAGACAAGAAACGCGTTGTTGAGCAGGTCGAATAACCCTTTTTTCACGCCTTCATATCGCCGATTTAATAGTCTCTCTTGCGCATCTCCTGGAGCAGATCTTCGATGAAATGAATGATGCCTTTCTCATTCAGTGCATCAGAAACCTCGTCCAGCAACAGACCTTCAATCTCCGGCCAACGGCCCTCACGGTACGTTGGCAGGTACGCCACCACCTGGAGAAGATCTCTCCGGCCTCCGCTCACAACCAGGTTTATCGGATCTCCCTCCCATCCATTATCTATCCAGGTGAAGCGGCTATGACCGATGTTACCATCACCGTCCCCCGGGATATCGTCCAGGCGCTTCGGCTTCCCCCCGATGCCATTGCCGTCGAGTTGCAGCGGGAACTTGCCGTGGCGCTCTACCACCGGGGCATACTCTCTTCCGGGAAGGCAGCCGCTCTTGCAGGGATGAACCGGTGGGAATGG